>NZ_OY782757.1:2880000-3547500 GCF_963678185.1 uncultured Tolumonas sp.
CTTGGAAAAACTTGGTATGTAAACCAGTATAACTGGTCACGTATTACAGCGTTGAGTAGGAAACTACTTGGGGTTGTATGGTTAAGTGACTAAGCGTACACGGTGGATGCCTAGGCAGTCAGAGGCGAAGAAGGACGTGCTAACCTGCGTTAAGCTGTGGAGAGTCGGTAAGAGACGTTATTATCCACGGATATCCGAATGGGGAAACCCACTGCATTTATGCAGTATTGCATGATGAATACATAGTCATGCAAGGCGAACCGGGAGAACTGAAACATCTAAGTACCCCGAGGAAAAGAAATCAACCGAGATTTCCTTAGTAGCGGCGAGCGAACGGGAATTAGCCCTTAAGTTTCTTGGAAGTTAGTGGAACAGTCTGGAAAGGCTGGCGGCACAGGGTGATAGCCCCGTACATGAAAACGACCTTGAGATGAAAACGAGTAAGGCGGGACACGTGGTATCCTGTCTGAACATGGGGGGACCATCCTCCAAGGCTAAATACTCCTGACTGACCGATAGTGAACCAGTACCGTGAGGGAAAGGCGAAAAGAACCCCTGTGAGGGGAGTGAAATAGAACCTGAAACCGTGTACGTACAAGCAGTGGGAGCACCTTCGTGGTGTGACTGCGTACCTTTTGTATAATGGGTCAGCGACTTACATTCTGTAGCAAGGTTAACCGAATAGGGGAGCCGTAGGGAAACCGAGTCTTAACTGGGCGATTAGTTGCAGGGTGTAGACCCGAAACCGAGTGATCTAGCCATGGGCAGGTTGAAGGTGCCGTAACAGGTACTGGAGGACCGAACCCACTAATGTTGCAAAATTAGGGGATGACCTGTGGCTAGGGGTGAAAGGCCAATCAAACTCGGAGATATCTGGTTCTCCCCGAAAGCTATTTAGGTAGCGCCTCGGACGAATACTACTGGGGGTAGAGCACTGTTTCGACTAGGGGGTCATCCCGACTTACCAACTCGATGCAAACTCCGAATACCAGTAAGTACTATCCGGGAGACACACGGCGGGTGCTAACGTCCGTCGTGAAGAGGGAAACAACCCAGACCGCCAGCTAAGGTCCCAAAGTACTAGTTAAGTGGGAAACGATGTGGGAAGGCTTAGACAGCTAGGATGTTGGCTTAGAAGCAGCCATCATTTAAAGAAAGCGTAATAGCTCACTAGTCGAGTCGGCCTGCGCGGAAGATGTAACGGGGCTAAACTAGTCACCGAAGCTGCGGATTTGCACGTAAGTGCAAGTGGTAGGGGAGCGTTCTGTAAGTCTGTGAAGGTGTGTGGTAACGCATGCTGGAGATATCAGAAGTGCGAATGCTGACGTGAGTAACGTTAAAGGGAGTGAAAGACTCCCTCGCCGGAAGACCAAGGGTTCCTGTCCAACGTTAATCGGGGCAGGGTGAGTCGACCCCTAAGGCGAGGCTGAAAGGCGTAGTCGATGGGAAGCGGGTTAATATTCCTGCACTTTTTGTAACTGCGATGAGGGGACGGAGAAGGCTAAGTAAGCCAGCGGTTGGTAGTGCTGGTGAAAGGTGGTAGGGATGTACGGTAGGCAAATCCGCTGTACTTTATTCCGAGAGCCGAGACGAAGTGACTACGGTCATGAAGTTACTGATGCCACGCTTCCAGGAAAAGCCTCTAAGCTTCAGGTTACAAAGAATCGTACCCCAAACCAACACTGGTGGTCAGGTAGAGAATACCAAGGCGCTTGAGAGAACTCGGGTGAAGGAACTAGGCAAAATAGTACCGTAACTTCGGGAGAAGGTACGCTGTTGTTGGTGAAGGAACTTGCTTCTGGAGCTAATGGCAGCCGCAGTGACCAGATGGCTGGGACTGTTTAACAAAAACACAGCACTCTGCAAACACGAAAGTGGACGTATAGGGTGTGACACCTGCCCGGTGCCGGAAGGTTAATTGATGGGGTTAGCGCAAGCGAAGCTCTTGATCGAAGCCCCGGTAAACGGCGGCCGTAACTATAACGGTCCTAAGGTAGCGAAATTCCTTGTCGGGTAAGTTCCGACCTGCACGAATGGTGTAACCATGGCCATGCTGTCTCCACCCGAGACTCAGTGAAATCGAATTCGCCGTGAAGATGCGGTGTACCCGCGGCTAGACGGAAAGACCCCGTGAACCTTTACTATAGCTTGACACTGAACATTGAACCTACCTGTGTAGGATAGGTGGGAGGCTTTGAAGTGATGACGCTAGTTGTCATGGAGCCGTCCTTGAAATACCACCCTGGTATGTTTGATGTTCTAACCTCAACCCATTATCTGGGTCAGGGACAGTGTCTGGTGGGTAGTTTGACTGGGGCGGTCTCCTCCCAAAGAGTAACGGAGGAGCACGAAGGTGGGCTAATCACGGTCGGACATCGTGAGGTTAGTGCAATGGCATAAGCCCGCTTAACTGCGAGACGGACAGGTCGAGCAGGTGCGAAAGCAGGTCATAGTGATCCGGTGGTTCTGAATGGAAGGGCCATCGCTCAACGGATAAAAGGTACTCCGGGGATAACAGGCTGATACCGCCCAAGAGTTCATATCGACGGCGGTGTTTGGCACCTCGATGTCGGCTCATCACATCCTGGGGCTGAAGTTGGTCCCAAGGGTATGGCTGTTCGCCATTTAAAGTGGTACGCGAGCTGGGTTCAGAACGTCGTGAGACAGTTCGGTCCCTATCTGCCGTGGGCGTTGGATGATTGAGTGGGGTTGCTCCTAGTACGAGAGGACCGGAGTGAACGAACCGCTGGTGTTCGGGTTGTCATGCCAATGGCACTGCCCGGTAGCTAAGTTCGGAAAAGATAACCGCTGAAAGCATCTAAGCGGGAAACTTGCCACGAGATGAGTCATCCCTAGGACTATAAGTCCTCTGAAGGGCCGTTGAAGACTACGACGTTGATAGGTGAGGTGTGTAAGTGTCGTGAGACATTGAGCTAACTCATACTAATGACCCGAGAGGCTTAACCATACAACACCCAAGTAGTTTTGAAGCGCTTGTTTGATTGATGAACTGATAAAGATTGACTAGGAATAGTCAACACAGCTTTCCAAGACTTATTGCTGAAGATGGTTAATAACAGCGATAAGGGAACCGAATATGCCTGGCGGCAATAGCGCGATGGAACCACCTGTACCCATGCCGAACACAGAAGTGAAACGTTGTAGCGCCGATGGTAGTGTGGCATTCGCCATGTGAGAGTAGGACACTGCCAGGCTCCTAATTGATGTGAAGACCTTGACTGGGTGACAACGGTTGAGCGAGCATAGAGAGAAAAGTGCGGAGTGGTAGTTCAGTCGGTTAGAATACCGGCCTGTCACGCCGGGGGTCGCGGGTTCGAGTCCCGTCCACTCCGCCAATATTTTGAAAAGCCCTGAGCACCAGCTCAGGGCTTTTTGTTTTTATTAACGTTACGAATCAACGATTTTATTCACTACTAATTACTGTCATCGACGTAAAATTTGCGTTATCTCATTGAACCTAATGCCATAGTGACTATGATCTGGCGCTAGTGTTCGACATTGATGGATAAACAGGGTTTCGAAAACATGAAGTTTGTTATTTTAGCTATAGGTTTGTTATTTGGTGTCGTAGCAAACGCAACGATAATGCCTAAAGCCGATCTGGTTGTAGTAAAAAAATCGCAATATAGCCTGACTTTGTATTCAAAAGGTGTCGCTTTAAAACGTTACTGGGTGGCGTTGGGCCCAAATCCGAAAGGTGCAAAGGTACGAGAAGGTGATTATAAAACGCCCGAAGGTCGCTATTTGCTTGATTATAAAAAGACAGATTCTAATTATTATAAAGCGTTTCATATTTCTTATCCTAGTGTGGCAGATATGAAACGAGCACAACAAATGGGCGTTAGCCCTGGTAGCCAGGTTTTGTTACATGGGCAACGAAAGGGGTCGGTGATGAGCGACCAAACCTTACAGCGTTCTAATTGGACTAATGGCTGTATTGCGCTAATAAATGCTGATATGGATGAATTATGGGATTCCATTGAGCCTGGAACTCCGATTGAGATTCGCCCATAATTACTATTTTTCAAAAAGCCGGTATTTCCGGCTTTTTTTCTTTTTGCTGTCACAGTTTGTTGCAAATAAATTTGTTTTCGACACAGATTTACAATATCTCTTCGCTAATTTATTGGTGTTCAATCAATGGGAGACAGCTCAATGAATGTGATGGTAACCGCCTTAGTTGCAACAATATTATGCGCGCCGGTGTATGCGACAGAAGTTGCACAGGGCAATTCTGCGCCAGCGAAAGCTGAAAACTTATTTACCAAAGCAGATAAAAATCATGACGGAAAATTAGACCGGGCTGAATTTGACACCTTTAAGCAGCTACAAGAAGAGCGTCTGATCCAACAGATCAAACAACGTATGGATAAAATGCAGTTCTCTATGTTTGATAAAGACGGCGATAATGGTATCACTCAGGATGAGTTAAAGGCGGCACGTCTCGAAGCACGGCAAAAGATGATGCAAAATTTGCGTGACCATCAGTCGCAGATCAAGCCAGTTACTGTTGCGCCAGTTTCAGCTGCGGAACCTACAAAGAAATGAAATTTATAAAACAGAGCCCCGTAAAGGGGCTTTGTTTTAGGCATTATTTTTCTTCTTGTAACCAAATTGCTGCTCGTTTGGCAAAATAAGTCAGTATGCCGTCAGCACCTGCACGCTTGAAACAAAGTAATGACTCCATAATACATTCACGCTCTTTCAGCCAGCTATTCTGGATGGCTGCCATATGCATCGCATATTCCCCGCTGACTTGATAGGCAAATGTGGGTACGGCAAATTGTTGCTTAACCCGGTAGATGATATCCAGGTAAGGCATGCCGGGTTTAACCATCACCATGTCAGCTCCTTCCTGAATATCGAGACCGACTTCCTGTAAGGCTTCGTTGCTATTGGCTGGGTCCATTTGATAAGTGTTTTTGTTGCTTTTGCCTAGATTAGCTGATGATCCAACAGCATCACGGAATGGGCCGTAGTAATTGGAGGCATATTTTGCAGAATAAGCCATGATCTGCGTGTTGATGAGATTTCGCTGTTCTAACGCAGCTCGAATGGCTTTGATGCGGCCATCCATCATATCTGAAGGGGCCACGATATCGGCACCAGCCTGGGCATGACAGAGGGCCTGACGAACGAGAATATCGGTGGTCAGATCATTCAGAACATAACCTTCATCGTCAATAATGCCATCCTGACCATGCGTAGTATAAGGATCAAGAGCCACGTCAGTGATCACACCCAATTCAGGAAAATGTTCTTTCAGTGCTCGTACTACACGTGGTACTAACCCATCATCATTATAAGCTTCTTCCGCAAGCAGGCTTTTTTGCTCGGCTGGAATGACCGGGAATAATGCAATGGCTGGAATGCCTAACTGAACCAATTCTTCTGCTTCTTTGAGTAAGAGATCGAGAGACAAACGCTCAATACCGGGCATGCTGCTGATGCTTTCTCTGCGGTTTTCGCCATCTAATACAAACATTGGATAGATGAGATCATCCACACTCAGTCGATTTTCACGTACTAAACGGCGACTGAAATCATGTTTGCGGATGCGACGTGGGCGGCGAAGTGGAAAAGAGGATGGTATAAATTGCGGCATGATAACTCCTGTGGCAGAGGTTTTAGCGGCGGGAAATTTTCCACCAACCATTGAGCCAGCAAATAACACTAATGGTTAGGCCAGCCGTTGCTAACTGTTCATGAGTGGGTAATAAAATAATACTGCCTAGCAACAATGCAGCTCCGGTCCCCAACAGATACCGGGATTGGGCGTGACGCCGATGTTGCTGATGATATTGCTGATACAGCCCTTTCACCATGTGTTGCTGATGCTGAACTTGTGTCAGGGTGTCGTAAATCAGATCGGGCATGTCAGGTAATTTTTCAGCCCAGAACGGTGCTTTCTCTTTAATCGCTCGCCATGCTGCTTGTGGCCCGATCTGCTGGCGCATCCAGTGCTCCAGAAACGGCTTGGCGGTTTGCCACAGATCTAATTGTGGGTAAAGCTGGCGGCCTAATCCTTCAATATAAAGCAGGGTTTTTTGCAGTAACACTAACTGCGGTTGCACCTGCATATTGAAACGACGTGCGGTGTTGAACAAGTTTAGCAGTACATGGCCAAATGAGATTTCCGCTAATGGTTTGGCAAAAATCGGTTCCAGCACGGTACGCAGTGCGGATTCAAATTCTTCCACCTTGGTTTCTGGCGGCACCCAGCCTGACTTGACGTGTAATTCGGCAACTTTGCGGTAATCGCGGTTAAAAAAGGCCAGAAAGTTTTCGGCTAGATAGCGCTTATCCTGACGGTTTAAGGTGCCAACAATACCACAATCGATGCCGATCCACTGTGGATCGTGGGGATGATCATAGGCAACGAAGACATTTCCCGGATGCATATCGGCATGGAAAAAACTGTCACGAAACACTTGGGTAAAAAAGACTTCTACCCCGCGTTCGGCTAGCAATTTCAGGTCGGTGCCATTGGCTTCGAGCGCCATGCGATCAGAGACGGGAATACCGTAGATCCGTTCCATCACCAGCACATTTTCCCGGCAATGATCAGGGTAAACGTGTGGCACATACAACAGTGGCGAATTTTCAAAATTCCGTCGCAGTTGGATGGTATTCGCGGCTTCACTCATCAGATTGAGTTCATCTAATAAGGTGCGGCGATATTCTTCTACCACTTCTACCGGGCGTAAGCGGTTATTGGGTAGTAGTCGGGTGATGATCCGGGCGCATAAACGCATTAAGCGGATATCATCGTTAATAATGGGTTTGATATCCGGGCGGATCACTTTAATAACGACGTCGGCATTATTTTCTTTTAGACGTGCGGTATGCACCTGCGCGACCGATGCGGAGGCGAGGGGTATAGGATTGAATTCAGAAAACAGTTCTTCGATGGGATGCCCCAACGCGCGTTCAATCAGTTTCCGGGCCAGTTCCCCGTCAAAAGGGGCAACGCGATCTTGTAGCTGAGCCAACTCTTCTGCCAGATCAGGGGGTAATAAATCCCGTCGAGTCGATAACATTTGGCCAAATTTAATAAAAACCGGGCCGAGTGTTTCGAAGGCATGGCGCAGACGTTGGCCGCGTGATTGTGTCGGGTAGCGATTACGCAACCAGAATAACGAACGACGCAACAATCGCACCGGCCATGGCTGCCAATGACGTGGAACCAGCTCATCGAGGCCATGGCGTAATAGTTCACTGCCAATAGTATAAAAGCGTCGCCATTCGCTAAAAATCATTGCGCACTCCGCTGAAACAATTGCTCGGCACGCTGCAGCAGTTGTTCACTGTCATGCAGCAATGTGCCGACATCATCGCAAAACGCAGCCAGTTGTAATGGCCCTGGTGCTAGTTGCCACTCTTCGGTAATGGCTTCGCGTAGATCTTGCTGACTTAGTTGCCACTGTTGAGAGGCACATTTTTGTATTTTCTTGGCACCACGGAATAGCCAGTGTGCTAACACATCACCAGTATAAGCAGAAAGCTGTTCTTCCCAATCGATCTGTAATTCACAGAATAAATGGCTAAAAGCATGAAACAAGGCTGGGTCACCTTGTAGATCGAGACGTTCTTCGCGGATATAACGACTCAGATTTTCCGGTTGCCGTAAGACTTGTAAGCCCTGCCATTTCAGATTGAGGCTGGCATGAGCCGGGTGTTCATAAGCTGCTAAAACATCGACCTGATGGGGTGAGAACATCAGCCAGATTGCGGGAATACCTTGCAGCTCCAGTTTCAGCACTTTGCCGTGCAGTGGTTTGCTGCGCTCGCGAGCGCGCGGATCGAGCGATAATAACTGGTTCAATCCGGTTTCGAGCAAAGCACCCAACGCGGTGCTCAGAGGGGATAGCATCATGCGGTTATTCCCGTGATCTTTTTAGAATTTAAAGCCGCGGTGCAAAGCCACTACACCTTGTGTCAGGTTGTGATAGGTCACTTGCTCAAAACCGACGGTTTCCATCATGGCTTTCAGTGTTTCTTGATCAGGGTGCATGCGGATCGACTCTGCCAGATATTGGTAACTGTCACTGTCTTTCGCGACTAGTTGCCCCATTTTCGGCAACACTTTGAATGAGTAGAAATCGTATAATTTGGACATGACGACATTGGTCGGTTTAGAAAATTCCAGCACTAACAAGCGTCCGCCAGGTTTCAGTGCCCGGTACATAGAGGCTAAGGCTTGTTCTTTATGCGTTACATTACGCAGGCCAAAACCGATGGTGATCAGATCAAAATAGTTATCCGGGAACGGCAGTGCTTCTGCATTGGCCTGCACATAACGGATATTATTCACCAGCCCTTTGTTACGCAGTTTTTCACGGCCCACTTTCAGCATAGAATCGTTAATATCGGCCAGCACCACTTCACCGCTGTCGCCGACTAAACGAGAAAATTTAGCCGTCAGATCACCGGTTCCACCGGCTAAATCTAAGATCTTTTGCCCCGGACGGACACCCGCACAATCAATGGTAAAACGTTTCCAGAGACGATGAATACCAAATGACATCAGGTCATTCATCAGGTCATATTTCTCTGCCACAGAGTGGAAAACATCCGCCACCAGATGTTCTTTTTCTGTTTCTGCAACGGTTTTAAAGCCGAAATGAGTGTTGTCCGACATGTGCAACGATTCCTTATGCCAATTACCTGCACAGTGTAACGTAATTTTAACCTGACTTCAGAAGCGATTTATTATCTGATGTGGATATAAATAAAGAAGATCGTGAGATTAGACGAAGGGATAAACCATAAATCGCAGATATTAAAAGGGGCCCGATGGATGGGCCCCAGATCTAAGCTTAATCAACTAACTATCTAACGTTTAAACTAATTAACATTTAGCAAAGTAACATTTTCACGAAGTACATTGTAACGTTTAACCAATCAACACATTTTACATTTACGCTGAACAATTAACGCTTTTACATTTACTTTGAACATTAACTCTTTTAACCGTTTAACATGAACTCGTAACACTGGACTACTATTAAAAGATTACTCAGGGTGCTGCCTCCTTAGTTAGGAAGAGCCGTCTTCACTGGTTGTGATGCTATCCGGTATTGCCCGACAGCCAACTTAAGCAAAGCGCTCCCAGATTGTCTTTCTGATCTTTTCTTGTTGCTGCGCATGGCATCATCATGTGTCCTGACCGGGTCTGGCATTAAAGCCTGCTCACCGAGGTCGTTTGCAACAGAACAAAAATTGATCTCCCAGTCGGTCAACAAGTTGGCGTTTCATTATTGATTCGCTTCGTCATCCTTCTGGGTGCGAAGTTGAATCCTGTCGCCCGAGAAGCTTGCTGATCGCTTAACTTAAGCATGGTACTGACTTGCCAGTTCTGCAAGAAAGAACATTCAATTTTATTATAAGTTTGATGTCCGGCTTGTTTCCACAATCTTTCGCTGTATAATCCCGCGCCTTGCTATAGCCAGCTGCCATTTTGTGTGCAGAATGGTGAGTTAACTGCAAGCGAACATGGGTTCCCTCACCCCATTTATTATCCAAAAAGGAAACAATATGCTGTTTACCGAAAACCAGTCACGGCAAGCGCTGTGGCGTTTATCGCTGTTCCACATTCTGATCATTGCCTCCAGTAACTATCTGGTGCAGTTGCCGATTGAAATTTTGGGTGTTCACACCACTTGGGGCGCATTTAGCTTCCCGTTTATTTTTCTGGCTACGGATCTCACTGTGCGGATTTTTGGCTCATTACTGGCGCGTCGTATTATTTTGTGTGCGATGTTACCGGCCTTGCTGCTCTCATATTTATTATCGGTGTTATTTCATGCCGGTGAATTTCAGGGGTTGGCGCAAATTGCGCAGTTTAATCTGTTTGTGGCGCGTATTGCCTGTGCCAGTTTCATGGCTTATTTGCTTGGGCAGATTTTAGATATTTCGGTGTTCAGTAAATTACGGCAGTTACCGCAGTGGTGGATAGCACCAGTAGCCTCAACCATCATCGGTAATATGCTGGATACTGTGGCATTTTTTGGCATCGCGTTCTATAAAAGCCCGGATCCATTTATGGCCGCACACTGGGTGGAAATTGCCGCGGTAGATTATGCAGTGAAACTGTTGATCAGCATTGGTCTGTTCGTGCCGGCATATGGGGTGTTACTGCGTTATCTGACGCGTAAATTATTCGGGCAGACGCCAGTGAACTGGCAAACCGTCTGAACTGAATGATGCCAAAGATCAAGCATTTTTGGCATCATTTATGCGTTTTTATTGGATCTGCAATTCTTTTTTCCACATTGACATAAATCATGTTTCTTGTTAATTCAGATCTCGATCTTTTTTAACTATATGAAATTTATGTATTTTTATTTTTTATCTGGAAGTTTTACACATTACCTAACAGGTTCTGCCAATTTCTTCAACAAACTTATCCACAATTTAATTTAGTTATCCACAGATCCCGGCGATGGAGCTGAATAGCTAGCTGTGGCATGCTAGTGCGATGACCTTTCCTAAGATCGAAATATAATGACTCAGACCCCTCCGTTGATTCTGATTGATGGATCATCCTATCTTTTCCGGGCTTTTTTTGCTTCTCAGCAGGCCGATTTGCGTACCTCCAACGGTGAACCAACCGGTGCCATTCGAGTGGTCACCAACATGCTGCGGAGTCTGTTGAAACAATATCCGGACTCTATTGTTGCGGTAGTTTTTGACGCCAAAGGCAAAAGCTTTCGTAATGACATGTATGCGGAATACAAAGCGCACCGGCCTCCGATGCCTGATGATTTACGCAGCCAGATCGAGCCAATTCATCAAATTATTACCGCGATGGGTTTACCGTTGTTAGTGATTGATGGTGTTGAGGCCGATGACGTCATTGGCACGCTGGCGCGTCAGGCCACTGAATCACAAATCGAAACGCTGATCAGTACCGGTGATAAAGACATGGCTCAGCTGGTGTCAGAACATGTCACGCTGATGGATACCATGAAAGATCAGCTCACCGATCGGCAGGGTGTTATTGATAAGTTTGGCGTGCCACCAGAGTTGATCGTCGATTATCTGGCCTTGATGGGCGACAGTTCTGACAATATTCCGGGTATGGCCGGGGTGGGTGATAAGACGGCGGTCGCGGTATTACAAGGTGTGGGTAGCATCGACACCATTTCCGCACACCCAGAGCGAGTGGCTGAACTTAGTTTTCGCGGTGCCAAAACATTTGCTGCAAAATTTAAAGAACAGGAAGCGGTGGTTCGCCTTTCGCAGCAACTAGCTACCATCAAAACGGATGTCGAATTGCCACTGTCACTGGCTGAGTTGCGTCGTCACGAGGTGCAGAAAGAGGCTTTGTTAGCACTTTATCGTCAGTTTGAATTTAAGAATCTGGTACAGGAACTGGAAAGCCTCAGTGAAGCGGCTGTTGAAACAATCACTCCCGTTAATGTTACAACCCAGTACGACACGATTCTGACGGCAGCAGAGCTGACACGCTGGCTGGAAAAATTACAGCAAGTAGAACTATTTGCGTTCGATATTGAAACTAATTCGCTGGATTATATTCAGGCGCAGGTGGTCGGTTTGTCATTCGCGGTGGCTCCCGGTGAAGCAGCTTATTTGCCTTTAGCGCATGATTATCTGGGCGCCCCTGAACAGCTCGATCGTGAGCAGACATTAGCCATCTTAAAACCACTGCTGGAAGATCCGACGCGCCTGAAAGTCGGGCAACACCTGAAGTTTGATCGGAATGTGTTGCGAAATCATGGCATTCAGCTGCAAGGCATTGCGTTTGATACTATGCTGGAGTCGTATGTGCTGAACTCCACCGCCTCACGCCATAACATGGATGATCTGGCGAAAAAGTATCTGAATTACACCACGCAAACCTTCGAAGATGTCGCGGGGAAAGGGGTAAAACAGCTGACCTTTAATCAAGTTGAGCTGGAAAAGGCCGCGTTTTATGCCGCCGAAGATGCCGATATCACGCTGCGCTTACACCAAACTCTGTGGCCACAAGTTGAGAAAGAACCGGCGTTAAAAGCTTTACTGCTGGAGATGGAATTGCCGCTGGCAGAAGTGCTGTCGGATATGGAACGTACCGGTGCACTCATCGATCCGTTCCTGTTGCAAAACCAAAGTCAGCAAATTGAAGTACGTCTGGCAGAGTTGGAAGCGCAGGCGCATGAGATCGCCGGTGGCCCATTTAACTTAAGCTCACCGAAACAACTGGGTGAAGTGTTGTTTGAAAAGCTGCTGCTGCCGGTGATCAAGAAAACGCCAAAGGGCGCACCGTCAACAGCCGAAGAAGTGTTGCAGGAATTGGCATACGACTATCCGCTGCCGAAGTTGTTGCTCGAGCACCGCAGTTTATCGAAGCTGAAATCGACCTATACCGATAAGTTGCCGTTGATGATCGCACAATCTACCGGACGAGTGCACACCTCCTATCATCAGGCGGTAACGGCGACTGGGCGTTTATCGTCGACTGATCCTAATTTGCAAAATATACCAGTGCGCACGGAAGAAGGGCGCCGGATCCGTCAGGCGTTTGTTGCTGATCAAGGCTACAAAATTGTTGCTGCCGACTACTCGCAAATCGAATTGCGCATCATGGCGCATTTATCCGAAGACGAAGGTTTGTTGCGGGCGTTTGCACAGGGGCAGGATATTCACCGGGCGACGGCTGCCGAGATCATGGGCATTGAACCCGATGCCGTAACCAGTGAACAACGACGGAATGCCAAAGCCATTAACTTCGGTTTGATCTATGGTATGAGCGCCTTTGGTCTGGCGAAGCAACTGAGCATTCCGCGTCATGAAGCGCAACGTTATATGGATCGTTATTTTGAGCGTTATCCAGGTGTACTGACCTATATGGAAAGAACCCGTCAGCAGGCGGAACAAGCCGGTTACGTTGAAACACTGTTTGGTCGCCGCTTGTATCTGCCGGATATCAAAGCAAAAAACATGGGGCTGCGTAAGGCTGCGGAACGTGCGGCGATCAACGCGCCAATGCAGGGAACGGCGGCAGATATTATCAAACGTGCGATGATCAAACTGGCAGAGTGGATCAAGGGTTGTGACACGGATTCGATCCGCATGGTCATGCAGGTACACGATGAATTGGTGTTTGAAGTGCACGAAGACAAGCTGGATGCGTATCTACCGGTGATCCGGCAATACATGATGGATGCCGCCAGCCTTAAAGTGCCGCTGGAGGTAGGTATTGGTGTCGGTGATAACTGGGAGCAAGCGCACTAAGCGCTAAATCCAGGTAGAGCTTAAACAACAACGCCGATAGTGAGAGCTATCGGCGTTCGTTTTATTCGGCGTCGTCCGCAATGGCATCTGGATCGATTTCAGGTTGATACCAGTCGGATAAAATTCGGGTCACTTCAGGCACACCAATACCTTTCAATGATGAGAAAGCTTCCACTTTCACATTATCACCAAACACCAGTGTGGCTTTACGCACTTGCTGCACAATGGCCCGACGTGGGTTGGCATTCAATTTATCGGCTTTCGTTAACAGCACCAGAATATTCAGATCGCTGTTCGATGCCCATTCCAGCATTTGTAGATCGAGATCTTTCAGCGGATGACGGATATCCATCAACAATACCAGCGCATGCAGTGATTCACGTTTCTGCAGATATTCTGATAATGCCGCCTGCCATTTCAGCTTCATCTCGATCGGTACTTGCGCATAACCGTAGCCAGGCAAGTCGACTAAACGTTTGCCGGGTTCCAGCTCAAACAAGTTGATCAGCTGAGTACGGCCCGGGGTTTTACTGGTGCGGGCTAATTGTCTTTGCTGTGTTAATGCATTCAGTGCAGATGATTTACCTGCGTTGGAACGACCGGCAAAGGCGATCTCAATGCCACCGTCATTAGGAAGATGACGAATGTCCGGTGCACTGGTAACAAAATGCACCTTATTAAAATTCAGCAGCGGTGTATCCAAAGTCGCAGTCCTGACTAAAAAAGAGATTAAGGAGCTATGTTATCACAGACTGCTGCATAGCCCCAATGATCCGACAAGATGTGCGTGGGATGTTACAAGCCCAGCGAGGCTAAGAGATCGTCGGAATCGTTATTACCATTGTTATAGACAATTTTTTCTTCCGGGCTGTCTTGTTTTGACGCTTCAGCGGCCAGAATGGCATCCGGATCTAATTCCTGATTAGTTTCAAAATCGTGTAATTGAATAAATTCGGTACGATCAATCGCCAGTTCCAGATAGAAGATATTGTTTTTGCCGGTATAAAAAGAGACCCGGCGCGCTTGCGGACGATCGAGATTGGTATCAATTGACAGCAAGACTTGTTTGTTGATGGTTAGCATTTTCGGCTGGCTTTGTGTGATATGAGTTTTCAATTCATGGCTGACTTTACCAGTGAAATCACCGAGGATCTGGTTCATCAGCTCACCCATGACATTACCGACTTCATCAGACGTATGTTGGGTTGCCAGTTCTTCTTTCGGGATGCCCATCTGCATCAGATAGCTTTGATACACTTCCAGCGCGGCGGCAGCGGAGAAATTGATCACCACCAAACCGGAAAATGCGCCATCAAACACCACAAAACAACCGATATCTGGTTTCAGACTGGTTTTGGTGATCCGTTGGATCATCGGGGAATAATCAATGGGTGTTTGTGCCGCCGCTGAGAGAACGTTTTTAACGGAATTACATAATTTGATCAGAATATCTTCGGTGGTGATGGGTTTGTTCTTTTTCATCTTTATGCCCTGTTAGCAGCAAGCTGCCGCAATAATATTCTCGTGTATCGTTACGCCTCACTTTGCCTGTGAGTTTCATCACTGTCCAGTCAACCGTCATCACAGTGTGGTGTTGATCGATCAGCGTGGTGTTTTTTTAACTTCTTGTATTCGTCGCATTACTGCCATTAATAACAAAACCTGATAAGGGGTCATCATTAAAAAACCAACCATCATCAGCAATAACTCATAGTACGGATAATGCCATGCTTGCGGCCACCACTGGAGCCAACCAAAGAACTCTAACCCGCCCCACATGACCAATAATATCCCTGCTATATCTAACAGTAGCCAAGGTAACGGAACCAGTAATTTCGTCTTATTCATGCACATAACTCCAGGTTGACATGATTGAGTCTCTGCCTTTAATTGACCGATGCGATTGAATTCTATACATTTGCGGCGGCTTTTTTCTGAGCCAGGATAATTTAACTGGGAAAATATATGAAAAAGATAATTATGGCGGGATCTTTGTTAATTGCAGCAGGTGTTGCTCATGCAGGTCTGTTAGATGCAGTGACTGATACCGCAACGGCAGTAACTTCAGCCAAAGATTCGGGTGTTTCTGCTGATCAAGCAGTAAAAGCGATGCTGAAAACCAAATTTCAGGAAAACGTCACCACTAAAACCCAAGTAAAACAGAAATTAGGTGCACCAAAATCAACAGCGACTGAAGACTCACTGGAAGTTTGGACCTATGACATGGACAGTGTGAACAATAAATTAAGCACTGTAACCGGTATTGCGAAAGCTTTAGGCAAAGACACTTCTAAGGTCGAGAAAGTGGTTGAACTGAAATTCGACGGCGACGTTATGAAGAGCTACGCCGTAGTTGATGCAACCGCGGGCTAACCGCTGAATATTCGCCGCTCAAATTCAATGATAAAAAAGTGCACATTCATCGTGCACTTTTTTATTTTGACGTAGTTGGGGTTTTTAGTTCAGCAAGACTTGGAATATTCGGTGTCAATGCAGGGCTACAACTGCCACCACTGTTGATACGAATGCTGGCTCCTTGCAGTTTAATACCCGAACTATCGAGTAATAATGTACTGCCGCCAGCATCAAAACTCATGGCTGTTGTGGCTTCTAAAACCATTGTTTGTCCTGCTGTTACGTGCAACTCTTGATCAACTTTGGCTAACCATTTTTCATTAATATGTAGATGGTGATTTTGTAAGATATGAAGATCTTGATGGCCGGATATATTCGTCACACGATTTTTATTAACAGTTAGATGTGTTTCACCGGATGTCTGGCGTATCTCTTTTCCACCGATCATATGATGCTCATCCGCGCCAATCTCAGTACGGCTGGTGCGTTTTACTTTGCGATACCAGTTCCGTTGCGCATGTAGCACAATTTGTTCCTGGCCTTTTTTATCTTCAAAGCGCAGCTCATTAAAACCACAGTCATCAGGGCTGGAATGGGTGCGAAAGCCACTTTGTGACTGGTTGGCAGGATATTGAACGGGTGAGGCATTCACGGCATTGTGCACACAACCAATGACGTAGGGGCGATCAATGTCATGTTCTAAGAAGGCTACGATCACTTCCTGGCCAACTCGCGGCAAAAATTGCTGACCGTAACCAGCGCCGGCCCAGCCTTGCGCGGCACGCAACCAACAACTGGATTTTTCACCGCGACGGTCTTCCCGATCCCAATGAAATTGCACTTTGATACGACCATATTCGTCGGTATAAATTTCCTGCTCCTCTGGGCCGGTAACCAGCGCGGTTTGAAAACCACGAGGTTGTGGTTTTTCATGTGTGCAGGGCAGTGCGAACGGTGCATTTTTATGATGCAGCACCATGTGGTTTTGATAGTGGCTGCGACCTTCAGTTAATTCTTTTAAAACTTGTGGTTGTTCGCCTGCATGTTGAATAGAAACCACTAGCCACATCAGATTTAATGCAGGTTGTGGATGCGCGGTCACAGGCAGGAAGCTACCGGGATAGATAGCTCGTACATTACTGCGTGCAAAAATACGCTGATGTTTGTGTTGTTGCTGAGCGAGGATCAAACTGGCTTGAGTAGCCGCTAGTGACTGTGCATCGTGTTGGGTGGCGTACTGATACCATTCATGTCGGGCATGTGCGGTATGACCGGTGAGATCAAATCGGGGGCGGGTGAAATCATATTCGTTCACCGTAGATTGATCGGCAGTGGCGGTGAATCGCCAGTCGAATTGGGTCAGTACCGGATGATCGGGGTTCTGCCCGGAGTCGGGCTGATAACTGACTGGATCAACCTTAGGACAATGTTCCTGACCATCGACCAACACCATCGTATGCTGGTTTGCGGTGTGTTCAAAATAGTAGAACAGGCCATGCCATTCACATAATCGCTGTAAGAAGTGCAGGTCGGTTTCACCGTATTGTACGCAATAGGTGAGCAATGGCTGTGTGCGAGTAGTTTGTACGCGTAATGCGGCGGGGTTTAATCCGGCTTGTTGCCAGATCTGTTGAATAATATCGGTGACAGATTGTTGCTGGAATATTCGTTGATCGGTTCGGTAGTGCAGCAATTCTGCTTGTGGGACAAGCTGAAAGCGGTAGTGATGATGGTGATTATCCGTTTTGATATGACCAGCACTCAACACGATGCCATGGATAAAACGGGGGTGTGGTCTGTTTTGTAAAATCAGACGCGCGGTTTGATGCTGCAATACCATGATATCCAGCGCTTCTGAATCACAGACCACATCAATTTCAAAACGGTAGTTTTGTCCTAATGCCTCTTCGCCAGAAAAACGTAATACACCCAATTCTTCACTGCAGCCATCGACGGTAAATAAAAACTGTGCTTCGTTTGCAGAAAAGAACCACATGCATCGACCCTTTCAAATCACTCATTGAGAAAAAAGACACTGCATTCCTAAGGGAATGCAGTGCGGTTTGCATAGTCATGTACTGGTTATGTATTTAAGCCGAAACGGGTGAGCGCCAGTCATCCGAACCAGAAGTGCCGGAGACTTCATGAGTCCATTTGATAGCACGATAAGTCATATAGATGTCTTCCAGATGCGTGAAATGAGCCAGAGATGGATCTTGGCAATTGGGCATGCGCGCTTGTACGTCGACCACGATGGCATCGGTTAGTTCAGTGGTGAAATAATGCTCTTGTGTACCTGCTGCAGAGGTACGGTACCATTTGATTTTCACGCTTGGCAGACGTTCGCCGGACGTCAAAGAGTTATAAATCAGCGGGGAACATTTATCGAAAACCTTACTGATTTTGACCGGTTTATGTACGCGCTGACCGGATGGCTGACCTGATTGAGGGTCACGCGGTAAGACCACCTGATGTTCAAAACCCTGCACCATGACTTCATCTTCGTGGCCTTCCTGATAGATATTCCCTACAGAGGCTTCAGTAAATGTACCGGCGGTGATCAGACCCTGTTTTTCACCGTTAATGGTCATATACGCGGGAGTTGGCATGTTCGTGCTCCTAATTATTGTTCGATGCCGGAATTGGCATTCGGTACAGATAGAGCAGGGAGCATGCCAGCGTTGATTTTCTATTTAACTTATTGATAAATAATGATTTATATTTGTGATTTGGTGCGAAATTACTAGCTGGAAAACTAATATGAGGGTTAAAACTGGCGAGGAATTTTAGCTAACTATCTGTTATTAAACATGTTAGTCATGGTGCGCAGAATTTGTGGCAGGGTGCAGTTTTTTGCGTAAATAACAGAGGAGATTGAGTTGAACTCATTCCCCTCTGTTATTTGTGTCAGGCTTATTTGGGCTTTTTCTTATAACCACTTAGCATGGCATGTACCAGATTTTCACGGGTCAGGTGGCTGACCAGTACCACCGCGGTAATATGAATACCGGCACCTAACATGGTCAGGTTGGCAAAAAATTCATGTACATTGCCCCAATCAATAAAATCGGTGGCGGACGCTACGGTGGCTTGCCAACCGTCAAAGGCATCGCCGAGTGTTGATAACCAACCAGTCAGGCCGGTCAATAATAAACCACTTAGCAAGCAGACGATCATGACCGCACCGGCCGGGTTATGCCCTTCATAATACGGATGTTCACCCCGCAACATGGCTCGCATATACGCCATAAATTCAGCCGGGTTCGGAATGAAATTTTTGAAACGGGCATTTTTGGAGCCGATGACACCCCAGATCAAACGTGCAAGCACAAAACCAATCACGATATACCCAGCATAGCGGTGTAAGGTATTTCCACGTGCAAAGGGCATACCTCGATCTGACAACAGATAGTTGCAGAAGAACAGGGTGACTACAGTCCAGTGGAATATACGTACAAACGCATCCCATACTTTGACTTTTTCGGATGAAAATTCCATCGATTACTCCTTTACGGATGAAAGAGCTGACTTATTTTTCTAAGTAGATAGTGATTAAGTTAACAGAGTTGGATTAATTTTTCATTAATCCGATTCGCCTGAATACTTGCTCAAAAAATGACCATGGTGGTTGCAAATTGCCTGCGTTAATATAGTCAACAGGCCAGTAGTAATGAGGTTGTAACATGAAATTCAAGTTCGGCATTTTGGTTGGTTTACTTGTTTGTGGGCAGGTAGTTCAAGCGGAAGAGGACAACACTTCACCATTGTTGAAGATTGTTCATTCGCAGGTAAATTATCAGTTAAATGCCGATGGCTCTTATACCAAAACGGAAGAGCAGATCATCCAGCCGCTGACCAAAGAAGGGGTGGAGATGATCGCCAGTGATAGTTTGGGTTTCAGCAGTAAACGGGAACAATTTACTGCGATCCATGCTTACACCCAAAAAGCAGATGGCCGCAAACTGATGGTGAGTGACGATAAGATTTTCACTCAGGAAGATCCGGCGGCACAAGGTGCACCGCAATATTCCGATTATAAATATCGCTCGTTTGCTTACCCTGACGTCGAAGTGGGCGATCAGGTGGTGTTGCAATCAACCCTCAAAGTTACAGAAGGCTCATTTAAAAACCATTTTACGGAAACGGAATCGGTGAATCCGGCGGTGGTGGTGGATCTGGCTGAAGTCTCATTGTCACAACCGGTCAGCATGCCCGCATTGAAGTTGGATGTCCGCGGTTGGCAAGCCAGCAAAGTAGTGGAAAAAGATGGTCAACGTCATTATTACTGGAGTTATCGCCAACCGAAAGCAAGCCAAATCCACGGTGATGATTATGTGTCCGCAATGGATTATGCCCCATTGATCGTGATGAGTTCTTTTGCTGACTGGAAACAACTGGCTGCGGCTTATCATCAAGGCTCTGCTGATAAAGCGCTGCCTACTGAGTCAATTCGTCAACTGGCTGATAAAATTACTGCCGGTAAAACGAAACGAGATGATCAGGCAAAAGCATTGTATGACTGGGTTCGGGTCAACATTCGTTACGTGGGGATCTGGCTGGGTAACGGTGGGATAGTGCCGCATAAAGCCGAAGATATTCTGCAAAATCGTTATGGTGACTGTAAAGACAAGGCCACCTTGTTACAGGCATTGCTGGCTGCAAAAGATATTCCTAGTCAGCAGGTGTTGATCAATTTGGGCAGCAGTTTTTATCGCGCTAAAGTGGCCAATTCAGTGAGTTTCAATCATGCCATTTTATATGTGCCAGAGTTGAAAACGTATTTGGATGCCACCGCGGAGTTGATCCCATTTGGTTCACTGCCTTTTGATGACAGCGGCAAACCGGTGTTGCGTGAAGACGGTACTTTGGCGACCACACCACTGACCGCAGCACAAAGTGATGCGTTACGAATTTCCAGTAATCTGGAGCTGAACAGTGAAGGCAAGTGGACCGGTAAAACACAGATCCAGGCGTTAGGCTCTTATAATCTGGCACTGCGCGGCATGGTGCTGGGGATTGATCCACATCGTGAAGATCAATTTGTGAAACAACACCTGCGGTTTGGTTTGCAACGCGGCAGTGGGACGTTACACAAAACAGATCCTTATGCGTTGAATGACTCTTACCAAATCAGCTCAGATTATCGTTTAAGCAACCATATGCCGATGAAACAATACGGTGCGTTCCCGGTGCCTGCTGGTTTTGCTGCGCCGACCAATCTGGTTGATTATCTGTATTTGACTGAAGCACCAATGCGGAAGCTGAATCGGGTATGCCATCCATCCAGTGTGGTGGAAGAAACCACGATCCGTTTGCCGGATAATCTGAAAGTGCAATTCTTACCGCAGGATCAGGATATTGCCCGTGGTCGTTTCCACTACATGGCAAAATATAAACAGCAAGGCAATCAAATCAAAGTTGTACGTCAAGCGTTGGACACCGGTAAAGTCGGAGTGTGTATACCGGATGAAGTCGCGCAACTGCATGAAATTGCGCAGGTGTTAAGTGAAGACCTGAATGCTCAGATTGGTTATCAACCGGTTACGCAAAAACAGGGATGATGAAGAAAAAGCCACCAAAGGTGGCTTTTTTATTTAACGGTTAACGAGCTGATGCTGAAACTCATCGATACAACGTCGCGCTAGATCAACAAATTCATCGACCTGCTTGCGCGTCATCACTAATGGCGGTGCGGCGATCATGCTGTCGTGGGTAGCGCGCATGATGAGGTTGTTTTTAAAGCAGACATCGCGGCATTGCAGCGCCAGCGCATCGCCATTGGTAAAGCGTTTACGGCTGGCTTTATTTTCCACTAGTGTTATCGCAAAGAAATAACCGAGACTGCGCACATCATCGACCAGCGGGTGGTCATCAAACGCATCATGCCAGCGCTGGTGGGCATAGGGCATCACTTCCGCTTTCATCTTTTCGATGATGCGCTCTTTTTGCAAAATGCGGATATTTGCCGCCGCTACCGCACACGCCACCGGATGACCGGAGTAGGTAAAGCCGTGGTTGAAATCGCCGGCCTGCATCAGCACTTCGGCAATGCTGTCGTGCACCAGTACGCCGCCAATCGGCATATAACCGGATGATAGCCCTTTCGCAATGGTCATCAAATGCGGTTTGATGCCGAAATAGTCGCTGCCAAACCATTCACCTGTGCGGCCAAAACCGCAGATCACCTCATCGGCAATCAGCAAAATGCCGTAGTGACCGCAGATGCGTTGAATTTCTGGCCAGTAGGTGGTGGGGGGAATGATGATGCCGCCGGCACCTTGCACGGGTTCGCCGATAAACGCGGCCACGTTCTCAACACCGACTTCGAGGATTTTTTTCTCCAGTTCACGTGCCGCTTTAACGCCGTACTCTTCCGGCGATAAATCACCGCCATTGGCATACCAATACGGCTGTTCAATATGCGTGATATTGGGGATCGGCAGATCGCCCTGCGCGTGCATGTAATCCATGCCGCTCAGGCTGGCGCCACCGATGGTGGAGCCGTGATAGGCGTTAGAGCGCGAGATGATGACCTTTTTCTTCGGTTGGCCAATGCTGGCCCAGTAATGGCGCACCATGCGGATCACGGTGTCATTACCTTCCGAACCGGAGTTGGTATAAAAAATATGGTTAAAACCGGTCGGTGCGACTTTGGTGACCAGTTCCGATAACTCAGCTACGGGCGGGTGGGTGGTTTTGAAAAAGGTATTGTAAAACGGCAGCTCTAACATCTGGTTGTACGCGGCTTCGGCCAGCTCTTTGCGCCCGTAACCGATGTTGACACACCACAACCCCGACATGGCATCGAAGATCTTATTCCCTTCTGAATCATAGAGATAAACACCATCGCCTTTGGTGATCACGCGGCTGCCTTGTGCATTTAAAGCGACAGCATCCGAAAACGGGTGCAAGTGGTGTGCGGCATCCATCGCCTGCCAGCGTTGGGTTTCGGGGTTGCCGTTGCGATTATTAGTTGAGTAAATCAGTGGGTTATTCATGAGTGCTCTCCGATCTTACACATGCAGCAACAGGTGTTTACGTTCCCAAGGGCTGATAACGCGCTTGTATTCGATGTATTCCGCCTCTTTCACGGCACAAAACGCATCGACAAACTGCTCGCCCAAGACTTCGCGAATGGGCTGACAGGCGCGCAGATGGCTGACGGCTTCATCCAGATCGTGCGGGAACACACTTGGTAAGCCGTAGGCATCGCTGGTTAGCGGTTCGGTTGGTTGCATCTGATTTTTGATGCCGAGATAGGCGCTGGCTAAGGTCGCTGCCAGTGCCAGATAAGGGTTGCTATCCACACCGGGCAGGCGGTTTTCAATGCGCCGCGCGGCGGGGTTGGAATGCGGCACACGGATGCCGCAAGAGCGGTTGTCATAACCCCATTGCACATTGATTGGCGCTGCCCAATAACGGGTCAGGCGGCGGTAGCTGTTCACAAAGGGTGCCATCAGCGCGATCACTTCCGGCAGATAAGCCTGCATGCCGCCAATCGCATGATAAAAATGTTCACTGGCGCGCCCGTCAGGCAGCGAAAACACATTTTCACCCGTCGTTTTATCTTTAATGCTCATGTGAATGTGCATGGCAGAACCGGGCTCGTTTTCCATCGGTTTGGCCATAAAGGTCGCGTACATATTGCGGCGGATCGCTGCTTCCCGCACCGTGCGTTTAAACAGAAACACCTGATCGGCGAGATCCAGCGGCTCGCCGTGCAGGAAGTTGATCTCCATCTGGCAGGCACCGATCTCGTGGATCAAAGTGTCGATCTGCAGGTTTTGCACGTCGCAGTAGTCATACACATCTTCAAACAGATCGTCATATTCGTTGACCGCATCAATGGAGTAAGCCTTGCGGCCCGTTTCTGGTCGCCCTGTTCTGCCGACTGGCGGGCGCAGAGGCAGGTCAGGGTCACGGTTTACTTCCACCAGATAAAATTCCATCTCCGGTGCCACAATGGGTTCCCAGCCCATTTCGGCATACAGCGCCAGTACGCGACGCAGCACATAACGTGGTGCAATCTCAACCGGTGAGCCATCAAAATGAAAGCAGTCGTGGATCAACTGCGCCACCGGGTCTTTCGCCCACGGTACCAGCCGTAAACTGTTCGGGTCAGGCAGCAAGATCATGTCGGGATCGGTATTCGGGATGATGTTGTCGGCATATTCACCGGTCACGGTTTGCGCCAGCACCACTTGCGGTAGGCGCATACCATCTTCTTCACTGAATTTCTCTTTCGGAATAATTTTCCCGCGCGCAATGCCGGTGAAGTCGGGCGTGATGCATTCCACTTCGGTGATGCGGTGTTCGCGCATCCAATCGCTGATGATACTCATGGTGTGATCTCCAATCCGTGGGGGTAGAGTCCGTGGCGGGTTGCATGATGTTCACGGCAAGCGCGGCCAAACGCCTGAAAAATGGCCTGCGATAGCGGGTTTTCCTGATGACGCCACTCGGGGTGCCATTGCACAGCAAAACTAAAACCCGGGGCATCCGTGACGCTGAACGCTTCGATTAAACCATCGGGTGCAGTGGCTTCCACTGTTAATTGGCGGGCTAACTCCTGCACTCCTTGGTGATGCAGCGAGTTGACCATCGCGTCGGTTTGGCCTGTCCATTGCTGCAACAACCCTTGCTCAGCAAAATGGATCGGGTGAGCGATACGGCAGTATTTCTCGTCGGCGGTGTTACCGATATCGCGGTGATCCAGCTTGCCTGGTTGTTCGTGCACTTTCTGATAGAGCGAACCACCGAACGCGACATTCATCTCTTGAAAGCCACGGCATATCCCCAATACCGGCACGCCTTGTGCGACTGCTGCTCTGATCAGTGGCAGTGTGGTGGCATCGCGGATCGGGTCATTAAAATCATTATCCAGCGGTAAGCCGCCATAGTGATAGGGCTCTATATTGGATGGGCTGCCGGTAAACAGCAGGCCATCAAGCGCCCCGAGTAATTGCGAAATGGGCAAGTTATCTTGCAAGGCTGGGATCAGCAGCGGGAAACCGCCGGCACCCACGCGCACGGCATCAACGTATTGATCGCTTGCGAGATGGAAATAACGTTCATCTTTGATCTGCCAGTGACAGCAAATCACACCAATCATAGGTAACGACATACTGTTGTTGTCTGACCTTAACGGAAAGACACCCTTCAACTTGTCTAACAGAAAATGTAATTACGCAAAATCTGCGTAAGGGGAGCGATTGAGATGTCAGCGCTAGGTGGCTGCAGGGGCGATAAGATGCTGGTGGAACGGTGCAGGAAGAAAGAAAGCAGGGCAATGCGTCGGCAACGGTTCGAGACGGTCGAGGGTTAAGCAGGGACATCGGGATGTCATTGAATGCAGCCGCATAGGCTCCTCCTTAATTGTGCTAACTTGAGAGATAGCTTCTGATGGTTCAGAGCAAATTTGGTGCCATCAGAAACAGCACTAATCACACCGGGATATGTGCTGTTAACAGACAAGCTCGCACCAATGTGGTGTTTGTTGCACAAGAACCGCTCGGATCGTCTGACTGATGAATTCCAGCCTGATTACGTTATGGAACGAAACAAGACACTGGCCTGAAAACTGCTTTGTGTTCCGACTAAAGTATAAATCAATAACAAAAAAGAGGTGGGTATGCGGACTTATGCTGAATGGCAATCCATGACGACAGCTCTCTCTATTGAATCCAGAGCGTTTATTGCCGGGAAATATGTTACGGCGCAATCAGATATGACGTTTTCGGTGCGAAATCCGGCAACCGGCAAAGAATTAACGCAAGTTGTAGCGTGTGGCCCGGCAGAAGTAGAAGCTGCAGTCGATTGTGCCAAAACTCAATTTGAGAACGGCAGTTGGGCCGGTTTACCGGCGCGCGAACGTAAACGTATTTTATTGGCGTGGTCGGCACTGATCCGCGAACATGCTGACGAATTAGCCTTGTTGGAAACGCTGAATACCGGCAAGCCGATCAGTCATGCGATGGCGATTGATATCAACAATACAGCCTATTGTGTGCAGTGGTTTGCCGAAGCGATCGACAAGATCCATGGTGAGGTGCCGGATATTGCGAACCACTTACACGCGGTGATCCGTCATGAGCCAATGGGGGTGGTGGCAGCCATTGTGCCGTGGAACTTTCCGCTCATGATGGCGAGCTGGAAATTTGCCCCCGCGTTGGCGGCAGGTAATTCGGTTATTCTGAAACCATCAGAAAAATCACCGTTAACGGCGATCAAGGTAGCGGCGCTGGCGAAACAAGCCGGTATTCCGGATGGTGTGTTTAATGTGCTGCCGGGCAATGGTTCGGTTGGGCAGTTACTGGCACAACATAGGGACGTTGATTGCGTCACTTTCACTGGTTCAACGGCGGTCGGACGGCAGATTGCAAAAGAGGCTGCCGCCTCCAATTTGAAACGGGTCTGGCTCGAATTGGGCGGCAAGTCGGCCAATATCGTCATGGTTGATGCCGATCTGCAAGCAGCGGCGGAAGGGGTGGCGGCGGGCATTTTCTTTAATCAGGGGGAGATGTGCTCGGCGGGTTCGCGGGTTTTGGTACAACGTGCTGTGTACGAAGAATTTGTTGTGCTGTTAACGGCTGCCGCTAAAGCATGGCAGCCGGCAGATCCGCTGGAACCAAGCACTTTGATGGGAGCGATCATCGATCAAGCGCAGTTCGATAAAGTCATGAGTTATATCGCGCTGGGGAAAAAAGAGGCTGAGCTGATCTTCGGTGGCGAAGCTGTGAGTGGTGAACAAGGCTGGTTTATTCCACCGACTTTGTTTGTCAGTGCGCCAGATACCCGTATTGCACAGGAAGAGATCTTTGGCCCAGTTTGCACACTGATTGTCTTTGATGACGAAGAGGAAGCTCTGCGCATTGCCAACAGTTCCATTTACGGACTGGGTGCCGGTGTCTGGACGCAAAACATCAGTGTGGCGCATCGCATGTCGCGGAAGCTGCGGGCGGGTTCGGTATGGGTTAACTGCTATGAAGAGAGTGGCGATCAAAACTTACCGTTTGGCGGTTATAAACAGTCGGGTAATGGCCGGGATAAATCGTTGCACTCGTTAGAAAAATACATGGAAATCAAAACAGTGCTGATGAAAGTCTGAGTTTTGTTATGCCGAATAGCAGCGATCAGTTTGGTGTTAGATACAAAAAGGGCCCTCAAACGAGAGCCCTTTTGCATGAAATGGTGCTTGTGCTATTTAAGCCAGATCCACTTCTTCCTGCAGATTATTTTCATGCAAATCGGCATCTTCTGCCATACAGGCTGCAGCGGTAAACAGTACGTCGGTGGAGCTGTTCAGTGCGGTTTCTGATGAATCTTGTAATACACCGATGATAAAGCCAACCGCGACGACTTGCATCGCGACATCATTACTGATGCCAAACAAGCTACAAGCCAGCGGGATCAACAGCAGTGAACCACCCGCCACACCCGATGCACCACAGGCACTGATCGTTGCCACAACACTCAGTAAGACTGCAGTCGCGATATCAATATTGATACCCAGCGTGTGTACGGCAGCCATACTCAACACAGTAATGGTGATCGCGGCACCGGCCATATTGATGGTCGCACCCAATGGAATGGACACGGCGTAAGTTTCTTCCGGCAAACGCAGTTTTTCACACAGCGCCATATTCACGGGAATGTTAGCCGCCGAGCTGCGGGTAAAGAAAGCGGTCACGCCACTCTCTTTTAAGCACATGAACACCAGAGGAAACGGGTTACGCTTTATTTTCCAGAACACAATCAATGGATTCACGACTAAAGCTACAAACACCATACAGCCGATCAGCACGGCCAGCAGATGCGCATAACCTAACAGTGCGCTGAAGCCGGTTTCGGCAAACGTAGACGCAACCAGACCCATGATGCCCAACGGTGCACAACGTATCACGCCACGCACAATTGAAGAAACTGCATTCGACAGATCAGTAATCACGGTTTTGGTGGTTTCACCGGCATGGCGCAGTGACAGACCGAGCGCAATGGCCCAGGCCAGAATACCGATATAGTTACCTTCCAAGAGTGCTTTCACTGGGTTGGCGACCACACTGAATAACAGGGTGTTTAATACTTCGGTAATGCCGCCTGGCGGTACGATATCTGCATTTTGTGTACTGAGATGTAACACAGATGGAAAGGCAAAGCTGGCCACGACGGCAACCGCGGCTGCACAGAAAGTACCAAACAGATACAAAACCAACAGGGGGCGGATACTGGTTTTCTGGCCCTGTTTATGTCCGGCGATCGAGTCGGTCACCAGCAGCAAGACCAGCACTGGGGCGACTGCTTTCAGGGCACCAACAAATAAGGTTCCCATCAGGCCCGCTGTTTTGGCGGCGGAAGGAACAAAGTTAGCCAGCAAAATACCAGCAACCATACCAATCAGGATCTGAGTAACCAGACTGGTGTTATTAATGAGTCGAACAAATAATGGGGGTGTTTGGCGCATAAAAATCCCTGGCACTAAGTAGTGGTTAAATCATTAACTCCTGTAAACCGGTGGTAGCTGATTGCGCTGTTTTAAAAGTAACACGCACAACAATGCAGCAGTCGATTCATGTTCTGATCGAGCTTTTTGCTGCAATAACCATTCGGAGTAGTGGAAATATCCCATTCATTGCCGAAATTTGCTACTAAAAAGGGCAAAAAATGCCGAAAACGCCAGAATATTGCGTGCAAAAGTGGTGCATTGAGAGCTATTTGAGATAAGAGCGCAGCACTTTAATCAGTTCCTCTGTCGCTTCAGGTTCTTCTTGTTCCAGCAGTGGTTGCATATGTTCCCGGATATGCCCTTCAATTACAGTCGACATCAAACCATTAATTGCCCCGCGGATCGCGGTGATCTGTTGCAGGATCGGATAACAACCTGTCTCTTCGTCGAGGGCGCGTTCCAGTGCTTCCAATTGTCCTTTCAATCTGCGAACTCGGTTCAATAGTGGCTTCTTGTGCTTTAGCGTGTGGCTCATTAAAGATCCTTGTTTATACTGGGGGGGAGTATATACTTAATAATAACTCTCAATATCAACTCTGTTGTAGCACAGACTTTTTCAGTCAGCGAGGATTGTATGTCAAGCGTTAAGGAAATGATGCAATGCTGTCAGTCGGCCGCCTTTCAACGGCCTCATCAAGGGGCTGAACAGCGCATCCGTTGGGTGGTCATGCTGACTGTCGTGATGATGGTAGTCGAAATTTTTGCCGGTTGGTTATTCCATTCTATGGCATTGCTGGCCGATGGCTGGCATATGAGCACACATGCGCTGGCACTGGGTATTTCCCTACTGGCTTATGCATTGTCTCGTCGTTTGGCGGGAGATCACCGTTTAGCGTTTGGTACCTGGAAAATCGAAGTACTGGGTGCTTACACCAGTGCGTTAATTTTAGCTGTGGTGGCTTTTTCCATGATCGCCGAATCAGTTTCCCGTTTAAGTAACCCTGGTCATATCAATTATATTGAATCCATGATGGTTGCCGTAGTTGGGTTGGCGGTGAACCTGTTTAGTGCCTGGTTATTGGGTGATGAACATCATCATGGTATTGGACATGGCCATTCGCATGGGCATCATGCTGACGACCACGACCACGACCACGACCACGACCACGACCACGACCACGACCACGACCACGACCACGACCACGACCACGACCACGACCACGACCACGACCACGACCACGACCACGACCACGACCACGACCACGACCACGACCACGACCACGACCACCATGGTCATTACGATCTGAATAAGAAAGCAGCCTATATTCATGTGTTAACCGATGCGGCGACATCAGTGTTGGCGATTTTCGCCTTACTTGGTGGTTTGTGGTGGGGGGCAGCCTGGTTAGATCCGTTGATGGGGATTATTGGGGGTGTGGTTATTCTGGTTTGGGCTTGGGGTTTGGTAAAAGAAAGTAGCCTGATCCTAATTGATGCAAATACGGAAACTTCGATGCGGGCGGTTATTTTACAAGCCGCGGAAGAACATGATTTACAGATAGAAGATCTGCATGTCTGGCGTATCGGTGAGCAACGTTATGCGGCCATTATTGGCTTGGCTGTATCCTCCGAAAGCTCAATTATTGCCTTACGACAGGCACTACAGCAGCAATCGCGCCTGGTTCATCTGACCATTGAACAGGTGTTATAACCCATAAACTTGATAATACTTTACATCCTTTGCTATCAGAGTCTTGTCTGGCCATGCAAGCTGAGTGATCATATGCACAATTATTTAGAATGGTTATCTCTGGTCAGAGTTCAAGGATACAAAGGATGTCTCGGTTACGAGGATGGTTAGGGGTTGCGGTCAGCCTGTTATTGTTAGGTTTGGCATTAAGTGTTTTATATCATCTGGATCATGAATATCGGTGGAATGATGTAGTCACTCATGTGCGGGAAGTTCCGGGCTCTTTATTATTCAAAGCGCTGATCTTTACCTTTCTGAATTACGTGTTACTCACCGGTTACGACTGGATGGCGATCCGTCAGGTGGGGGCTCAAGTGCCTTATCAAAAAGTGGCTCTGACCTCTTTTATCGGTTACACGTTTTCCAATACGCTCGGTTTTTCATTATTAACCGGCGCGTCGGTGCGTTATCGTTTTTATACTGCCGCCGGTTTAAACCCAGGCCAGATCGCCCGGGTAATAGTATATTGCTCGGTGACCTTCTTCTTAGGTTTGTTTCTGGTCGGTGGTGTTGCGTTGTTGCTGGGTGTTAAAACACTGCCTGCGGCATTACCAATTCCCTTGTGGCTGACTTCATCATTACAAGCCATTGGTGGTGCTTGTGCTGGGGTTGCAGTTGCGTATCTATTCTTGGCTTTTTTCCGCCGAAAACCATTGGCTTGGCGTCATCACCGGTGGCAGATGCCGACTTTTGCTCAGGCATCCAGTCAGTTGCTGGTGGCCAGTTGTGATTGGTTATTAGCGGGCGCTATCTTTTTTAGTCTGTTGCCAGATACCCCAGGTGTTACTTATTGGTCCGTGTTGGCGGTGTTTGTTGCAGCTAACCTGATTGGTGTTTTGGCGCACGTACCGGGCGGGCTCGGCATTTTTGAGTCAATTGTCACGCTGGTATTAAGTCCGTTCATGCTGCCAGGGCACATTTTGGGTGCCTTGATCTTGTTCCGTGTTATCTATTATCTGCTGCCATTTTTGATCAGCCTGACGTTATTTGTCGGTATCGAAATGCTGCAGCATAAAGACAAGTTAAAACAATGGCTGGCCCCGTTTCAGGGCTTAAATCTGGTGTTACCGCCGCTGTTGAGTATTGCGGTATTTATCACCGGTGCTGTATTGCTGTTTTCTGGTGCCACACCGGCCGTTGATACACGTTTGCTCTGGTTACAAGATGTCTTGCCGTTACCGCTGCTGGAAGTTTCGCATCTGGCGGGCAGTTTGATTGGTTTTGCTTTGCTGCTGTTGGCGCATCGTCTGCAACGTCGTTACGACGCGGCTTTCACGCTCACGTCACTGTTGCTGGCTGCCAGTACGGTTTTCTCGCTATTAAAAGGTTTGGATTGGGAAGAAGCTTCATTATCGGCTTTGATCCTGGCTTGTTTGCTGCCTTGCCGTCACTTGTTTTATCGTAAGGGTCGTTTGCAAAATGAACCTTTCTCGCTGAACTGGACGCTGGCGATATTAGCGGTGCTGTTGGGTACGGTGTGGCTGATTTTCTTTTCCTATAAACATGTCGAATACCGTAACGAATTGTGGTGGGAATTTACCCTGTTCCACAATGCGCCGCGTGCAATGCGGGCGGGGGTATTGGTGGCTATCGTAGGTTGTGCTTATGGTTTGCACCATTTATTACGCCCGATCCGTATGCAACCCGATCTGCCTTCGCAGGATGAGCAGCTATTAGCGTTTAATCTGGTGCAACGTTACGGCCGTACACAAGGTTATCTTGCGTTGTTAGGCGACAAATATCTGTTGTTCCATCCAAGCCGTGAAGCCTTTTTGATGTATGGCATGGAAGGTCGCAGCTGGATTGTGTTGGGTGATCCGATCGGGCCGGAAGAGTATTACGATGAGTTGTTGTGGCAGTTCCGCGAGCTGTGTGACAGCTACGATGCGTGGCCGGTCTTTTATGAAGTCAGTAATGAATATTTACCACATTATCTTGAGCTGGGTTTGACGCCGCTGAAATTGGGCGAAGAAGCCATTATTGATCTGAGCAAATTTACCCTGGAAGGTAGTTCACGGAAGAGCTTGCGCCAGACGTATGCCAAGACACAGCGTGATGGCTTAAGTTTCCAATGGATTGATGCGGCTGACGTACACACCTATCTGCCACAACTGCAAGCCATCTCTGATGCTTGGATGGGAGAAAAGCAGGTTCGGGAAAAAGGCTTTTCGGTTGGGCGTTTTGAAACGGATTATCTGTGTCGTTGTCCGCTGGCGCTGGCTTGGTGTAATGGCGAGCCGGTTGGTTTTGCTAATGTCTGGACGACGGACAGTAAAACCGAGTTATCCGTGGATCTGATGCGTTATGATCCAGAACGCTCGCCGGGTGGTGTCATGGATTTCTTGTTCATTGAGTTACTGCAATGGGGCAAAACACAGGGCTATCGTACCTTTAATCTGGGTATGGCGCCGATGTCGGGCATGTCGCGCCACCCGCTGGCTTCTTACTGGAATAAACTGGGGCAGTTGCTGTTTGCCAAAGGTAATCGCTTCTATAATTTCCAAGGCTTGCGCCGCTTTAAAGAAAAATATCAGCCGCAATGGCGCCCCAGTTATCTGGTGAGTCAAGGCGGGTTGCGTTTGCCACGTATTCTGGCGAATACTGCCTCGTTAATTAGTCGTGGCATGTTAGGTACTATTCGTAAGTAGGAGTTCCAATGGTGATTCGCTGGTGCATTACTGCATTGTTGATGTTGTGTTCTCTGCAGCTGTCGTTTCCCGCGTCAGCGGCAACGCCAGTTGATGATTTAGAGCTGGATATCTTGCCGGTGACCCAAGTTAACCCGGCAGATAAAGATAAACCGATGGTGGTTTTTTTCTCTGGTGATGGTGGCTGGGCGGAATTGGACACCACAGTCTCTGAGAATCTGGTCAAACAGGGGATGCCAGTGGTTGGCTGGAGTACGCTGACTTATTTCTGGAGTTTCAAGACACCAGAGCAAACCACGAAAGATTTTCAGCGGATCTTGGCGTATTACTCGAAAGCATGGCAGCGTTCCCGCGTGATTTTAATTGGTTATTCGTTTGGCGCGGAAGTATTCCCCTTTGCGGTCAATCGCCTGTCGCCGGAATATCGCAAAATGATCGTTGGTGGTGTGATGCTGGTGCCGTCGATTAGTTCTAACTTCGAAATTCATGTATCCGATTGGTTACAAACCAGTGCCGCTGGCCGTTATCCAACGTTACCGGAAGTGAAAAAGCTCCAGGATATACCGCTGTTATGCATGTACAGCGAAGTGGAAGACGGCGATCTCTGCCCGCTGTTAAGCAAGCAGAGCAACGTGACACTGACGCAGCTTTCTGGCGGTCATAATTTTGGTAAACGCTATTCGTTGATCACGAAAAAGATCCTGCAAGCGATGGCTCCGGCGATTCAAGTGCCTGCCAGCCCAGCCGCTCCAGCCAAATAATTCAACAATATTAACGATATGAAAACAGCACTTAATGTGCTGTTTTTTTTGTCTCGCTTAAAATGTGCGGTGGGGGGATCGGACAATCCAGACAATAGGTTAGCATCTGGAATAACTCGGCTTCATGAGCGGATATTTTTCCATCGTATTCGATCGCTTTCACTATCGCTTGTAAGAAATTAAAACGGATCACAGGGCTGCTTTGTTGTAACTGATCTAATGCATTTCCGAGCACATCCTGCGTGGGCAGCGGCTGTAATGTGAGTGCAGCTTGTGGTAATTGCGCAACGCCCGCGGAAAAAATGCGCGCAGCATCTTGGTCGTTATCGGCCTGATGAGCCAGATAACTGAGCCATAGTTCTATGGCTGGCATGACGGTATTGATGTCCCGATATTTTACAAACTGACGCGCCTCATGACTAAAATGCGGGGTCAGCTGATGGGTTAGCATGCGATAAAGTAACCATTCCGCAAACGAGGTTTGCTGGTCAGCTTGGATCAATTGCCACAGCATGCTGTGAAATACTTGATATTGTTCTGCTGTCAGCTCTTTGAGTGATGGGATCGCCAGCTCCACCAGCGCCAGTCGTAGACCACAAGGAATACTCTGCTGTGCCAACGCAGCAACCGCCGATGTTTCTTGCCCTAATAAATCACATTGTATCCGCCGTGTGGGGTGATCATCGGCTAATACCAGACGATATAGCAAGAAACGCGCATCAAAGGGCGAACGAGCGGCTTTTACCAAGGCATCCGGTAATAAGGGTAACCACTCACTGGGCGCGGTTGTGTCATATAACACCGGTGCTGCCTCTGAAGGCTGCCCCTGCGGCTTATTATTTTGCGCATCTTGCACGACAGCGTTGGGTTTATCTACCGGAGTAAGAGTCAGCGCACTTTGTGCTAACAACAAGGTGGCCAGATCATCATTGCCAGCGGCTTTTAGTTGCACGGCGGCAGTAAATGCAGATGGCAACAGCGGTGGCGGTTCATCGGCCATTGGTTGCAAATTGGCATAATACATACCATCCCAATCGGGCTCTAAGCGCCGGATCCGCTCTTGTAAGGGGGGATGACTTGCCAGCCAGCCGCGAAAATTCTGTGATAATCCCTGGCTGAAAAACAGATGACTAAATGTTTCCGCCTGCGGGTGGAAGATCAGCGAGGCATAACGATGTCCGCCAACTTTTTTCAGGGCACTGGCAAGCGGTGCGGCATAGCGGGTGAATTGTACTGCTGAGGCATCGGCCAGAAATTCACGCTGCCGATTCAGCGCTGATTTCATCAGTTTTCCCCAAACAGTACCGGCGGCACCCAGTAACATCAGGGTTAAACCAAAAAAAGGCACGGCAGAACTGCTTTTGTTTTGCGAGCCGCCTAAGCCATGATGTCGTCCTCTACCTGAACCTTGCGATAACCAACGGCCGAGTTCGCCGAGAAACATCAAACTACCAATCAGTGCCGCCAATTGCTGATTCAACCGTATGTCACCATGTTGAATATGGCTAAATTCATGCGCAACGACCGCTTGTAACTCATCGCGTGTGAGATAACTGATTGCACCTTGCGTGACCACTATGACTGCATCATTAATGCCCATGCCGGCAGCAAATGCATTGATCCCGGGCTCTTCATCCAATACATACACACTCGGCACCGGCATCCCTGCGGCCAGCGCCATCTCTTCAACGACGTTTCGCAGTCGGTGATCACCAGGATCTTGTGTATTCACGTGTACATAACGGGCACCGAGTGTTTCTGCCACCACCCGGCCGCCTTTACATAAGCTGGAGTATTTCAGCAGTGTGATCAGCACTAAGGCGGCGAATATGGTGATATTACCGATCACGTACCAATGCCAGAACTGGCTATTGGTATCGATATGGATCACCTGATCGGTTAATTGCCACAAAAATAAACCCGCCAGCGTCAGCGCTGCAGATAAACTGATGAGTCCTGCGAAAAACAGAATGAGCAAGCGTGTGCTGAGCTTTTTTGCTTGATCCTGATAACGATAAAAATCCATGAGTTATCCGTATTTAGAAGCTGACTTTTGGCGCTTGACGGTATTCCTGTGGATTTTCTATTTCCAGTAATGAAGCATCGGTCGTGTGCCCAAAACGGTTAGCAACCAATGTGTTGGGGAATTGATTACGATAAATGTTGTAGGCGGTTACGCTGTCATTAAACCCTTGGCGAGCGAAAGCGACCCGATTTTCAGTGGCCGTCAGCTCTTCGGATAATTGCAGCATGTTTTGATTTGCTTTTAGATCAGGATAAGCTTCGATCTGCACACTCAGACCTTGCAAGGCACCCTGTAGTTGTTGTTCAGCGGCTGCTAATTGTTGCATTGCCTGTGAACTGCCCGGGGCTGCGGTTGCCGCTTTGAGCCCGGCCAGTGCCGCGTTACGCGCTTCGGTTACTGCGGTCAGGGTTTGGCTTTCATGCTGTAAATACCCCTTTGCTGTTTCGACCAGATTCGGGATCAAATCATAACGGCGTTTGAGTTGTACCTCTATTTGCGCAAAGCCATTCTGGTAACGACCTTTGAGTGTCACCAGTTGGTTATAAATAGAAACTAACCAGAATGTTACGAGCAAGAGCAGCCCTAACACCACCAGAAATCCGGTCATAAATTACATCCCTGTTTTAATACCTATGCTGTTACAGAGTGTAGTGCAGACGGGGGAGTTAGTCGCATCCTTTAATCCGGATGCTCATGATGAGATCACGAAATGATGGACCGGGAGGTACAGAAGAGTTGGTTATCACTGGTCAGGGTAATAAGTCCGACCTCCCGGATAACAGAAAAGAGGGGAAGTTGCCTTCCCCTTTTAACGTACAGCAGCGTACTGCTAAGTCACACTGGATTATTGTGCTGGAGTCGCTGGTGCTACTTCAGCTGGAGCTGGTTTCATCATTTTTTTCTTAGCAACTGCTTTGTGTGCTTTTTTCTTCGCAACAGTTTTGTGTACCGCAGTGGCTTTTTTATGCATTACTTTTTTAACGGCAGGTTTTGCTGGTGCAGTAGCTTCGGTTGTCGCAGCTGCAGACACTGGAGCGGTATCAGCTGCCGCAGCAGCGAAAGAAGCCAGACCAATAACACCAGCAACAGCAACAGCAATCAGTTTTTTCATATCGGTTACTCCAGTATGTAGTTATGAGTTATGGCCGTTTCGTTTGACCATGAGGAGATAATAGATCTGAGCTGTCGAGTGTTCAGTGCATGAATGGTATCGAGGTGTAACTGATTGTACGGCTCAGGGTGTCAGGCAAAAAATTTACCTAGACACCCTGAATGTTTTGGCGAGTGTTTGAGGGCAGTAGATTAAAGCGCTTCCAGACGGGCATAAGCAACGACCAGCCATTTACTGCCTGCTGTGGCAAAATTGACCTGGATCCGGCTTTGTGCGCCGACACCTTCATAATTCAGCACTACACCCTCCCCAAAAGTAGGATGAAGTACTCGTTGCCCCAGTTTAAAACCGGTACTGCTGAAGCTGTCTTGCAGACGTTCCTGGCTAAAACGCCCTTGTGATTGTGCGCTGTTGCTCCAACTGACCTGTGTGCGTAAGCGGATCTCTTCCAGACAGTCACTTGGTAACTCTTTGAGAAAGCGGCTGGGGCGGTTGTAGCTCTCTTTGCCGTATAACCGACGGCTTTCCGCATGGGTCAGATAGAGTTTTTGCATGGCGCGGGTCATGCCGACATAACACAGGCGGCGTTCTTCTTCGAGACGGCCGGGTTCTTCCGAACTTTGCTGGCTGGGGAACATGCCTTCCTCAACGCCAACCATAAAGACTAATGGAAATTCCAACCCTTTGGCACTGTGCAATGTCATCAACTGCACGGCTTCTTCAAATTCATCCGCCTGCTTGTCACCCGACTCCAACGTGGCGTGCGCCAGAAAGGCGGTGAGCGGACTCATATCCAGATATTCTTCGGCAGGGCGGAATAAGCGAGTGGCATTCACCAACTCTTCCAAGTTTTCGATCCGCGACTGGCCTTTTTCCCCTTTCTCGTTTTCGTAATGCGTCCACAAACCCGACTGGCGGATCACGCGGTCAACTTGCACATGCAGCGGTAATTCCTCAGTGTCACTTTCCAACTGGTTGATCAACGCCAGGAAATGACGCACCGCACTGGCGGCCCGTCCGGCCAGTACACCCTGTTCACATAACTGCCACGCAGCTTGCCACAGGTTCAGACTGCGATCACGCGCAGCTTCACGAATCAAACCTAAGGTACGATCACCGATACCGCGAGTCGGGGTATTCACCACGCGTTCGAAGGAGGCATCGTCACCGTGGTTGCTGACCAATCGCAGATAGGCGAGGGCATCTTTAATTTCTTGTCGTTCAAAAAAACGCAGGCCACCATAGATGCGGTAGGGCAGCTGTTCCTGCATCAAAGCTTCTTCCAGAATGCGCGACTGGGCGTTATTACGGTACAAAATGGCCGCATCCAGCAGGCTGTTGCCTTGCTCTCGCCAGGCTTTTAACCTGCCGACGATAAAGCGGGCCTCATCGACTTCGTTAAATGCGGCATAAACTGAGATGGCTTCACCTGCGACACCGTCAGTCCATAACTCTTTACCCAAACGGGCGGAGTTATTGGCGATCAGCTGGTTGGCGGCTTTCAGGATAGTGCTGGTAGAGCGATAATTTTGCTCCAGACGAATGGTCTGTACGTCAGAGAAATCTTGCATGAAACGTTGGATATTCTCGACCTTGGCTCCACGCCAGCCATAGATCGACTGGTCATCGTCACCAACAATCATTACCTTGCTGCTGTCTCCAGCCAGCATGCGGATCCAAGCGTATTGAATGCCGTTAGTATCTTGAAATTCATCGACCAGAATATGACGGAAGCGTTGCTGGTAGTGTTCCAACAGATGTGGTTTATGCAGCCATAATTCGTGCGCACGCAGTAATAATTCAGCAAAATCGACTAAGCCGGCGCGATCGCAGGTGGCTTGATAGGTGGCATAAATTTGCTGATAGATACGACCAACCGGATCAAAGGCATCAATGTGGTGTGGGCGTAAACCTTCATCTTTTTTGTTATTGATATAACCGGCAACGGCGCGTGGTACCCACTGTTTTTCGTCCAGATTCAGGTTCCGCAAAATACGTTTCAGCAGGCGCAATTGATCGTCACTGTCGATGATCTGGAAATCTTCCGGCAGATTAGCATCCAGCGGATGTGCGCGTAGCAGACGATGCGCCAGACCATGGAAAGTACCGATCCACATACCACCGCGTCCGGCGCCCAGACTACTGCCCAGCAGACGTTCGATACGCCCGCGCATTTCTGCTGAGGCTTTGTTGGTGAAGGTCACGGCTAAGATACTGTGCGGCGAAACTTGTTCTATTTGCAGTAACCAGGCAATACGATGGACTAACACGCGGGTTTTACCGCTACCAGCGCCCGCCAGCACCAGCATGTTTTGTTGCGGGGCGGCAACCACATCCCGTTGTTTATCGTTCAGGCCATCCAGCAGGTGGGAGATATCCATCGCAGCTCCAGAAATAGTGCGCCACCCGTAGCATTTAGGGGTGGGTTTTTATACAGTGAAAAGAGTATACCTGTTGTTACGTCGAGACCCAACAGACAAAAAAGCCGGGGCAGGCCCCGGCTTGTCGAATCAATAAATTTACACTTCGACCTGAACGCCCATTTCTACCACCCGATCGGCGGGCACGTGAATGAAGTCGTTGGTACGCAGTGAATTTTTGCTTAACCAGATGAACAAGGCCGCCCGCAGTCGCGCCAGAATTGAACGATGTGACGGCAGTAAAGTCTCTCGTGACAGGAAGAACGAAGTGGTATTCAGGTTAAATGACATCCCTTTCATCGCGCAACGGCGGAACACTTCATACACATCGGGTGTTTCGTGGAAACCATACGTGGCTGAAATTCGCCAGACATTCGGTGACAAGGATTTGATCTCGATATGCTGGTCTGGATCGACATACGGCACATCTTGCGTACGGAAGGTCATTAATACGATCCGCTCATGCAATACGTGATTGTGATTCAGGTTGTGGAGCAAGGCGTGTGGAATACCTTGTTGGGTGCGAGACAGATAAATTGCGGTGCCGGGCACTTTCTGTGGCGTCTCTTTTTCCACCATCGCGACAAAACTTTCCAGCGGCATACTCATGCGGCTGAGTTGGCGTAATAGCAGGAAACGCTCCCATTTCCAGGTTGCCATTACCATGAACATGATGGCACCTAACATAACCGGTAACCAGCCACCGGCCAGAAACTTAACCACGTTAGCTAAAAACAACGGCACATCAATTACGAGCAAACTGACCAGCAAGATTTTGACCATCCGTTTTGGCCAGTCCCAGTTATAGTGTGCGACGGTACAGGCCAGAATGGAGGTAATGACCATGGTACCTGTTACGGCGATACCATAGGCTGCTGCAAGATTGGTCGATTCTTTGAAGGCGAGCACTACAATCAGTACGGCGATGTAGAGCATCCAGTTCACGAACGGGATGTAAATCTGGCCGGCTTCCACTTCCGAGGTATGCAGAATATTCATACCCGGCAGATAACCTAAACGCACCGCTTGTCGCGTCAGCGAGAACACCCCGGAAATCACCGCTTGGGAAGCAATTACTGTCGCCATGGTCGACAGAATAACCATTGGAAACACCAGCCATTCTGGGGCTAACAGGAAAAATGGGTTTTCTATCGCCTCCGGATGACCCAGGATCAACGCACCCTGACCAAAATAGTTCAGCACCAGGGCAGGTAATGCCACCGTAAACCACGCTAGCTGAATAGGGAATTTACCAAAATGGCCCATATCGGCGTAAAGCGCTTCCACACCAGTGATAGCCAGAACCACAGAGCCTAACGAGAAAAAGGCCACGGTTTTATAGGTGAAGAAAAACTGAATGGCCCAATGCGGGTTCAGCGCTGCTAGCACCTGTGGATTTTTAAAAACACTGATCGCACCTAATACACCGAGTGAAACAAACCAAACCAGCATGATCGGGCCAAACAGTTTGCCCATGTTGCCAGTGCCGTGTTTTTGAATAAAAAACAAGCCGGTTAACACGGCAATGGCGACGGGTAAAATGTACGGGCTGAGTGCTGGTGTGGCAACACTGAGACCTTCCAGTGCCGAGAGTACGGACATGGCTGGTGTGATCACCACTTCACCATAAAAGAAGCCGCCACCGACCAACCCTAACACCAGTAAAATGGTCGTGGTTCCGGCATAGGTGTTACGGCCCGCTAATGACATCAGCGTTAAAATACCGCCTTCACCGCGGTTATCTGCCCGCAGTACAAAAGCCAGATATTTCACTGATACCACTAAGATCAAGGCCCAGAAAATTAAGGACAAAAAACCAAATATCACCGGCTGTATCGGCGGTAAACCAATGTGAGGGGAAAAACATTCTTTGAAGGTATACAGCGGGCTGGTGCCGATATCACCATATACCACACCGATAGCCGCCAGCGTAATGGCCGGTAATGATTGTTTCTGATGTGCATCCATGTGATTACTTGACATCCTCAGCGTTCAATTCGGCCAAAATGAATGGCCGGTTGCTCAGTTTCTTGTTTAACGGGGGTCTCGGTTTGTGGCTGTTGATGTTCCAAGTTTTCCAGATAATCATGCACACGGAAACGCTTGTTATGTAGCGGTGATGGTGGTTCTGGTCGTGCTGCTGGTGGTTCTTCGGTGTAACCGGAAAAATCGTCACGATCACGATTCAGGCGTGTTTTGCTGCGACTGGGTTTGGTGGCTGCACGTTCAGGCGCAGATGCGCGCTCTGTTCGCGAAGTTGTTTTTTTAGCGGTGGTCGTTGGGGCAAAAAATGAGCGCAACAACCAGCGTAACGACAGGATACTGACCACAATAATGGCAACACCAACGGCGGCATAAACGCGGCCACTACCAATCGATGCGGATTCAATCAGTGGTTGCCAGTCGGGCTGAGCCGCAATACTTTTTTCCAGGGCATCAGGAAACAGCATACGGGCCATAAATAAAATATCGGCCAGTAACGTAGTGAGCACTCCGGTTTTGAATAGCCCAGGTACTAACAGCAGTAATACACCGGCAAGAAACAGCATGACGCCGCCACCAATAAACAGGGTATCGACGAATTCAGCGACTGGTTCAGCTGAAGCAAGCGAGGGCAGCAGCAGTAATCCACAACTGAGTAGGCATTTTCTGATTTTGTTCATACAACCAAAACTGACTTAATTAAGGGTCTGTTATTCGGCGCAATACTAGCACAGAAGCAGTTATAAAGTGCATCGCTGGCGGAAAAACCAGCAATGACAATGGTGCAGTCGTGGTGGTAAAAAGAAAAAAGGCTTCATATCAATGATATGAAGCCGGTTCGGCAAAACGCCGGAAAATACCAAAATAACCTGTTACCAGGTTAGAACCATCCTTTAACCGTTACGATTTAGTTTGGCTCCCTCATTTTGGCGATGACGATCCATTACTTCTGCTGCCAGCCACCACCAACAGCTTTAAATAAACTGACGCGGTTACTGAGCAAGGCTAAACGAGTGCTAACCAAACCTTGTTCGGCGGTAAAGAGAGAGCGCTGGGCATCTAACAGGGTCAGATAACTGTCGACCCCTTTTTCATAGCGGCTTTGTGCCAGCTGATAGTAGGTTTTGTTCGCATCGACCAGCGCTTGTTGGGCTTGTAATTGCTCACGATAACCATCTTGCGCTACTAAACCATCAGAGACCTCTTTAAAGGCGGTCTGAATAGCTTTTTCATAGGTCGCAACTTCGATTTTTTCCTGCACTTTGGCGACATCCAGCTGCGCTTCGCGGCTGCCGAAATCAAAGATCGGCAAGTTGATACTTGGCTGGAATAACCAGGTGCCAGAGCCACCATCAAACAGTTTGTTCAATGATGAACTCATGCTGCCAGCATTCGCCGTTAAGCTGATACTAGGGAAAAATGCCGCACGGGCAGCACCAATATTGGCATTCGCCGCTTTCAGTGCGTGCTCTGCTGCCAGAATATCCGGACGGCGAGTCAGCAATGATGACGGCATATCGGCCCCCAGCGATGCCAGCAGTGTCAGATCTTGCTCTGGTAAACCGTTGGATAATCCGGCTGGAATATCGGCACCCAGTAACAAACGCAACGCGTTCTGGTCGAGGGCCACTTGACGGCGGTATTGCGCCAGACTGGAACGCACGCTTTCTAAATTACTGCGTGACTGGCTGACATCCAGAGAAGACGAGATTCCGGCTTCGTAACGTTGCTGAATCAGCTGATAGCTTTGTTCATAACTTTTGGCTGTTTGTTCTGCCAGACGTAACAGGTCGTGATCCGCCAACAGCGTCATGTACGCGGTCGCTACGTTGGCAATCAAACTGAGCTGGGTGCTGCGTTGTGTCTCTTCCTGAGCCAGATATTTTTCCAAAGCCTGATCTTTCAGGCTTTGCACCCGACCAAACATATCCAACTCATAGGCACTGATACCGACCGTGGCGGAATCGGTATTACTGATTGCACTGGCGCCGCCACTGTAAGTTCCAGGAATTCGCTGACGCGCCTGGTAACCTGTCGCTGTAATATCAGGCAATTGTGCTGCCCGTTGGATCCGATATTGCGCCTGATAGGCTTCGACATTCAAAACGGCAACGCGCAGGTCGCGGTTGTTTTGTAATGCAGTATCAATCAGTTTTTTCAATGCTGGATCAGTAAACACCTGTTGCCAGTCTGTTGCTTGCACAGCAGCCGGAGAAGTTTTAGTTTCATAATTAACAGGGATAGGAGCCGCTGGACGCAGGTAGTTTGGCGCCAGTGAACAGCCTGTCAATAACAGGGATACTAATAACGCGATAGGGCGTTTAATCATGACGGTTCTCCGCAGAAGACGGTGCACGTAAAGCATGGCGATGCTTACTGAAATACTTCATTACCAGTACAAAAAAACACGGTACATAAAAGATAGCAAGAACTGTGGCGGCGATCATCCCGCCGGTTACACCGGTACCGATCGCGTTACGGCCACTGGCGCCGGCGCCGGTACTGATCACCAAAGGTAATACCCCTAAGATAAAGGCCATCGAGGTCATCAAGATCGGACGTAAACGCATCCGGGATGCTTCTATGACCGCTTGTTTGATGCCCATCCCTTTATCGAACAACTCTTTGGCAAATTCCACTATCAGGATGGCGTTTTTCGCCGACAACCCGATCGTCGTTAACAAACCCACCTGGAAGAAGATGTCATTAGACAGACCGCGCATGGTGGCTGCCAACAAAGCACCGATGACCCCCAGTGGCACGATCAGCATTACTGAGAAAGGAATACTCCAGCTCTCATATAATGCCGCCAGACTCAAGAACACGACCAGCAATGAAATCGCATACAATGCAGGGGCCTGACTACCAGAGACTTGTTCTTGATACGACATGCCTGTCCATTCATAACCGATCCCATCCGGTAATTGGCTGATCAGTTTTGCCATTTCAGCCATGGCTTCACCACTGGTTTTTCCCGGAGCTGCTTCGCCGACGATTTCAACTGCTGACGAGCCGTTATAACGTTCCAGTCGTGGCGAGCCATAACTCCAGAAGCCTTCGGCAAACGAAGAGAATGGCACCATCTGCTGTTGTGCATTACGCACATACCACAGTTGTAAATGTTCTGGTTGCATACGGAATGGGGCGTCAGCTTGCACATACACCTTTTTTACCCGGCCCCGGTCAATAAAATCATTGACGTAGTTTGAGCCCCAGGCCGTCGATAATGTGCTGTTAATATCACTGACGGACAGGCCTAACGCCATGGCTTTTTCGTAATCGACCCGGATATTGTATTGCGGCGTATCTTCCATACCATTCGGGCGCACACGCACCAATGCCGGATCTTTCGCTGCCATACCCAGTAACTGATTACGCGCAGCGATCAATTTGTCATGACCCAGGCCACCGCGATCTTGTAAATAGAGATCGAAACCGGTTGATTGGCCTAGTTCTGGAATACTCGGCATATTAAACGCGAAAATTGAGGCTTCTTTGATCTGGGAGAATGCCCCCATGGCGCGACCAATGATCGCATTCGCGGAATTCTCAGCGCTCTTACGTTCGCTCCAGTCTTTGAATTTAACAAACGCCAGACCGGCATTTTGTCCGCTACCAGCAAAGCTGAAACCGGCGATAGTAAAGACCGATTCCACCGCTTGTTTTTCATTGTTGTAGAAATGATCGGATACTTTATCCAACACCTTCAGCGTACGCTCTTGGGTCGCACCAGTTGGCAACTGCACCATCGCCAGTGCGATGCCTTGATCTTCTTCCGGCAGGAACGAGGTTGGCATGCGCATGAACAACCAACCTAATGCGACCAGTAACACGGCATAAACTACCACCATGCGGCCACTGCGTTGAATAACGCGGCCAACCACGGTGCGGTAACGACGACTGCTACGATCAAACATGCGGTTGAACCAGCCGAAGAAACCCGTTTGAATGCCGTGATCACCTTTTTTCACCGGTTTCAATAAGGTGGCACATAACGCAGGCGTCAGGATCAGAGCAACCAATACCGACAGTGCCATCGCGGAAACAATCGTCAGCGAGAATTGACGATAGATTGCACCGGTGGAGCCACTGAAAAAGGCCATCGGTACAAATACCGCTGATAGCACCAATGCAATCCCTACTAAGGCGCCGGTAATTTGATCCATTGATTTTCGCGTGGCTTCCAGCGGCGACAAGCCTTCTTCGGACATCACGCGTTCGACGTTTTCTACCACCACGATGGCATCGTCGACCAACAGACCAATGGCCAACACCAAGCCAAACATAGTCAGCGTATTGATGCTGTAACCCGCCGCCGACATGATGCCAAAGGTGCCGAGTAAGACCACCGGCACGGCAATGGTTGGGATCAAGGTAGCGCGGAAGTTTTGTAAAAAAAGATACATGATGAAGAACACCAGTATCACAGCTTCCACTAACGTATGTGCAACTTCTGTAATCGAAATTTTAATAAATGTCGTCGTGTCATACGGATAAACGACTTTAATACCTGGCGAAAAGTATTTCGACAGATCCGCCATTTTGGCTTTTACCAACGTTGCGGTCTGCAGTGCGTTAGCACCAGTGGCCAGATTGATAGCGATACCCGATGCCGGTTTGCCATTATAACGGCTGACTGCATTGTAACTTTCGGCACCCAGCTCGACACGGGCAACGTCACGTAGGCGCACTTGTGAGCCGTTAGTGTTCACTTTCAGCAGGATATTTTTAAATTCATCAATGCTGGTTAAGCGACTTTGGCCAGTAATGGTGACATTAAACTGCTGACCGGCTACCGCTGGTGCGGCACCCAGCTGACCGACCGAGATCTGCGTATTTTGCGAGGTGATCGCAGTGGTCACATCACTGGGGGTCAGGCTGTAGCTGTTGAGTTTGTTAGGGTCAAGCCAAACCCGCATTGCATATTCAGCACCGAAGATTTGCACACTCCCAACGCCTTCAATACGGCTGAGCGGCTCTTTGATATTAGTCACCAGATAGTCACTGAGGTCGGCTTGATCCATTGCACCATTTTCAGAGATCAAACCGGCAACCATCAGGAATGAAGAGGACGATTTTTCGACTCGCACACCCTGATTTTGCACGGTTTGTGGCAGAGAACTGAGTGCTTGTTGCACCTTGTTCTGTACCTGCACCTGTGCGGTGTCGGCATTGGTACCGGCCATAAAGTTCAGGCTGACAGTGACATTGCCGCTGGAGTCACTTTGTGATGACATATACAGCAAGTTATCCAAGCCGGTCATGTTTTGTTCCAGCACCTGAGTGACGCTGTCTTCTACCGTTTTAGCTGACGCGCCTGGGTAGCTGGTGCTGATCCGCACTGAAGGCGGTGCAATGGTCGGATATTGTGCAATGGGCAGGTTTTTAATGGCTAAAGCCCCTGCCAGCATGATAACGATGGCGATAACCCACGCGAAAATCGGGCGATCAATAAAAAATCTGGACATAACGACTCCGCGAGTATTACTGCTTAGCAGCTGGGGTGTTGGTGGTCAGCGTGGCAATATCGACCGGCGTCGCCTTCACTTTCATGCCAATTTGAACTTTTTGTGAGCCATTCACGATCACCTGATCGCCAGCGGATAAACCTTCTTTGATTAGCCAGCTATTGTTAACGCTACGAGCGGTTTCAAAGGCTTTTTGTTCCACCTGACCTTGGGCATTGACCACTAAAACGGTCGCTTTACCGCGCGGATCGTGGCTAACGGCTAATTGCGGCACCAGTAACGCATCTTTAACGGAAGCTTCGCCTAATTCGGCACGCACAAACATACCTGGTAATAGTTGTTGCGCGTGGTTAGCAAAAATGGCGCGGACCGTCACGCTGCCAGTGCCTTCATCGACGGTGACATCGGAGAACTGTAATTTGCCGCTTTCGCCATAACGAGAACCATCTTCCATCAGTAACTGAACTTTAGCTTCCTGCGGCCCGGCTTTTTCCAACTGACCGTCAGCTAAGGCTTTTTTCAATTTCAGCAAGTCGCTGCTGGATTGGCTAACATCGACATACAATGGGTCTAATTGCTGAATAGTGGTGAGTGCCGTAGTTTGTTGCGCAGTCACTAACGCACCTTCGGTAACCGTTGATTTACCGATCCGGCCGGAAATCGGTGCCTGTAGTTTGGTGTATTCCAAATTGATCCGTGCGGTATCTAAGGCTGCTTTTGCTGCGGCTACATCGGCAACGGCCTGTTTCCAACTGGCTTCCGCATCATCATTTTCCTGCCGGCTAACCCCATTGGTCTTGCTGAGATCACGATAACGTTCGGCTTTCAGACGGGCAATTGCTTCTGAGGCCTGAGCGCGCTCCCACGAGGCTTTGGCACTTGCCAAACTGGCTTCATAGGTCGCTGGATCAATCTGATACAGCACTTGGCCAGCTTTTACATCACTGCCTTCGCGGAAGAAACGTTTGATGATAATGCCACCGACCTGCGGGCGGACTTCCGCGACACGATATGCGCTGGTACGCCCAGGTAATTGCGTGTGCAGAGTCAATGTCTGAGGTTGCAATGTGACCACATTCACTTCGGGGGCCGGCATGTTAGCCGGTGCCTGAGCCTGCTCAGCTGAAGGCTTACAACCCGCCAATAGCAGCGTTGCCGTCAATAATGCTATCGGGGTTGCACGGAATAAAGTTGAGTGATGCAGCATGTTAACCTCAGATTCGTCATGGCTATTTGCGTTTGTCTTATTATCTGAACGGGAAATTGTCACAGAACTTTGACGATTCCGGTCTCAGAACGTTAAGTTGTGCAAAAAATTGAACGTTCATTCTATTTAGACTGTCCATTCTAGATTAGAATTTTTTCTGTATCAATCAGGATCACGTTAATATACGCGCCCCAAACTAGCTGGATGGTTCTATGAACGAGATTACAATGACACCCCCAGAATCAGATCGTGCGGCTCAACGGCGTCATCAGGTGCTGGATGCGGCTGCCATTTGTTTTCGTAATCATGGTTTTCATGGTGCCAGCATGGCGCTGATTTCAAAGACTGCAGGCATGAGCCCAGGTCATATTTATCACTATTTTGATAGTAAAGAAGCGATCATTGCTGCGATCGTTGATCGTGATTTGGAAGAGATGATGGAATGGACGGAAATATTTTATTCGTCCGATGACATTCTGCAAACGATGGTTGATGGTGTGACTTGCGGTGTGGATGCAAATACCAATCCGGAATGCGCAGCCTTGATGCTGGAAATCATGGCCGAATCAGCCCGTAATCCGCAGGTCGCAGCCACCGTACAAAAATCTAATCAAATCTGTCAGCAGCGACTGACCGATTTGCTCATCAAAGAAATGGCCCAGCGTGGCGCTGTATCCAGTGTGGATGTACAAGTGAAAACCGATCTCATTTCGGCGATGTTTGATGGCCTATTGATGAAAAGTATTCACAACCCAACACTGGATAAAGACGCTCTGACGGTGTTAATGCGTAAAGTTATGCTGTTTGTGCTGACGCTCTGACCCGCCGTTTTGATTTTCTACCTGTGCTGACAGGTTTATTTTGTTGTCTTAGCAACTGTACAAACTCTTCGGCGGGCAAGGGTGGGCTACGCAGATAGCCTTGATAATAATCACAGCCTTGTTGTTTTAAGAATGCCAGTTGTGCTTCTGTCTCGACGCCTTCCGCCAGCACGGTCAACCGTAACGAGTGACCCATAGCCACAATCGCAGCGGCTATCTCCATATCATCACGTTCATGTGGAATGTCATCGACAAAACGTTTATCGATTTTGAGCACATCCAGCGGGAATTGTTTCAGATACGCCAACGACGAATAACCCGTGCCAAAGTCATCAATGGCAATACGAATACCTTGCTGACGTAATCCTTGCAGTATTCTGACCGCTTCTTCCTGCTGTTCCATTAAGGCACTTTCGGTTAATTCCAGCTCCAAGCGGTGCGCGGGAAAACCAGTATTTTGTAAAATAGTGCCGATGAGCTGCTGAACATCACCGTGATGCAATTGTAACGGCGATAAATTTACCGCCAGATTAATATCCGGCAGATGCTGATCGAGCCAGAGTCGACCTTGGCGGCAAGTTTCATAAAGCACCCATTCTCCGATGTTTTGGATCAGACCAGTCTCTTCGGCAATCGAGATAAATTCAGCGGGTTTTATCAGCCCATATTCAGGGTCATCCCAACGTAACAGGGCTTCGGCACCAATGATTTGATTGGTTGCAATAGAGATCTGTGGTTGATAATAAACCTTGAATTCTTGCTCTGCGATGGCGCGATGTAGCCGTTGCTCTAACTCCAGCCGTGCTTTTGCTTTGAGGAATAACTCTTCTGAAAAATAACGATAACCATCACGACCATCATGCTTGGCCCGATACATGGCCGTATCCGCTTGCTGCATTAACTCTTCAGCACTTTGACCATGTTCAGGGAACAGACTGATGCCAATGCTGGTGCCAATAACGACATCCCGATCGTTGGATAATGAAAACGGCTGATGTAAGGCATCGATGATTTTTTGCGCTAATATCGATACATCATCCAATGACGGATTATTTTGTAATAACACCGTAAATTCATCACCACCCAAACGACAAACCACATCGCTGGCCCGTAGCTGATGGCGTAGTCGGGCTGACACTTGATGCAATAATTCATCACCAAAATGGTGACCAAAGCTGTCGTTTACATTTTTGAAATGATCCAGATCCAGCATTAGCAATGCGACCCGGGAGTCATGTCTCACCGCATCTTGCAGTGCCATGGCGAGTTTTCGCCCCAGCATTGCACGATTGGGTAGACCTGTGAGCGGATCATGCAGTGCCATATGTTCCAGACGGGCTTCGGAATCTTTCAACTGGCTAATGTCGGTATAAATACTGACGTAATACAGGATCTCACCGTTACTGTCACATACCGGATTAATACTGGTCATCATGGGTAACAGTTCACCGCTTTGTTTGCGGTTCCAAAGTTCACCACGCCAAAAGCCGTGCTCATCAATCGCTTGTCGCATCTGATGGTAGAATGGTTCATCGTGTTTGCCGGAACGGAAAATACGCGGACGCTGCCCTAATAGTTCATATTCCTGATAACCAAACAGATCGATCAAGGCACTGTTTACCTTGATAATATTGCGTTCAGCATCGGTGATCACGATCCCTTCGCGAGTACTTTCGAACACGATGGCAGCTTGGCGTAATTGTAGTTCATTGGTTTTTTGCTGCGTAATATCAGTCATCACGCCGGTAAAACGCTGCGGTTTGCCTTTACGATCAAAACTGGTGGTAACGTGGTTTTCCACCCACAGATAATCACCATTGGCCGTACGGATCCGGCATTCCAGAATATACTCCCGGTGACGTGACTCAATATGCCGGATCACTTCCGCCCACACCCGATGCAGATCTTCCGGGTGTAATAAATCACTCATGGTCAGCTGACCATGAATAAAATCATCTGCCTGATAACCCCACCGTTGAACGTTGCTGGAAACATATTCCAGTTTCCAGCTGGAATTGGGTTGCCAACGGAATAACACGGTTGGGCTGGCATCAATTACTTCACCGGCATTTTGTAATGCTGCCAGCGCACTGGCGCGTTCTTTCGCCTGCAGTAGCATATCCAAGGCGTAAGTAACGTCCATGACCATGTCATTGAGGGTGGCTAACACAGCAGAGGAGAAAAAATCAGGCTCATCGGCATACAAGTTCAGTGCGCCAATCACGCGGCCATTTTCCCGGATCACAAAATAGCCTGCAGATTGGAAACCCGCTTTTGTAGCGGCATCATGAAATGGCCGTACGGATTCATCCATCAGGAAGTGATTCAAAATTAAATGTGTATTATTGGCAATCGCTCTATCGGTTGGGACTAAAAAACGCGGTTCCGCGCCAGTTCGTTGTCGTACTTGTTGCCGATAAGCATCAATGAATTGCAGAAAGCCATGATCATGGCCATAACTGGCCGCATTGCTGGTTTTTTCTTGCTCCAGCAAACACACCCAGGCAAAAACAAAACCGCCATGCTGTACGGCAATCCGGCAGATATTTTGTAATAACGCCAGACGATCTTGACTACGTACAATGACCTGATTGGTCTGCGATAACATGTCATAGAGATTATTTTGTCTGATCAGATGTAATTCACTGTTTTTACGTGCAGTAATATCCTCAATCACGTTAATGACGCAGTCAATTTTACCTTCGGCATTACGTATGCAACGGCTATCAATGATGGCGTATAAAATTGAGCCATCAAGGCGTACAAAGCGTTTTTCCCGGCGATAACCTTGCGACTGACCTGATTGCATCAGTTCCCACTCATGCAGGTCGTTAAGCCGATCATCGGGATGGGTAAGTGCTAACAGATTCAGCTCTGCTAAAGCGGCGCGAGGTGAGTCAAAGAGGGTACACAGATAATCGTTGAACTGTAACCAATGGCCATGCGCATTAGTGGTAATTGCCATACCTTGTAATGGCAGATCGAAGAAATGGTGTAATAAGCGGTCTTTTTCCGCCACGCAACGCACCATATCCTGCTGGTGTTGCAGATATTGTTGTCGCCAGACCAGCAGAAAAAAAATACTGACAGTAATACCGGTGATGAAGGTCGTCAGTGTGACCCAAAATGTCATACCGTTAAACGGTGATATATTGTTGGCACCTGAGGGGGATAATTCATGACTGGAAAAATAAAACCAGGCCAGTGATAACACGGTATAAAACAGCATGATCCGCGTCGCTGAACGCAACGGGATCTTTGCGGCGGCACTATTCATGATAACGACACCATCCTTGCTCTTTGTTCTTTATAATATTTATGTAAATGTTTCAGGCAGCATAATAGCCTGATTATTCGCCGTTAACCGCGATGTATCCCAACTTTTATGTGTTCGTGATAGCAATATCAAAAATAAGGTAAGTATCCTTCCTGTTTGGTGAGGATATTGCCATTGTTGTCAGGTGAGCCTAACCAACTGAGTGCGGAATGTAAACCATCCGGTAATTCAGTATCGGGGCGTAAAGTGGCCTGTAATTTATATTGCCCCTGCAGGTTGAGTTGTAATGAAACCTGGCTATGTAGGGCGGCGGAGTCTTGCTTAATCGCGGCGGTAAACGCGTTATTTTGGCAGTTAAGGTTTGCGATTGGATTGCCTAATACTAAAGCGCCTGATGGTGTATTTAGTAACGCTTCTTGCCAATTGAGTTGCCCAGTTAAGGTCTGGCAGGCTTGGTGATCAACAACCAGTTGTTCAATATTGAGTTGTAAGGTGCCCGCTGCATTAATTGGTAGGGGAGCCGGAGCCCAGTTTTGTAAAGTGTTAGCAGCGGTTTTGATGCGCCAGTCATTCAGATGCCATCTCCCCCGCCAACCTATCGTGCCAGTTGCTGTGATAGTTTCCGGATCCTGAATGTCTAATTTTATGGTGGGCATGCCTAACCATAGCTGGCTGAATAGCACTTCCCACTGCAAATTGCGTAACCGGTATTTTTGCCAACTAATTTCGCTGATGCTGCCCTGCCATAAGGTACCATTAATATTGCGTACCTGCAGACCGGCAGGCAGCGGTAAGCGTGGCAGGGTCTGCGCGGCTGGTAGCGAGACCAGCAAAAAGAGCAAGTAGCCAAGCAAAAACAGTATTAATAGCAGCGGACGGCGCAATAAATAGTTTTTTATCATCGGATTATTTTTTGTTTCTGCCCAGTAATAAGCGCTTCACTTGCACTTTGCCGGCCAGATCCGGTAGTGATTGCAGCTCTATTTGTTGTGGTGTGATGCCGTATTGTTGTTCCAGCAGATCTAACCAAGCCAATAATTGCGCAAAATCGATGGTTGCAAGTTCAACTTGGGCATTTTCTCCCTGTGGCTGAATACGCTTTAATACGAGCTGTTGTGTTTGGCTACTCGCGGTCAGTGCACTGGCGATATCAATGTTGGTTGGTGCATTGGTGCGGCCGGTTTGTTTTAGTTGGTTAACCAGCGGCGCTTGTTCACGCATCCAATTTAACTGCTGGCGTAACTGCTGAACCTGAGTACGGCTTTGTTGCAAATTTTGTTGTAGTGGATGCCAGCCTTCCCAATAGAGAAGGGCAAAAAATACGGCAAAGCCGCCCAACAGTAAAACACGGCGTTCACGCGCTGCCAGATTTAACCACCACTGCTTCATGATTTACTCCTTACCATCAGCATGCCCCTGACTTTTCCATCCTGATTTTGCATGTTGGTGGTTTCTGTTTCGAAAATCGTGCTGGCCTGCTGGCGGAATTGCTCCAGTGTCTGGAAGTCGCGGGCACTGATTTGTAATCGGAATTCCTGTTTACTGCTATCAAATTGTAATTGCTGTAGTTCAAGCCCTGATGTTTGATGTAATAGCGGGGCCAATGAGGCTAATTGGCTGAGAAAACTATTAGATAGCGGCGTTTGTTGCAGTGCATCTAAATGTTGTTTCAGTTGCACTCTCGGATTAATCACCCGTTTTTCTTCTGGAAATAGTTGCCGGTATAACGAGGTCATTTGTTGCTGTAATTGCTGCTGCTGCGTGTGTAACTGAACATATTCGATGCCTTGATTGGCTGCGACTAACAATAACCATAATCCGGCCAGCGCGGCAGGAAGGCGCCAGCGGGCCCATTGCTTTTTCCATGGTGCGACAGAGCGGTAAACACCTTGCAGTAAATTAGCCTGTTCTGCCGGCAGATTTTGAGCCAGCAGCTGCATAGGCAATTCACACAAGGATATTTGCCATTCGGCAGCGATACCATCGGGTGCAGGTGTATAGCTTTGTAAATGCGGCAATTGCTCATGGCTGCTTATCCAAACAGGTAACCAGCTATCATCAACCACCGCTCCTTGCCATGTATTCTGGCGTATCAGCCATTGTGCGCCTAACTGGAGTAGTGACCAGCCATTGTCTGTTGGTTGTGGCAGTGCGAGCACATCCGGTAACAGTTGTTGCGCGGTTAGTCCGGCATCGCTTAGCCAGGCTAGCCAGTGCTGCATCTGTTCTTGCTCAACTGCTGCGATTTTCACCTGCTGACCTTCGTGCTGTAATACGGTGATATGCAGTTTTTCTACATCACTGGCGACATCGTCTTCCAGCATAAAAGGCAAAGCCTGCATCGTTTGCGCATTGAGTCGCCCTGGTAATGTCAGTTCACGAAAAATAACATCACAGCCCGGCACGAGCACAATAACAGGACGATGACCTGCGCGTTCTGCCAGCTCAGATAATTGTGTCGCATTGTTGAGTTGCCCACTGGCGATCACTTCTTGCTGGGTGGCCGACCACACCAACCAGTACACGTTATCCTGATGGCGGGAACCCAGTCGTATCAGTAAGAATTCGTTCACTCTAACCCTCCAAAGTGACGACGGATAACAGTCACCTGATTATTACTTTGTCGTTGAAACAAACTGACGATACGAGTCTGATAATGATCGCTCTCGGCTTGTAAGGTTGCCAGAAAATAGAAACTTTTTATGGTCAGTGCCGATTGTACCTGATCTCCAGCTGCGGCTGTGTTGCTTAATGTTCCCAGCTCCAGGAATTCTGCCACACTGTTCCAACCTTCGCGCGGGCGTTGTTCTAATATGTTACGCGCATCATCCACACTGATATTATTGAGAAAGAGTGCTGCCAGTAAGGGCGCTTGAATGGTGCGTAACGTATTGACGTTTATCTGCAGCGTTTTCTCTGGGATCACACACACCAATGGTAATAACTGGCGGTAGAGTACAGCATCGACACCTTTGACGGCACGCAGTTCGCTGACATCTTGCATCAGGCCATTGGCTGGTAGGTAGGGGTGGGGCAGTGCTTCATATTCACTGTCTTCGGCGCCTAACGAGCGGGCGGTGGTGTTATCATCTAACCAGTCTTGTAGTGCTGCAGTGATTTGCTGAGCACGATAATCTTCTACTTTTAAACTGATTAATAACTGGCGGAAAACATTTGCACGATATAACGCACTGGCACTCGTGGTCGTTTCTTCTGAACCTGAACCTGTGGTGCTCAGGGAATTCAAATTAAAACAGGCTTGTGAATCGCGGACAACCCCTTGCAACATCGCTGTTTCGACGGGAAATATTTGGCTCTCGTTGGCCCAATATTGCGCCAGCGATGTCTTTTCCGGGCTGTCTTTTAAATCTTGTATTAGCACTTTCGTGATCAGGGCTTCGGAACCAAGCAGATACCAGTAATTTTGTAACTGTAATTGCTGGTTATAGGTACGTTGCCATTCCATGCGAAAACGCTGTGTCATGCTGCTGGCCATGGTCACCATAACGGCCAGCAGTAATAAGACCACCAACAGAGCCATCCCTCGCTGTTGTTTCATCAACTGCCTCCACTACTGGTGGTGGAAGTAGTATCGGTCAATAAAAACAGCCGCCGAATGGTGCCGTAATCATCGAGCGTGAGTGTAACTTCAACGGCTGCTGGCAGTACTGTGGGGGTCATCCACTGGGTTAACCATGCACCATTTTTATAAAATCGCAGTGTGAATGTTGATACATGATTGAGTAATGGTGTGACGGTCGGTTCAGTCCCTGTAACTGCATCAGGATACAAATAAGTCAGTCTTTCCAAGGTATGTTGTCGCAACCGGTAACCCACTTTTTGTAATTCTGAACGGTGTAATTCCCCACCGGGATTTAGCCAGCCGGCGCGAACAAACATCACCGCCCAGTCATCACTTTCTGACTGGAAACGTTCAGCTTGAAATAACGTGGTTGTGGCTTCGCCATTAACTCGGGTTGCGCGCGGCAGTATTTGTGTGAAATCACGTGATAACGTTGCAAAACTTCGTTGTAACTCGGATAACCGGGCTATTTTGGCTTGGGAAACCTCATCATTACGCATAACACCTTGCAAGACGGCATAGGCACTCAGGCTTAAGATGGCAAAGATGACCAGTGCCAGTAAGACCTCTAATAAGGTGAATCCGGTATGACGTAATTTAGAAGGGATCGATGCAGGCAGCATGGTTAGTTCTTCGCGACGTAGCTGCGCAGCGTTGCGCGCGGATCGGATGCTTTTTCTGTATCACGAACCTCAACATCCACGGCGCGAAACGATGGATCAGCAGTTTCTACGCCATGCCAACGCCAGTAATAGGTGCGTCCGGCCATCTCTTCCTGACCATTACTCCATGTCAGATTGGGCCATTTTTCGGTCAAGCGAATAGTAGCCAGCTGGTTATCTGCCACCCAGCTGGCGAACGTTTTGTCTTCCAGTGTAGCCAGTGCCACGACCTGCTCTGTGACGGTCTTCATCAATGTAATGCCCGCGATAGCAAAAATGGCCATCGCAACCATGACTTCCAGCAAAGTCATACCACGACAATTCAAGAGTGCCCTCCGGCAAGCTGATCCGTTTGTGTCGTCAGCACATCGATCTGACCATTTTCTAAGCCGTTGATTTGACGGAATTGCGTATTATCACTGCCATGTTCTTGCATAGTGAGCGAGAACGGTGTGATTTCCCCGCTGGGTAATAACAGTATTTGCGGGGTTTTAGCCGTTAACTGGTTATCGGTATCAAACCATTGTGGCTCTGAACGGCCTAAATGGTTGTCTTCATCCTGCAGTTGTAGTCCGTCCAAAGTTAGCGCCAGTGATATTTTTTCATCAAACTCACCAGTAGTGCGCAATTTCTCGCTTTTATACGGCTGCCACGATTGATGATCCCAATCCAATAACGTATCCAATGATTTCGTTGTTGTTTGAGTGGTGCTCTCATCATTGCTTGGGGCGCTTTCCTGCCGGATCATAAATTGATAACCATGCTCGGAAATATGCAACCCAATCGTACGCCCTTGTTGTGTTGCCTGTTCGCTCATGACCTGAATGGTGGAGGCTAATTGCTGGCTTTCTTCTGCTAAGTTGCCACCGAGTTTTGGATTCGGGCCACCTGGGATCGACAATACAACGATCCCTGCGGCGCAGCCGATGATCACGATAACCAGCATAATTTCAATCAGCGTGAAACCACGCATACGTCTTTGCATCACTGTTGATTGTCTCGTTTTTTATCTAGATTCCAGTTGCCGATATCATCGTCAGTACCTGCCTGACCATCTGGCCCCATTGAAAACACATCAATACTGCCATGTTCGCCAGGGCTGAGTAATTGATATTCACCCTGCCAAGGATCGGAAGGTAGACGCTTGATATAACCACCTTCTTTGTAGTTTTTAGGTGCCGGCTCGCTATCTGGTTTGGTAATTAACGCGTTTAAACCCTGATCGGTGGTGGGATAACGGCTGTTATCCAGTTTGTACATGTCTAATGCATTTTCCAGTGCCACAATGTCACTGACTGCTTTTTGATGATCTGCCTGATCTTTATTACCCATCAAGTTGGGGACGATCAGACTGGCTAAAATGCCTAATATCACGATAACGACCATGATTTCCAGCAGCGTAAAGCCGCTTTGTTGTCTGCGTTGCATGCATAACCCCTTTCAGTAATAAAAATAAAAACTAACGTCCGACCATGTTATTGAGTTCTAGGATCGGTTGTAAAATAGCTAAGACGATAAACAGCACAATGACGGCCATACTTACGACTAAGGCCGGTTCAAAAATGCTCAGCGCGATATTGACCTGACTTTCGAATTCCCGATCCTGGTTATCGGCGGCACGTTCTAACATGTTATCCAATTCACCGCTGCGTTCACCGGAAGCAATCATATGCAACATCATCGGCGGAAACAGTTTGGTTTGTTCCAATGCCGCCCGCAAACTACTGCCTTCCCGCACCCGTTCGGATGCTTCCGCTACCCGGATCTTCGCTTCATCATTACTTAATACATCGCCACTGATGCGCATACCATCTAACAACGGTACGGCGCTCGAGTTTAGTATGCTTAAGGTGCGGGCAAACCGTGCGGTGTTCAGCCCTCGACTGACACGCCCGATAACGGGTAATCGTAGCAACAGAGCATGGTATTGCCGACGATGGAGTGGTTTTTTTACCCAACTACCCCAAACGATGGCTAAAATCGCCAGCAGTAATAAAAACCACAGCCCATAGTCGCGTACCAGATCACTGGCTCCCATTAAAAAACGGGTGCTGAACGGCAGCTGTTGTTTCATATGAATAAACTGTTCAACCACTTTGGGCACGACGGTCGCCAGCAGGATGGAAATAACACTGATGGCAACCAAGGTCAGGATGATGGGATAGATCATCGCCTGCAGCAATTTACTTTTCATTTGCTGACGCTGTTCGGTGTAGTCGGCCAGCCGATCGAGCACAGTGTCGAGATGCCCGGATTTTTCTCCGGCAGCAACCATAGCGCGATAAAGCGGATCAAAAATCGATGGAAATGCCGATAGGCCATCTGCCAGCGAATGCCCCTCCAGTACCTTGGTCCGAACGGCTGCAATCAAGGTGCTTAATTTGGCTTTTTCGGTCTGCTGCGAAACGGCTCTCAGTGCTTCTTCAATTGGTAATGCGGCTGCAACCAGCGTCGCTAATTGCCGGGTCAATAATGCCAGTTCATTGGTGCTGATCTTGGGTTGTAGCCAACTGCGGTTTTGTGTTTGTTGGCGGACTTGTTCAACCGCTTCCGTGAGTGATAGTGGCGTAAGCCCTTGCTCACGTAATACTTGCCGAGCCTGCCGGGGGGAATCGGCTTCGATCATGCCTTCTTTGCGCCGGCCTTTTGCGTCCAGCGCCTGATATGCAAACGCTGACATGTTAGTCCTCCCGCGTCACACGCAAGACTTCTTCCAATGTCGTCTCACCGTTTACGACTTTCTGCAGGCCATCCGCTCGAATGCTCGGCGTTTTGCTGCGGATCAAGTGCTCAATTTCCAGTTCACCTTTATTACTGTGGATCGCTTCACGCACTGCTTCATCGACAATCAGCAGTTCATAAATACCGGTACGCCCTTTGTAACCGGTAAAATTACAGGCTTCACAACCTTTGGCGGTATACAGATGGCGAGCCCCAATGGGCAGATCGTAGCGCAGGCGTTCTTCTTCACTCAGCGGCTGTGGTTGTTTACATTCCGGGCATAAAGTGCGCACTAAACGTTGTGCCAATACGCCGAGCAAGGAAGTTGATAACAAGAATGTCTCAATGCCCATATCGCGCAGACGGGTGATAGAGCCAATCGCGGTATTGGTATGTAATGTGGATAACACTAAATGACCGGTCAACGAGGCTTGCACAGCAATTTGGGCTGTTTCCAGATCGCGGATTTCGCCAACCATCACGACATCAGGATCCTGGCGCAAAATGGCGCGTAACCCGCGCGCAAAGGTCATGTCGACTTTCGGATTAACCTGTGTTTGGCCAACCCCTTCAAGGTCATATTCAATAGGGTCTTCGACCGTCAGAATGTTACGATCTTTGGTATTGATCTCGGATAGTGCCGCATACAGCGTGGTGGATTTACCTGAACCGGTTGGGCCGGTCACCAGAATGATGCCATGTGGTTTGCGGATCAAGTCGGCGATATGTGCCCGATCTGCATCCACCATACCCAGCTGTTTGAGCTCCAGGCGTACATTGTTTTTATCCAACAAACGTAACACGACCCGTTCGCCATAACTCGATGGCATCGTCGAGACACGGACGTCAACCGCTCGACCACCAATCCGCAAACTAATACGACCATCTTGCGGCACGCGTTTTTCAGCGATATCCAGCTTTGCCATGACCTTGATACGCGAAACCAGCAGCGAGGCTAATTTACGTTGCGGTCGTAAGATCTCGCGTAACACACCATCAATACGGAAACGGATGGCGAGGTGTTTTTCAAAGGTCTCAATATGAATATCGGACGCTTCTAATTTGATGGCTTCACTGAGCATGGCATTAATCAGACGAATAATCGGCGCATCATCATCGGCATCCAGCAGATCTTCATTGGTTGGCAGCTCTTCTGCCAGCGTGAAAAAATCGGCTTCATTACCAATGTCTTCCATCATTTGACGTGCTTCAGATGAGTCACGCTGATAGTCTTCCGTCAGTTGTTGCTCAAAGGCTTCGGTAGTCAACCAACGTAACTGGAACGGCTGGCGCAATAAGCGACGGACTTCTTGTAATGTTTGATTGCTGACGCCAGTACGACAGAACAACACCGGCTCGGCGTGTTGCCATTGCAACAACACACCGTGATCACGGGCAAAGGCAAAATTTAACCGCAAACCTTGCAAAGACGGATGCAAGGTTTCCGATGTTGTAGAGAGCAGTGCCATTACTGCACACCTTTTGCTTGTTGTTCCAATAAGGCTTTCATTTTCGGCGACAAGGTCGCATTCGTGCCATAAGCGGGCAAAATTGGACGTTCCACTGCAGGCGATAAACTATCGGTATCTTGTTCCTGCGATAACTGCTCAGCCCGGAACAGGTTGTATTTGCTGCTGGATACACCGGTATACGTAATCGGATCTCGCAATATAGTTGGATGAATGAAGACCATCAGATTCTGTTTGGTTTTCGAGGTGCTGTTGTAACGGAACAGATAACCTAATACCGGAATATCACCCAACAAAGGCACTTTGTAAGTTGATTCAGAGGTGTTGTTACTGAGTAAACCACCAAGTACAACAGTTTCACCACTTTTCACTAACACCGCATTTTTTACGGTACGGGTATTAAACGTATCGCCCAGACTGGCACTGCTGGTTGATGAACTGCTGGTGGATGTTGACGTAGCAACACTGGATACTTCCTGTTCAATATCCATTAACACGGAATCGCCTTCGTTGATCTGCGGGGTTACTTTCAGTTTTGTGCCCACTGTTTTACGTTCTACGGTATTAAACACACTGCCTGTGGTGCTGGATTGACTACCGGAAATAACCGGAACTTCCTGACCCACGTTAAAAGAGGCTTCTTTGTTATCCAGGGTGACAATACTCGGTGTGGCCAGAATATTGCTCTTGGTATTACTGGACAGCGCTGTCACTAACCCGGCCCAATCACCGGAATAAAAACCCGCTGCGAGACCGTTAAAACTGCTGAGGGCTGAGGTGGTTGTGCTGGAAAATGCCCCATCATTTTTATATTCCAATGCAGCATTGGCGACGGTGGTTGTTGGTAAGCCGGTTGCGGTGAATTGTGTACCACCACCATTTTTATTGGCCCATTGCACACCCAGATTAAAAGCGTCGCCATCTTGTACTTCCACGATGATGGCTTCGACCAGCACTTGCGCGCGGCGAATATCCAATTTGGCAATAATACGCTCTAGTTCCTGCATGATATCGGGTTGCGCAGTGATCACGAGTGCATTGGTTTGTTCATCGGCAACAATGCTGAGATCTTTGCCATTAAACGCATTACTGCCTGAACCTGAGTTGCTGGCTGTTGCATTCGACGTGTTGGTTGTTGTGCTGCCACCTTGTTTATCTTGCTGAATGGTTTTACTGGAACCCGATAATACATCCACCAGATTTTTGGCTTTGGCATATTTAAGATAGAAAACGCGGGTATTGCCCTGACTTTGTTGTTCACGATCTAACTGACGGATCATCGTCACCAGTCGCTGACGGGATTGGTTGTCACCGCTGATCACGACCGAATTAGTGCGTTCATCGGCAACTAATTTTGGTGTTAATACACTGGTCAGTGCATTTTTATCGTTTTTGGTTAACGCGGTGATTAAGCGCACCATTTCACTGGCTGACGCATATTTGAGTTTAATAATGTCGACATTTTCATCACCGACTTTATCCACCCGATGGACAATTTCGACGAGTCGATTAACGACAGCTGCGCGTCCGGTTAATAACAACACGTTGGAGGGTTCGTAATGCACTACATTACCACCACCGGCATTGTCGTTTAGTTGACGCAGCAAAGGTGCCAGTTCACGAACCGAAATATTACGTACCGGCACCACGCGAGTAACCATCTCGTCACCACTACCCGGATGGATATCATCTGTGACGGGAATGGCGGAGGTTTTCGCATTTTGTGCTTTCACCACTTTCAGAATGCCATTTGGCATTGGCACCACAGCAAAACCATAAACCTCTAATACGCTTAGGAAAAATTGGTAATACTGTTCTTCATTGAGCAGATCATAACTGCGTACGTTGATGGTGCCACGAATGCCGGGATCGACCACGATGGTTTTATTCAGATTTTTACCAACGGTGTTAATAAACTCTTGAATATCCGTGCCTTTGAAACTGGCCGAGTATTCGGCCGCCCAGAGTGGTTGCACGTTGAGTTGTGTGAACAGGCAACTGATGATCAGACTGCGCTTGAGAAATTGTTTCATCTTTGGCTTATCACTCCACGTGCTTATGGTTGTGCCAGATTGACATAAATATCCTGTGTTTCGCCATTTCGTTCTACCGAGATATTCATTTCCGTCTGATGCGCAAGTTGTTGCATGGCCTGCGTAGCTTCGGCATTGTTGCGCAGATCTAACCCATTGATACTGATAGCAAGATCATTGGGTTGCAAGCCTAGCTGATTAAATATCTCTGGATTTCGGCCCGGATTTAAACGATAGCCTTTTAACTGATTATTTTCTCTAACTGGCGCTATCGTTAGATAATCCATCAGCTGCCCTGGATTTTTCAGTAGTTGCTGTCTGACATTGGGTAAGCTGCTGTTATTCAGTGTAGGGGTTGTAGTTGGCGCTGTCATAGGATTTTCATCCAGCAATAACGCTTCCTGCTGTTGTTGACGTTTGATGATGACGCGATCAGGCAGAATATTGATAATCTGAGCATCGGTGCCCTGAATAACATCACCAATCACGTAACTTTGCTGTTTTCCATCACGGGCGATGATAGCGATCGAACGGCTGGCAATACTGCTGGCCATGATCCCCGTGAGTTGTGCATTCAGGCGACTTTTGGGTGCGGTAGTCGGGGTTGTATCTTCTACTGCAGCACCGAATAGCTTGGCATCACGAATAATTGACAGGCGCTGCTGCTGGTTAGTGGCGTTTACATCCGGCTGTACGGATTGTTTGGGGCTAATAGACGCCGAGGTTGCTGATTTGGGGGCGGGTAATAATCGCCAGCTAAGTTGTGCCAGTTGATAACTGCCACCTAAGAGTAAAACCAGGACAACACTGCGTTGTAGCAAAACAAGCCCTCGTTCACCTAGTATCCAATGTTGGATAGCCAATAGCCTCATTTTTGTTCTCTTTATATTGATGCCCAGGTCTAGGGTTCTTCATTTTGCTATGTGAACTCGCATGACACAACCATTTGCCAATGTGTCTGATGAAACTGGTAATAAAATCACAGAATATCGACAAAGACAGTGTTAATCGGTGGCGATATACTGTTGTTACCGTTTTTTAACATTATGCGATCTTTATGTCAGAGAAGCCGGCTAAATCAGACCATATTTTACCTGAAATTCTGCAACGCGATGTTGTCGCGCAGAGTCGCCTATTCCGGGTTGAGGCTTTACATCTGCGTTTCAGTAATGGTGAAGAGCGGGTCTATGAACGGATCCCCGGTGGTAATCGTCATGCGGTGATGATTGTACCTGTGCAGTCCGATGGTACTTTGTTACTGGTCAGAGAATACGCAGCGGGTACACACGCCTATGAGCTGGGTTTTCCCAAAGGCTTAGTAGATGCAGGCGAGACAGATGTCGAAGCGGCAAATCGCGAACTACAGGAAGAAGTTGGTATGGCGGCCAATCAGCTTACCTTTTTAAAACAGGTTTCTTTGGCACCCGGTTTTATGAATGCCCGCATGGCCATCTTTCTGGCGCAAGGGTTGTATCCACAACAATTGGTAGGTGATGAACCAGAGCCACTGGAAATTGTGCCATGGCCGCTTCATGACGCCGAAGCGCTGTTGGATCATCCTGAATTTCATGAAGCACGCAGTGTGGCGGCATTATTATTGCTGTTACGGCAGTTGAGAAATAACGCTTAAAATTAGCTATTTCATTTTAATCATTGACTAAAAACACCACATAACCCCGAAAGAAGGGGGCTGTTTCTAAATAGTACGGTGCTTGCCATTCGCCGTGCTGTACCAGTCCGATCTTAAATGGGATCCGCAATTGTGCCAGCCGGGGCAGGTAGGCGGCGTAGTTTTTTATCGTCTTTTTGCCCTGATAAGTTTGTACTACCACTTCATCAACAATGCCATTTAACTGATTAACCACCTCGGGTGAGCTGTTATTGCTCCAGTCGAGTAAGCCGGTGATGCTTAATGCATAGTGTTCTGGTAACTGTTGGCGTAAGTGCTGTAAAAAGGCAAGGTATTGCTGCATGCGCAACGTGCGGGCATCAAAATCGATCTGGATACCAACTACCGGATTGCCCTGTTTTTGCCAGCGAATGAGCTGTTGTGAAATGGCAGTAAAAATAGCCTCAGACCAATGCAGGGTTTCCACCCGATAGGTCAGCCAGATCTGACCGTGCCGGAGACGAGGAACGGTAATACCTTGCGGAATAAACAGACTTTGCCCGCGGCGTTCGCTGACTTGTCCTTGCAGGATATACAGTGACTGCGCTTGTGCCAGCACCGGTTGTGGGCGAACGGCACTCCATAGCCAGAATTCGTGGTAGTCGTCTGCATTTACGTTGGCTTGTGCTGGCAGGAGGAAGAGGCCGGCCAGCAACATGAACCACAAACGAGTGTTACGCATTACCAATAATATTTAAGTTGCTGACCCCACCGGGTATCGCCATATTGCGATTTCAACGTGTGGAACCATTGCTTGCGTTGTTCAATGGGGACTTCTTGTGAGCCGCAGCTGTTATAACCGCTCGGTGCAAAACAGTTCACCGCACGATACAACGCATAGGCTTTATCGTCATGTGCCGTCGCTTTGTTCGCTATGACTTGTTGATAACCATCTAATCGGGAAAACAATTTTCCGGCAAATTGTGTGGTGGTTCCGCCCAATTCATGGTTTTCTGGTTGGTTATTGAGCGGGAAATCATCCAAGCCATGGCGGAAGACAAACTCCCCCAGACAGTTCAGGGCGCGTGAGTTGTTCTTATCATCCCGCAATGTTTGCGCCACTTCACTCAACGCTGGGCACTGATATTCGGTGGCGTTTTTGCCATCCCACTGGAACAGTGCTAGCGCTTGTTGCGCGTTATAGGTAAAGCCCATAAACAGCGGTTCGGTGCCGGCTTTTTCCGGCAATTGTTTTATGTCGTTTAGGAAATCAGCATAAAAGCCGTGGGTGAGATCCTTATATAACAGTGTAAATAAGGCGACATCGTGCTCTTGGACAGAGGCCGGTTTTCCTACCTGTTGCCGTAATAACGCCGGACTGGCCACATTACGCAGCAAAATCTCCCGTACCATGGGCGTTTTAATCAGCGAATTATGCGCAAAGATCTGAGCGAGTTTTTCGTTTCGCTCATAATTCATCGCTAATGCCAATTCCAACTGTTGTCGTTGTAAAGGTTGTTTCGCCAGTGGTAATAATTTCAGCCACAATTGCTCGGCTTGCGCCCATTGTTCATTACTTTCCAACGCAAAACCACGCAGAGTTTGTTGACTGAACGTCAGATAATCCAATGGTTTATCAATCGGTTCTTTTGACAAAATAGACAGTGTTTTATTGGCATCTTTTTCGACATATAAGGCGTATGCGCCCAGCAAGTAAGTATAAAGCGCCGGTTGTTTGGCAAACCGGGCCTGCTGAGCCTCTAATTGTGCCAATGTAAACGGTGGCCGACTGTCATCACTGTTACGTTGTCGCATCAGCATCAGGTCGATTATGGTCAATAATTGCGGATCGTCGATGTTATCCACGTTGCTGGTGGATAACAGTAGTTTGTTATCAATCTCTTGTACCAACTGATTGCTGGAGATATTCGCTTCTTTGGTTGGGTGTTCAAACCAGTAGGCATAAGACTGCGCCAAGCGTTTTTGATCATTCATGAGCCAATACACCCGGCGTAATAACCCTTTCGCCGATGCCGTGTATTGCCCTTGCGGATAATCGGTCAAGTAACTGTTAAAGGCTGATTCTGCTGCTTGCAGCGAGGCTATATCGATCTTTTCGTTATTGGGAAACCCCATGTCATCAAAGGCGTCTTGTTGTGCGGAATTTAAAAAGACACGACCTTTCATGTAACTCGCGGTTTCTTTTAACCAAGGCTGTGTGCTGAGGCTCAATGCGTTAAAAGAGACTAATGCTTGGGTGAAATCACCGTTATAAAACGCCAGTGCACCCTGCAGATAGTTGGCAAATAACAGACCGGATGGAGATTGAATATTGGCGGGTAACAGCCCTGATTGCTGGCTTTGGTCGGCATCGCAGCTTTGCAGAATAGCGATACGGCTTTGTGCCAGCGATTGACGCTCTTCTGCGGGAATATCTGTTGCTTTCGCTAGTTGTTGTAAATAAGTCAGTGCCGTTTGCTGGTTGTTGGAGGCACAACGACTACCTTCCCAGGTGTTATTTTGTGTAAGCAGAGTGCTGACGGCTTCACTGGTCATGCCGAGTTGCAAGGCCTGATTGGTCAGTGGTGAGGGTTGTGCTGTGGTTTCGGTCGTTGAACTTTCCGTGTCATCAGATAAATCAACCGGAAACGGGACTTGCGCATAACCTTGATCTTTATAGTAATTATCTGCACTCGAGGTTGGCAGTGGCGTATGAACGTAATCAGCCAGCAACAGTTGGAGATTAACCCGGCTATCGTTTGCCGGTGAAAGAAACGGCGTATTATTGCAGGTGTCGAGCAGATCGCGCTTCAGATCCCATGTGGGATAACAGCTATCGTCGCTGCAAGCCTGTGCAGGAAGGTTAAATAGCGTACATAAAATAAATCCGCCGGTAATCGAGTGACGCAAAGACATATCCCGTCCTTTTATTGTTGTTGTCGGCATGATTGTTTGATTATCAGACAATCATGCTCAGGATGCCAGACCTGTATTACCGCCTGAATGTGCTAAATCAGATAGTTGCCTTAAATAGTTACTTTATTGTTGGGGCAAGATTTGATGACACCAATCCAATAAATGCTGTGAGATCTGCCGGTAAATACCGCGTTCCAACACCCAGCGTTGCCAATACAGCGTGCGTTCACGTAGCGGCGTCTGCGGCATCAATTCCACCAATTCACCGCTGAGTAATTCTGCACTGATTTGCAATTTTGGGATCAGACAATAAGCCACTCCCGCTTTTGCTAAAGCCACAAACGCTTCTGATGAGCGCACGGTATGGCAGGGATAACTGCCGGGTGGTAAGCCAAAATGTTGCGCCACAAAACCCACATGCATATCGTCGCGTTGATCAAAAGCCACTCCGGGCGCTTTACGTAATGCGTGTTCGCTCAGCCCGTCGGGAAAATATTGCCGGATAAAGGCCGGCGATGCGGTCAGCACATAATCCATGAAACCGAGTAAATCAGATTGGCAGCCCGGCAATGGTTCGGCCTGCGTGGTGATCGCACCAAACGCCTCCCCATGGCGCAGACGATCAATGGTACGGTTTTCATCTTCAATCAGCAGATTTAGTTCAATTAAGCCCGGCTGTAAAAGCGGTGTCAGTGCTGGGATCAACCAGGTCGCCAGACTATCTGCGTTGGTTGCGATCGTGACCGGTAGTGGCTTGGCCGGTGCCTCGGGTGACAGATGCGGTAACAGCTCCTGTTCTAACTGCTGAACTTGCTGATAATGCGTTAACAGTAATTGCCCCATGGCGGTCAGTTGTAACGGTTGTGAGCGGATCAGCACAGGTTGTGCCACCAGTAGCTCTAACTGTTTGATGCGTTGTGATACCGCCGATTGCGTGAGATGCAGCTGTTGTGCGGCACGATCAAAACTTTGTTCCCGTAACACGACATCGAGCGCTTGCAGTAATTTATAGTCGAGATGGTTCATTAATTTTTCTTATCTCGTATAAGAATCATGAATTTTACTTAATTGTACGCTTTTCTTATGCTGCTGCCATGATCGAAATAGAGATGAACATAGCATGTTGAACGGAGCCATTTATTTGCAGGGGATGCTGGTGGGAGCCAGTTTGATCGTGCCAATCGGCGCACAAAATGCCTTTGTGCTGGAGCGCGGCATTCGTCGTAATCATGCCTTATTAGTGGCGGCACTTTGTTTTTTGGCCGATGCCTTTTTGATTGCTTTAGGCGTGGGTGGGGCCGGTAAAGTGATTGCACAATCGCTTACATTACAATTGTTACTGACGTTGGGTGGTGCGGTATTTTTGTTACGTTACGGCTGGTCAAGCTTAGTTCGCGCATGGCAAGCCACGGCTCAAACCTTAGCGCAGCAAGGTGGCATGACCCGGATTCAGGCGGTCACGATGACACTGGCGGTGACCTTGTTAAATCCGCATGTCTATCTGGATACCGTGATGATCCAAGGCGCAGTGTCTGGGCAATATCCGCGAGTACAGCAGCTCAGTTTTGCACTGGGCAGTATCTCGGCGTCTTTCCTCTGGTTCTTTGGTTTAGCATTGCTTGCCAGCTGGTTAGCACCCCAATTACAGCGTGTTCGTGTGCAACAATTTATTGATGGCGGGGTGGGTGTTTTGATGTGGTTGATTGCGTTTGGTTTGTTGCGCCACGCGGCATCTATCGTATAAAAAACCAGCAAAATAGGCTTGATCTCTGTGCATATAGTCCTATAACCATAGTAGGCGTGATCGTTAGTTTTGATCTCACCTGCGCCGAAAGGAGGTTTATATGCGTCTCGAAAAATGGAACCCGTTCCGTGACCTTGACGATATTTTCCACAATTATCAGCGTTCTTTCCTGACCCCATCCATGAGTCGGGAATCTATGGTTGGCAGTGAATGGGTACCTGCTGTGGATATTGTGGAAGATGACAAAGAATATCAACTCAAAGTCGAAATTCCGGAAATCCCGCGCGAAGCCGTCAAACTGCAAATTAACCACGGCATGCTGACGATTACCGGCGAACGGAAGATGGAAAAGAGCGATGAAAAACATCATCGCATCGAACGTTACTACGGTAGTTTCAGTCGCAGTTTCACATTGCCGGATGATGTGAAAGCAGAAAACGTCAGTGCCACGTTCAGTGATGGCATGTTGTACGTGCATATGCAGAAGAGTACACCGACAGGTGATAAGCCACTGGAAATTGAAATTCATTAATTCAGTGAAGCAAAGGAACAACGGCGTGTTGGTTTAACCTGCACGCCGTTTTGTTATGCGTTATTTCCGCACCAGCCAGACACCTGATTCCATATGGTGGGTGAACGGGAACTGATCAAACAACGCACAACGGGCGATCACATGGGTCTGACACAGGGTCTGTAGGTTGTCGCATAAGGTTTCTGGGTTACAGGAGATATACAGGATCTGATCGTAAGCCTGGATCATGGCCAGCGTCTTCGGATCTAACCCAGCCCGCGGTGGGTCGACCAGAATGGTATTGCATTCATAGCTTTGCAAGTCGATGCATTGCAGACGATTAAACTCACGTTCGCCGTTCATCGCTTGCGTGAACTCTTCCGCTGACATCCGCAATATCTGCACATTATCAATGTTATTCACAGCGATATTATGTTGTGCCGCATGCACCGAGGGTTTGGCAATTTCGGTCGCTAACACGCGATTGAAGTTTTTCGCCAGCGCCAGCGAGAAGTTACCGTTACCGCAATACAGTTCCAGCAAATCCCCCTGACAACCCGTGGTGACATCAATCGCCCAACCCAGCATCTGCTGATTCATCTCGGCATTCGGCTGCGTGAAACTGTTTTCAATCTGCATATATTCGAGTGTGCGGTCACCAACTTGCAGCTGTTCCAGCACATATTCGCGTTCCAGCACAATTTTTTGTTTGTGTGCACGGCCAACAACATCAACTTCACCAAACTCTGCGCGTAATGCCTGGCGTAATTCAGCGGCGGCTGGCTGCCACTCATCACCCAGTTTTTTGTGATACAGCAGGCTTATCAACGATTCACCGCTGAGCGTGGTGAGAAAATCGATCTGGAACAGCTTGTGTTTGAGTGTTGGGTTGGCACAAATCAGCGCGCGCACCCGTGGCATGAGTCGGTTGATCAATAAGCTGGCTGTGGGAAATTCGTGTACGTAATAACGTTGTTTGGTTTCGCTGTTAAACATGACATAAAACAGCTCATCGCCTTCATGCCAGATGCGAAATTCGGCTCGCATACGATAGTGACTGGGCGCGGAGGCAAACACTTGTGGCATTGGAGCCTGAAAAGGGGCGAGCAATTGCGTCAGACGCTGCTGTTTGTCGTGCAATTGTTGCTGATAAAGGGCATCCGAATGGACTGCGTTTGTCATGTTGTACTCCGTCACGGCAGGAAGGGCGGAAATTGTATGCAGTTGTGCGAGGTTGTCCAGTTTTTCTGCTTAAGTTTTGCGCAGTCAGGCCGCTATACAGTTAACCGTGCGTGTAATCGGTTTCGGAGATGATCATGAAATTAGATCAAGTAAACAGTGCTGCGTTGCAAAATATGCTGAAAAGCACGCAGCGTAATACCGGCAAAAATGCTCAGGCGACGACGCAGGCGAACGATGAAGTGTCGTTGAGCCATTCCGCAAAATTGGGTAACCGGGTACTGCAGTTTTCATTGTCGCAATCGCTGACAATCAATGGCAAAAACTACAGTGTAAAGACGCCTGATCAAGCTGACGATGAAAGCACTGAGTCGTTATTCGACTTTCAGAAGGTTGCCGATAACGTCTTGTCATTTGTGACTAATACGATTAATGCCCGCAAGCAAGCAGGTGATGATAATGAAGCGCTGGAAAAAATGTTGGGGCAAGCGCGTAAAGGTATCGATCAAGGCTTCACTGATGCACGTAAAGAATTGGATAAAAGTGGCACCTTAACCGATCCGCTGAGTAAAGGGATCGATAAAAGTTATGACTTGATCCAGAAGGGTCTGAAAGATTTTGAAAAAGATCTGTTTGGTCAGGCAACCGATGGTGCTACGGGTGATAACACGACAGCTGATGCCACGGCTACCGATGCGGCACAAACTACTGATGGTACGAAAAATACCAAAACACCAAAAGAAATTGGTAATAGTATTTTGGCGGCTTTATCCGGTCAGCAGTCAGCAAGTCTGGAATTAACGACAAAAGAAGGCGATAAAATCACGATCCAATTTGATGATCAGCAGCAATGGCGTCAGCAGCAAAACAGTGGTTTGGCAAAAAAAGCATTACAGACTTACGGTGAACTAGGTGGTAATGCGAAAAAAAGTGATACGAAAAACTCAAACTCAGACAGTTCCATCTTTTATAGCCACACGACCCAGTTTAGTTTCAAAGTTGAGGGTGATCTCAATAGCAGTGAATTGAAATCAATCTCAGACATGGTTAATAAGGTCGGTAACCTGTCAGATAGCTTCTTTGGCGGCAATATCAACGACGCTTTACAGCAGGCACAGAAGCTGGATCTCAGTGACAGTGAGTTGACCAGTTTGTCGCTAGATCTGTATCAAAAACAGGCCGTTGGTTGGCAAAGTAACAGCAGCAATGATGCACTGACGAATGCAAGTAGTGATAGCTCGGCAACGACTGATTCAACATCAAACTCTGATGCTACCAACAACCAATCCGGGTTGACCGATAATCAGCAAGCGGCAGCCGCGTTACCGGATGTCTTCAGTCAGTTAGGTGATTATCTGACTCAGCTACAATCGATGTTTAATCAGATGATTGCTTCGTTTAACCCTGACTCGCAGGGTAATTTGCAAAGTTGGGTGGCTAAACAGCAGCATCCAGAAAAATCAGATGATCAGATCGGTCAATTTGTCAGCTTTAATCAGCGAATGCAGCAAGCAATGGCATCCTTGGCCGATAATCAGCAAACCAATACAACTGACACAACAGCTACCTGATTTAATGGTAAAAAAATCAAAAAATGTGACAGCGGACTCTGCAAAGATCCGCTGTTTTTTGTTAAGCAAATGTCAAATCCCGCTATACAGTCGCTGCCACGCTCTCTATAATCCGCGACTCTCTGGCGCTTAACCTGCTTAAAAGGGAATCCGGTGTGAATCCGGAGCTGGCGCGCAGCGGTAATGGGGAACGAAAGCGACCGAGTGCAAACTCAGGCACTGCCATTGGGTGGGAAGCCATCGCCGTAGGATAACAGCCCCTAAGCCCGAAGACCTGCCAGAGCAAAATCTGGGTCATATCATCTGATATGGCAATTAGGGACCACTACGCGAACTAGGGATTGCCCAAATGTCAACACGACTGACTGCCTCTGTGCTGTCGGCGCTGGTTATTGCTGCGCCAACACACGCCGAAGAATCTACTGGCCTGCCGATCACGGTAACGGCGACACGCTTTGCCGAACCCACTGCTTCTGTGCTGGCACCGGTAAATATTATTACCCGCAAAGATATTGAACAACTACATGCGCGCTCACTGGCTGATGTAGTGAAAACATTACCCGGTGTGGAAATGGTTTCTAATGGAGGGCGGGGCCAGCAATCCTCTGTTCTCGTCCGGGGCACTACTTCAGCGGAAACACTGGTTTTGATGGATGGTGTTCGCATTAATAGTGCGACCAATGGTGCTACCGATTTCAGCAGCATTCCCCTGAATCAGGTGGAACGCATTGAATTTGTGCGTGGTGCTCGTGCCTCTGTTTATGGTTCTGATGCGATGGGTGGTGTTATCAATATTATTACCCGCGGCACGACAGGGCAAAGTCACCATAGCCTGAACGGTAGTGCTGGTTCGCGTGACTACCAAAACCTCAACGGCAATTCTTCTTTTGATATTAGTCAGCAGCAACATCTGAAAGTGGCTGGTGGTTATGAAACGGAAGATGGGTATAACGCGCATCCTGTGGCTGGTATCAATGATGGCGATAAACACGGTTTTCTAGGCCGTAATGCCATGTTGGATTATCAAAATCAACTGACCGATAACACCAACGTTTATGGTGCTATGCACTGGTCACGCAATACCGTGCAAAGTGATGGCTCCAGTGCTTATTACAAAACGCATGAGCGCGATGAAACTTGGGAAGAAAACACCAACTATCAGTTAGGTACTAAATACCAAAAAGATCGTTATCAGACGGAAGTTAAAACCAGTTTGATCAATAACGATATGTATTATTACCCAGATACCATCTCCCGTGATGATGCTGATTCGGTTTATAAAACCAATCAATATCAGGTCAGTTGGCTGAATAACTATCAGCTCACCGATCCATGGAGTGTTGGTGGCGGGGTCGATTGGCGTCGTGACGTTTTACTGGCTGATTCTGAATCATCGGGCACCGCTTTTTTTAACGATGACAAAGGCCGTAACAATGTTGGTGTTTATGCCTTGTCACAATACCATTGGCAGCAGTGGTTGGGTGAGCTGAGCGGACGTACTGATGACAACCAACAGTATGGTCGTCATAACACCTGGCAAGCGGGTTTGGGTTGGAATTTTGTACCTGAATATCGTTTGAGTACACGTTATGGCACTGCATTCCGTGCGCCAACCTTTAATGATCTTTACACCCCGTATTCTGTTTCTCCCGATCTGAAACCAGAAACTTCAAAAAATAGTGAAGTGGCACTGGAAGGGACCACGGCAGGCTTATTGTGGCGTGTTACCGGTTATCGCAATGATATTGACCAGATGATCCAATGGGCTCCTGGTAGCGATGGTAACTGGTATCCAAGCAATGTGGGTCGTGCTCGAATCAGAGGGATTGAGCTGGAAGGTGAATTTGCTACTGGTTGGTTAAATCACAAAATCAGTGCTGATTTCAAAGATGCGCAGGATCTGGAAAATGATACCCCTTTGGCTCGCCGTGCTAAGCGTAACTACAAATGGACTGGTTCTGCAAACTGGGCAAAATGGGATACCTCACTGACAGGCCAATATCAGAGTGAACGCTTTGATAACTCAGCCCGATTAGCGCCATATAGCTTATGGGATGCAGCAGTGGGTTATCATGTCTTACCGCAACTGCGTATTGGTGGTCGTGTTGATAATCTGTTTGATAAGGATTACACCGTTGCGTCGGGCTATGCGACACCAGAACGTAGTTATTACCTTGATTTCAGTTATCAGATGTAATTTGTTCTCGCATTGAGAGCGCAATAAAAAAGGGTTCGCGGTTATGCGAACCCTTTTTGTTTATCTAATCGCTATCTGAAAAATTATTCATCTTCCAGATAGGCATAGCCTTGCAGACCGGCTTCCAACTCTTCCAACAGCTGAGTGCGGGTCTCTTCACTTAACGACGGATGCGCCACCAGTTTTTGGTAATCACGACGGATCACCGAGGTGTCGATGTTGACGTAACGCAGCAGGTTATCAACATTATCACCGCGGATAATATTGGTGATCACCGCGTCGCCATTATCATTGAGTGTCACTTCTGCACTGTGGGTGTCACCAAACAGATTATGCAAATCACCCAAAATCTCCTGATAGGCACCGACCAAGAAGAAACCCATATAGCTGGTTTTATCTGGGTCAATTTCTGGCATTGGCAGTGTGCTTTCAATACCGACGCCATCCACATACTCTTTAATCGTACCGTCAGAATCGCAGGTGATATCCATGATCACACCGCGGCGCGTTGGTGCTTGATCCAGCCCACTCAATGGCATGATCGGGAAGATCTGGTCGATCCCCCAGGCATCCGGCAATGATTGGAACAGTGAGAAATTGACGAAGCATTTATCGGCCAGCTTCTCATTCAACTCATCTTGCAGATTACGATGCATGCGGTTGATCGGGTTGAGCATGTCTTTCAGTTTCAGGCACAGATTGAGATGGAGATCTTCTGCCCAGGCGCGCTGTTGTAAGGTCAGCAGACCCAGCGTGTATTGCGTGTGTACATCCGCCAGATCAGAAACCGAGTCGTGGAAAATTTCCAACAGGCCCGGATCTTCTTTGTCATGCAGTTCATTCCAGCTGTCCCACATATTTTGCAGCAACAGTGGTGCGTCAGTGCCCGGCGCTTCCGGTGGGAAGGTTGGTAACTGGCTTTCCATGCCGACGATATTGGAGATCAGTACGGCATGATGTGCGGTTATCGCACGGCCAGATTCGCTGATGATCATCGGGTGCGGCAGACCGAACTCTTCGCACACATCACCGATCCCCCAAACGACGTTATTGGCGTATTCGCGCAGGTTGTAGTTTGCCGAGCAATGGCTTTGCGAACGGGAGCCTTCGTAATCGACACCCAGACCACCACCAACGTCGACTACTTCAATGTTAGCGCCCAGTTTACGCAGTTCGGCATAGAAACGACCGCATTCGCGAATACCACCCTGAATATCGCGGATATTGGCGATCTGTGAGCCTAAGTGGAAATGGACTAACTGCAGACAATCGAGCTTACCGGCTTCGCGCAGACGTTCGACCAGACTCAGGATCTGGGCGGCATTCAGACCAAATTTGGATTTTGCACCACCGCTGGATTGCCATTTCCCCGAGCCTTGTGCCGCCAAACGGGCGCGCACACCAATGCGTGGGGTGATATTCAGGCGGGCAGCTTCATCGAGGATCAGCTCCAGCTCCGATGGTTTTTCCACCACGATATAAACATGATGGCCGAGCAGCGAACCCAGCAGTGCATGACGCACATATTCACGGTCTTTATAACCGTTACAGACGATCACCGAACCTTGGTCATGGTGATGCGATAACACCGCCAATAGTTCTGGCTTCGAACCGGCTTCCAGACCCAGCGCCGGTTTATCGGCAAACGCGCGGGTGACTGATTCGATAACCTGATTTTGTTGGTTTACTTTGATCGGGTAAACGCACTGGTAGCGGCCTTTGTAGCCATAGCTTTGGATCGCCTGTTCGAAGGCACCAAATAACGCATTAATGCGGGTTTTGATGATATCCGGAAAGCGCAACAAGACTGGTGCGGCATAACCTTGCTCACGCAGTTGTTCGATGATATCGACCAGCGCAATCTTGCAGTCCAGACGGGTTTTGTCTGGCGTCACCATGACGCGACCCTGCTCGTCGATATGGAAAAAACCGGCACCCCAGTAGGGAACGTTATACATTTTTAGGGCGTCTGTGGTAGACCAGTTTGCCATGGCGGTTCCTTAGGTGAAATTAACAATAATCACATAGTAGTATCAGGCGCGTTCGTGTCAGCAGCATGGCAGTATCCCTATTGCGCCCATCTGATCGCGGCGTATTTTATGCGTAATGTCTGAGGGATAAACCTTTTTTTACGACAGTACTAAGACTCAAAAGAGGTGGTTTGATTGACTATGAATTAAGTATGAATAAAAAGTCAGATACTGGCAGGTATCGTTGCTATTCATGCAAAAAAAAGTTGAAAAGATACAGTGAAAAATAGGAGAAAACAGGCCGTTTTTGTATCAAAACCGCCTGAAAAAATAAAAGGTTTTGCTGCGCAGTTACGCACGATCTTGTTCTGGTCGTAAGTAATGCACAATTTGATTGCTACTACCACGCCAGACTAACGAAGGGTCAGCCAACTCTTGTTCAAATTTACCATCAATCAGCACATCGATCAGTGCCACGATTTCTTGCTGACGAGGAGATAATTCCGCTAACAGATAACCCGTCCACATCCAGATATCTTTGCCCGGACATTCGGCTCGCACACGTTGTACCAGAGCCAGTACATCAGCCTGATTAGCTGGATGCAGTGGATCACCACCAGACAGGGTTAGTCCACGGCGTTTGATCGCCTCATCATTCAGGTCGGCGATGATGCGATCGGCCATATCTGCGGTAAACGGGTGGCCGGAATCAACACGCCAGGTGGATTGGTTATAACAGCCGCGACATTGATGTTCGCAGCCAGAAACAAATAACGTGCAGCGTGTACCAGGGCCGTTCACGACATCGATAGGGTAATACTGATGATAAAACATGATGGCTGGTTCCTGATTTGTTGCTGATGTTGCTCACCATACTCGGCAAGCCAATAAAAATCAAAGTGCAAAAAACAGGGATATTTACAAGGTATGCCTCTACCCAAACAGGAAGAGGCTTATGCGAATTTATTCGAGAATTTCGCGGGCATTCACCGCTTGTAGTGGACGATTGTTGTCGTGGCCCATCACTTTTTTGAACGCATCAATTTGTGCTTTAGACACAAATACAGGCTTTTTCATCACGATCCAACGAACGCCTTCAGTGCAAGGCGGGGTGGTCAGTGAACCGCTGAAACGGTAGTAGGCATGATTTTTTGGCAGCAGATCCAATGCGTTATGCGCTGGCGTCAGCGCGATTTTATCACCTTCTTTCGCTGGCAAATGGGCCCACAAATTTTCTAACACTGGGTTAGCTTTGCCTTCTTTGAACATCACCGCAACGACGGCCAGATTGCCGTTTTTATCGGCGTGCACGAAATGACCTTCCAGTGGATAAGACTCGCCTTTGATTTCATTTTCACTAGGCGCATGGAAATGGAATTGCTTCAGTTCATATTCGACGCCGTCGATCACCACATTGCTGCCAGCATCGTAAACGACCTGAACGGTATGGCCGTTATTCAGGATCTGGCTGCCACCCACTTTATAGTTGAATTTCAGTGGTTTCAGGTCGGCTTTGATGAAGCCTGTCAGGTTAACCGGGGTCTGGTTTTTACCCGCACAGGCACCAAATTCAGGGGTCAATTTAGCCCAGTTTTCTGGCCCTTTATCACCACTGTAATCCCAGTGAACGTGCTGTTCAGCAGCGAAAGCAGAACAGGAGGCAAATAACATAGCGGCACAGAGCAGATTTTTTTTCATGTGAAGATCCCGAATGAATAATAAACCAGAAAAAACAGCGCCTTTTGAGGCGCTGTAGTATAACCCTGGTTAAAACATGGTTTTGTAACTAAATGTAGCAAGCTTGACGGATCAACGCTCTTCACCGGGTTTATACAAAAATTGCGTGCCATCGGGGCGAGATTTGAAGCGACGGTGTAACCACATATATTGCGCTGGGGCTTTGCGTACTGCAGTCTCCAGCACTTGATTACTGCGGGAGGCATCGGCGATATCGTCACCGGTGGGGTAACCCTGCAAGGGGGCTTCAATGATCAACTGATAACCGCCTTTGGGCAGACGAATATTGTAGCAGGGCAGTACTACCGTATTTTTCACCCGCGCCAGTGTTGATGTACCGGTGATGGTGGCAGCATCACTAACACCTAAAAACGGCACAAACACGCTGGCATGATGACCATAATCATGATCGGGTGCATACCAAAGCGCCTCGCCTTGGCGCAGGGCTTTGATCATACCTTTGACATCAAGTCGGTTTACCAGATATTTGTTACTTTTACAGCGGCCGGTGTATTGCGCATATTCCAGCACCGGATTTTTGTTTGGCCGATAGACGCCAACACCCGGGCGTAACATACCAAACATGCGGGCATTCAGTTCCAAAGTCATAAAATGAGCAGATAACAGCAGCATGCCCTGACCGTTCGCCACGGCTTGTTCGACATGTTCGGCACCGACCACCTGCATGATCTTGCGGATCCGGCGATCAGGCCAAAACCAAGCGATACCAGTCTCAAAAATACCACGGCCTACGTTGGCAAAATTCTCCCGAATATGTTGTTCGCGGGTTGCTTCATCCCACTCCGGGAAAGCCAATTGCAGGTTTTTACGGGCAATCAAAACCCGGCGTGGCAGGATCTTCATAGATAACCAGCCTAATGCAGCTCCCAGTTGCATGAGCACCGGATAAGGTAGTTGCACGATCAACCACAGCACTGCTTGGCTGAACCATTGTGGCCAGTAGCGTGGATGAAACAGAGCAGCCGTCAGACGTGGGGCTGAGTCAGGTAATGGTGTCGCTCGCATAGCAGATGACCAGTGAATATACCCTTCGTTCTTGAAGTTACAGCGTCGTTGACGGCGTTCATTCGCCCAATCACATAGCATCTCTATGCTCATTGGGACTCGTTCACTTGTCGCCTTGCTGCAACACCAATTACTTTGGGTTTAGGTTAAAAGAAGATAAAAACCCCATCAGTTTAGCAAATGGTGGTCAGGGTGGCGAATAGCTGTTTGGGCTGTGATAAACTGCGCCGCATTCAAGTCAGTATCGAGTGAACACTATGACTATGCGCATTACCTTACCTGATTTTTCTGCTGCCCGCGTGTTAGTGGTGGGCGATATTATGTTGGATCGCTATTGGAGTGGTCCGACCCGTCGTATTTCACCAGAAGCGCCGGTGCCGGTGGTGAAGGTCGAAAAAAATGAAGATCGTCCGGGTGGTGCGGCTAACGTGGCGCTAAATATAGCTGCTTTGGGCGGGCAAACCACATTGCTGGGTTTTGTTGGTCAAGATGAAGCAGCCGATTGTCTGGAAGCGAAGCTGGCGGGTCATAAAGTTAACTCTGATCTGGTGAAGGTTGCTGATCTACCGACTATCACCAAACTGCGTATTCTCAGCGGAAATCAGCAGCTGATCCGTCTGGATTTTGAGGATTCGTTTTCTACTGCAGACCCCGCGCCATTATTGGCAAAACTGGATGCGGCATTACCGAGTTTTAATGTCTTGATCCTGTCTGATTACGCCAAAGGCGCATTGACCTGCGTGCGGGAAATCATTCAGTTGGCGCGCAAACATCAGGTGCCAGTACTGATTGATCCGAAGGGTGATAGCTTTGAAAAATACCGTGGTGCAACCTTAATCAAACCGAATATGGTGGAATTTGAAGCCATCGTCGGTAAGGTTAAAAACGAAGAAGATTTGATCGCTAAAGGTCAGGCCTTACTGCAAGAGCTGGATCTGGAAGCCTTGCTGGTGACGCGATCTGAGCACGGGATGTTGTTGCTGCGTAAAAATGGGGCGGTGTTAACACTGCATACGCAAGCGCGTGAAGTGTTTGATGTCACCGGTGCTGGCGACACGGTCGTTGGTTCTTTAGCCACAGCCCTGTCGGCCGGTAAATCTCTGGAAGAGGCCTGTGCCATCGCCAATAGTGCTGCAGGGGTAGTGGTTGCCAAACTGGGTACTTCCACCGTCAGCCCGCAAGAGCTGGCGCAGGCACTGCATGAACATAGCAGCACTGAGCAGGCATTTGGCGTGATGAGTGAAGCCGAGCTAAAAACTGCCGTGTTAGCAGCGCGGCGTCGCGGTGAAAAGATCGTGATGACCAATGGTTGTTTCGACATTCTGCATGCCGGCCATGTCTCTTATCTGAAAGCAGCACATAAACTGGGCGATCGTCTGATCGTGGCGGTGAACACCGATGCATCGGTGCGTCGTCTGAAAGGTGAAAAACGACCGATCGTGCCGGAAGAGCAACGTATGGCGGTATTGGCTGGTCTGGACTCAGTCGATTGGGTAGTGCCATTTAGCGAAGATACCCCACAACGTGTTATTGCAGCAATCCTGCCGGATCTATTAGTGAAAGGTGGTGATTATCAGCCACAAGATATTGCCGGTTACGCAGAGGTCACTGCAAACGGTGGTGAAGTGCGGGTGTTGCACTTTGAAGACGGTTGCTCCACCAGCAATATCGTGAAAACCATCATCGAACGCGAATGTAAATAAACCTGCACGACATCCTGCTTCAGCGGGGCAGGATGTCGCAATTTGTCACACTTGTGGCATAGCTTTGCCAATTCTCTTTGCTTAACTAAAGATATTCTAATTCAACGGATATCTTTCATGCGTTATCTCACTCTTCTGCTTTTGCTTTGCTTGTCCGTTTGGGGGCTGGCATTGCCATCCGGTGCCCTGGAACAGGGTTTTATGTTCTGGCGTAATCAAGGTATCAATTTATCCGGTTTGATTGCTGTTGCCCTGATGGGCGCATTGATCTTGATGGCAACGCGTCCGCACTGGCTGGAACAACGCCTGGGCGGACTGGATCATCTATATCAGCTACATAAATGGAGCGGGATCACGGCGGGTTCCATGGTGTTGTTGCATTGGTTGCTGACCAAATCACCTCGCTGGCTGACCGATTGGGGCTTACTGCAACTCGGGCCAAGACCGGCAGGCGCACATGTGCCAGACGCCTGGCGTGGTATTGCCAAAGATGCCGGCGAATACTGCTTCTATGCCATGATCCTATTTCTGATTATCAGTCTGGTGAAAGTGCTGCCGTATGGCCGTTTCCGTCAGATCCACAAAGTGGGTGCCGTGCTGTTTTTGTTGGCGGCGTTTCATAGTGTCTATCTGTTACCTGACCAACTCCGTTGGGCGCCGTTTGGTCTGCTGACATTAACAGTGAGTGTGCTGGGTAGTCTGGCGGCACTGTGGAGCCTGTTTGGGCAAAGCGGTCGTATGCAGCGCTATCCGGGGCAGGTGTATGCCATCCACCGACATGAAGGTAATGTGCTTGAGCTGGAAATTACCTTACCAACCGATTTTCACGACGAATATTTACCGGGTCAGTTTGCCTTATTGACCTTTGAACAGCAGGAAGGGGCACACCCGTTTACCATCGTGCGGGAAGATGTGCAAAATGGCAGCATTACTTTTGCCATCAAGGCCTTGGGCGATTACACCCGTCAGTTGGCCACACAAATTCAGCTTGGTGATCCAGTGACTATTGAAGGGCCGTATGGACGGTTCGTGTTGCCAGAATCAAAATCACAGGAATATTGGATCGCAGGGGGTATTGGCATTACGCCGTTTATTGCCTGGTTGGAGGGCTTGGCAGCAGAAGGCGAACGTCGTCCAGCGGCGCATCTGTATTATTGTGTGAATAGCCAGCAAGAAATTTTGTTTGCCGAACGGTTACAACAACTGGCGAAGTTGACTGGCGTCAAAGTCACCATAGTCGATCGTCAAACCGATGGTTTTTTGGATGCGTCTCGGCTGAATATTGATGAAGACACGCAATTGTGGTTTTGTGGTCCGAAAGGGATGCGCACCATGTTGTTAACCCATGTGCCTGCAGCGCAGCTGCACTATGAGCAGTTTGATTTTCGCTGATGTACCCTTCCCACTTGAAGCTGCAGCGGTGTTGGCTACGTTCATGAGCCCCAATCACATAGTTTATCTATGTGATTGGGGCTCATTCACTTGCCGCCTACCTGCAACTCCAAGTAGTTTGGGTATGCATGGGTCAATTTAGTGGGATATTGAGCAGCCTTATTTGGCGGCTTTGCCATATAACTGCCCACGGAATAACAGCTGCAGTGTTCGCCATGCCAGATAACCAATAAACAGATTGGCACCGATAAATATCGGAATGGATAACCATTGCGCAGCAGGCAATCCGGCGGCCGCCAGTTTTAACCCGCTCACGGTGGTCGCGGCAACGCCGAACGTATACGCCCAGTAGGAAGGTGCAAACGCTTGTGCACCCAACCAGCTGCCGAGGCGCAAACCCAGCAACAACTGGAATAATCCATAGCCCCATAACATCAACAACCACGGTGCGGTGCTGCCCGGCATTAACAATAAACTGGCCATCGCGCAGACTACGGGTGGTGCAAACTGAATACCAAGCAGTGGCCGTTGCGCGACCGGCATGGTTTTCGGATGCCATAACCGTTGAATGATCAAGGATTCCAATGCCAGCCAGGAAAACACGCCGGCGCCGAGAAACAGCCAGCCCCAGTCGGCATGACTTAAGGCACCCAAAGCCGCAGCACTGGTAAAATTACCAGCCACAGTCGGTAAGTAGAGGGTTGGTGCGGTGTCGAGCGTATCACGCCCGCCTTGCCAGAGCGTGCCGGTGTGCCATAACGCAAACATCAGATGCCAGCAGATGCCTGTGGCGGTCAATATTGCTGCCGCTGTGTGGGAATAAGGCAAGACGGCCAACACAATCAATAAAGTGGAAACACCAAGCAAGGCGGGCGTGCCACCTTGTACCGGATGCAGAAATTCCGCCCGCACCAGATCAAAATGGCGCATGGCCTGCCAGATGTAACCCAGCAGTAATACGGCCCAGACTAAGCCGGCCAGCAAGAGCAGGCTTTCGCCAATCAGGTGTGGCAATTGCCAAAGTTGTGCCGCAATGCGCCAGGCTTGCCCGAGACCGGACAAGCCTAACACCATACCGAAGAAAGAAGCGGGGATCAGTTTTTGAGTCATTACTTTTTCGCCATCAGCCCTTGGTTTATATCCAGCAGATCCTGCTCGGATAATGTTCCGGCGGTTTGTTTCAGTTGAAGTGTACTCAGAATGTAGTTGTAACGAGCATCCGAGAGTTTTTGTTTGGCGGAATACAGTTTGCTGGTGGCATTCAGCACATCGACGATGGTGCGAGTGCCGACCTGATAACCGGCTTGTGTGGCCGTCAGGGCACTATCGGCAGAAATCACTGATTGCTGATAGGCTTTAATGGTGCCAATGCTGGCAAACACATTGTTGTAGTTTTTATACAAATCGGCCTGCATGCTGCGGTAGGTTTTCTCCAGATTTTCACTGGCGGCGACATAGTTAAACTGTGCCTGTTTGACCTGCGATTGTGTCGCGCCACCGGAATACAGCGGTAGGTTAAACTGTAGGCCAATGGTGCCTTCGTTCAGCGTGCCATCTTCTTTCGAGGTCGTATTTTTTTCATAGTTGGTGTAATTCGAATTTGCACCCAGTTTCAGATCCAGCGTTGGCATATGACCCGCTTTTGCCAGATCGATCTGCTGTTTGGCGACATCCTTACTAATACGCAACTGGTTTAAGGTCAGGCTATGGTCTTGCGCATCTTTCAGCCATTGGTCCGCACTTTGTGCCATCGGACTTGGGCTAAAACGCTCAGTGTTTAGCACATCCAGAAAACGATGTTCATTACCGGTAAGCTGACGTAATGATTCAAAGCTGTTGGCCAGCGTATTTTGCGCATTAATACTGTCTGCCACGGCTAAATCATGTGCTGCTTTGGCTTCCTGCACATCGGTAATGGCCGTCATACCGACATTAAAACGTTGCTGTGTTTCATCTAACTGGCGTTGTAAGGCTTTTTCATTCGCATTGGTGTATTCCAGCGAATCTTGCGCCGCTAAGACACTGAAATAGGCCTGGGCGGTACGCAACATCAAACCTTGTTTCTCGATGCTGAGTGCCACATCACTGCTCATTGCTTGTTTGCTGGTAATGTCTGAATTCATCCAGACTGACTCACGGAACAACGCCTGCGTCAGTGACAAACCTGCGCCGGCGGTGCGGGCCGTTAATTGATCGTCATTATTGGTTTTTTGATAACCGCTGCTGGCGCTTAAGCCAATTTGTGGCAGTTTAGCGGCATCGGCTTCATTGATTTTCTCAAATGCTGCATCGCGTTGTGCCTGTGTTTGCTGCAGTTGTGGATCTTTTTCCTGCGCCTGATGATAGATATCGAGCAGGCTTTCTGCGTATGCCAGTGGTGACAGGCCGAACAGGATCAAAACCGATAATAACGATTTTTTCATCAGAACTTTTTTCATCAAAACTGTACCCCAGTTAGTCGAGTGTTTTCCGGAAGCGCAGTACGCCCAGTAATAACATCGTGAATAAAAACAACAGTAATGGCCACAGATGCGGCCACATCTCGATCACGCTATTGCCTTTCAGCATAATCCCACGGATCAGGCGAATAAAGTGTGTCAGCGGTAATAACTCACCAATACGTTGTGCCCATTCGGGCATACCGCGGAATGGAAACATAAAACCGGATAACAGCATGGATGGCAGAAAAAAGAAAAATGTCATCTGCATGGCTTGGGTCTGGTTGCGTGCCACGCTGGAAATGGTGATCCCAACACTCAGATTTGCTGCGATAAATACCAGAATTCCCAGAAATAACCAACTGGCGGGGCCGACAAAAGGCACGGCAAATAATAATCGTGCCGCAATCAAGATCACGCCAACCTGCACAAAACCAATCAACACATACGGCAGGATTTTCCCCAGCATCACCTCCAGCGGGCGTACCGGCGTGGCCAGCAGATTCTCCATGGTGCCACGTTCCACTTCACGCGTTACCGCCAAAGCTGTCATCATGATCATGGTCATCGTCAGGATCACGCCCATCAGGCCTGGCACAATGTTGTATTGCGTCAGCCCTTCGGGGTTAAACCGCCGTTGGATCACCAGCTCATACGGTTGTGTTTTAGCGTTGAGATAACTCAGTGTGCCGGTCAGTTCATGCTGCAACCATTGCTGGCTGAGCTGCTGTAAAGCGCCGATGGCATTGGCGGTGGCGGAAGGGTCGGTTGCATCGGCGGCCACTAACAGTTGCGGACGTTCACCGCGCTGCAGCTGTTTGGCAAAACCCGCCGGGATCACGACGGCAAACTGCGCATCACCTTCCTCCAGCCAACGATCGGCTTCGGCATCACTCAAATCGGTGGCAACCAGCTGGAAATAACCGCTATTTTCGAGGCTTTGTACAATGGCACGAGTAAAGGGGGTTTGTTCATGCGCAACAATCACGGTCGGCAGATGTTTCGGATCACCGTTGATGGCATAACCAAATAACACCAGCTGGATCAATGGAATGCCCAGCATCATCGCAAAGGTTAGTCGATCTCGGCGTAGCTGAATAAACTCTTTGGCGATCATCGCCAGCAAACGGTGCCAGCTTAATATCTGATTCATAAGCCCTTCTTTCATCAGCATTTCTAGCGGAAATTATCCTGACTTTGCTGCATCAGATGAATGAACACATCTTCCAGTTGTGGTGTGATCAACTGCCAATGCAGATCGCTGCGCTGCCGGAATGGCGCTATCGCCTGCGCTAATGTTTCGGCATCTAAGCCATTGATGTGCAAGCTAGTGCCAAACCTCGTGATCAGTGCGATGGCAGGGTGATTTTGTAACACTGGCAGCAACTCATCGACCCGACCTTCCACTTGCCAGGTGATAAACTGACTCTGTTGGATCAACTCACGCGGCGTGCCGCAAGCCAGCAGCTTACCGTAGGCGATATAACCTAAACGATGACAGCGCTCAGCTTCATCCATGTAATGGGTCGACACCAGCACCGTCATACCACCGGCGGCTAATTCATGGATCTCATCCCAGAAATCGCGGCGTGCTTTCGGGTCAACGCCGGCGGTAGGTTCATCCAGCAACAGCAACTGTGGTTCGTGCAACATACAAGCGGCCAGCGCCAGCCGTTGTTTCCAGCCACCCGATAACGTGCCCGCCAGTTGGTTTTGTCGCCCCGCAAGGCCCAGACGTTCCAGCGCCTGCTGCACGCGGGGTTTGCGTTCCTTCATGCCATAAATACGAGCGATGAAATCGAGATTTTCGCGCAAACTCAAATCGTCATATAAGCCAAAGCGTTGTGTCATGTAACCGACGTGTCGTTTGATCTCGATGGCTTGTTGGGTAATGTCATAACCCAGCGTATGACCGGAACCACTGTCGGGTGTCAATAATCCGCACATCATACGGATCGATGTGGTTTTACCACTGCCGTTCGGCCCGAGAAAACCGTAGATCTCGCCACGTCGCACCTGCATTGATAGGTTATCGACCACTAGTTTATCGCCAAAACTTTTGTTTAAGCCTTGCACATCAATGATCCAATTATCACTGTTCATGGCTTATTGCTCCGCTTTTGCCAGTGTCACGGCGACCGGCTGCCCCGGGTGCAACAGGAAGGTTTTGCTATCTAACGGTTTGGCTTCGACCATAAACACCAGTTTGGAACGATTCTCTTTGCTGTAGATCACCGGCGGCGTGTATTCCGCGTTGTTGGCGATAAAACTAATGCGGGCCGGGATCGGCTGGTTACAGCGATCACAACTGACATTGATGTTTTGGCCTGGCTTGAGCGTCGCCAGCGCGGCTTCCGGGATATAAAAGCGGATCTTCACCGCCTCTGGCGCTAACAGAGTCACCACGGGGGAACCGGCCGGGATCCACTCACCAACCCGATATAAAGTCTCTTCGACCCGCCCGGTTACGGGGCTGTGTGGTGAAGTTTGTGTCACCAGCCAATCGGCATAGGTGAGCTGTGCGGCGGCTGCGGTGACGTCGGCCTGTGCTGCTTGCCGCACATCCACACGCGCAGCTTGTGCTGCCAATGCCAACTGGGCATTCAGGTCACGCACCTTGCCTTGCGCCTGTAACTGGGTGCTGGCGGCTTGATCTAATGCGGACTGATTACTGAACCCTTGCCGGCGCAGCCGTTGTTGGCGCGAAAGTTCCTGCTCGCTCAGTCTTAGCGCCGCTTGTGCGGCACTCAATTGTGCTTGTAAGGCCGATATTTCTTCGCTGCGTTTGCCTTTATTTAAATCTGCCACCTGGGCCTGGGCTTTTTGCAGCGCTGCCGTCGCTGTTTGCTGATTACTGGTGCTCTCGTTGCTTTCCAGACGAAACAGCTGTTGACCCACGGTAACAGCTTGCCCTTCAGTCACCTGCAATTCACGCAGATATCCAGCCACTGGTGTGGCGATCCGCACGTAATCCCCTTCCACATAACCCGGCAGAGAGGTATCTGTTTCTTGCTGGCAAGCACTTAACCCGATCATGCTCAAGAATAACCAACCACACAAACCAATCATTTTACGCATGCGAGGCCTCCTGTAAGGCCAGCAAACCGGCCCAGCTGAAACGCACAATGTGATTTTCAATATCATCCAGCCAGCCGGAGTAAGACAGCAGGTCCGGGTTGGTTCTTAAAATAAGTGGGCGAGCCAGCACATAGATAATGCACTGACCAAACAGACTTAACGTGCAGCGTAAGAGGGAAGTTTGATCCGCATGGGGCAGGATCTGGCGCAACAGACTGAATACTTGCTGCATTTGCGGATATTGAAAACGTTGAAAAATATCATCCTGCGCTGCCGTTGGGTTGACCATTTCGCGCAGTATTAACTGCGCGAGTTGGCAGCCTTGGCTGTCATCGACCATCCGTTGCAGCAAACTGTGGATCATAAAACGGAAATGTTGTTGTAACGATTGTTCGGTATCTGTCAGCAACGGTCGTTGCTGGATCGCGAGTTCCCCATGATGGCGTAATACAGCCAGATATAAGCCATCTTTGCCGCCAAAGTGATAATTGATGGCGGAAAGCCGCACACCGGCATTTTTGGCGATCTGCTGTACCCGTGCGGCACGAAAGCCTTGGTCAATAAATTCCGGTGTCGCTGCCGCGATCAGTTTCAGACGGGTTTCTTCGCCATGCGCAGTAACAGGCGGCGTGGCAATGACGGTTTGCTCTGGCATAATCGCACCAAATTAGAAAACTTTTTCTAATCATTGAGCAGAAACACAACAAACGCAAGATTAGATTAGAAATTATTTTCTAATCTGAGTGTAAATAGGAATCACTCTTGCCCCCCTGCAGGCTTCGGGGTAACCTGCTTCCTTGTTTTAAAGTCAGTACCATAAAGCCAGTACGGGAGCGTCACCATGGTGGATTCAGTCTTAGCCGCTGATCAACATTACGATCGTAATGATGTCGAAATCGTGAAGTGTGAACCCTGCTTTAAAGGATTCTTTCGCATTAATCGTTATCACTTGCGGCATAAGTTATTTGCCGGTGGTTGGGGTGACGTGATCCAGCGCGAGATGTTTGAGCGCGGGCATGCTGCCGCCGTATTGCTTTATGATATTGAACTGGATCGTGTGGTGCTGCTAGAGCAGTTTCGTCTGGGGGCTGTTGAGACTAAACAAGACCCGTGGTTGTTAGAGTTGGTCGCCGGTATTATCGAAGAAGGCGAACAACCGGATGAAGTCATCCATCGTGAGGCGGAAGAAGAGGCGGGCTTACGCTTACAAAAAGCCGAGTTCGCGCTGAGTTTTATGGTTAGCCCCGGTGGTACCACGGAGCGCATTCATCTGTATGTCGGTAAGGTTGATTCCACGCAAGCCGATGGTCTGCATGGTCTGGCGCACGAAGGTGAAGATATTCGTCTGCATGTCGTGAGCCGCGAGCAGGCTTATTGTTGGGTGGAAGAAGGGCGCATTGATAACGCGACTACGGTAATTGGTTTGCAATGGCTGGAGTTACATCGTGCTAAATTGCAACAGCTTTGGTTGGGTGGATCGTGACGACGCTCTGTGCCACCCGGCGTCATGTGCCTGATCTGCCCGAGCTGCATCGAGCCTATGAAACCAACTATATGGCCTTGATGAAGCTGCTACCTTCCACCGTAGACGGCGGGGCGCGGTTGTATAACGTTGCCCAATCATTACAATTTGCCGTTCGCATTCTGGAAAATACCCGCTACACCACGTTGTTGGAAATCTGTCAGCACAATGAAGAGCTGCCTGATTTTTTGCGAGGTTACATGCAAGTCCGGCTGTACCACGATGCACGTATGGCGGAAGTGTGTGTCAGCCAGCAGATTTCCCGTTTACACCCCAGCTATGATTATCCCAACCCAGCGATGCATCAGCGGGATGAAAAAGAGCAGTGTAACCACTTTCTGGCAGAATGGCTGCGTTTCTGCCTGGCCCACGGCTATAGCGCGCAGGCGCTGGCATATTAAAGAATAAACAGATAATGCCTTTCGCCTGATTTGCCATGATGGGCATTTGGGGAGGCATTGTCCGCAAGTTAAAAGAGAGAGATTTTGGAAACCTGCACACTCAGTAACACGAATGATGGCATCGTTCGATTATTGCAGATTTCAGATACGCATCTGTTTGCTGACGCTGGCCGCGATTTATTGGGAATCGCTACCGCGGACAGCTTTCAGGCGGTGCTGGATGCCATTACTGAATTGCCACAAACTTATGATGTGGTGCTGGCTACGGGCGATCTGTCACAAGATCACTCGGCAGCATCGTATCAGTGTTTTGCCCGTCGTGTGACTGCCCTAAACAAACCCGTCCATTGGCTACCAGGTAACCATGACCATCGGGTATTAATGCAAAATGAACTGCAGGTGGCCGGTATTCACCCAGAAATGCGCTTAGTGGGTGACCACTGGCAAGTTATTTTGCTGGATAGTCAGGTCTATGGCACGCCGCATGGCTGGTTAAGCCACTTGCAGTTAGAACAACTGGAAGCTGCGTTACTGCAGTATCCGGAAAAGCATGCCCTGATCTGTTTGCATCATCATACCTTTCCAATCGGCTCGATCTGGTTGGATCAACATGATCTGAAAAACGCGAATGATTTTCTGACGTTATTGAGCCGTCACCCGCAGGTGAAAGCGGTGCTCTGTGGTCATGTCCATCAGGAGTATGATCAGATGCATCAGGGGATACGTTTTCTGACTTCGCCATCGACCTGTATTCAATTCAAACCCTTGAGTGTCGATTTCTCGCTGGATACCATGTCACCCGGCTGGCGTTATCTGCAACTTTATCCGGATGGCCGTCTGGCAACACAAGTTTGGCGTCTGGATCCGGGCCAGTTTGTTCCTGATTTAAAATCTACAGGCTATTGAGATGTCTCCGACGCTGATTTATCTGCACGGCTTTAATTCCACTCCGAATTCTGTCAAAGCGCTGCAAATGACCGACTATCTGGCCAAAGAGTTGCCGGATATTCAGATCTGTGTACCAGCACTGCCGAATACCCCGGCGGCGACCTGGCAGATGCTGCAACAAACTCTCGCCGATCTGGGCGATCGTCCCATTGGATTAGTCGGCAGCTCAATGGGTGGCTTTTGGGCCATGAAAGTGGCGGAAACCTATGGGCATCGGGCGGTAGTGATTAATCCGGCAGTGTACCCGCACTTTTTGCTGCAACAACTGCTCGGGCTGCAGCGTAATCCGTATACCGGCGAAGAATATGTGCTGGAACCGGCGCATGTTGACGAGTTGCAAGCGTTGGGCGTGCCCGCGCTGCAACATCCGGATCGGATCTGGTTATTACAGCAACAGGGCGATGAAGTGTTAGACTATCGCCACGCATTACAATTTTATCATTTTGCACGAACGACTGTTGAGCAAGGTGGCAATCACGCCTTCACAGGATTTGAACGTTACTGTGCTCAGATAGTAAGATTCCTGCAGTTATAAACCGTCTTCACGGAATACCATGACTCAAGCTTATACCGCTGAATCCATTGAAGTCCTCAATGGTCTGGAACCGGTGCGTCGTCGCCCCGGCATGTACACCGACACTTCCCGCCCGAATCATCTTGGGCAGGAAGTTATTGATAACAGTGTCGATGAGGCACTGGCGGGGCATGCCCGTCGTATCGACATAACCTTATATGAAGATCAGGCGTTGGAAGTTACTGACGATGGCCGTGGTATGCCCGTTGATATTCACCCGGAAGAAGGTGTGCCGGCTGTTGAGCTGATTTTCTGCAAACTGCACGCCGGCGGTAAGTTTTCCAGCAAAAACTACCAATTCTCCGGTGGTTTACACGGTGTGGGGATCTCGGTCGTGAACGCCTTGTCGCGCCGGGTAGAAGTGACGGTGCGTCGTGACGGTAATGTCTATGAAATGGCGTTTGAACAGGGCGACAAAGTCTCTGATCTGACCATCACCGGCACCTGTGGCAAGCGCAATACTGGCACTAGCGTTAAATTCTGGCCGGAAGAAAAATATTTTGATTCACCGAAATTTTCGGCCAGCCGTCTGGTGCATATTCTCAAAGCCAAAGCGGTGTTATGCCCTGGGTTGACGATCCACTTTGATGATCGCGTGAATAAACAGGTGTACGACTGGTGTTACCAAGATGGCCTGCGTGATTACCTGCTCGATAATCTGAAAGAGACCATCCGTCTGCCGGAACAGCCGTTTACCGGTCAGTTCAGTGCCGATAACTCGGCGGTGGATTGGGCGCTGTGCTGGTTACCGGAAGGTGGCGAGCTGATCAGCGAATCTTACGTTAACTTAATTCCTACCATTCAGGGCGGCACACACGTCAATGGGTTACGTCAGGGTTTGCTCGATGCCATGCGCGAATTCTGTGAATTCCGCAATCTGCTACCGCGTGGTGTGAAACTGACCCCCGATGATATCTGGGATCGTTGCGCCTATATCCTGTCGATCAAGATGCAAGATCCGCAGTTCGCGGGGCAGACCAAAGAGCGCTTGTCGTCACGCCAGAGTGCAGCGTTTGTTTCTGGCATTGTCAAAGATGCGTTTAGCCTCTGGCTGAACTCAAATATTGAGCTGGCTGAACAGCTGGCCGAGCATTGCATTAACAGCGCCCAGCGTCGTCTGCGTGCCGCGAAAACCGTAGTACGCAAGAAAGTGACTTCCGGCCCTGCGTTGCCGGGTAAACTGACCGACTGCAACTGTTCCGACCCTATGCAAGGCGAACTGTTTCTGGTGGAAGGGGATTCAGCCGGTGGTAGCGCGAAACAGGCGCGCGAGCGAGAGTTTCAGGCCATCATGCCGCTGCGTGGTAAGATCCTGAACACGTGGGAAGTGGACGCCTCGGAAGTGTTAGCTTCTCAGGAAGTGCACCACATCTCGGTCGCGATCGGCATGGATCCGGACTCTGATGATCTGAGTGGTCTGCGTTACGGCAAGATCTGTATTCTCGCCGATGCGGATTCCGACGGCCTGCACATCGCGACCTTGTTGTGTGCGCTGTTTGTGAAGCATTTCCGTCCGCTGGTGGCGCATGGGCATGTGTATGTCGCGATGCCACCGCTGTTCCGCATCGATCTTGGCAAAGAAGTCTATTACGCACTGGATGAAGATGAAAAACAGGGTGTGCTGGAGCGGCTGAAAGCGGAGAAAAAACGCGGTACACCACAAGTCACCCGATTTAAAGGCTTGGGGGAAATGAACCCGAAACAGCTGCGTGAAACCACCATGGATCCAAACACCCGGCGTTTAGTGCAATTAACATTAGACGAAACCGAGGAGACCATGCAGCTGATGGATATGTTGCTGGCGAAAAAACGTTCTGGCGATCGCCGTGAATGGCTAGAAAGCAAAGGCAATCTGGCGGACATTGAAGTTTGATCCGAATTGTTCAGCAATAACAAAGGGGCCTAAAGCGGCCCCTTTTTACTTTGGCTGTTTGTGGTTAGCCGTGCAGACGTACTGCGATGTCAGCAACACGGGCACCATACTGTTTGGCGGTTTCCAGATCGCCTGACGGAATATCATCGGCTGGACGATCAGATGGGGATTGTACTAAAAGACCAACGGATCCACCCAGGTTGTTGATATCATTACGAGTTGCACTGAAGGTATTCGATGGCGGTAGACCCAGACTGACCCAGAGGCCGCCATGTTGTGATGCCAACGTTTGCATCCAGATCAAGCTCACTTGCTTATCACCATTCAGGCTCGCACTGTTAGTAAAACCACCAAACACTTTGTCTTGCCATGCGCGGGTGAACCAGGCTTTTGAGGTGGCATCAGCAAATTTCTTAAACTGCCACGGTACCGAGCCCATGTAAGTTGGTGCGCCAAAGATAATGGCATCAGCAGCATTCAGAATTTCCCAATCACCTTCCGTGATATCACCATTTTCATTGATTTCAATCTGTTCGGCTTGTGCGCCTTCGGCGACGAGTTCAGCAACACGTTTTGTATGCCCATAACCGGAAAAATAAACTACAGCCACTTTGCTCATTACATACCTACCTTATTAACAAGTGATACGAGATATCTGTCTTATGCGCTTTCCAGAATGGATAGTATCTTTGGTATACTGTAGCGACAAGAAGGCACTTTCAAGATACCTGGTTACCTAATGGAAACTATGCACAGCATTAATGATAAACCAGCGAGCCAAGGCTACAGTGTCTATTCTCGGCATTGTCCGGCCCGACAATTTCTGGATCGACTGGCCGACAAGTGGACATTACTGATCATTGATCGTTTAAAATTAGGTGAAACCCGCTTTAATCAATTGCGCCGCGACATTGATGGCATTACCCAGAAAGTGTTGTCACAAACATTGAAAAAACTGGAACGGGACGGCCTCATTGAACGTCGAGTCTTTGCCACGATGCCAGTTACCGTGGGTTATTCATTGACACCTTTGGCGCTCACGTTGGTGGAAACGATTGAGAGTTTGGCCCATTGGGCGGAAATGAATATTGATGCCATGAAGGAAGCTCAGGCGCGTTATGATCATCAATATAGCAGTGGTGAATGAGTGGGATGTCGCTGGAGCCTTTTATAGGGGCAGGGTATAATCTATGTTAATCCGATTAACATACAGAGCGCGTGATGATGGAAAAAAAGACCGCCCGGTTAACTTTGCTGATTGATCCGGTAAAGAAACAGGCCTTCGAAGATCTCTGTACCGCGCAGGATCTGACACCGTCGCAGGTGGTTCGCCAGATGATCCGTGATTATCTGGATGAACATGGTGTGACCTATGCCACCAAAAGCAAAATTGGGGTCAAAGTCAAAGAAGATACCGCGCCTTAGGCGCGGTCTGCTTTAACGTTGCTCGTTAGTGGTGGTTGACCACCGCTTTTTCACTGTTCTCTGCAAAAAACATCTCACAGAAATTCAACGCTTCCTCAAACGTGCTAAAACAATGCCCTTGACCGAGCTGCTCAATTAAACCGGCGCGCGTTAATTTTTGCTGCACGGCGTCATTGGCTTCCGATAACAAAATCGTGATGTTGTGTTTCGACAGGGTATGAATGACATTTTCCAGCGATTGCAATGCCGTCATATCCATAAACGGTACATGTGTCAGACGTAACACCAGCGCTTTAGGTTCGGTATGGGTTTGTGCCAGTGCGCGCTGAAAATTCTCGGCTGCGCCAAAAAACAGCGGTCCGTCGATGCTATAGACCAATACTTTTGGTGGTAAATGGCTACGGCCTAATTGTTTCAGCTCCAGATCGAGATCATCAGCGGTATGCTGCTGAATTTCTACTGACCCCGCCATGCGCTGCATAAAGGTTAGCGATGCTAATACCACCCCAATATTGACCGCGACGACCAGATCGGTAAACACCGTCAGCAAGAACGTAATAAGTAAAATCGCAGTATCCGTTTTTGGTGCTTTTTTTAGCATACCGATGAAATGTGGTAATTCACTCATATTCCAGGCGACAACAAACAAGATCGCAGCCAGGGCACACAGCGGAATGTCGTTGGCCAGTGGGGCCAGAAACAGCAGGATCAACAACAATACGACCGAGTGAATGACGCCGGCCAACGGGCTATTACCACCATTGCGAATATTGGTCGCGGTACGGGCAATCGCGCCAGTGGCCGCAAAACCACCGAGTAGCGGGGCAACAATATTCGCCAACCCTTGCCCGATCAGTTCTTGATTTGAGTCGTGATGGGTACCCGCCATACCATCGGCCACCACCGCAGATAACAGTGATTCGATAGCGCCGAGCATGGCAATGGTGAAAGCTGGGCCAATCAGCTGCACCATATGACTGAAACTGAAGTCTGGTAGAGTAAAACTCGGTAATTTCTGTGGAATGCCACCGAATGCACTGCCAATGGTCGCAATCCCAGTGGGGTGGAATATACTGACGATTAACGTGGCAAATACCATCGCCACCAACGGGCCTGGTACTTTACGCAGGTAAGGAATACGTGGTGTGAGAATAACCAATGCCAGACTGCTTAACGCTAAGCCAGAGGTGATCAGATTGGCATGTGGCAGCTGTTGTAATAAATGCCAGAGCTTTTCATGGAAATGTTCACCGCCGACACTGGGCAAACCAAAGAAATCTTTCCATTGCCCCACCCAAATGATCACGCCAATCCCGGTGGTAAAACCCACAATTACGGGCGCGGGAATATATTTGATAATGCTGCCCAGTCGGCTAAACCCCATCAGCATTAAGATGACGCCGGCCATCAACGTCGCCAGTTGTAGCCCGCTAATGCCATATTTAGCCGTAATACCAGCTAAAATGACGATAAAAGCACCGGTTGGGCCGGCAATTTGCAAACGGCTACCACCAAACAGGGAAACCACCACCCCGGCCACCAGTGCCGTATATAAGCCTTGTTCTGGTTTGGCGCCGGAGGCAATGGCAAACGCCATGGCTAAGGGCAGCGCGACCACACCCACGATGATGCCGGCCACCAGATTGGGTAGCCAGTTTTTAGCGCGCAACAACCCAGCTTTCTGCGCCTCCAGTATTGCAATCATAGCCACCTCAAATACTAATAACATTAACATATGGTGATAACTGTTGATGCATTCTAACGCGTTAGTGACGCTTAGGTCATGAAAGAGGATCAAAAAAATCCCGGCTAATAGGTCTTTGCTAAAAAAACCGCTTTTTCTGCAGGATTTGCGGCAAAGCTCCCATATCTTTCGCTGCAATGTACTAGAATTATTAGCATATGCTGCTGGTGGTTACAGCGCATTCCCCTCGCATTACGCTACGAGTCGCGGAGGTATCCTATGACTAAGCACACATTGATGCATGCCAAGATCCCACAGTATGCACAGCGCCCACACCATGATGAATCTATGTTATTCCATATTCAGCATATGCTGCTGTTGTGGAAACAAAACTGGCTTACTCGTCGTCAGCTGGCAAAACTGAGTACAGAAGATCTGCGCGATATTGGCCTGAGCGAAGCACAACGTCAGGAAGAGCTGAATAAATCGTTCTGGGAACCATAAAATTAAAAAAATCGGTGTGATGATCTGAAAAAAATAACCCCCGGACATTGTTCCGGGGGTTATTTTTTATGCCGAGGGCAATGAATAATTCTGTCGCAGGAGTTGTTCAAACTGATCGGCAGGAACGGGTTTACTCATTAGATAGCCCTGATAACAGTCACAGCCTTGCTCTTTCAGGAAGGCCAGTTGTTCGCAGGTTTCAACACCTTCGGCCAAAACCTTGAGTCGTAATGTATGTGCAATGGCGACGATCGTCGCCGCGATTTCCATATCATCTTTTTTGTGTGGAATGTCATCGACAAAACTTTTATCGATTTTCAACACATCTAAAGGTAAGCGTTTTAGATATGACAGGGATGAATAACCAGTGCCGAAATCATCAATCGCCAGCCTCACGCCTTCCGCCTGCAGCTGATTCAAGATTGCGATCGCTTCTGTTTCCCGTTCCATCAAGGCACTTTCTGTGAGTTCCAACTCCAGTAAATGTGCGGGGAAACCGGTATTACTGAGTGTGTGGATCACGGTGCTGAACAGATCACTGTAGTGGAACTGGATCGGGGAGATATTCACCGCCAATGTCAGAGCTGGTAAGCCTTGCTCTAACCAGCTCTTTCCTTGGCGACACGTTTCCTGCAAAACCCATTCGCCGATCTGTTTGATAAGCCCGGTTTCTTCGGCCAGAGGAATAAATAAGATCGGTGGAATTAAGCCACGCTTGGGATCTTGCCAGCGCACTAACGCTTCGGCGCCGATAATTTTGCCACTGTGAATATCGACTTGTGGCTGGAAATAAACCCGAAACTCTTGTTGTTCGATAGCGCGTTTGAGCTGAATTTCCATATCCAGCCGGCGATCGGCGATACCGGTTAAGTCGTCAGAGAAATATTTATAGCAACTGCGGCCACTGGCTTTGGCGTGATACATCGCGGCATCGGCTTTTTGCATCAGTTCTTCCGGTGTGGTGCCGTGTTCAGGGTAGAGGCTGATCCCGATACTGGCCCCCAAGAGCACATCACGATCGTTAGGGAGATGGAACGGACGCTTCATGAGCTGGATGGTGTCATAAGCGATGGCATTGATGAGTTCTAATGGCGGGTTGTTATCCAATAGGATCGTAAATTCATCACCGCCTAAACGGCTTATTTCGTCGGTCATCTGCAGATGTTGTTGTAACCGGCGGGCTACTTCCTGCAGCAATACATCCCCCATCTGATGGCCGAAGCTATCATTCACATCTTTGAAGCGATCCAGATCTAAGATCAGTAACGCAACACGTTGGCGCCGGAACATGGCAGCCTGTAGCGACTGATTTAGGTTCTGTGCCAATAATATCCGGTTCGGCAGTTGAGTCAGTGGGTCGTAGTGAGCCTGATATTTTAGTCGTGCTTCAGTTTCTTTGATTTTGCGGATGTCGGTCAGTGTGCCGATATAACTAATGATTTTACCCTGCGTGTTTGTTTCAGCTCGGGCATGGATGATGAGCCAGCCGAGCTGATTATCGGGGAGTTGGATCTGACACTCCATTTCGCTTTCACCACCACTGAGCAAACTGGGTAACCACTCTTGCTGCAGTTGTTGGTAATCATCCGGCACGATCTTTTTAAGCCAGTATTCAGCTGAGGCATTTGGCCTGATTTGCAGTAGCGAAGTGCCAAATTCATTGATATAAACCAGTTTGCCCTGTGGATTCAGACGGAAGATGCCGACGCGAACGAACGTGGCTAAATTATGGAATAGTCGTTCGCTATCAATCAGTTGTTGGTCGCGGTTGAGATTATCCAGTGCAAAACAAACATCACCGGAAATTTCTTCCAATGTAGCCTGTACTTTTTCAGTAAAGAAATTCGCTTCACTGGCATATAACGCCATAACACCAAAGATGTCATCGCCTTCATGGATCAGATAATAACCCGCTGAACCTATATCGGCGGCTTTAGCGACCTGATGAAACGGAGTGGTCAGCATTTCCTGTAGATATTCATTAATGACAATGTTTTTTTGTTGAGAAATCGCCTGCATGACACCGGTGCGTGGGATGAGCTCCGGTGATAGTTTTTTTTGCGCGGTGATCCAATCACAAAACCCGCTGTTATCGCCGGCAATATGGGTGATATTAATGTCATCTTTCGCTGGTGTGCATTGCGCAATTATGGCTAAAGAAAAACCGCCATCGTCAATGGCTGTTTGGCATACGCGCTCAAACAGCTCAGTGCGGTTTTGACAATGTACGATAGATTGATTGGTGCGCGATAACATGTTGTACAGATTGGTCTGTTTCCGCAGCTCATTTTCGCTGGTTTTACGGCGGGAAATATCTTCTATCACCGTAATAATGAATGAAATACGGCGGTTTTCCGCTCGCACGCAGCGCGTATCCACATTGGCATAAATGATGTGACCATCTTTATGTTGAAGCTGTTTTTCCCGCTGATAACCATCGGAGAGATCCAGCATCATGGCCTGCATATCGGCATCGGAATTTTCTGCGGGCATCAGGGATGCCAGTGTGGTATTGGCTAATTCTTCGCGGGTGTAACCGAGAATGTCGCATAGCTGGTTATTAAAACGGATCCAGTTGCCGGTTTGTGAATGAGTAATGGCCATGCCAAATAATGGCAGCTCAAAAAAATGTCGTAACAGTCGATCTTTTTCTGCGGTCTGACGCTGCATATCTAATTCATTGCGATATTGCTGTTGTCGCCATGACATACGCAGCAACAGTACTACCAGTACCCCGGCGACCAACACAAACAGCGTGATCCACCAAAGCTGACGGTACAATGGCGCAAACACTTCTGCTTTATTTTGTTGGATCAGAATATGCCAGCCGGTATATGCAATCGGCTGATAACTGGCAAATACATCGGTGTGGCGATCATCTTTGCCATCATAGGTGTTGGCCTGTTCCGACAATGCTTTGGCCAGTAACGACGAGTGATCTTGCGGATAGGGAATATTACTAATTTCGGCATGCAGGGCGTCATTGGCCGGAATACGCATCTGCAAAACCCGATCATCATAGGCCTGCAATAATAGGGTGATACCGGTGTTACTGGTCGGCCACATTTCAATGTGTGGCAGTAAGGAATTTTTCACCACTTGGGTCAGATGTAATGAACCAATGACGAAAAACGAGTCAGGATCACGCAGCGGAATGCTGATACCGAGGTAAAGTTGCCCGCTGTTATCGCGAAACCAGTCGGTGGTGATGTTACGGGCGTTGGTGCGAAATGGGGTCGAGTTGAGTTTGTTGGTCGGCGGATTGCCTAACACCAGGCGCGGGTTATTTTGTTCATCAAAGACCGTCAGCGATTCATAGCCCATCCGACGCTGCAGTTGTGAAAAGGTCTCGTTAATTTCGTTAGGTGCATAACGCGGATTTCGATTTAACTGCACAGCCATGTGAATAAACAGCGGATTATTTTGCAGCACTTGCGCATCACCCAGACGCTCATTCAGCCAAGATTCGATCTGACTGGCTTTTTGCTGTGCCATCGACGTCAGTTCACGCAAGTTATCTTGTTTTAGCGGCTGATTTTGAATATGGAATACCAGCAATGGAACCAATAATACCAGCAATAGTGGTATTGAGAGGAGCCAACGCAATCGCCCGTTGTTTGTGACGGGGTTGGTTTTGTTATCCATATCACCTCAGGGTTGTTGCCATTACTGGCGTAGATATATTCGATAGTTTTCGGGTGTCACCAACTGATAGGGAATGAGTATTTCTGCCGGCAATTTGTCCGATTTTGCCGCCAGTGCTGCGGCGGTGCTGAGTGCTACCTTCCCTTGTGCTTGCGCGTCCTGAAATACCGTCGCGATCAGTTCGTTCTGATACATGGCATACAACGCATCGGGTGTTGCATCGATACCCGCGATCTGGATCTGTTTGGGGGAAATACCGGCTTTTCTCATGGCCAATAAGGCGCCCAATGCCATTTCATCGTTATTCGCCGCCAGTATATTGAAGCGTTTACCTTCGTGTATCCAACGACTCATCAGACGCTCGCCTTCGGCACGATTAAAATCCGCGACACCTTCCGCCACAATATGTATTTTGGGGTGTTGTGCAATGACATCTTTAACCGCCTGAGTACGATCACGAGCGGCACCAGAATTAGAAATACCGGTCATGATCGCAACATTTCCTTCGCCCCGGTTGATTTCAGCCAGATATTCCATCTGTAATTTGCCGGAAAGATAAGCATCAGAACCCACATAATAGATGCCATTTTCCAATGGAATATCGGGTTTTCGATTCACAAAGACCAATGGAATACCCGCTGCTCTGGCTTTCTGACTCATGATGCGGGTGGTTTGTGCGCTCACATCGACCGGATTGACGATGATCACGGCATATTTTGCGGCAATGAATTCATCAACTTGCGCCTGCTGTCGGGCGGTATCTTGTCGGGCATCAGAAAAATGGAGGCTGACTTCATTCATCTCCTGTGCTTCGTCAGCGATAGCGTCTCGCAGCAAAGACAGAAAATAATCATCAAACGCCGACATGCTGACACCAATGTTCGTTTTCGCTTGACCCATATTTGGAAAAATCAGCAGCATGACACAACAGAAAAACAAACGAACCATAGCGATGCCTTATATAACTAAGTTGTCTTCAAACAGTTTTACACAATTCCGACCACTGTTTTTGGCGTGATATAACGCTTTATCTGCGGCATGGATCAAATGGGCAGGTTCTTGTATCTGTTGACTATAACTGGCAACACCGAAAGATGCGGTGATGCGGGGCAAACTATTCCCCTGATAGTCCATGTTGGTTTGCGCAATTTGTTTGCGGAGTTTTTCGGTGAGGAACGATGCATTACGGATATCGGTTTCTGGCAAGATAATGGTGAACTCCTCACCGCCATAGCGATAAAGACGATCTGTCTGGCGGATTTCCGTTTTCACAAATTGACTGATGTTGATCAACACCTGATCGCCGGCTTGATGGCCGTAATTGTCGTTGAATTGTTTGAAATGATCGATATCAAACATCACCAGCGAAAAAGTTTTACCAAAACGTTGGGAACGCTGCAGTTCATGTTCCATCTGCACATCAAATTGGCGTCGATTTAATGCACCGGTTAATGCATCGGTGATAGAAAGTTTGGTTAATTTGTCGTTCAGTTCTGCCAACTCATCGGCATATTTCTGCAGTTTGATTTCGTTTTCCCGGTTAATTTTGTCCAGCTCTTCTTTTTCCTGCAGGATCTGGATCATGCTGTTAATGGCATCAGAAAAATCGCCGGAAAAAGAGACTTTTTGTTCGTAATCCCCTTTGGCTATTTGCTGAATCTGCCAAGTGAGATGTAATAACTCGGAATGCAGATTTTTGAACGGATTTGAAAAATAGTTGCGGATCGGCGGCGCGGTATCGAGTTTGCCGCGGGCCAGATCTTGTAGAAAATTAAAACTCTCGTTGTATTGTCGGGCTAGGATCAGGACGTTTTTGATCAGTTGATTTTGGGCTGGGTCAGTCGATAGTGGCAGCTCTTTGGGCAGAGCTTGCACTACGCGGCCGGTAGTGATTTGTTCCAGGATCTGATTCAGTTGTTCAAGGCTGGTGAGGTCGGCTTGTTCAGATTTAAACAGATTCATGTGCTTGTCATTTCCCGTTCATTGAGATCAATCGTGAAACGGCAAGTTCGCTCACCCGTGGCCCAGCAATCGATCTCTTTGACGATAAAATTTTGTTGGGTATAGACATGAAAAATACCCTCGATAAACCCTTCATCATAATCACAGACGGTCACACCTTGCAGTGGCAAGCCTGAGCAATCGAGATCTTCCGAGACGGTGACGACAAAACTAAATTTTTCAGGATCTGCTTTTTCAACCCGCAGAATACCAATCGCGTGTTCGATAAGTTTTTCATGTAATTGCGCAATGAATTTATTCAGTGGTAACGAGGCATCCAGAATATTCTGACAAAAGGCTTTGCCGGCTAAACGCCCGGAATCAGTCAGTAATTGTTTGGTTTTTTCATCGCCAAACTCATGTTCCAGCACGGCGCGCATGGTGTATTGCATCAAGCGATAGGCAGCGACAGAGGTCATGTGGCCAAGATTCGGGCGCCCTTCCTGAATATCACCGAGTTGTTGCCAATTAAAATTGAACTCATCCATAAATTCCTCTTGCGCTGAAATTGGCATCGTTTGTTTTGAGTAAAAAGGTGACTACTGAAATTATGTATTGAGTTTAGTCTTTTACCGGCAAGATGCCCAACTGCAACCTATTTATAGTGGGAATATCTGTAGCTGACATCCCGTCAGCAACTCTTCATGAATTGTTTTCAATAAATGGGAAATAAGCCTCCTGTAAATTGGAGGCTAAAACGCGGAGTAAAGCAGAATGCAGAAAAGAGAATAACCGGCCAAGAAAAAGAGCATCGGTATTTAACGATCTAACTGATGCAGCAACCAAGTAACTGCCAATAGATCGGCACTGCCACCGGGGCTGAGATTGCGCGCGATCAGCTGTTGATCCAACTGTTGCAAGGCATGCATCCGTTCGATGGACAGAAATGGTGTCTGCCGGGTAATTTCTTTGGCTCGTTGCTGCACATAATGCAGGCCGTCGATGCCACCACGGGCCACTAAATTCGTGTCGTTATTGTGTGCCAGTAATGTCAGCATCACTTCCAGCAGTGCGCTGTTGCGATCCGCGCCATGGGCGATGGCGTTGGCATAAACGGGCAGCGAATATTCACGCACAGTGGCGAAACCTGATTCTACCTCACCACGCACACCGGCTAATCCATGCTGGTGGAAGAAGCGTTCACCGGCCGTTTTCGGTTGTGTGTTGGTGGCGAGTTCCCGCTGTACCAGCCCTTCGGTGGCGCGAGCCACTTGCTGACACACGGTTTGTTGGTTGAGAATTTTACCTTGCTGCCATAAACGCCCAGCCGCCGCACACAGCAGCGCCAGTGAGAACAACATGCCTTTGTGCGTGTTGACACCGGCGGTGGCGAGCAGCATATCGCGTTCACACTGTTTCCCGTGTGGGCGCAGCATCGGCAGCAGTTGGTTGGCAGGTAAATGAGCACTGTCGACACCGGTTTGCGTGAATAAGGCCAGCCAAGGCGCAATCGCTTCGGCGCTGTGTTCAAAGGTAGCAACCGTCATATCACGATGTGAACCGTTATTGGCGCGATCGACTAAACCGGGTTTCGGTGTGGTGTAAACCTCAATCAACATGGCGTGATGGGCGAGACTCGCCATCTCGCGCACGATGGCCGGTTTTATCGTGACCGGCATGGCGCAATCGGTATCAAACAGTGCATACATGGTGTTGTTCCTGCGTTGATAAATAGGTGTGCAAAATCTGACGGATGTGAACCTGCAGCTCTTCATTACTGTGGCGACGACTACGGCCACACACAGCGGCCAGTTCATCGCAAATTAGGCAACGGCGTGGCGATAAATCGAATTCGCGGCGTGACAGACTGCGGCCATCGGCTTGTAAAACATCGAGATCAAACAGGCGCCCGAGTGGATGCTGTTGTTCCAGCGTGATCATGGCGCTTTTTAATGCGGTAGCCGGCACAGCGACGCTCCAAAAAGCTTCGGGGCCAGTAATGTGTCGCCAAGAGACATGAGCCGACACGCGCCAGCCCAACGTTTTGAGTTCACGCTGCACGGCGAGTACACCGGCAGCCTGTAACTGATGAGCTTCCGCATTATCTTTAATTTCCCCCGGCATATTGATGCAAAAGGAGATCAGACTTCCGCCATAACGCTTCAACCAAATCCGCTGGCGCTGCACTCGTTCATCACGAGCGGCCAACATTTGGGTGAGTCCGATCCGCAGATTGGTCGGGCGACTGCTCATCAGTTCCATGCTTACTTCACCTGCTTCACTATTTAACTTGTTTCACGACATCAATAATGCTGCCATCGCGATAGCGGATCACGCCGACGATACGGTCGGTGTATTCGATTTCCGCTGGTTCACCAGTTAGTGAGTAGGCGCGCTGATTCAGCTCTTCTATCGACATCACCGGTAGTTTCGCTGCCAGCAGACGCTCTTTGACCTCAGGGCGAGCTGGGTTTACCGCGATACCGTGATCGGTGACCAGCACATCAATGCTGCTGCCGGGGGTAATACAGGTGGTCACCTTGTTGACCACGGTTGGAATGCGGCCACGCACCAGCGGTGCAACCACGATGGTCAGATTAGCAGCGGCAGCGGTGTCACAATGGCCACCTGATGCACCACGGAATACGCCATCTGAACCGGTGATCACGTTGACGTTGAACTGGGTGTCGATTTCCAGCGCACTCAAGATCACCACGTCGAGTTTTTCAACACAGGCACCTTTCGATGACGGGTTAGCATACTGATTGGCAGAAATTTCCTGATGATGCGGGTTTTTGCCCAGCGATTCCGCCGCCACGCTGTCAAAACATTGCACATCGAGCAGGGTTTTGATCAGGCCTCGTTCATGCAGTTCCACCATGCTGGCGGTTATGCCACCGAGACCAAAGCGGGCTTTGATTTTGTTGCGTACCATTTTGTCGGCCATAAACCGCGTCACCGCCAGTGATGCCCCCCCGGTGCCGGTTTGCAGCGAGAAACCGTCGTTGAAATAGCCGGAATGCTCGATGACATCGGCGGCGCGGCGGGCAATCAGTAGCTCGCGTGGATTGGTGGTCATGCGTGTAGCGTCACCGCCGATCTTGCTCGGGTCACCGACATGTTCCACCTGCACAATGCCGTCAACGCAATCCTGCGCAATGCTGGCCGGATAGTTGGGGTAACCAACCAGCTCTTCGGTCAACAAGATCACATGACGGGCATATTCAGCATCAACACGGGCGTAGCCCAGCGATCCACAGCGGGATTTGCCGGAAAAACCGTTCGCGTTACCAAATTCATCACTGCATGGCACACCTAAAAAGGCGACGTCGATATTCAGTTCACCGGATTGGATCAAGTGCACACGGCCACCGTGCGAGTGGATATGCACCGGTTCTTCCATCAAGCCATTTGAGATCGCTTCGGCCAGTTTACCGCGCAGGCCGGAGGTGTAGATCTTACGCACCACGCCATTGCGAATATGTTCCAGCAGCGGCGCATGGCAGTTGGTCAGCGAGCTGGCGGCTAAAATCAGGTCTTTGAAACCCAGTTCGGCCAGTTTATCCATCACTATGTTGACGGTTTTATCGCCGTCACGAAACGCGTGGTGAAACGAAATGGTCATGCCATTGGTTAAGCCACTGTTGCGGATCGCCGCTTCCAGCGAAGCATGCAGTTTATTTGGTGTTTCCGACCCCGTTTCAGTTTTGTTTTCCAGTGTGGAAAACAGCGGAATATTAGGAACTAAAGTAGAAATCGCTGCCGGAATTGGACGTGCTAATACATTGGTAGTCATGGTTAACCTCATTGTCTGATGCCGGAAGCTTCTGCACGCTGGAGAACCCAACGGGCGCGTTCAATGATCGGTGCATCGATCATCTTGCCGTTCAGCGAAACGACACCTAAGCCCTGACGGGAGGCATTTTCTGCCGCTTCAATGATCAGGCGGGCATTGCCGACCTCTTTGCGGGTTGGCGCGAAGACGTTATGCAGCAGCTCGATTTGGCGTGGATTGATCAGCGATTTGCCATCAAAACCGAGCTGTTTGATGTGTTCGGCTTCATGAATAAAGCCTTCTTCGTTATTGGCGTTGGAATAAACCGTGTCGAACGCGGCAATGCCAGCCGCGCGCGCGGCTTGCAAGATCGAGCAGCGGGCAAACATCAGCTCGATACCATCAGGCGAACGTTCGGTGCGGATATCGCGCACATAGTCTTCAGCACCCAGCGCAATGCCGATCAGGCGTGGCGATGATTTGGCAATTTCTGGCGCATTGATAACGCCTTGGGCGCTCTCGATGGCGGCCATCATGCGGGTGCTGCCTTCGGCGCGGCCACATTTACGCTCTACCGCCAGAATATGGCGTTCCATTTCGAGAATATCTTCCGCCGAATCGGTTTTTGGTAAACGGATAACATCCACACCGGCGCGGACCATGGCTTCGACATCGAGTTTGCCGTAAGGCGAATCAATTGGGTTAACGCGCACGACTTTCTCGACGTTTTTATACAGCGGCATTTGCAGTGCATGAAACACCAACAGACGTGCGGTATCTTTCTCGGTGATGGCGACGGAATCTTCCAGATCGAACATCAAGGCGTCGGGGCTGTAGATAAAGCTGTTACTGAGCATGGCGGCATTCGCACCGGGCACGAACAGCATGCTGCGGCGTAATTTACTCATAATGCCCCCCAGTTCAGATCCAGCAACTGTGTGCCGGTGGCGCGGATCAACGCGGCTTGCACACGAGCGCGGATCACGCAATCCAGCGCGCCTTTGTCTTCGACAATCACGCGCACACCCTCAATGCTGAGTTTATGTAGCGTGTCATGGATCAGGCGGCGAATGGCATCACCGAACTGTTTTTCCACCACACTCTCCAGCTCGATTTCGACCTGATGCGAATCGATAGGTTGAATGCGGATCAAGACATCGCCGGACTCCAGCGTGCCGGCATGCGATTGCTGTATTATTTTCATTTGTTTAATCTCTTCATCTGTCTGACCTTGATTGTTAACGGTTTAGCCGCGCAAAAAAGATGTGCGACACCGTGAAAAATACGTTACCCAACCAGACTGCTCGCCAATGGCTGTGACAGCGCATAGTGTTGCCACAGGTAACGATAAGTGCTTTCTGGCACCAGCGTTTTGACGGCCTCCGGCCCCTTTTTCGCTAACAGATCGCGTACACGGCAAGCCGATATCGGCTGTGCGGCCTGTTGGCGACGCTCAATTTCATGCAGTTCAATTTGCGGTGCGCGCACCTCGTCGGTGGTTAACCAATAGGCCATTTCGCGGTTGTATTGTGCGGTTACTTCGCACATCGGCTCAGTGCCGACATAGCGGCGGTTAATGCCCAAAGCGGGGGCGATATCGTGGCGGAAGAGCTGTAAATCGAGCGCCATATGGCAGTGGTTGATGATCTTTTGGCTTTTCAAAAAGTAACTGGGGAAGGTGGCTCGTGAGATCAGGTAATCAGAGCCCGGATGAATGGTGAGATTTTTCAAATCCGCCACACCGGCTTTGATCAGATCGAGACGATCTTCATAAGGAAATTCCGAGGCGTTTTCCTGCACCACAAACAGATGTACCCAATCGCACTCTTTACAGGCTTGTTGCACTAAATAGCGATGGCCTAAAGTAAACGGGTTGGCATTCATCACGATGCCACCAATTTTTTGCCCGGTTTTTCGATGTTGGGCCAGGCGCTGACAATAGCGTTTCAGACGCGTGGCACTGTTTTCCAACAAGATGATCTGGCCTTTGACGGTGGCCAGCAGATGAAACCCACACTCGACAAACATCGCTTCATTTTCGGGTTTCGTGTAGATGAACAGCTCATAGCGGTGCAAGCTAAAAGCCTGATTTAATAACGTGGTTAACAACCGCAATGCCAGACCTTTCCCGCGCAAATGCGGTTCAATGGCAATGCATTTCAACACCTGCCCCGCAATACCACCACAGGCGACGAGTTGATATTGTTCATCAAAGGCAACAATAAATTGTTCAATATCAGTATCGATGTTTAAGTTATTTTGTTGCAGGAAATCAGCGATCTGTTGCCAGCGCATTATTTCCGTTTTTAACACGCAACAGAAAATATATTCTTCGTTCATACCAATACAGATTGCGATAAATTCTGTTTTATATGAAAAGACATTTACTGTCTTTATTTTTTGATCGCGCGCAACCTGCGGTGAGGTTTAAATATTGGTAATAATTTTTATGATTTAAACTATTTAATGCTCTGTTTTTATTGGTGTTTTTATTTTTAGTTTATTGAAGGAAACATGCGTTACATATAAAACCAGATAAGATAATTAAACACATTAAAACGCTGACCTAATCAGCTGTTGATCAAAGTTAATAATGATTTTTCCCGCTAATTTCTCATCATCGCAAATCCAACAAAAAATGCCCGAGTTTGCCAACATCTGGTTTTACCTGCTGTCAGCAATGTATTCGAGGGAACACCGTGTTATTTGTTTAATAGGAGACGTTACAATGGGAAAAGAACAGGCAAGTGTTGCTGATTCGAGTGAATTGTCACTCAGCACAGCAACAGGCGAAAAATTTTGGCCACACGGCTGGTGGAAAATATTTGATATCAAAGTGGGTATTATTCCAATGCCGCTATTTATCATGGCGGCGGCATTGATTGTAGCACTGTGTCTGACGGGTGAATTACCAAGCCAAATTACCACCATGGTGGTTGTGCTGGGCTTTTTTGGTTTTGTCTGCGGTGAAATTGGCAAACGTTTGCCAATATTAGGAAAAATTGGTGCAGCGGCCATTTGCGCTACCTTTATTCCTTCGGCCATGGTTTATTACCATTTACTGCCAGATGCCATTATCAGCTCTACCAAGGTGTTTTATAAAGCAACCGGTATTCTCTATTTGTATATCAGCTGCATTATTGTTGGCAGTATTTTTAGTATGGATCGCAAAACCATTATGCAGGGTTTTTTGCGTATCTTCATTCCGATGCTGTGCGGTGAAATTGTTGGCGCCATTGTGGGTACGACCGTTGGCACCTTGTTGGGTTTAGGTTCTTTTAACACCTTGTTCTTCATTGTGTTGCCAATTATGGCCGGTGGTGTTGGTGAAGGAGCTATTCCGCTGTCGATTGGTTTCTCAGAAATTATGCATATCGAACAAGGCGTGGCTTTTGCGCGTATTATTCCGATGGTAATGCTGGGTAGTCTGACGGCCATTCTGACCGCAGGTATTCTGAATCATTTAGGTAAACGTAAACCGCATCTGACCGGTGAAGGCCGTTTGATGCCAGGTAAAGAAGAAGAAATCAGCACCCCAACAAGCAACAATGCACTGAAAGGGGCGATTGATGTTACTGGTTTAGCATCGGCTGCGATGATGGCTTTACTGCTGTATATGGTGGGTATTTTAGGCCAGCGTTTGGTTGGTTTGCCTGCACCAGTCGGTATGTTGTTCGCCGCGGTCTTGGTGAAGCTGACACAAGCTGTCTCACCACAAATGACCAATAATGCCAATGTAGTGTATAAATTTTTCCAAACATCAGTGACTTACCCGATCCTATTTATGGTGGGTGTGGCTATTACGCCATGGGAATCGCTGATGGCTGCATTCACTATTCCTAACCTGATTGTCATTATCTCTACCGTATTGAGCCTTGTTACTACCGGCTTCTTTGTGGGTAAGAAAATGGGCATGCATCCGATTGATGTGGCTGTGGTGTCTTGCTGTCAGAGTGGTCAAGGTGGCACGGGTGACGTAGCGATTTTAACCGCAGCAAATCGTATGGTGCTGATGCCTTTTGCCCAGATCGCCACTCGTATCGGTGGCGCGATCAACGTGACACTGGCGTTGGTAGTGTTATCGCATTTCTTCAAATTCTGATGGTATTTAACTGACACATCGTCATTTTTGCCCGGTTGGTTACCAACCGGGTATTTTTAATACTGGCAGATGCTAATAATTAAATATTGATGAGACATTATTATGAAGTTATTAAGTTTTATCAGAGCAGATGGCTCAAAAAGTTATGGTATTTATAAAAATAATGGCATTGTGGATTTAGGGTTACGATTAGGTGATAAATATAAGGATATTAAAGCACTGTTAGCTGCAGATGCTTTATCGCTAATAAACCAATACACCGATGCACAAATTGATTATTTACCGGATGTTGTCAAATTTCTGCCCATTATTGAATCCCCTGGTAAAATACTATGTGTAGGTATGAATTATTTAGCCAAACGACAGGAGTTTTCCGAAACCAATAATGCACCAACTTTATTTGTTCGTTTTCCTGAATCACAAACGGGTCATGATTGCCGGGTGTTAAAACCGCAAATTAGTGATGAATTTGATTACGAAGGTGAGTTAGCCGTTATTATCGGCAAAACGGGTAAACATATTAAACGTGAAGAAGCATTACAATATGTCGCCGGTTACAGCTGTTATATGGATGGCTCAGTGCGCGATTGGCAGCACAGTTGGTTTACCGCCGGTAAAAATTGGCAAGAAACTGGTGCGTTTGGCCCGTGGATGGTGACAACCGATGAAATAACCAATCCACATGAATTGGATATTCGCACTTATCTGAATGGCCAAATGGTGCAAAACGATAACACCGGGAATATGGTGCACTCTATTCCAGAGTTAATCGAATATATCAGCACCTTTGCCACGCTCTCCGCGGGCGATGTTATTATCACTGGCTCGCCGGGTGGAGTTGGTAAAAAACGCACACCACCACTGTTTCTGAAAGAAGGCGATATTATCGAGGTGGAAATTCAGAAGATTGGCAAGTTATGTAATCAAATTGCCAGTGAACAGGTATTTAATTAATTCACCTTACTGATTGATATAAAAAAGGGGGGAATACCATCACGTATTCCCCCCTTTTTTTAGCCGTGTCGACGATATACGCGTTCCGGGCGTCCGACTTTGCCATGCATCACTTCGGCATACACAAAGGATAATGCGGCACAGTGTTCCAGATAACGGCGTGCGGTGGTTTTACTGATCCCGATGAGTTCGCCCAACGATTCCGCGGTGTGGCAGACATCTGCAGAGATAAACGCCTCTTTCACTTTATCCAGCGTCAGCTCATCAATGCCTTTCGGCAAATTCCGGTACGTCATCTCGCGCGCCTGCAGATTAAACATCTCATCAACATGGCGTTGATTGACGTTATCACCGGCATTGATCGAGCTACGGTAACGCAAATAGCGTTGTAACGTGTCTTGCAGGCGGTCGTAACCAATCGGTTTTAGCAAATAATCAAAGGTGCCACAGCGCACTGCTTCGCGCACGGTTTCAATATCACTGGCAGCGGTAATGAAAATCACATCCGGCGCATTTTTATCTGACAACATTTCACGCATCAGATCGATACCCAAACCATCGGGCATAAAATTATCCAGCAGGATCAGATCCGGTTTCAGCACCCGGATCATCCGGCGAGTCTCAGCTTGAGTGCTGGCAATGCCGATCGGATTAAACCGCGCATGCTGACGGATGAATTGCGCATGCAATTCGGCGATACGCAGTTCATCTTCTACGATTAGTACGTCGAATTTATTCATAAGCCTGACCTTGTAAGGGAATAAACAACGAGATGATGGCGCCCATCGGGTCGGCCTCATCCAAAATAATGTGTCCGCCAGCATGGCTGACGTAGCGCTGAATTAAATACATGCCATAACCGTGGCCGCCTTCCTCTTTGGTCGTCACGCCACGCTCAAAGATTGTGTCGGTTATGCTGGGGTCAATCCCTGTGCCGTTATCGGCGACTTCAATCACCAGTTCATTGGTCTGGTCGCTGATCAGCAACGAGATCTGTTTTGAACTGGCGGGGTTTTTCAGCGTGGCCTCAAATGCGTTATCCAGCAAATTACCTAAGATCGTGGTCAGATCGTCGGCGGTGAGGGCATCCGGTAGTGGTTTGCTCAGTCGGCAAGTGGGGTCGAATTCCAGCGATAGCCCTAATTCTTGGGCCCGAATATATTTACTGAGTAACAGCCCGGCGACCTGATTGTTATTGAAGGTGCTGATAAAAAAATCGACGCGCTGTTGCTGCTGGTTGGATTCCTGACGAATGGTTTTCAGTGCATCGTCATGGGCACCAAGCTGAATTAAACCACCAATCGTCGAGAGTTTATTGGCATATTCATGCCGCATCACACGCAAGCTTTCGGCGTGCTGTTGCACTTGTGATAACTGATGTGACAGCGTGTTGATATCATCTTTACGACGGAAACTAACTACCCAGCCTAAGGCTTTACCATCCAACTGGCAGGGCACCCGACTGGCAATCACGTAATCACCGTTCAGCGATAAGATCTCATCTTTCACCGCGACTTGCTGATTGGCATCAGGAATAAAAAAATGACAAGGTGTCACGATGTCACAAATCGAGGTGCCCTCTAATAGTTTGGTGGCTGGCGGTAGCCCTAAAATCTGCCGTGCATTTTGATTGATGGAATAGATCAAGCCCACGCTATTGACGGCAATTACACCTTCATACACCGACTGCAAAATGGCTGTTTCCATGCGTAACGACAGCGCGATCTCTTCCGGTTCCATATTAAGCATTTGCCGTTTGATATGGTTGGAAAAGAAATAGGCCGCCAGGATCGAACTGAGTAGCATCATCGTTAACATGGCGATAATCGGTTGCAGATAGAGGCTGCGCCATGAGGCAATGCTGTTGAGCAGATAACCGACCGAGACAATGCCGATCACTTCACCTTTATCATCCAATATCGGCGCTTTACCGCGAATAGCAAACCCGTAAGAACCTCGGCCAGTGGATATAAACGACTGTTTGTGCAGCAGTGCCGGCGAATTATCGCCGCCGATCATGTGATAGCCGATTTGATCATGATTCGGGTGAGTAATACGGATCTCTTTCGGATCACCAATGACGATATAACTGGCATCCGAATAAGAGTGTTGCAGCGTATCGATATAGGTGCGGATCTTGTCGTAATCATGCAGTAGCATGGACTGTATGATCATGGGATTAGTGGCGATCTGGCGTGCCTGCACTAACGCACGATTACCGATCTCGCGATCAAGAATATCGGCGATACGATGGTGCACATAAATGCCAATAACCAGCAGTTGCAGGCCAATAACCAACAACAGCAGTAAAAACAGACGATTCTTAAAGGTCATGCCTGTCGCAGAAGGCATCAGCAAGGGTTGCGGCCGCATTATTAACATTAATCTCTTAAGTTGGGCGGCCATTATAGGGGCTGATTGCCTGCATTCCGTGACTCTCTTCGCAGGCAATCGTAAAACTGAATTGGCTAATTAAATAAACTAAAAACCATAAAAACCACGGTTCTGTTATTCCGACGGCATGGGGTTGGTCTGGTCGTGACCTATCGCCAGCAATAACGTGCGCAGCAGATTGGCAAGTTCTTGTTGTTGCGTGTGATCCAGCGAATGCAGTAGCCGTTGTTCATTGGCCACATGCGCCGTCATGGTTTCATTGATCAATTCCAGACCTGTTTTGCTCAGCGCGACCAGCATGCTGCGGCGATCTTCCGGTGACGGTTCACGGTAAATCAATCCGCGCGCTTCTAGTTTGTCTAATCGGTTGGTCATGGCACCAGAAGAGAGCATCAGCGAGGTATACAGTGCGGTCGGGCTTAAAGTGTAGGGCTCACCGCTGCGGCGGAGTGTGGCCAGCACATCGAACTCCGGTTGGGTCAGGCCAAATTGCAGATGAACTTGCTCTACTGCTTTGCTGGCAATGGCATTTAAACGCCAGAGACGACCAAAAATACTCATCGCCAGCGGGTCGAGTTCCGGGCGTTCGTGTTGCCATTGTTGCAGAATGCGATCGACATGATCCGTTTGCATGCACTACCTCCACTTTATCTTTGCATAAAGATAGTTGACGAAGAGGGTAAAAACAAATGAAAATATCTTCACGTAAAGATTCTTTATTGAAAGATATATGCCTCCATTTCTTGTGGCTTTAACCCCCATTCTCTGGGGAACAACCTATCTCATCACCGGTAAATACCTGTCGGACTGGCCGGCGCTCTGGTTGTCGGTGATGCGTGCTATTCCACCAGGATTGCTGTTACTGGCTATTCGCCCAGCACGCGTACCGTGGCGGCAAGTACCTTATTTATTACTGATTAGTTTTTTGTATATCGGAGCCTTTTTCCCGTTATTGTTTGTTGCTGCGTTGCATTTGCCGGGGTCAGTTGCCGGTACGTTATCAGCAACCTTGCCGCTGTTGTTGTTAGGGCTGCAATGGCTGTTTTTACGTAAAGTGCCGACGCGACAATCGTTATGTTGTTCTTTACTTGGGCTGGGTGGCGTCATGCTGTTACTCGGGCCGGGGGCCAGTTTAGATTGGATCGGCGTCACCGCTGCACTGTCGTCCGTGCTGTTAATTGGCTTGTGCAGTTTGTTGTTGCAACAACGCCCTTGGCAGGGGGAATTGATCAGTTTCACAGGCTGGCAATTGCTGTTGGGGGGCTTGATGATCCTGCCACTGGCGTATTGGCAAGATGGTGCGATGCCGATGCCAGCTGGGGATGACTGGTTTGGTTTATTATGGTTGATCGTGCTGAATTCGGCATTAGCTTATGTGTTATGGCTGTGGGGCATGGCGCATCTACCGTTAAATCGCTTAGGTTTGCTGACGTTACTAAACCCGATGACTGCGGTGCTGGCGGGTAGCTTTCTGATGCATGAAGCATTAACTCGCCAGCAATGGCTTGGCGTTGCGGTGGTGTTTGCATCGTTGTTGCTGGAATTATTATTCCGGCCGAAACGTAAATTACCGCTGGTTTCTGCTGATGTCGGCACATAAAAAATCAGGCAGCTTCCGGGCTGCCTGATTAGTAAAACAAAGCTGTTTTTACTTAGTAACGAAATTGCTTAACCAGATCCTGCAATGCTTTACCGGACGAAGCCATCTCTTCGGTAGCCTGCTCGGATTTCACGGCAGCGCTGGAAAGCTCCTGCACGATATGCTGGATATTCTCCAGGTTCCGGCTGATTTCTTCCGTCACGGCATGTTGTTCTTCCGCGGCGGTGGCGATCTGCAGATTCATATCATTAATCATCGTTACAGCATGATTGACAGTGCTGAGTGATTGCTCAATGCGTGCTGTTTCTGCAACGGTTTCCTGACTGTGTTGCTGGCTGCCATCCATTGCATCGACTGCCTGACGCACACCCTGCTGCAGTGTTTGCAACATGGCATTGATTTGCTCTGTACTTTGTTGTGTTCTGCTGGCCAGTGCACGAACTTCATCGGCAACGACAGCAAAACCACGCCCTTGTTCACCGGCCCGTGCCGCTTCAATGGCCGCATTGAGTGCCAGCAGGTTAGTTTGTTCGGCAATCCCGCGGATCACATCGACCACCGAGCCAATTTTGGCGGTTTCCTGCGCCAGCATGGTGATCACCGATGAGGCTGAATCGACCTCTTCCACCAAGCTGTTAATGCTCTGTATGGCTGTGTTGACCACATTACTGGCCTCTTCCGAATTTTGTGCCGCTTCATTGGTTGCGTTAGCTGCATTCGACGCACTGCTGGCAACCGATTGTGCCGTCGCGCTCATTTCGTTGACGGCGCTGGCTACTTGCTCCGTTTCTTTGCTGTGCTCCAGCATCTGACGCGTGTATTGCCCGGAAATGCGCGTTAGTGATTCTGTTTCTGTAAAAATTCGCTGGCTGACATTACCAACTTGGGCCACCAGTTCCTGAATCCGTTCCACAAAATGATTAAATGCTTTACTGACATCGGCCACTTCATCCTGACTTTCTATTTGCAGCCGTTGGGTCAGATCGCCTTCACCGTTGGCGATGTCATTCAGAGCAGCCACGACATGACGCAATGGTGTGGTGATCTTATTACCGATTAACGAGGTGATTAATATCGTTAGTGCCATGATGAATAAGGAAATTAAGGAAACGCGCACCATGCTGCTGCGTGTATCTGCTTCCTGTTTTTGCCGCTGCTCCACCAGAATGCTTTCAATATCATCAATATAAAAGCCGGTACCTAATACCCATTGATATTTCTCTAATTTTTGGGTGTATGACAGTTTAGATACATCCCGGCCAACAGACGGTTTATTCCACAAATATTCCGCATAACCGTCGCCATTCCGTGCGGCGTTCAAAATATCCTGAATGAAAAATTTACCGCCGGCATCTTTGGCATTAAACAAATTTTTGCCTTCGATTTCGGGTTTCGGCCCTAACACCTGATTCACACCATCGTAGTTATAAACGAAGAAATAACCATCTTTGCCGTAACGTAACTGACGCAGTATTTTTTTCACTTGTTCCCGGTTTTCTGCACTGTCGGGTTGTGTGTATAAATCGGCAATCGCGGTTTGGGCAATTTGCAGATAAGTGCTGAGTTCGGATTTTTTATCTGCCATCAGTTTGGCGCGCAACTCACTTTGTTGGGTCGCAATTTGAGATTCATTCATTAAATAGACAGTGGCATTGATAGCGAATATCGCTAACACCAACGGCAAAAGCGCTAATAACAGGATTTTTGTTCTGATCTTCATATCTGTTCCTTCTCGACAGTTATTTACTACTGACTATAGCTATCAATCCGAAAGCTAAACAAAAATCCGATGTTGGTTTGTGAGCAATGCCCTGTTAGTAAACTTAAAGCTATATGAGTAATGATATTGGCTTGGCAGATAATAGGATCTGCCAATTTTCATTTACTGAAACATGCTATCGCCACTTTGATCGATAAAGATCTCGGCTTTACGCACCATCCACTGCACTGCATCTTCTTTATTTGGGAATAAGTCAGAACGGATAAATACGTGGGTTTTGAGTTCTCCGTTGATCTCTTTGCAGATCCGACCGGCTAAACGGTATTGACCTTCATCGATCGGTTCGGCATAGATCAGATAGCCTTTATATTCGACTGGTTCAGCTTGCGGGGCGGGGGTTGATGAACCTGAAAACAGCGATTTGAATAATTTACTGAACATAATAAAGCTCCTTGTTTCTCTGCTTTGAACATATCGCATACTGACGGCAAATTCATGCTTTTGTTGTCATTTTGTCGGCTTTATAACGCCTGTCTAATGGTTAACCCATTGTTATTTCTATATGTAGCATCGGCATCGTTCTTGATAGGTTCTGACAAAATAGCTCGCAGGACGATGTATGCGTACAGAATTAGATTGGTCGGAATATCAAGATCGCGGCATGGGCGATGCGTATGCGGATATTCCCAAGCAAGGTGGTGATTTTGCTAAAGCGGTGGCGGTCTGTATTCGCAGTGGTGTTTGCGAGCAGCACGGGCGTGGGGTGATGTGCCCCAGTTTCCGCATTACCGACCAGCCATTACTCTCCCCGGGTGGACGAGTGCAGTTGCTAAAACACGCACTTAATAGTGATGAAACCGCACTGACTGCTGACACCGAATTAGCCAACGCAATGGATCTGTGTGTCGCCTGCAAAGGCTGTAAACGGGAATGTGAAAACAGTGTCGATATGGCGCAGATCAAAATTGAATATCTGGCGCAGCAACTAAAAAGACAACCGCTGTCGTGGCGTAGCCGGTTATTTGCCTATTCCCCGATTTGGTTGAATCAATATCCGATTTTGGGCGCATTAATTCGCTGGCGCAATAAATCAGGGCTATTGGCGAAACTGGGTGAAAAACTACTGGGTATCGCGGCGAAAGTGCCATTGCCGGAAGCAACGCCGAAACCTTTTTCTCCGCAGCAACAGAGTTTCCCACCCTTAGTGCCACACCCGTCCGGCGAGGCGCGGGCGGTGGTGTTATGGCTGGATAGTTTTTCCACCCTGTTTGCGCCGCAACAAGCGGAAGATGCGCTGTATCTGTTGCGGCTGGCCGGTCTCACGGTGCATGTGGTGCACCCCAATTCCCAACCGGGAGTGGTATTGGATAGTGGCCGTTCATTGCTGACATTTGGTTTGGTCGATGAAACCCGCCAGCTGGCGAAACAGCTGCTGAGCGTATTGTCGCCGCATGTGGCGGCTGGCTTGTCGATTGTCGGGCTAGAACCCTCCAGTCTGTTGATGTTGCGTGATGAATACAAAACGCTGGGACTAGGGCAACCGGCCGTCGCACTGGCAAAACAGGCGTTGTTATTTGAAGAGTTTATGGCTGCCGAACTGACGCGTGGTGGTTTTCAATTACCGTTTCAGGCCGGAAAAATCACGCAGCCGGTGTTGATCCACGGGCATTGCCATCAAAAAGCGATTGGTGCGATGAAGTCGGTACGACGAGTGCTGAAAGCCGTGCCGGAATTAGAGTTCAGTTTCATTGAATCGTCCTGCTGCGGCATGGCGGGCACGTTTGGGTTGGAGGCAGAACACGTTGACTACTCGCACCAGATGGCGCAGCAGTCGTTGGTGCCAGCGTTGCAGGCGGCGCCAGATGCTTTGGTGGTCTCGAACGGTTTTGGTTGTGCCCATCAAATCAAAATAACGGCTCAGCGCGCAACATTGCATTTAGCAACCTTATTACGACAGGCTTTGGTCGAATAAATAACAACAAGCCGGATGGAATGTCCGGCCTGCGCAGAATAGATTGTTGGTATAGTTCTAAGAACTATTGGGGTTGATTCAGATATTCATACAGCTTGGTAGTATCTTCTTTACTGCACAGTTTAGTACCGTGATTCATCGTGGCCGCGGTGCCTGCCGCAACGCCAAACCGTACCATATCGACTAACGAGGCATTGTCAGCTAGTTTCATCACCATGGCGCCGACCATACTGTCGCCCGCACCCACCGTGCTGCGTTTGGTGACCGGTGGGGGCACCACTTGCACGCATTGTTCCGCATCCACGCCGAGTGCGCCTTGCGGGCCTAGCGACACCACGATCTGTTTTGCCGCACCCTGACTGATCAGCAAGCGAGCGGCAGTGACGACTTGATCGGGTTGATCCAGCGTCTGGCCACTCAGCTCCGCCAGCTCGGATTGGTTGGGTTTCAGCAGCTCCAAGCCACCAAATGCAACGGCCGCTTTCAGCGCCTCACCAGAGCTGTCGATCACACAACGCAAGTGATGATCTTTGGCACATTGCAGCAATTCTGTGACAGCTTGTGTCGTCATATTTGGCGGCAGACTCCCACTTAACACCAACAAACTGTCGGCAGGAAGTTGGGCTATTTTCGCCAATAATTGCTGCCATTCGTTTTCGTGTAATGCCGCACCGGGCATCACAAAACGGAACTGCTCTCCGGTTGCTTCCGACACCACATGCAGGTTTTGACGTGTCCAATCATGTGTTGGCAAGGCGTCAACGATCACTCCTTCCTGTTGCAACAGCTCCACCAGATGTGCGCCGGTTGGCCCGCCGCATGGCAATAATGCGGTGGCTTGTCCGCCCAGATGGGTGATCGCCCGCGCCACGTTGATCCCGCCACCGCCGGGTTCAAAAACGGGGGGCTGGCAGCGTAGTTTTCCTTCCGGGTAAATTTTGGCTGTGCTGGTGGCGCTATCCAGTGATGGCGTTAACGTCAGGGTTACGATCTGAGGCATCTGAAGATCCTTAAATGGTTTTATCGGTGTGCAGTTCTTGCAGTGCGAGCCGTTCTTTTTTGGTTAATTTCGCGACGACGAGTTGATAGGAATCATCAATCAACCCGAGTAATTGTGTATCACTGAGTTCACCGGATAATTCAATGGTGTTCCAGTGCTGTTTATTCATGTGGTAACCCGGTTTGATAGAGGCAAACATCGCTCGTTGCAGATCCGCTTGTGCCGGGTCAACTTTGAGGGTGATTTTAAGCGGCGTTTCCTGCCAGACGACCAGCGCATACATCTTGCCGCAGACTTTATAGACCAGTGCTTCCGGGCCAAAGGGTAACTCTTCCGTCACCGCTAATTTGTTGATCAGATAGGTTTTAAGCGGGGATAGTTCCATAGTGAAGGTTGTTCCATCTGTTGTGCGCATCGGAAAGGATGACTATTCATTACACCATAGTCGATTTTCCGAATGCCGCACAATGATGGATGTCACACCATGTGATACAGCCTGTTACTGCTTACGGGCAAAGACCCACAGATCACCTTTGCGTTTCAGTCGCACCGATTGACCACCAATCATCAAAAAGATGCTGTTAGCGTGGGCGGGAACATCAAATAAGCGCGGGCCATGTTCCGGTGAAAACCAGACCAGACCGGGTGCATTCGTCAGTTGATTGTCGACTTCGTAATAACCCATAAATTTTTTCGAGCGCAAGCAATTGATGGTTGAATTATTGGCCGAACAAGCTGCGCCTGATAACGGCGTGATGGGGGCGCCAATCACGATGGTCGGGGAAACCGAGACGACCGTAAAATGGTAGGGCATTTTACGCTTACAATGGTCATATTCACTGACGGGCCAGCCTTTTGCTTCTTTGGTTCTTGCCAGCGTGTCATCTAACTGCGCTACCAGATCGGATTGTGGTGCACTCTTGTCTGCACTGGTCGTGCTCGATGTTTGACACTCACACGGCTGATTCGCGGCACACTTTGTATTGGTGGCTTTCTGTTGTTTCAACACTTTTTCGGCATTGATCTTGGCTTGATTGAATTCAAACCGAGTACAGCCCGATAAGGTAACTCCCACACATACGCTGAGTAACAGCAGGCAATAGGCCGCATATTTTTTAGCTACGAAAGCAAACCGATTTTTAACGAGCTGGATCTTCATCTACATCTACTTCAACGACAAAAACTAGCAGCATGATAGCGTAATGCTGACTAAACAAAAGCCCGGCTCGCTTCTTCTGTACTAGGCACTTTGCTCTTCGCGCATATTCACCAGTAATTCTTTATAACCATCACCCCAATGCTTGAGATCCATCAATATCGGTTCCAGTGTGCGGCCAAACTCGGTCAGGCTGTATTCCACCCGTGGGGGTACTTCGGCATACACTTCGCGATGCAGAATGTTGTCGGCTTCCAACTCGCGTAATTGTAATGTCAGCATGCGCTGAGTGACGCCAGGCACCATACGATGCAGCTCGTTAAAGCGTTTTGTGCCACTCAATAAATGAAACAAGATCACGCCTTTCCATTTGCCACCAATCACTGATAACGCCGCACTGACTGAGCAGCTAAAACTGTAAGGTTGTTGAGATGCCATCTTTGTTCTCCATTAGTATACAAAATGATACTACATCACATTTTTGTGCGTACTTACGAATAAGTTTGTTTAATGATACAACAAGAATGAATTTAATGATTGGAGCACAACATGACTAAACAACAGATCCTGGATGCGTATGCATTTCGTCACGCCTGCAAAGCATTTGATAGCGACAAAAAAATCAGTGATGACGATTTTGAACTGATTTTGGAAACCGGACGCTTATCACCCAGCTCGTTTGGCTTTGAACCATGGCAATTTCTGGTGATTCAAAACCCAGACTTACGCGAAAAATTATTGCCGCTAGTGTGTGGGCAACAGCAGGTTCCGACGGCCAGTCATCTGCTCGTTACCTTGTCGCGTCGTGGCGACAGCTTGAAACCGGGCAGCGATTATCTGACGGGCTTTATGCAAGATGTACAAAAATTGCCGGCCGAGATCGTGAAGATGAAAGGTGATTTTTACGCGTTATTCCATCGAGAACTGTTTCAGCTGGCAGGCGATGAACGCAAAATTGCGGATTGGGCGGCAAAACAAACCTATCTGCCGATGGCGAATATGATGACTACGGCCGCGCTGCTGGGCGTCGACTCATGCCCAATCGAAGGTTTTAAACAGCAGGAAGTAGAAAACTTCTTAGCCGAAGAGATCGAGCTGGATTTAACCACCTTTGGTGTCGCGCATATCACGGCTTTTGGTTATCGCAAGGCGGAACCGGCCAGAGCTAAAACACGTAGGGTTAAAGAAGAGGTTACTCGTTGGTTATAATTACAATAAAACCGCCGGAGGTTCCATTTCCGGCGGTTTAATAGCTTATTTATATATACGAATAGAATGTCGTATTGATGCTGATCCGCCGCCTAAATCTAATACGATATTCCAATTTCCAGTAGATGGAACTTGAATTCTTGCTGGAAGTTTTTGGTAATGACCACCCAAATATTCAAAACGATTTCCATGTTTATAGTTCTGAAAATTAGAGTCTGTCATTAGAAGCACATTACATTGATGTGAACAGTCAACCTCAACAATTTGTCCGGAAGACATCTGTTCTCTGGAATGAAGAAAATTCATAGCTGTATCCTTCTTCGATAAGTATTTTAAGAATGAATTTAATGTGCAGGTAAAAGTTGTTTTAACATCCAATACCTGCACTAGTGATCAACGTTTTCTTATCGGTATCCGCCATGCTTTATAGCCGTACTCATAAGCATCAAGATATCGATCGCTATTCTTTACTCGTCGATAACGACAGTAAACGTAGCCACCTTCAACTCTGGTTTCTGATTGATTCATCCAAAATACACCTCCTTACCGAAGGAGATTTTTTCTTGTACCTGTCGACACCAAGTGTATATACTTAGTTTGTTCTACGTCGAAAATACAAGTACGAATACCTTCGGAATATTCGTATGCTTTCGATTAATGTGCTCTGATTCCTGCAAGAATCGGAGCACAACCTCAAAAGTCTGTTTTCTAAGTTTCTCTCTAACTAATACCTTAAACGAGTAAATAGTAATAGGTCTTTAATGGCTCTATTCTCTTTGATTTTATATTTTTTGTCAATTTTCATGGATAACTATGTGTAAATTCTGTGTATAACACATAGTTATCCACATGTTTTGTCAAAGGTGCTTCACGCGGCGTTTCACTTCTTCTTGTTTCCCCGCATTAAATGGGCGGGCATCCGGGCTGCCTAAGTAACCACATACACGACGAGTTACCGAGACTTTCGTGGAGTCGTGGTTGCCACATTTCGGGCAGGTAAAGCCCTTGCTGGTACAATCAAATTCACCGGTATAACCGCATTCATAACATTCGTCGATCGGTGTATTGGTGCCGTAATAAGGTACGCGGCTGTAGCTGTAATCCCAGACGTTTTCCAAGGCTTCCAGATTATGCTGAATGTTTGGATATTCGCCGTAGCAGATAAAACCACCGTTCGCGATAGGCGGATAAGCCATCTCAAAGTTCAGTTTGGCGTACGGATCAACTTTCTTCTCGACGTCTAAGTGATAGCTGTTGGTGTAATAACCTTTCTCGGTAACACCATCGACCAGACCAAACTCTTTGGTGTCGAGATTGCAAAAACGGCTGCACAGATTTTCACTTGGCGTGCTGTAGAGGCTGAAACCATAGCCAGTTTCTTCTTTCCACTCTTCCACGGCATCACGTAACTTCTGCACAATCGCGACACCTTTCTGGCGCAGTACTTCATCATCAAACACATGTACTTTATCGCCAAACAAGGCGTTGATGGTTTCGTGCACACCGATGAAACCGAGAGAAATAGAGGCGCGACCATGTTTAAAAATTTCGGAAACGTCGTCATCCGCTTGCAGACGCACCCCACAAGCACCTTCCATATACAGGATCGGCGCCACGCGTGCTTTCACGCCATTCAGGCGTTCAATACGTGCCATTAATGCTTTTTTGCACAGACGCAGGCGGCCATCTAACAGGTCATAGAAATGCGCTTCATCCCGCGCTTCCAGTGCAATACGTGGCAGATTCAGACTCACCACACCTAAGTTATTGCGACCTTCATGGATCATCTTGCCATCTTCTTCATACACACCAAGGAAGCTGCGGCAACCCATAGGCGTTTTGAAGGAACCCGTAACTTTAACCACCTGATCGTAGTTCAGGATATCTGGATACATCCGCTTGCTGGCACATTCCAGCGCCAGTTGCTTGATGTCGTAGTTCGGGTCGGCTTTCTTGTGGTTGATACCATCACGGATCGCAAATACTAGTTTTGGGAACACCGCGGTTTTGTGATTCTTACCTAAACCAGCAATACGGTTTTGCAAGATAGAACGCTGGATCAAACGTGATTCCCAGCTTTCACCCAGACCAAAACCGAAGGTCACAAATGGTGTCTGGCCGTTCGCGGTGTGTAGCGTATTTACTTCATATTCCAGCGACTGGAACGCGTCGTAACACTCTTTTTCGGTGCGAGACAGCGCATAGGCATCGGCGTCGGGAATAGCCCATTCCACCGCCACCTGATGGTGTTTCTCATAACTTTTAGTAACGTAAGGTGCCAGCACCTCATCAATACGGTTGATGGTGGTACCGCCGTAAATATGGCTGGCCACCTGAGCAATGATTTGTGCGCTGACCGCGGTAGCGGTCGAGATCGATTTTGGTGTGTCGATTTCCGCATTACCCATTTTAAAGCCGTGGGTCAGCATGCCTTCCAGATCGATCAACATGCAGTTGAACATAGGGAAGAAAGGGGAGTAATCCAGATCGTGGAAATGGATCTCGCCTTTTTCATGTGCTTGTACCACATCGCGTGGCAGCAGATATTGTTTGGCGTAATGCTTGGCCACGATACCAGCCAGCAGATCGCGCTGGGTCGGGATCACTTTGCTGTCTTTGTTCGCGTTTTCGTTCAGCAGCTCGGCATTGGTCTGCTGGATCAAGCCTTGGATCTCTTTATTCAGGCGACCTTGTTTTTCACGCGCTAAATCGCGATCGTGGCGATATTCAATATAAGCACGCGCCAGCTTCTTATGTGGACCTTCCATCAACAGGTTTTCGACCAGTGTTTGTACTTCACTGATGTCAACTTCATCACGTCCAGCTATCAATGATGCGATCTGACCAGCTACTGAGGCGCAATACGCGTCGTCTCTCACATGCACGGCTTCAGCTGCTTTGGCGACAGCTTGCCATATGCGTGAGCCATCAAACGATACGCGGCAGCCGTCGCGTTTGATTACCAGCGGTTTTGCTTGCATTTTTTATAGCCCTCATGCTAGTCCGACAATTGTGTGTCGTTATGATAGTAATACTATATATAGATCATCTGGCGGAGGATTTAACTATATATTGCGATTTTATTCTGAAAGATAGTCGCATTTTTTTTGATCTAAAACAGGGAATCTGGATATTTGAATAGCTCTGCATCAGCTAAAAAAAGTGAAATTTGTGAGGTCAAAACACTTGAAAATCCTGTAGCCCTTGGTGGATAAGGGCTGGCAAAAATCAGTAGAAAAATGGGCAAAAAAATGGAGCCGCATGACGCGACTCCATATAACGATAAATCAAGTTCACATTTTAACCGGGCAAAAATCAGGGTAACTGCGGGCCTGCAGCGATCAGTCGTTTACCTTGCTCATTGTCGGTGTACTGTGCGAAGTTTTTGATAAACCGTTGCGCCAGATCTTCCGCTTTCGTCTGCCATTGTGCCGGGTCGGCGTAAGTATCACGCGGATCGAGGATCTGCGGATTCACGCCAGGTAGATCAATAGGCATCGCTAAATTAAAGATCGGCAAGGTCTTCATTGGTGCTTTATCAATCGAACCATCCAAGATGGCATCGATAATGGCGCGGGTATCATGGATCGAGATCCGCTTACCAGTGCCATTCCAGCCGGTATTCACCAGATAACAATCAGCACCGGAGGCCTGCATCCGTTTCACCAACACTTCACTGTATTGGGTTGGGTGCAGCGTCAAGAATGCTTTGCCAAAACAGGCCGAGAAAGTTGGCGTGGGTTCGGTAATGCCTCGTTCAGTTCCGGCCAGTTTGGCGGTAAAGCCAGCCAGGAAGTGATATTGCGTCTGGTCATGCGTCAGTTTTGATACTGGCGGTAATACACCAAATGCATCGGCAGTCAGGAAGATAACCTTTTGTGCTGGGCCGGCTTTTGATATGGGTTTAACAATATTTTCAATGTGATAGATCGGGTAAGAAACACGGGTATTTTCAGTGATCGAATTATCATCAAAATCGACATTACCATCCGCATCGACGGTGACGTTTTCCAGCAAAGCGTCTCGGCGGATCGCATTGTAGATATCCGGTTCGGCTTCTTTGCTCAGTTTGATGGTTTTGGCGTAGCAACCACCCTCAAAATTGAACACACCATCATCGTCCCAGCCATGCTCATCATCACCGATCAACAACCGTTTTGGATCTGCTGACAACGTAGTTTTACCCGTGCCAGATAAACCAAAGAAGATCGCAACATCACCATCTTTACCGACGTTGGCAGAACAATGCATAGACGCAATGCCACGTAATGGCAGCAGGTAGTTCATGACCGAGAACATCCCTTTCTTCATCTCGCCGCCATACCATGTGCCACCGATAACCTGCATCTTCTCGGTTAAATTGAAGGCAACAAAGTTTTCAGAATTTAAGCCCTGTTCTTTCCAGTTCGGGTTAACCGTTTCGGCGCCATTCAACACGACAAAATCAGGTTCAAAATCAACCAGCTCAGCATCGGTTGGGCGAATAAACATGTTTTTGGCAAAATGTGCCTGCCAAGCCACTTCCGTAATAATGCGCACCTTCAAGCGGCTATCCGGGTTGGCACCACAAAAACCATCAATAACAAACAGACGTTTATCGGAAAGCTCTTCTACTACCAGTTTTTTCAGCTCAGACCAAATCGCCGGTGTGATCGGTTTATTGTCGTTTTTACCACCATTGGACCACCAGACGGTGTCACGCGTGACATCATCCATGACTAAATATTTATCTTTCGGAGAGCGGCCAGTGAACACACCGGTATTGACGTTGACGGCACCAAGTTTGGTCACTACGCCGCGTTCATAGCCAACCAGTTCAGGGTTTAGTTCCTCTGCGTACAACTGATCGTATGAGGGGTTGCGAATAATCTCTTTAACGTTGTGTATACCATAGCATGCAAGGTCTAAACGGGCAGTCGTCATAAGTGTGCTCCTGAGTGTGACCAGTAGGGGGTAGTTAGTACAACTGGATTCAAGTTTAGGAGCTTCTACCGTTATTTATGCTGGTAACTTCAAATAATGCAGATGAGCTTACACTTTTTATGGATTAAATTTGTTTTGCGATCGCTTCAGCAGATCGTAGTCATTTGAGGTGTAAAAATGTTGAGTTAATAAAGATACAAAGAATTAGGCGCAATATAAAAAGAGGGCAGCGGCATCAATCCGCTACCCGATGCCATGATTAATGCAATACGTTTTTTGGCTCTTCCGGTGGCGTCAGTTGATCGTTAAAGATCTTCGCCAGATCTTCTGCGGAAAAATGATATTCAGTACCGCAATAATCACAATCCATTTTGATTTCGTTCTGTTCTTCTAATAACGAGTCCACTTCGGCTTTGCCAATTTGCAATATGGCAGCTTCACAACGCGCGCGTGAACAGTTACAGACAAAACTAACTGTTTGCGGATCAAACAGGCGCACTTCTTCCTGATGATACAAACGATACAGCACTTCCTGCGCCGACAGGTTGAGCAATTCTTCGCTCTTGATGGTGTCGGTCAATGTGGTGACATGTTCAAAATCGAGCGCATGTTGTTCGGTGTTAATGTCTGGCATGACCTGCAGTAACATCCCGGCGGCTTTTGGTAATTCATCATGCGGTTCTGTTTTGATCCAGATCCGAGTCGCCAATTGTTCAGATTGCGCGAAATATGTCTCCAGACAAGCAGCTAATGTATCGCCATCCAGTGCCACCACGCCCTGATAACGTTCACCTTCTTCCGGGATCACGGTGATCATCATATGACCTTCACCGATCAGCTCATGCAGACCCGCATTTTCAGCAATCACGCCGTCGTAACGGGCGACACCACGCATTTGTTGTAAATGGTTACCATTGATCACCGCAAACCGGACCGGGCCATTGCCCTGCAGTTGTACGGTAATCGCGCCTTCAAATTTCAGCGTAGCGGTCAGCAGGCTAGTTGCCACCAACAGTTCACTTAATAATCGTTGAATAGCTTGCGGGTAATGGTGGCCGCATAACATGTCGTGGGTGGTTGTGCTCAATTGCACCAACTCACCACGGACTTCATAATGTTCAAATAAAAAACGATGTAACTGATCCGGTGTTTGACTCATTTCAGGCATTCTCTGTGTGTAATTCGGAACAACGCACCAGCGTTATTCACCTTGTTTGAAGCGCATAAGATCGCGCCGTTGTTTTTTATCCGGTTTACTGTCCGGATGCGGCGAATACAAGGTATTCAACCGGCGGGCTTCCGCATTGCGTTCACGTTTGACAATACTTTCTGCTGTTTCGCGATACAGTAATTGTGCTTGTACCGCCGAAAGGCGTTGGATGCTTAACGCCAGCACCACAACCTCTTTTTCATCAAATCCCTGACGCAGGCGAATAGTGGCACCCACTTCAACCTGTTTGCCCGGTTTAGTCCGCTGACCGTTATAGTGCACTTTGCCGCCCTCGATCATGCTGCGGGCTAAGGCCCGGGTTTTACAAAAACGGGCCGCCCATAACCACTTATCAAGGCGGATTTCTTGGTCATCTGCAGGTGCTGACATGGCAATTTTCCGTTTTTATTTGTTATTAGTTTATCAGAAGCAAATATCAAGGCGAACAACTCACATAGTTCTATCCTCAAACTGCTGAAAATTTGATATACTAGTTAGCCTGCTTGTGTTACCCGCTCAGAGTAATACACCCCGGATCTGATGAAGATGGCATGCCGCCATCGTATTTTTCTTGTTCTGAATGGAGGGAACAATGGCTTTCGCTGCCAACAAGCGCTCCGTCATGACCCTGTTCTCCGGCAATGACATGTTTAGTCACCAGGTACGTATCGTCCTGGCCGAGAAAGGTGTGACCTTTGATATCTGTATGGTAGATGTAAATGCTCTGCCAGAAGAACTGCTGGAGTTAAATCCGTATAACTCTGTTCCTACACTGGTGGATCGTGATCTGGTGCTCTACACCTCTCGCATCATCATGGAGTATCTCGACGAGCGTTTCCCGCATCCGCCGTTGATGCCGGTTTATCCGGTGGCGCGTGGTAATTGCCGCCTGATGATGCACCGCGTTGAGCTGGACTGGTACACGCTGGCAGACAAGATCCTGAACAATGCGCCGGATGCAGAAGCAGCACGTAAACAATTACGTGAAAGCCTGCAGGCTATGGCCCCACTGTTCCAGGAATATCCTTATTTCATGAACGAAGAATTCAGCCAAGTAGATTGTTACATGGCACCCCTGATGTGGCGTTTGCCGATCATGGGTATTGAATTTACGGGCAAAGGTGCCAAAGAACTGAAAGCTTATATGACTCGCCTGTTTGATCGCGATTCATTCCAAGCTTCGTTGACCGATGTTGAACGTGAAATGCGTAACGGACCACTGTAATGGAACCGAACATGACGCCCAGTCGCCCCTATCTGCTGCGGGCTTTCTACGAATGGTTGCTGGATAATGATATGACGCCGCATCTGTTAGTGGATGCTAATGCGCAGATGGTTAAAGTGCCGCAACAATTTGCGCGCGACGGACAGATTGTTCTCAACATTGCTCCGCAAGCAGTGGTTGCTTTCACGATGGACAATGAAGCCGTGAGCTTCAATGCCCGTTTTGGTGGCGTACCGCAACAGGTTTATATTCCCATGGCCGCGGTGCTGGCGATCCATGCCCGCGAGAATGGTGTCGGTACGTTTTTCCCGCCAGAGCCTGCTTATGCTGTCTGGCTGGAAGATGAGACATCATCACCTGAAAAAGCCAAGGTCACTGACGATGAAGCGCCCAAATCGCCTCGTCCAGATGGCCGGCCGACCTTACGGGTGATCAAATAAAATAAAAAAGGGAACTTCAAGTTCCCTTTTTTATTGCTACTGAAAGCGTTATTTCTGAACGTATTCAAACACTCGGATCACTTTTTCCACACCTGAGACATTGCGGGCAATCTCAACAGCCAATTCCCCCTCATCGTGAGTAACCAGACCCATCAGGAATACCTGACTATCTTCAGTGACGACTTTAACGTGACTGCTGTCGAAATGTTTTTCCGCAATCAACATGGTACGCACTTTCGAGGTGATCCAGCTGTCATTGGAGCGGATATCATAACCAGTCGGCTCTTCGATCTTAATTTCGTTATAGATCTTCCGTACCCCTTCCTGGCGTTCCACCATGGCACGGACTTCATCACTGTATTTTTGATGTGGGGTTTGCCCAACCAATAACACAATGCCGTTATTACTATTAATAGAAATATGGCTGGTACGGGAAATGTCGGTGCGCTCTGACAGATCATGTCGGGCGTTCAGCTCAATTTTCTGATCATCGACCTGTGCAGTGACGGTGCGGCGGTCTTTGGCAACCACGACACCTGTCGTTGCACCACCAGCCAACAATACGCCGACACAGCCTTGTAGCAAGAGTAAACCAGCTAGCGATAACGGGAGCAGCTTACGAAACATAGCAATTCCTCAATGAATTATTGGGGGAACAGGGTTTGGTCAATCAAATCACTCAGGCAGTTTAATACTAGTAAATGTACTTCCAGAATGCGTGAAAAACGAGCAGAAGGACAGCGAATTTCAACATCACTTTGCCCCAGTAAACCCGCCAGTTCTCCGCCGTATCCGGTATTTAAAATCACCATCGTCATGTCGCGGGATAATGCTGCTTCCGCGGCATGGATCAATTCCCGATTATCTTCTTCGGTGGTGATCAGCACTAAAATATCACCTTGCTGTCCGAGTGCCCGGATCTGGTGGGCATAGACATCTTCAAATTTACCGTAATGGCTGAGCGAACTCATCAGATTACCATCACAAGTTAATGCAATCGCAGGTAAAGACGGGCGTGCCGTTTCAAAACGACTCATTAAATGTGACACAAACAGTTGTGCCAAGGCCGCTGAAGCTCCGTTACCACAGGCAAGGATCTTGTTACCGTTTAACAGACAAATGGCCAGCATTTGCGCTGCGGTCTGAATGTTTTCGGATAACACTTCAGCCGCGGCAATTTTTGTCTGAATACTTTCGGTAAAATTCTCTCTGATCCGATCCAACCCGGTTCTCCTAAAATGCGTTTTTTAGCCAGCTTTGTTGCCCGCCATCGTACGATACTATGTCAAAACGGCAAGCCTGATGTGCTTCGTTGATCTGCTGATTTAATAAAAAATATCGGGCAGTGTGGCGAATTTTCTGTTGTTTCGAGGGCGTTACCGATGCTAACGCGCCACCATAATCACGAGAGGCCCGATAGCGGACCTCTACAAACACCAGAGTTTGGTGTTCTCGCATAATTAAATCAATTTCGCCCTGACGGCAGCGATAGTTGGCACTAACGAACAACAGCCCCTGCTGTTCAAGAAAGCGACGGGCCTGCTGTTCGTAGTATTGTCCCTTATTTTGCCGGCTGAGGGACGGCGGGTTGAGCGTTGGTTGGCTCATTACTTAATTGACCATTATTGTAGTGAGTCCAGATCAGATCATGAAGAATAACCCCATCTGTTGTCACATGCAGAACCCCCGTCAGACCATTGATGGTCATATCTGGATTCTGACGTAATTGGCTTAATTGATTTACCAATGCACCAGCGTCATGCCCCATGGCATACAACCGTAATTGATCGCCACTGGCTTGCGGTAATGCGGCTGTTGCCTTAGCAAACTCATCAGGAACTCGATTTAACATCAATGGCATATCGCCCAATTGCATGCCGTTGAGTGCCAGTGCTACATCTGGTTTTAACCCACTGCTATTACTTTTAGAACCTAAATAATAAGTAGGTCGAACCGTTGAATCACCTAACATCAGATCGACACTGGATTTGATATTAGATGCTTCAAATGCTGATGCCAGCATATAAATCGCATCAACCCGATTGGGGTCGCTCGCTGGGTCAGCTGCCAGCGACTGCACTTGGCCAGCCTGTAACGAACCACCTTTACCACCCAGTTTTTGGTGTAACAGGGATAAGAGCTCATCACGGCTACGGAACTTAGCAATCGAGGCATCGCCGAGATCTAAGGATTTCCAGTAATTGTTAAAACCAGCCGCAGTCCGTTCACCCAAGGCATTGGATGGTAACAGTAGCAATGGATGCTGCATGCCATCTTCGTGGATCTTTTGTGCGATCTGTGCGGCTTCTGCTTCCGGTGATAACGAGAAATAATAGAGATTGTCTGCCGCCGGTTGTCCATCCAGTTGATTTAATGCTAATACCGGTACGGAGGCATGGCTGGCGACTAACTGTTCTACTTTATTCTTCTGCAAGGGGCCAATGATCAGTTGTGCACCTTCTTTTTCGGCACGCGCCAATAATTCCGGCATCGACTGACTATTTTCATCGTAGTAACTCAGCGTCAGTTTATTTCCCGTTGCCAGATTAGCTTGTTCCAAACCTGTTTTCAGCGCGCTAGCTGGGCCAGCCAACTTACCTGATAGTGGCAATAAAACCGCGACTTTCTGGATCTGTGTGGTGGCGGTTACACCCTGATTATTTTCGGCAATAGTTGGTTTAGTTGGTGCGTCAGCTGCGGGTGTAAACAAACCGATGGCCGGATGTTCAGGGTGGCGTTTTTGCCAGTCAGCATATTGTTTGGCTTGATCTTGCTGAGCTTTTTCTTGCGAACTTTGGCTAATTTGCGCTAACTCAAACCAGCCCGCTGCTTTTTCCCGTTTCATACGGTTGGCGGCATTGGTATAGGTTTTTAATGTTGTGGCATCGCTAGCTTGTAATAATGACCAGATCTGTTGGTGATTTTTACTGGCCGATTCACCGTTTAAATATGGATCCAACGAGATCAGGCTATTCGCTGCCGCTGTTTTCTGGCCGGTTTTTAGTAACAGGTCAGATTGCAGGCGATAATAAAATTGCACGGTATTACTGTCTAAAGGCCGCAAGTCGATACCGGCAATGCGGTTTAACGCTTTGCTGGATTGTCCTTGTTTACCAAGTTGTAATGCATTTAACAGGCGCAAAGCCACCTTCTGACGAGGAGTGGTGGCTTCTCTGGCTAATTGCTGTTGAATGGCATTGGCCTGCGAGGTGTCACCATCGGCGATCAAACGACGAGTCGCCAACACTTGCAGGGCAAAATGGTTTTCCGGTGCGGTATCCTTGATGTGAGCCAGATACCAGTGGCTGTCGTGTGTCAGTGGCCCAAAGGCATTGAGTGTGGCGCTATCGTCATTACTGTCGTTGCGATTTCCAGCCGCGCAACCTGACAATAACAGGACAATGGCAAACAGCCACCAGAAATATGGTACAGTGCGCAACTTGCTAACCCGGCTCAAGATTTATCTCCAACCTATCTATGTCTGGTCCCTAGTGTAATCTTCACACCAGAATGAAACAAATTTTCGACAGGAGTTTTCATGGCTATATCACCTTGTCTGTATATCGTACCGACGCCGATTGGTAACCTGTCGGATATTACATTGCGTGCAATCGAGATTTTAAAGAGTGTCGATTGTATCGCTGCGGAAGATACCCGCCACAGTGGCATTCTGTTGCAACACCTGCAGGTCAAAGTGCCGATGCTGGCATTGCATGATCACAATGAACAGCAACGGGCTGGTGTGTTGATCCAACGAATTCAACAAGGACAAAGCATTGCGTTGATTTCTGACGCCGGTACCCCACTGATCAGCGACCCTGGTTATCATCTGGTGAAAGCCTGCCGTGATGCGGGGGTAAAAGTAGTGCCATTACCAGGGCCTTGTGCGGCAATCACCGCATTGAGTGCGGCGGGCCTTCCTACCGATCGTTTTGTTTTTGAAGGCTTTTTGCCGGCTAAAGAAAAAGGGAAGGACGATCGACTGCAGGCGTTGGCCGATGAGACTCGTACCATGGTGTTTTATGAATCACCGCGTCGGGTGATGGATACATTAACTGCGATGTATCAGGTATTTGGTGAGCGTCAGATTGTCATTGCCCGAGAGTTGACTAAAACCTTTGAGACTCTGCACAGCTTGCCGCTTTCTGAAATGCTGGTGTGGCTGCAGGAAGATGATAACCGTACTCGTGGTGAATTTGTGCTGATGTTGGCAGGTAAAGCCGATAACAGTGATGAATTACCGGCGGAAGTATTACGCACCTTAACACTGCTGATGGTCGATTTGCCGCTGAAAAAAGCGGCGGCATTAACGGCTGAAATTTATGGTGTGAAAAAGAATGCGCTCTATGCGTGGGGCTTGGAAAAGCAGAATTCTGAGAGATAGTTTGCTGTGTGGGCGTAACCTCCCTATAATGCGCGCGGGGTTGGCTGGGCAGTCGCCGTCTTGTTGTTGCGCCTTCGGGTAGACAAACAGGAGGGAGGAAAGTCCGGGCTCCACAGGGCAGGGTGCCAGGTAACGCCTGGGAGGCGTAAGCCTACGACCAGTGCAACAGAGAGCAAACCGCCGATGGCCCGTAAGGGATCAGGTAAGGGTGAAAGGGTGCGGTAAGAGCGCACCGCGCGACTGGTAACAGTTCGTGGCACGGTAAACTCCACCCGGAGCAAGATCAAATAGGCTTCCATGTCGCGGCCCGCGTCGGAAGCGGGTAGATTGCTTGAGCCTGCGAGCGATTTCAGGCCTAGAGGAATGGCTGCCACCGCGCAAGCGGAACAGAACCCGGCTTACAGGCCAACCCCACAATTATCCCGTTCACGCTTGCGTGGCGGGATTTTTCGTTTCTGCCAGTCGCTTAAATTCTGCGCGGGGTAGTTTCAGCTGGCCTGCTGACAACGTTGGCCATGGCAAATACTCTTTCGGCAACATAAAGGCGGGCAAAAATTGACGTAACCATACGGACAATTCAGCTGTTGTAACAGGTTGTTGCTGCCAATCGATAAAACAGACGCCACGCATGCCCCACTCTTCGTCTGGCGTGGGAACAACAACCGCTTGTACGATGGCTGGATGTTGTAGCAGTTGTTGTTCAATCTGTTCTGGCTGAATGTTCTCCCCACCACTGATGAACTGGTTATCAATGCGACCATTAATCACTAACTCATTGTTCTGCCAGTAGCCAGCATCGCCGGTGTGAAACCACCCATCAGCATCTAGCGGTAGTAATAAACTGCCATCAGCTTGGTAATAACCGGCAAACAGTGTGTCACCTCGGACACAAATTTCATCAGCTTGAATCGTTACTTCCCGTCTGGCTAATGCTTTACCCACGACGCCAGCGGTTCCGGCTGGTGCGGTGCAAACCTGCGATGCCATCTCCGATAAACCATAACTCACCCACGGTGTCAGCTGTTGTGCACGGCATTGGGCAATCAGGCTATCAGGGAGTGGGGCGCCACCCAATAACAAGTGACGAACTTGTGTGGCGGAAAAGTGAAAATTCGGTTGCTGTAATAAGCGGTATAGCTGTGTTGGCACCAGCGACAGATGCGTGATCGGCGCTTGTTGTAATAGTGTAGTCAGTGGCAATGCCGGATCAGGCAGCACCACACAGGCTCCGGCCAGAAAACAGCGAAACAAAATGGCCAGCCCACCGACATGAAACAGTGGTAGTGACAATAACCAACCATCATGGGCGGTAATGGGCACTAGGCTGCCTTGTGCGTTGGCGAAATGGTTCCGCAAACGGTGCGCGACCACTTTCGGTGAACCGCTGCTGCCAGAGGTAAAAATTAAATTACTGAGTGTGCTGTCATTCAGTTCACAAACAGCGGATGGTGACGTTTCTAAGGTGAAATCGAATTGCAACTCATCGGAGGGCCAGCGCAGAGTGGTATGTACTTGTTGTTGAAGTTGTTGTTGCCGAGCTTCGGGAAATGCTGGGTTTATTGGGCAGCAGACGATTTGCTCGCGCCAGCAAGCCCACAGCAACATCACCAGTTCTACACTGTTAATACTGCACAAAAACAGATGATCGCCAGACTTTAATCCGGCGTGTCGGAGCTGTTGTTGCAGAGCATTGAGCCGGGCATCCAGTTGTCGGTAATTGAGGGTAATACCGGCATGCCATAATGCCGGCTGTCTCGGGTGCTGTTGTGCGTGTTGCCGGATGGGGCAAGTTAGCTTTGCCATACCACCTGCAACTGTTTGGTATCGACTTGTTGTTTATCGTCCAGCACAGAACCACTGAAATAACGCAGTGTATCGAGACCGGGTGCTTGTTCAGGTGACCATTCAGCTGCCAGTAAAGCCAGCAGACGGTTACCGAGTTGCGATTCATGGCTGGAAGAGATCACCACTTTCACCCCATTTGCTTTAGCTTTGTTCACTAGTTCATGACATTTTTCCAATGAACCGATGAGTGTGGGTTTTAATACCAAGCCTTTGAGTTGCGGGAAAAAATCCCAGTTAGTTTCGGCGCTTAAGATCTCATCCAGTGCTACAGCAATGCCGGTATGTGACGCAACCGCACGGATATCTGCATAAGTCGGACAAGGATCTTCAATATATTCAATGCGGGACGGATCGAGATGACTCATGAAGGTCCAGGCTTCTTCCCGCGTCCACAGCTGGTTCGCATCCAATATCAGTTTGGTTTTCGGTGCTAACCGGATAATTTCGCGGATCATCGCCAGCTCATTGCGCATTGGATAACGGGCAACTTTGAGTTTTACCCGGCTGGGATAGTCATATAACCACTCTTTCCAGCTCCAGATAATATCTTCCGGCGTGCCTTGTAACAGTAGATAAGGTGGCAGCGGCGTATGTTTTAATACCGGCCAGCTACGACGGGCGCAATCTAAACCAAATTGCACAGAAGGATAAATAACTGGAATGGTTTTGCCTTGTTTAAACGCTGTCAGAAAAGCGATGGTTTCTTGTTCAGCTTCTGCCAGGGTTTCACGGGAAAAACCTGGTAATGGTGCAATTTCACTCCAGCTGCTGCCCCAATGCAACAATAAGCCTTCGCGTTGCTCGATAGTCTGGTTATGAAATGTCAGTGGATGCGTGAGCGGCAGTTGATACCGATACAGAGTGATATCCATAAGCTGGCTGTCCTTATGCTTAGTAGAATTGGTCCACGGCAAAATCAGTCCACGGCAAAAACCAATGTTCAGTCATGTTATAACAGATCCCGATGCAGAGATCAGATCTGCATCGGAGTGTTACGGCAGCTTTACGGGTTTCGTGGGAATTTATTGAAATCCGGCTCACGTTTTTCGTTGAAGGCGTTGCGGCCTTCCTGACCTTCTTCAGTCATGTAAAACAGCATGGTGGCATTGCCTGCCAGTTCTTGCAGACCAGCCTGACCATCACAATCGGCATTCAGGGCGGCTTTCAGGCAACGCAAGGCCATCGGGCTGTGTTGCAGCATTTCACGGCACCAGCGCACCGTTTCGCGCTCCAGTTCGGCCAATGGCACGACCGTATTCACCAGCCCCATGTCTAACGCTTCTTTGGCATCATATTGACGGCACAAGAACCAGATCTCGCGGGCTTTTTTCTGGCCGACTAAACGTGCCATGTAGGAAGCACCCCAACCACCATCGAACGAACCGACTTTCGGGCCAGTCTGACCGAAACGGGCATTTTCCGCGGCAATGGTGAGATCACACAGCATATGTAAGACGTGACCGCCACCAATGGCGTAACCGGCTACCATCGCCACAATCGGTTTCGGACAGGTGCGGATCTGGCGCTGGAAGTCGAGCACGTTCAGATGGTGCGTGCCTTCGTCATCTTTGTATCCACCGTAATCGCCACGCACTTTCTGATCACCACCGGAACAGAATGCCAGCTCGCCTTCACCGGTCAGAATGATGGTGCCGATCTGGGCATCAAAGCGAGCATCTTGCAGTGCTTTCATCATCTCCATCACGGTGAGGGGACGAAATGCATTACGCACCTGTGGGCGGTTAATGGTGATTTTAGCGATACCATCGGCTGATTTGTGATAGCGGATGTCTTGGTAATCGGCGCTGCAATCCTGCCATTCGATAGGGGCATACCAGCGGGCATCGTTATCGTGATCTTGCATAGTCGTCTCTCATAATTAACAGTAGATACCCTTTCCACTTGAAGTTGCAGCGGCGTTGGCTGCATTCATTCGCCCCAATCACATAGCTTATCTATGCTCATGGGGTTCCTCACTTGCCGCCTACCTGCAATTTCAAGTGGTTTGGGTAGACATTAGTTAGCCACTGCCGGATAGCAGTCGCCATGGATTCTGGGTTGGCGCGGTGCAGATTGTGTCCACCGGCCAGTATTTGCTGTGTTAGCGACGAGCAGTGGGTCGCCAGTTGTGCAGCAATCGCTTGGAATTTCAAATCGTGTTCACCGCACAGATACAGCACCGGTAGTGACGTATCTTGCAACCAAGGTTGCAGATCCGGTTGTTTGGCCAGCGAACAACAACACAGCATGTGCGCCAGTTGTGCCGCACTGTTTTGACTACGGTCAACGATGAGTTGGGCGCGTTCTGTCGGGTTTAAATCCGCGAAGACGGGTTGTTGATACCAGTCGCTTAATACAGCCGATAATAGCTCGCGATAAAACCGCCGCGCCCAATGGGCATCAGCACTAGCGCGAGCTTTTCGTTCGTCTGCTGAGCTTAAACCGGGGTGGGCATTTTCCAACACTAAGCTTTGTAAACCAGTAGGTTGTGTGGCGGCCCACTGCAACGCCAGTCGCCCGCCAAGCGAATAACCAAGCAGATGATAATCAGCGATATTGTGTTGCTGTAATTGCTGCTGAAACCAAAGGGGGAAATCAGCCATTCGATTGAAACGTTGTTCACCAGCGTGACCGTGCCCCGGCAGATCGAAAGCGATGCAGTGGTAATCGGGTAACCGTTCAATAAGTGCTGACCAGTCACGGGTTGAGCCTAAAAAACCATGCAGTAAGACCAGCGTTGGCTTATTCACGTCGGTAACTCTCGTACATGCTGGGCAAACGCTTTCAGCCAGTTCGCAGCTTCGCCTACTGCGACCTTACATTCCAATAGGGTGGCACTGTGTCGTGTCAACGCTTGCTGATAATTGTGCTGGAAGCTAGCGGCATCGGTTGGTGCGGCATAAGCGAGCTGAAATTGTTCGGCACTGGCTTGGAAATTGAGCCCGTGCGGCAGTTGGTAAAAATGTTCGCGGATCTGGTTGTGCTCTGGCACCGGCAGCATATGAAAAATATTGCCACCATCATTGTTGATGATGATCAGCACAAACGGGCTAGTCAGGCTGCGCAATAACGCCAGACTGTTGAGATCAAACAGCGCAGATGTGTCGCCCAGCAGCACGGTGGTTGGCTGCGCCGGATCGGCTTTTGCTATTCCTGCGGCGGTGGCAATTAAACCATCAATGCCGGAAGCACCGCGATTGGTATAAATATGCGTAGGTCGAACACCTGCTGTGCCGAGCATATCCAAAAGTCGGATCGGCATGCTGTTGCCAATAAATAGCTGGCCTTTGATCTGAGAATTCAACTGATGGCAGAGGGTGATTTCCCCCCATGCCGGCAGTTGTTGCTCAATAAGAGTCGTGAGCTTTTTATCCCATGTGGCGAGTTGATGCCATGCCGCATTGGAAGTTTCAGGCTGATGAGCCTGACACCAGTCACTCATCGAGCTGACAAATCGCTGTTGAACCGCGAGGCCATTGTCCAGCCGTTCCGCACTGTTATAGATTTGCCAGCAGTGCTGCCATTCTTGTTCGGTTAAAAACTGTTGCAGACGTTTGGAAATCAGTCGTCCACCGAATAACAGTAGTGTTTCTGCTTGGGCCAATTCGGCGCGAAAGTCGGGGTGGTGCAGTGCCAGATCGGCATAGTTGATGGCGTGTGAATGAAAGCGCAGTTGTGACTGAATATCCGCAATTAACGGCCAACCGGTTTGTTCGGCAAGTTGCAAAATAGCGTTGGCGTCTTCTTCTCGAGTCAGACGGCCGACGACAATCAGCCCCTTGCTATGGCGTACCGTTTTCCATGCAGGATCGGTTGGGCAGGCTGTTTGTGCTGCCGTGTAACGCGTCCAGGGCTCGTGACTGTCGAACCAACGGCTTAACCCTCGTAGCGTATGGGCTGGCAGTTGTTGTCCGTCTACCGGATAAAGTGGTTCGCGGAACGCACAATTCAGATGCACCGGGCCGGGGGTTTGTTGTTGCTGAAAGGCTGCCTGATCTATTGATGCCAACAGCCATGCCGGTGCAATCTCATTGCTCGGGGTTGGCAATAATTGCTGATAAACCGGATAGCTGGAAAAAATAGCGCTTTGATCGATAGCTTGATTAGCCCCATTACCGATCAACTCGGCGGGGCGATCGGCTGTTAGCAACCAAAGCGGAATACCCGATTGGCGCGCTTCCACCACGGCTGGTAATAGGTTAGCGACCGCGCTGCCGGAGGTGACGATCACCGCGACGGGGCGCTGGCTGCCTTGCGCTAAGCCCAGCGCCAGAAAACCCAACCCGCGTTCGTCAAAATGCAGGTGTGTTGTTATCGCGGGGTTTGCTGCCGCAGCTAAGGTCAGCGGCGTAGAGCGCGAACCCGGCGCAATACAGATATCACGCACACCCAGTCGCACCAGCTCTTCAATAATTAACGAACTCCACAGGGCATGCAGACTACCTAATGCTTGCCACTGTTCAGTCATGCCAGACACCCAACATGCTGTTGAGTTTAGTGTCGAGTTCCTGCCATTCGGCGTCGGCGTCTGAACCGGTTAGAATGCCGGCACCGGTATAGAGGTGCAGCTGATTTTGATGCCACAACCCACTGCGGATAGCGACGGTAAATTCCGACACATCTTCACTGATAAAACCGCACGCACCGGCATACCAACCACGCTGATGTTGTTCTAATTCACGGATCTGCTTCAATGCCTTGCGACGAGGCGAACCACCAACAGCCGGTGTCGGGTGTACTTTTTGCAGCAATTGCCAATCAGCCGTTTCTGGCAACAACGTGGCTTCGATTTCCCGTTTGATATGCTGGATATGTTTCAGCGGCAGGATCTGCGCTTCTGATACCACTGCCGTATCGGCCAGCCCGTCTAAGCGGGTCAGAATGTCGGTGTGCACAAAGCGATTTTCCAACCGATTTTTACCGTCCTGCAATAACAATGAAGCAAGCTCGGCATCTTGCTCGGCGTCACCGGTGCGTGGTGTGCTGCCGGCCAGTGCTTCACTGAACAGTTGACGATCGTGACGACGGTAGAGACGTTCTGGCGAGCTGGCGATAAAACAGCTCTCCGGCGAGAATTGATAACCGATATGAAAACAGGCTGGTGTGGCACTTTGCCAATTGGCCAGCAGATCCCACGGGTTGAGCGTTTCGCTAAATTGCAGCGTAGTGCGGCGGGATAACACCACTTTGGGGATGATTTTTAAGGCGTCCGGCTGCAACACCTGCGACAACCATTGCATCCAGCGTGGTTTATCGGGGGTATCGTGGCGCTCGCGTTGTGCCGGTAAATAGTGCGTCAGTGTGGTTTCCGGCTGTAACTGTTGCAATGCATCGCGTGCGGCCGTCAGTTCGCTGGCTTGGTTGTTACCGTCAAACCAGAGATTACACACCAACTCAGTTTGATTACCCTGACGGATCAACTCAATGCGTGGTAAGACAAAACGGCACTGGCCAAATTCCTGCCATTCCCCAGTAACCGGTTGTTGGTAATCAAAAGCCAGCCCGCCGTAATAACGCGGGTAGCTGCCGGCATGCGGGCGCAGTTGTCCGGTCAGCGAGGCCAGTTGTGTCGGATCAGTCAGTTCGCGGATCGCGCCTAATGCGGCAAATTCGCGGTCACGCTCACGGGCATGCCAGTAGATGCGTGGAAACAGCGGCTGCTCTTTTAACCAGCCGATCAATGAGGTGACATCCATCGCGGCGCGCAGGCGAACAAAACCTTGTTGCTCGGCGGCGGTGAGTGCGTCTAGTTGTTCCAGTAAATGAGTTTGAGCCAGCATTGGAATAATCGCATAAATCGGAATGCCGTCTGTCGCGAAGGGGGCGGTAAACTGCCAAAAGGCGTTGGCATCCGGTATAGTACGCCCTTTACAGGAAAGGCTTCCGCCCGCGGAATCGCACCAGTATAGGGCTGGGCGCATCATGGGTAAACCCACCTGTGTCAGTTGAATAGTCAGTTGCGATAAATAGTTGCTGTGTAACGTAAGGAAAAAGTGGCCTGATGAATAAACCACGTTGGAAAGTTTGGTTGCAAGCAGCTCGTCTGCGCACATTGCCATTGGCCTGTGCCGCGGTGTTGTTGGGGAGTGGTTTGGCCGCTGGTGCGGATCTTTTCCACGCCAATGTCTTTGTCTTGTGTTTGCTGACAGCGATTGGTTTGCAGATTTTATCAAATCTGGCGAACGATTACGGTGACGCCGTCTCAGGTGCCGACAATGAAGATCGCGTTGGCCCGCAACGTACCGTCGTCAGTGGTTTGATCACGCGCGAACAGATGCAGCGCGCCATGGTGCTGGTGGCGGGGCTGACGATCATCAGTGGTTTGAGTTTGTTGTGGACGGCGTTTTCCGGCGATTGGCTGGCTATCCTGACCTTTATCGGATTTGGCAGTTTGGCGCTGATTGCGGCAGTGACCTATACCGTGGGGCGTCGTCCGTATGGTTATCGCGGCTTGGGAGATTTATCGGTATTCCTGTTTTTCGGTTTGCTGGGTGTGTTGGGAACCTACTATTTATTTACTCAACAGTTCGATCCATTATTGATTTTACCGGCAGCCAGTTGTGGTTTTTTGGCAACTGGGGTGCTTAATATCAACAACATCCGTGATATGGATACCGATCTGGCCAGTGGCAAGCGTACTTTTGCGTCCCGCCTCGGCACGATCTGGTCGCGCCGTTATCACTGGCTATTGGTGTTGGGTGCCGGCGTGATGACAATCGTGTTCATATTGTTACGCGCGCATACCGTATGGCCGTGGTTGTTTTTACCGGCATGGGTGCCGTTGATGTTGATTGCCCGCGTGGTGCAACAGAGCCATGATCCTGATCTATTGGATCAACAGCTAAAACGTACCGCCATGAGTAGTTTGTTGTTTAACTTACTACTGGCAATCGGTTTTGCACTCGACTAGTCTGTCTTTTTCGAGTGTGTTTTAAGCAGATGCTACCGGAGGGAAAAATGGATTTTCATGTCTGGCTGACCTATTTGGCAACTACGATTGTATTTAGTATTTACCCCGGTTCCGGTGCGGTAAACACCATCAGTAACGCTATTCGTTACGGTGTGCGTGGTTCAGTGCCCGCCATTGCCGGTTTACAATTAGGCCTGGCTATTCATTTGCTACTGGTCGGGGTTGGGCTTGGTACTCTGCTGGCGAAATCGGCGACGGCATTTGCCATTCTGAAATGGTTCGGTGTCGCTTATCTGGTCTGGCTGGGCTGGAGCAAATGGCGCGAAGTACCGCAACTGATGAAAAGTGGCGTTGGGCAGGAAGAGGGGCCGCGTCCAGCGCTGTTTTGGCCTGCGGTGTTCGTGAACCTGACTAATCCGAAAAGCATCGTGTTTCTGGTCGCGTTGTTCCCACAATTTTTGCATTCCGATTACCCGCTGTGGTCACAAGCACTGATCTTGTCTATTACCTGTGTTGTCGTCGATATCATTGTCATGTTGGGGTATGCCTCACTGGCCGCCCCGCTGACACATCTGGTACAAAACGAAAAAGGTATGCGGACGCAAAACCGTATTTTTGGTTCCCTGTTTATTGCTGCGGGAGCCTTGCTTTCCGGCGCCTCACGTTAAATTGATCTTTGTGCAGCCAGCTCTTGTGACTGGCTGCCAACGATAATCGTGGTCATTTCGTCATCTTTTCCTTTTATCTGCATCACTTTTTCCTATAATCAGCGCCGCTTTCTGCACTGTTCCGGAGTTGTGTGATGTTGTTTCGTGGTTTGTTATTGTCCTTTTTATTGTTGAATTCACTGTCAGTCGGCGCAGCATTACCGCTCACGCCATTTGAACGCAGCACCACTTACACCTTGCCCAATTCCACCGAAGTGTCAGCTTATCTGCATCAACTCACACAACAATCATCACAAGCGTCTGTACTCTCGTTAGGCCATTCGGCTGGGGGGCGCCCGATAGACGCTTTGCTGCTGTCACACGATGCTGCATTTTTGAAAAATGGGCAGCCTGAAATTCATCGGCCTACCGTGATGTTGATCGGCTCACAACATGGCAATGAACCCTCCGGCACGGAAGCAGTACAAATTCTGGTACGTCAGGTGTTAGATGGCGATCAACAGCATCTGTTGGACAAGATGAATTTCATCGCGATTGTGTTGGCTAATCCCGATGGTCGTGATTTGAATCGTCGATTGAACGCGAAAGATGAAAATCCAAATATTGATTTTATTGCCACTGCAGCATCAGAAACACAGATATATATTGATGCTCTGCAACGCTTCCAACCGGATGTGGTTTACGACCTGCACGAAACGGGTCGCGTAAAATATCCGTTGACCTATAAGGAAGGTTATCTCAGCACCATCAACGCACAATTTGAGGTCGGTGATAACCCTAATATTGATAGCGGACTACGCCGCTATGCAGATAACGTTTTTCTGCCAAAATTATTAAAACAGGTCAGCACACAAGGCATTCCGGCTACCCGTTACGATGGTGAAATCATCACATTGTCACAAGCGGTGACGCGTGGTGCGATGAATTTGAGTAATTTTCGTAATTACGCTTCGCTGATGGGGTCGTTAACCGTTGTTGCCGAAAGTTTGTTAGATGAACCGGGAACCTATGCCACGCCGAATAACATTAAAGAGCGTGTACGCCGACAATATGTCGCTTTAACGCAATTTTTAATGTTGGTGGAACATGATGCGCAGAAAATTCAGCAATTAAGTCGTCACGCACGACAAGACTGGCGGAATAAAACGGATCTGCAAATTGCACTGGAATTTGGTTTTGCGCCCAATCCACAAACACCACAAATCAATGTTGCTTTAGTCGAGAAGAAAAGTGGCAAACGAGTCATAAAGCCATTCCCTTATACCGATAAAATTGTGGTCACGGAAACAGAAACGTTACCCGCAGGGTTTGTGATCCGGGCGGAGCAAGCTCGTTATAAAACGTTACTCGATCATCATCATATTCAATATCGTGTTGTTGCTAAGGCGGAAAAAGTTCGCTTGGAACAGCAACGGATCAGTGCATTGACCGTATCAGAAGTGCAACGTCCGGGCGTGCGTGACTGGCTGGATGTTGGCGTACAGGAAAAGGAGCTGACGACCGAGTTAAAACCGGGTGATTTGGTCGTGACTACGCATCAACCACTTGGACGCCTTGCCGCGATTATTCTCGATCCACGTTCAGATAATACAATCTATCAGGAGGACGCATGGCGCGGGTTGTTATTACAAAATCCATTACCGGTTGCTGTGTTGCTTTCGCATTAAAAAACGAGTCAATTTAACTAGTTGAACTGTGATCGTGCCGTTATATGCAGATAAAAAATGTCGGCACGTCTATTTCTGAGCATAATTAAGTTGGCTGATAAATATACATTTCACTAGACTCGCTTATGGGCTTTGTTTATTTGTCTGTAGGTGATGGCATGCTGACTTGGATTTTGAATTGTTCGATCCGCCGTTTTGTCCTGATTTTTTCTATTTTACTCATTCTGATTTTGAGCAGTTATTTGGTTTGGCGTGATGCTGCGCAACAAGCTATAGAAAAACTGTATCAGCAAGATAAAGCCAATGCTGAGCAATCGTTACTGATGCAGGAATTACGTTATTCCTCGGTGCAGATCCAGCAATATCTGACCGATGCTTCACTTACCGGTGATACCGAATCACTCTCCGATGCCAAACACTATGCGGAACTGTTGCTAGCGCAGCAGGATGCATTAACCAAATCTGGCGAAGCGGAATATCTCACTAAGTTGCCGGAATGGATCCCGCAACAGATCAAAATTGGCGAAGAGATGACTCAGGCTTATTTATCCGGCAATAAAACGCGGGGCGATGAGCTGATGAAAAAAGAACCGGATGGTTTCGATTGGTTGGCAGACCAAATTGGTAATAGCGTCGCTAAGCAGAGTCAACAACTGGCACAGGCCAGTCAGGCAGCACAAGCAGAAATCAAAAAACAGGAACAGTCGCTGCATACTATGAATGCTTGGTTTTCGGGCGTGGTCATGCTGTTGGTGCTGTTGGCCTTATTTTCATTACGCTGGAAAGTGAATCACTCCATTAATGAATTGCGCCAGCATCTCAAAGTCATGACCGAAACAGGTAATAACCTTTCTTACCGTTTGCCTACCACCAATAAAAATGAGTTCTCCCAAGTTGCCTCTATGCTCAATGGCCTGATGGAAAGTCTCGATCATGTGATCTCTACCATTCAGGAAACCTCTAACGTTGCGGCCAGACAGGTCGCTGAGTTAAGAACGTCGTCTGCATCGACCGAGAAAGGTATGGGCCAAATGTTTGAGCAGGCTGACATGCTCAACGATGCAGTTACCGAAATGATGGATACACTGCGCAATATTACCGAAAGCACTCATGCGGCCAGAGAACACACGCAAGGTTCTCGTGATCAGGCCGATGAAGGTTTAGCGAAAGTTGAGCAGACCGTGGTCCTGATTCAAAAAGTTGCGGGCAATATTGCGCGTTCCACGCAAGCAATTTTGCAGCTGCAAGCCGACAGCGCCACGATTGGCGATATTGTGAATTTAATTAAAAATATTTCCGAACAGACTAATTTACTGGCACTGAACGCGGCCATCGAAGCAGCCAGAGCGGGGGAAGCGGGGCGTGGTTTTGCTGTGGTGGCGGATGAAGTGCGTTCGCTTGCCAACCGAACCCAGGCATCTACCGCAGAAATACAGAAAAAAATCGAGCAGCTACAACACCAGACAAAAGTGACGGTAGGCTTAATGGAGGAAACCCAATCTGTCGGAGGGCAGGCGGTTGAGCAAGCCGAACAAGCTGGGCAGACGCTGACAGAAATCGTGCAGATCGTTGGCCAGATCGCCGATATGAATACCCAAATTGCCGTTGCTGCTGAGCAGCAAGCCAAGGTGACGGGTAATACCGCCGCCATGGTGGAAAAAGTGAATGAAGTGGTGAGTGGTGTGATGGATGACACCTTGTTGAATGTTCAGGTGACCCGTGAAGTGGCGTTTGTTATTGATGAGTTGGAACAATTAAGCGGTAATTTTGCGATCACCTTTGATACCAAAGAGTCGCGTAAAAATGAAGAGTTAGTGCACTGGTCCGACGCGTTCAAAATCAACGTCGCCAGTATGGATAGCCAACATGAGGGGCTGTTTAACGCGGTGAATGCGGCTTATTCCGCCATAAAATTCCAGACGGGTAGCCATAATGTACAAGAAAAGATTGCTCAACTGGCGGAACAGGTAAAACAACATCTACATTCGGAAGAGGTTTTGCTGGCCAAAGTAAAATATCCAGACCTGATCCCCCATGCCAAAGTGCATGCAGCCGTATTAGATGAGTTAGCGTCGCGTATCGCTAAAGCAGAAGGCAAAGGTGACGATGCATTGATGAATGTGGTGCTTTTTGTGAAAATTTGGCTCATCGACCATATTTTCCGCGTGGATCGCCGTTACAGTAAGACGGTTATTGCAGCAAACCTGCAATAGCTGCTACGCGCAACCGGCGTGGTTATGTAGAATAGACAATCAGATAATTGATCGAAATTTTGGAGTAAATCATGGCTACTAAGCCAGAGAAATCAGCCGGGAATGCAAAACGCACCGACAGCAAAAAGAAAAAGCCGGCGTTTAGTGCACAAGAAGCCCGTGAACAGAAAAAACAAGCCAAACGTAAAGGCTTGCGTCCTGGTGCTCGCAACAGTGTGGAAGCACAGGAGCAAAAAGGTCAGAGTGCTAAAGATAAAGATGCTCGTGTTGGCTCTCGTAAACCGATTGCGCTGGTTGCTGAAGCACCAGTAACAGCGGCAAAAGCCCCACGACCTGTTGCGCCAAAACCAGAACCTGTCGTGACCCAAGAGCAACAGCTAGCGAAATGGGAACGCGAGCTGGATAAGCTGGAAAACGATGATCGTCTGAATACATTGTTGGATAAGCTGGAACTCGAACAGGCTGTTTCTGCTGAAGACCAAGAGTGGTTAGACAAAAAACTGGCTCGTCATCAGGAGCTGTTAAAACTACTGGGTTTAAACGAAGAAGAAAAAGCAGCCAGTGATCCCGACGAATTACTGCAACGTTTTATCGAAACCGACTTTGATCCGAAAGAATTCGATAGCCGCTATAAAGAAGACTAATTCTGTCAGTCTCCACACGACAACTCTGTCGTGTGGTTTCCTTCCTTGTTGATATCACATCGTTTTTTATCTTGATCAAAATGCGGGATAGCTATCATTCAGGCTAACTGATGTTTGATGAATCTTCATTTTGGTGATGTAAGTTCGATTCCGGCACGATTATGTCTGTTATAACGAAGACTCAATAAACTACCGGAGTGCGGTTGTGGTTAATGTTGAAAAATTGAAGAAAGAACACTTCACCCATCATGATCTCGTTTTACCTCATTTCCATGGCTATCCTATTCGGGTTGTTACAGCTTCATGTCCATGGTCAGAGCCTAATATAGCAACTAATATTCTTAATGTGGCCGTCACCCAGCCTGGCGAGGAAGGGGTAGCAGAGTTGAAGCAAATGCTAAAATCGATCGATGTTATTCCTGGTGAATAAACATTGTTCATGATTTATTAGCTTTTGTTAATATTATTTCGTTAAATGAGGTCGCATGATGCGGCCTCATTTTTTTGTGTGTCAAATGAGTTCATGATGCGCTGGTTTTTTCTCTGCGGGTGATCTTTACTTTTGGATGAGACGTAGACCTGTTATAACGATTTATATATGAACTGTGACTTTTGATTCTGGCGACACAAATCTGAATGTCATAACGGCTTGAGTTATTAATACAATCAATTAGGTTTGAAAAAGCCATGTCTACACAGCATGTCATCTGGGATGACGCCCTGATCCAAAAATATAACTACAGTGGCCCACGCTACACCTCTTATCCAACTGCGCTGGAATTCTCTGAATCCTTTGATTATCCGCAGTTTGTGCAAGCGACCCAGCAATATCCGCAGCGTCCGCTGTCGTTATATGTGCATATCCCGTTTTGCCATAAGCTTTGTTATTACTGCGCTTGCAACAAAATCGTGACGCGACAAACACATAAAGCGGAAGAGTATCTCGGCTATCTGGAACAAGAGATCCAGCATCATGCCAAGCTGTTTGCTGGTCGCACGGTGACACAATTGCATTGGGGCGGCGGTACTCCGACCTATCTGTCACATGAGCAGATCGCTCGTCTGATGAACATGCTGAAAAGCAATTTCACGTTTGCTGAAGAAGGCGAATTCAGTATCGAGATTGATCCACGTGAAATCAGTTTAGACACCCTTGATGTGTTACAACGAGTGGGCTTTAACCGCATCAGCCTCGGTGTGCAGGATTTTGATAAACGTGTGCAGGAAGTGGTGAATCGCGAGCAGGATAACGACTTTATCCGTGCGCTGATCCAGCGTGCAAAAGATCTGAAATTCCGCTCGACCAATCTGGATCTGATCTACGGTCTGCCACTGCAAACCCGTGCCAGCTTCCGCCATACGCTGGAACAGATCGCCGCGTTACAACCTGATCGGCTATCGGTGTTTAACTATGCGCACCTGCCAAGCCGGTTTGCCGGCCAGCATAAAATTAAAGAAGAGTTACTGCCATCTCCGGCGGAAAAACTGGCGATGTTGCAGGAAACCATCGAATACCTGACGTCGCAGGGTTATCTGTATATCGGTATGGATCACTTCGCCAAACCCGATGACGAGCTGGCACAAGCGCAGCGTGATGGCGTCTTGCATCGTAATTTCCAGGGGTATACTACGCAGGGTGATTGTGATCTGCTGGGCTTAGGGGTGTCGGCCATCAGCATGCTCGGTGATGCTTATTCGCAAAATCAGAAAGAGCTGAATGTGTATTACGAGCAGGTCACGCAATTAGGTCATGCGCAATGGAAAGGCTGTGCGCTGCAGCGCGATGATTTGATCCGCCGTGATGTCATTAAACAACTGATCTGTAATTTCACGCTTGATCCACAACAGATCGAAGCGGTGTACGCGATTCAGTTTGCCGATTATTTTGCGGACGATCTGAAATTGCTGCAGGCGTTTATTAATGATGGGCTGGTTGAGAGCGAAAACCAGAAACTGCGGATCACCGCAACAGGCCGCTTGCTGATCCGTAATATCTGCATGTGTTTTGATATTTATCTGCGACAAAAAGCCCGGCAACAGCAGTTCTCGCGGGTTATTTAATCGCACATACGTATTTGTTTTAGTAAAAAAAGAAGCGACTTTTTAGTCGCTTCTTTTTTATTCGCTGAAATACAATTCAGCGCTTTAACTGGAGGAGGATAACGAACCAACCGATTTATGTTCGGTGCGTTTACTCCAATATGACAGCGTCAGGATCACACCCAGTGTTAACAGGTAAAATACCACCTGAATACCGGCCGGTTGCGCCGTATAGCCTATCAAGGTGCGCAGCATTTTACCAACGATGCTGGAGTCAGAGAGCAGCCATGAACTATCCCACATCGTACCCCAGGCGGGCAGAATGTCAGCCGAGACCAAAAAGCCGGCGCCCTGACTGGCCATCCCTGCCGCGAGCAGGATCACTAATGCATTGGTCACACTGAATAAGCGTTTTGCGGACACCTGTAGCAGGCCAAAATACATGGCTGCACCTAATGCCACGCCACCCACCAAGCCTAATGTGCCACCGATGACCATTTGTGGAATTTGGCCTGAGTCACCCGCGGCAATACCATAAAGGAATAACACGACTTCAGCACCTTCGCGGATCACCGCCACACCCACAACGATAGCTAGCCCGGTCAGAGGCCGAGTACCTTGACTAATAGCTTCACCCACCGCATTGAGCTGTTGTGCCATTTCCCGACCGTGTTTGCTCATCCAGACGCAATGCCATGTCAGCATCACCACGGCGATAAACATCACGCTGGAATTAAACACATCCTGTCCCATCCCGGAGGCAAAAGAAGAGATGGTATCGGCAAAAACAGCAACTAAACAAGCGCCCACTACGCCGCCGATCACGCCACCACTGACCCACCATCCGCGTCGGGGCACTGTTTTAGTCGCTGCTAATACGATAGAGATTATCAGCGCAGCTTCCAGGATCTCACGAAAAACGATTAGTGCAGTCGATAGCATGGCAGCGTCCTATCCGGCTTATTTCACGATCAGATGAGTTTCGGAAATATCTTCGTGATATTCGTCTTTAAATTCGTATTTGCCGGGTTTTAACGGGCCGATGAAAAAGCTGGCTTCTTTGCCACCCGGGATCACGCGTTCGGCTTTGAATTGATGGCTTTCAAATTCAGCCGGGGTTGGATCCAGATTTTTTACGGTCACTTTCACTTTGGTATTGGCGGGGATCACCGGTTCTGCGGGTGTGAATTTATGGTCTTTCAGCGTCAATAACAAGGTTGCCTCGGCTGCCAAAACGGAAGCCGACATTGGCAATAACAGCGCGGTGGCGAGCAGAACATTAAGTTTAATACGGAAGGTCATACAGATTCTCCTTGGTAAAACAGCATCAGTTATTCGTGGGTTATCAACTGTTAGTATTGATGGAAGAATAAAAACACCCATACAGTAATGATAGTCATTATCATTACATAAATTAACAAATACAATACTTTTTATATTTGGCCGAGTTTATGTTGGTTCAAAATAGCAAACGACTCCGCCTATTTTGGGGCTTTGCACACCATTGAAGTGCGTAACGGATTAATCGCGTTAAGCTCGGGAATTTAACGCATTATTTTGGTGCGATAATCTGTATATTTTTATCTCTGTGTTATGTCGTACTGATAAATAATATATATTTGGTTTATTCAACTGATTATTTACCAGATATGTCGCAGGATTATTAATGACTATCAGCTTGTTTGATCTCTTCAAAATCGGTATCGGCCCGTCCAGTTCACACACAGTGGGGCCAATGAAAGCAGGTTATCTGTTCAGTCAGTTATTGCTGCAAAAAGAGTTGTTACCATCGGTTGCCCGGGTGCAGGTTATTTTTTATGGCTCGTTAGCCGCAACGGGTCAGGGTCATGGTACGCCTCCGGCGTTATTGCTGGGGTTGGAAGGCGCATTACCGGAATCGGTGGATCCTGATATTGTGTTTCCTCGTTATCAGGCGTTGCAATCGGGGGCTTCATTGCTGCTGGCGGGCACTCACCCGGTCGCGTTTGATGAGACGCGTGATGTGTTACTGCGCTGGGAATGTTTGCCACGCCATACCAACGGTTTACAACTGACCGCGTTTGATGCGAAAGGGGAAATCTTACTGGCAAAAACCTATTACTCGGTTGGCGGCGGTTTTGTCGTGGATGATGATGAGCCAGAAACGGCTGCCGATGTGGTTTCTGCCGCTGTGCCTTTCCCGTTTTCCTCTGCCGTTGAATTGATGTCGCTGTGTCATCAACATCAGTTATCAATTGCTGAGTTGATGCTGGCGAACGAAAAAGTTTGGCGTAATGAAACAGAGATCGCGGCGGGCATTGCGCAGATCTGGCACACCATGCAGTTATGCGTGCAACGTGGCATTCAGCAGCAGGGAGTTTTACCCGGTGGTTTAAATGTGCGCCGTCGTGCTGCGCGTTTACATGACAGCCTGTTAAAACAGATCGGTTCGCCTGGCTGGAATGCGATGGAATGGGTGAACCTGTATGCACTGGCCGTGAATGAAGAAAATGCAGCCGGCGGTCGGGTCGTCACGGCTCCTACCAACGGGGCGGCAGGCATTATTCCGGCAGTGTTGCACTATTACATGCAGTTTTGCCCGCAATTCAGCACACAGGCATCCGCAGCTAAAGTGCAGGAATTTCTGCTGACTGCAGCGGCGATCGGCATGTTGTGCAAACTCAATGCGTCGATCTCCGGTGCCGAAGTGGGTTGTCAGGGCGAGGTGGGTTCCGCCTGTGCCATGGCGGCGGCAGGGTTGGCGGCGGTGCTGGGTGGCACACCCGCACAGGTAGAAAATGCCGCTGAAATTGGCATGGAACACAACCTAGGTCTCACCTGCGATCCGGTTGCTGGATTGGTACAAATTCCCTGTATTGAACGCAATGCGATGGCCTCGGTGAAAGCGATTAATGCCGCCAGCATGGCATTACGTGGTGATGGTCAGCATCATATTTCTCTGGATAAAGTGATCGCCACTATGCGTGATACCGGTAAAGATATGCTGGATAAATACAAAGAAACATCGCGTGGTGGTTTGGCGATCAATATCACAGAGTGTTGATTTGTTTTGCATTCTGCTTATTTCATCTGATCCGGCAGTGATTAGCTGCCGGATGTTGTCTCTTGCATTCCTGCAACACCCGCTTTTTATGTGATTCAATCAGCGCTTCTTTAATTCGATCTCAGTCACAAAGCGCAATAAGTGTTACAAAAATCCAGTTTAGGCATGGTTTTTCCAATATCGTCTACCTTACAGACTGGAATAATGTGCCGCCTGTAACTGTAATAAGATCACCCGCCTACAGAATGGAATCAGAGATGAAAGAACATCTGCAGCGATACAAACAGTATCTGCTTACCGGCGTGTCGCATGTTATCCCGTTCATTGCCAGCGGCGGGATCTTAATGGCGCTGGCGATCGCGTTTGCCCCGATGACGGCACAAGGGCCGAGTTTTGATAGCTCGCCGCTGCTGAAACTGATTGTTGAAATTGGCAACTCGGCTTTTACGTTACTGCTGCCCGTTCTGGCCGGTTATATCGCTTATGCGCGCGCCGGTAAACCGGCCTTGGTGGCGGGTATGCTGGGCGGGCAGATTTCGTTAACCATTCATGCCGGTTTTCTGGGCGCGTTAGTGGCGGGTTTACTGGCCGGGTGGGTGGTCGATGTACTGAAAAAAATGCCGGTACCGAAATCATTAAAACCGCTGATGCCGATTCTGATCATTCCAATTTTTTCGGCGTTGATTATTGGCGCGCTGATGTTTGAAGTCGTGGGTGTGCCGATCGCTAATCTGATGGTTTTTCTGGCGGGATGGCTGAAAACCATGGGCACAGCCAATGCGGTGGTGTTAGGCGCATTATTGGGAGCCATGATCGCATTTGATATGGGCGGCCCGATCAATAAAACGGCATTTTTCTTTGGCTCGGCCATGATTGCGGAAGGCAACCCGACCATCATGGGGGCGGTAGCGACAGCTATTTGTATTCCGCCGTTGGGGCTGGGGCTGGCGACGAAACTGAATAAAAAACTGTGGTCTAGCCAGGAGCAAGAGGCGGGCTCAGCGGCACTGGCAATGGGTTGTATTGGCATCACCGAAGGGGCGATCCCGTTTGCGGCGGCTGATCCGCTGCGGGTGATCCCGACTATCTGTTTTGGTTCGGCGGTCGGTAGTGTGCTTGCCATGTTATCGGGCGTGGCTGACCACGCACCACACGGTGGGCCGATTGTGTTGCCGGTGATTGATAACCGTTTGATGTATTTAGTGTCTATCGCTGTCGGTGTCATGGTGACGGCGTTATTGATCAATTTTCTGAAAGCACGTTCAGGCCAGCATGTCGAAGTGGCATCGTCTGAAAGTGTCTGATCCCGGAGTATTTAAACATGAAAATTGTTGCAGTCACGGCTTGCCCGACGGGTATTGCGCATACCTATATGGCAGCGGAGAAATTACTCGCGACAGCGAAAGAGTTGGGGCATGACATTAAGGTAGAAACGCAAGGTGCGATGGGCATCGAAAACGAACTCACTCTGCATGATATTCGCGCGGCTGAAGTGGTGTTGATGGCGATCGATATTGTCATCGAAGGGGAAGAGCGTTTTGACGGCATGCGAGTTATCAAAGTGCCGATCCAGGATGCGCTGAAAGATCCGAAAGCGGTATTTAAGCGACTGGAAGCCTGATCGCCGGTTTTAGGGCTGACCAGAGAGCACACTATGCCTAACTATAAGATCGAATATCGCTGCTTATTACCTCATGGTTTGCATGCGCGCCCCGCGACGCAGCTAGAGGCGGTGTGTCAGCGTTTTTCGGCCACTATTGAATGGTGTAACCGGCGTAACGGCCGCTGTGCAAATGCAAAAAGTGTGTTGGCATTACTGAGCACCGATACCTTGTTTCGCGATGTGTGTGACATTGTGGTCTCTGGTCAGGATGCACAACGTGCAGCGAATTCATTACGTCATTTCTTACGTTATGAATTAAATGAGCAAGACGATAGCGCGGTCGGGCAAAACAGTTTTGTGGTGCCGCGCAGCCTGCGTGCCAGTCATAGCCTGATCTTTCCTGGACTCTCGGCGAATGCCGGATTTGCCCGTGGGCAACTGGTGTTGTTTGACGAGCCAGAACCGAGCTTACCGGTTGATTTAGCGGTGGAAGAGGCTGAAGAACAACAACGGTTGTTACAGTCAGCGCTAGCTCAGTTACAACAACAACTCACTGCACAACACCGGCAAGCCAGCGCACAGACTGCACAGATATTGCGGGCGCATTTGTCGCTGCTGAATGACATTACATTTCAGCAAAAATTATCGGTACTACTGAGCGATTCACCAACGCTGGCGCATGCCATCATGCAACTACAGCGAGACTATCAGACGCAATTTATGGCATCTGACAGCCCTTATTTGCAGGAACGGGAATTGGATCTGCGCGATCTGTGTCAGCAATTGCTGGCATTGATTTATCCGACATGGGCCAAGACGGAAACGTTACAGCTGCACACTGCCAGCGTAGTGCTGGCCGATGAGTTGACGCCCAGCCAGTTTTTATCGCTCGATAGACAGCATTTACAGGCGTTATTACTTACCCATGCGGCGCGTACCTCACATACGGTGATCTTGGCCCGCGCAGCCGGGATACCGGTGCTAACCGGTATGTATGATAGCCGTCTGACTCAATCGGCCGGGCAAATAGTCTGGGTTGATGCCAACGCCGGATTTTGTCTGTTACAACCCGACGCTGTGGCGGAACGTTATTATGCGTTGGATGGGCAGATCAAACTAAAACGGCTGCAGCAATTACAAATACGCAGTCAAGCGCCGGGTGTCAGTGCTGATGGGCAACGATTGGAGATTGCTGCCAATATCGCTGCGGCGTCAGATGCGCTGCTTGCGCTTCAATCTGGCGCGGAAGGCATCGGTCTGTTTCGCACGGAAATGCTGTTTATGGATCGCGAGCAACCGCCGGATGAAGAGGAACAGTATCAGGCTTATGCATCAGTATTAACGGCAGCAGCCGGTAAGCCGGTGATCATTCGTACCTTCGATATTGGGGGCGACAAACCGGTGGCTTATCTGCCAGCAATAGCAGAAACCAACCCATATCTTGGTTTACGTGGAATTCGTCTTTACCCTTATCAGGAAACCTTATTTCGTACTCAGCTTCGTGCACTATTGCGAGCAGCCGTGCAGGGCCCGTTAAAAGTCATGCTGCCGATGGTGTTACAACCGGAGGAAGTCATCTGGGCGCGGCAGTTAATTGCTGAGGAACAGGCGGTATTACAATCATCCTATATTCCTCATGCGCAATTTTCCCTCGGGATCATGCTGGAGATCCCCGCTGCCGCATTACAAATCAGCGCCTTTTGTCCGTTGGTCGATTTCTTCAGTATTGGCAGTAATGATCTGACGCAATATTTACTGGCCGTTGATCGCAATAATCCGCAGGTCGCGCGTTATTACCAAAGCGCACATCCGGCGTTATGGATCTTATTACGGCAAATGGTGTTGCAGGCGCATCAACACGGTCGCTGGATCGGCTTATGTGGCGAATTAGCCAGTGATCGACGCTTCCTGCCGTTATTGCTGGGCTTAGGGCTGGATGAACTGAGTCTGGTCACACCGCAGATTGCCGAAACGAAGGCGTTATTATCGCAACTGAATGCCGGGCAATGTTGTGAATTACTGGCCAAGATCTGTGAATGTGCCAACAGTGAGCAGGTATTAGCGAGCTTAAATACTGGCTCGGTGACCGAAGTGCGTTCCATGCTGAGTGAGGAGTGCATGACCTTACAGGCCGATTGGCGCAATAAAGCCGAAGTGCTGAAAGGGATGGTGGACACACTGTGGCTGGCAGGGCGAACGCAGCAAGCGTTACAGTTAGAAGAGACTCTTTGGCAGCGCGAAGAGGCTTATTCGACCGGGCTTGGGCATGGCATTGCCATCCCGCATGCGAAAACCGATGCCATCGACCATTCGGCGATCAGTATTGCCCGCTTAGCCCAACCGGTGGATTGGGGGTCGTTAGATGGTCAGCCGGTTGATTTAGTGATCATGCTGACGTTGAATGCGCAGCAAGGTGCTGATGAGCATCTGCGTATTTTTTCCCGCTTAGCACGGCGCATGATGTATGACGAATTCCGGCAACAATTACGTCAGGCACCCACTGTGGCTGCGTTGTGTGCTTTGCTACAACAAGAATTGGAAATGTAAAACCTGAAGTGTGTGCGTCCTTTCGGCGGATCGTTCGATCCGCTATTTTTCCAACCGATATTCAGTGGGTGTACGGCCGGTCTTTTTCTTAAATACCCGGCAAAAATAATTGGTATCCCGAAAACCGCAGCGATGCGCGATCTCTTCTAAATGCATCGGATAACGGCGCAACATAAATTTCGCGCGGTCGATGCGCACATACACCATGTAGTCGGCAAAGTTCATGTGCCCTTGCTGGCGGAACAAACGGGAAAGGTGGTTGGGGCTGATATTAAACCGATCTGCCACCGAGTCGCGGTTGATAGCCTTATGAAAGTTTTCCTGCACGTAGATACAGATCCGCTGAAACACACTGTGCGCGCGCTGGTATTTATCCGGCAGTGGCTGGCGCAATAATTCCTGTGTAAAGGTTAGCACGGTCATGAGCTGTAATTGCAGGCTGCGTGGCGCCTCAAGTTCGAATTGCTGCAGATCACTCAGTGCTTGCAACATGCTGTGCACCGGGCTTTTCGCCGACAGCGGATAACTGTGTTTTTGTACGTCGATAAAACTCTGCTGCTGTTGGCTCCAGTTGACCAGACTTAAACCTAATTGGCGGCGGCCAAATAACAGGCTTAATACGCAGACATCTTCCTGCCACAGCGGTTTATTCCAACAGTTGGCGGGCACAAACAAAAACTGGCCGGTGGTCAGCCGATGCTCGATTTTATCGCCATGACTGTCGCACAGTACGTTCTGATAATTGCCGGATAACACCCATTCCAGCCGGGGGAAAGTGACCTGAAAAGCATACAGTGGCGGCAGGCACGTATCGTAGGCATAGACTAACTGATGCGTGTGTTCCGAGAGTTCCTCTTCGGTGACGGCACTAAATATATCCTGAAATACCTGCTGCATGATCTATTCTCAAAGAAGGTCGTACATATTGTAACGTAACCAATTTTCTGTGCATTGCGTCTTGTCAGAGAAAGTTATATCGTTGCGGCGATTATTGAGGTTGGCTAATCAATCAATTATTCAACTGTAATCAGTGTCAGTATCGCCGTGGTGACACCGTGTTTTTTGCATTCATGGTGTAATGACAACAATGATGTAAGGGAAGGGCTCGTATGAAATTTAAATTTGGTGTGGTTTTGAGCGTTGTTTCTGCAATGTTCGTTGCTTCAGGTTGTGCTGACAACTATTCCGGCAATACCTATCAGTCGAATCGTGCCGGCATCGTGCAAAACGTCAGTTTCGGTACAGTAACCAACATCCGTCAGGTTGCGATTCAAGATGACAGCAGCAATATGCCAATCGGTGCGGTTGCGGGTGCGGTTGTCGGTGGTCTGCTAGGTCATGCAGTTGGCGGTGGTACCGGTAAGAAACTGGCTACCGTGGGTGGTGTGGTTGCTGGTGGTCTGGCGGGTAACGCTATTCAGAATCAAACTGGCAAAACAACCGGTATGGAAGTCGAAATTCGTCTGGATAATGGCCAGACTATCGCCGTCGTACAAAAAATGGATCCTAATTTCCAGATCGGTTCCCGCGTTCGTTTAGTGGATGCTGGTGGCCGTACTACAGCATCACTGGTGAGCAATGTGAACTCTGGCTATGCAGCCCCAGTTCAGCAAGGTTATGCACCAGTGCAACAATACGCTCCGGTTCAGTAATCGAATCATCTGTTTATGCTTAAACCCGCCAATTGGCGGGTTTTGTTTTATGCAAGACTCGGTAACCAGGCAGCACCGCGAACGCCACTGCTATCGCCGTGTCTGGCTTTGACGATCTGGGTGTTGCAGTGATCAGAAAATACATACGGCAAAACCGCCGCCGGCAGATCCTGATATAACGATGCAACATTTGATAATCCACCACCTAACACAATGACATGGGGATCAATCAGGTTGATCACGCTGGCCAGACTGCGTCCCAAGGCATCCAGCAGATGCAGGTAATGTTGTGTTGCCCGCACATCACCTTCCTGTTTGGCCGCCATGATCTGTGCCGAATCCAGTTGTGTATTGTGTTGTTGGTTAAAGCGCGAAGCAAAACCGGTCCCGGACACAAAACGTTCCAAGCAGTTACTACGGCCACAATAACAAGGCTGTGACAGACCGTCTTTTTCCGATGTATAGCCCGGTAACGTGTTATGTCCCCACTCACCGGCAATGGCATTTGGGCCACTGAGTAGCTGTTTATTGACCACTACTCCGCCACCACAACCGGTGCCTAAGATGGCGCCAAATACGGTTTTGCCCTCTTTACCGGCCCCATCGACGGCTTCCGATAAGGCAAAACAATCGGCATCATTCGCCAGTGCCACCGGCTGATTTAAGCGTTGTTCCAGATCGGCGCGCAGATCTTCACCGTTCAGGATCAGAATATTGGAGTTTTTGATCCGGCCGTTATCCGGGCTGATGGCGCCGGGTAAGCCGATGCCCACTGAAAATGGTTGTTTAAACTCAAAACGATATTGGGTGATTAATGCAGTTACCCCAGACAGAAAATCAGCATAGTGTTGATTGGGGGTAGGTATACGCTGACGTAACAGGCACTGGCCTTGTTCATCCAGCAGTTGAGCTTCGATCTTGGTGCCACCAATATCCAGACCTAATCGCAACATATTGTTCTCCGGTTCAATACGCCTGAAAAAGCGGTACTCCGGCGGGAATAACACCGGAGTACCGAAAGACGCACAGTCAGTAGTTACGGTCTGACGGCATTCTGTCTGTAAACATCCACCAATTCGGTGATCAACTCTTTGGCCAGAATCGAGGTCATCAGATGATCTTGCGCATGCACCATCACCAGTGTCATTTTTGTTTTGCCTTCACCTTCATCGGCTTCAATCAGCTGGGTTTGCACCGCATGCGCTTCACGGGCATAAGTGCTGGCTTCTTTTAACAGCGAATCGGCTTCCACAAACTGGCCTTGTTTAGCCTGATGTAAGGCTTCAAAACAAAGGCTGCGCGATTGGCCGGCATTCACGATGATGCCCATGACTGCTTCTTCTAAATCCATCATTTTTCTTTCCTCAAAAACCGTTATTGCGGGAGACATCGGCGAACCATTCGCCACTCTTTTTCACCGTGCGTTTTTGTGTAGCGAGATCGAGTTGCACAAAGCCGTAGCGGTTTTTGTAGGCGTTGCTCCACGACCAGTTATCGATAAAGGTCCACAGGTGATAGCCCTTACAGGCACAGTTTTCGCTGATGCCGCGGTGTAACCATTGCAGGTGGTTGCGGATAAAATCGATGCGGTAGGCATCTTGGATCTGACCATCAACGAGGAATTTCTCTTCCCCTTCGACACCCATACCGTTTTCCGAAATGTAAGAAGAAATGTTGCCGTAGTTATCGCGCAGGTTGGTCAGAATGTCGTAGATGCCTTTTTCGTAGATTTCCCAACCGCGGTGCGGGTTCATTTTGCGGCCAGGCATTTCGTAATAATCGAAGAACCATTCCGGCATAAACGGGCTGCCCGGGTTCACCGCATTGGCGCGGGCTTTCACACGGCGTGGCTGGTAATAATTTACCCCCAGCAAATCGACTTTGCCTTGTGCCAGCAGTTCGGCATCACCGGCTTCACAATTCGGCAGCTGATCATATTGTTTGAGCAGTTCGACCAATTCCGTCGGGTATTCGCCTTTCACTGCCGGGTCGAGAAAGCTGCGGTTAAAGAACAGATCGGCAATCTTCGACGCTTGTAAATCCGCCGGATGTTGCGAGCGCGGATATGATGGCGTCAGGTTCAGCACGATGCCGATCTGACCTTCCAGTTGTAGTGCGCGGTAGCGTTGTACCGCTTTGGCGTGCGCCAGCATGGTGTGATAAGCCACGGTAGCGGCACGGCGGAAATCCACTACGTTCGGGTAATGGAAGTCATACAGATAACCACCTTCCACCGGCACGATTGGCTCATTGAAGGTGAACCAAAATTTCACTTTGCCGCCAAACAGACGGAAACAGGTTTCCGCAAACTCAGCGTAAGCATCAACCACTTCGCGACTTTCCCAACCGCCTTTTTCCTGCATACACATTGGCATGTCGAAATGGAACAGATTGATAAAAGGCTCAATGCCATTGGCTAACAGCTCATCCAGCATGTCGTTATAAAATTTGACTGCCAGCGGGTTCACGTCACCCGTGCCGTTGGGAATTAAACGCGCCCAGGCAATCGAGGTGCGGAAAGTGTTGTGATTCAGCTGTTTCATCAGCTGAATATCACTGCGGAAATTGTCGTAAAACGTCGAGGTTTCTTGCGGGCCGACCTGATTAAAAAAACGGTTAGGCGATTCGTCAAACCACTGATCCCAGATGGTTGGTGATTTGCCATCACGCAGGGTGGCACCTTCAGATTGTGGACCGGACGAGGCGCTGCCCCACCAGAAATTTTCCGGAAATTGGTATTTCATCATTATTATCTCGTTCAACAACTTAGACGGTATACAGGTAGAGTGTGCAGATGACAGGGGGGCTGCCATCCGCACGAGGTAACAAGGTGTTATGCAGTCACAGGTTGGCCAGCGTGTGCTTCAGCGGCCGTTTCTTCTTCCTGTTTCAGCAGGGTACGTTCGTACGCTTTCAGGAATGGGTAATACATCACCGCAGACATCGCCATACATACCAGGCACATGATCACCGGGCTAAAGGCCCAGTTAGCAGCCCAGGATGCACCCAGCGGGGCTGGGCTGGTCCACGGTGTCAGTGACACGACGCGTGCCACTAAACCCATGCTGGTAGCAACATACGCCAGCACCGCATTGACCATTGGCACCAGAATGAATGGCAGGAAGAACACTGGGTTCATCACGATTGGCGCACCGAACAGGATCGGTTCGTTGATGTTAAACAGCCCCGGTACCACACCCATTTTGCCAATGGTGCGCAGGTGAATGGCTTTACTGCGCAGCAGCAGGAAGGCCAGTGGCAGGGTTGAACCAACACCACCGATCAACAGATAGTGATCCCAGAAACCTTGCAGATAGATATGGGTTAATTCACCACCGGAAGCCAGTGCGGCTTGGTTTTCCGCCAGATTGGCCATCCAGAATGGGTTCATGATGCCGGTGACGATCAGTGCACCGTGAATACCGGCAAACCACAAAACCTGACAGATAAACAAAGAGATCAGAATGGCTGGCAAGCTGTCAGACGCAGATACCAATGGTTTCACCAGTGACATGATGGCTTGTGGCAGGATCATGCCGGTTTCACTTTCGATAAACAGATTCAGCGGGTGCAGCGTCAGGATGATCGCCAGCACTGGCACCAGTACTTCAAATGAACGAGCCACACCGGTCGGCACTTGTTCTGGCAAACGGATGGTGATGTTTTTACGTTTCAGGAACGCATACACCTCGGTGGCATAGATCGCACAGATCAGCGCGGTAAAGATACCTTGGCCTGAGAAATACTGCGTGGAAATGGTGCCGTCTTTAACCGGTGCCGCCACTAACAGGAACGACATCAGTGACAACAAACCGGTGGTGATCGGGTCCAGTTTATAGTGACGACCTAAACTGGCGGCAACACCCACGGAAATGAACAGCGTCATCACACCCATACTGAGTTGGAAAGGCAACAACAGCTGGTTTTGATAGGTTTTGGCAAAATCGAGCCATGCCCGCGCAAAGCCCCATTTGGTTTCCGGATCAAACGGTGGAAAAATAAATACCAGCATGAAACTACCGACAATCATAAACGGCAGTGCAGCGATAAAACCATCACGGATGGACGTGATGTATTTCTGTTGCCCCAGTTTGGCGGCCAGTGGCGTGACTGTATCTTCAATCATCGTCACCATTTTGTCATATGCACTCATTGCATCATCCTTTGGCGTAGTGTGTTTACTTGATCAGAGACAGGGCAAAATCCAGCACCTTATCTCCGCGTTGCATGCCGTAATCGGGCATTGCGATAGGCTCTACCGGAACACCGAACGGTTTCGCCCGCGACTGTAGATCTGCGAGCATGTATTTCACCTGCGGCCCAAGTAAAACCACCTGATACTTGGATACCTGTTCATCAAACTCCGCGGCCCCGAAGGCTTTGATCTCCACGGGCAACTGACGTTTTTCTGCTTCAGCGACCATTTTTTTCACCAGCAAACTGGTCGACATACCCGCTGAACAACACAGCATAATTTTGTTCATTTCCAACTCCTCAACAGCAACTCAACGCAGGCACTATATGCCTCAGGAAACAAATGGGAAACCGGTTACCCATGGTTTCATATTTCCTTTGTGAATTGGATCACTGTTAGGCCGGATCCTGGCATCAGAAATGTGATCCAGCTTGGATCTTCTATGATGTAAGCGGTTGCCACAGGTGTCAGGGATTGCTTTTGGAGGTAAAGGCGCTAGTCTGCCAACGAATAAAATGAACGATGAGGCAGCAATGGGTTCCTACTGGATGCAGTTGATGGTGTCGGCGATAGAGCAATGGATGACGCCGCTGGCGCGTTATCTGACAAAAAGCCGCTATCTGGTTGCCCTGCGCGATGGATTCCAGCTTGCCATGCCATTTGTTATTGTGGGCAGTCTCTGCGTGCCATTGCTGTACCCACCTTTTTTACCCGATAGCACCAATTGGCTGGCAATCATCTGGAATCACGTTTCCATCGACTATCGTGCGGTCTGGTTACCGCCTTATCAAATTACAATGGGGTTGATTTCGCTGCTGGTTTCTTTCGGTGCGGCGGCCAGTCTGGCGAAAAGTTATGGTTTACCTGAGCGACTTTCAGGTTTAACCGGTTCAGTTAGCTTTATGTTATTGGCGGGCTTTTATCAAAATGGTGGTGTGGATGCTCGTTATTTGGGCGGCATGGGCTTATTTACCGCCATCATCGCTGCTATCTATTCTATTGAAATAATACGTTTTTTCTATCAACGTAATTGGACTATCCGCGTGCCGGATGAAGTGCCCAAGATCACCTCCAGCGGCTTTCTGCTGATTATTCCGCTGTTTTTTATCCTGATCAGCCTGACGTTGCTGAATTTATTGTTGCAACAACATTTCGGTGCCGTATTCCCTGAATTGGTGGAAAAAGTCTTCCGCCCGATGATCATCGCCTCAGATAGTTTGCCGGCGGTGTGGTTGTCCTTACTGATCTGTAACTTATTGTGGTTTATGGGCATTCATGGGGCGTTATTGATCACTGGCATCATGTATCCATTCTGGATGTCGAACATACTGGATAATCAGGCCGCATTGGCGGCTGGGCAGGTATTACCACATATCTATGTGCATGCGTTCTGGGATTTTTATCTGTTGATTGGTGGCGTTGGTTCAACACTGCCGCTGGCGTTTATGGCGTTACGCAGCCGTTCGCTGCAATTACGCTCTGCCGGCAAACTGGGTTTGTTGCCCTCGCTGTTTAATATCAATGAGCCGATCCTGTTTGGTTTTCCGATTATCATGAACCCGTTGTTTTTAGTGCCATTTCTGTTTGCGCCGCTGTTTAATGCGACACTGGCCTGGTATCTGACCGATTGGGGCTGGCTGGATCGTTTTGTTGCTATATTACCCTGGTCGATGCCATCACCGATTGGCGCCGCTTGGTCGGCAAATGGTAGCTGGCGCACGGCGTTGATGAGCCTGCTTGCTTTCACCAATGCTTGGATCATCTATTACCCGTTCTTCAAAGTGCATGAACGTCTACTGTTAGAAAATAAACGGGCTGTAATGCAGAAAAAGGGTTATTAAGCTACAATAATGCTTATATTGGAAAGCGGTTTCCAATATAAGCATTTAATCGCAGGACAAAATTTGACATACTGTAAGCAGTATTTTCAGAGGCAAAGAACATGACCACGATTATTGATGTATGTAAGTTGGCCAATGTATCTAAAGCCACCGTTTCTCGGGTCTTAAGTGGTAACCGTAAGGTGAAAGAAGATACCCGCGATGTGGTGATGCGTGCCGTGGAACAGCTCAACTATCGTCCTAACCAATTGGCGCAGACTCTGGCAACCAAAGTTAGCAACACCGTTGGCGTGATCACCAATGGCCTGACTGACAGTCAGCTGGGGCAGATGTTGCGTCAGCTCGATGCGGTGTTGTGGGGGCAGGGACGTAGTTTTATTCTCGCCAATGGCGTAGATGGTAGCACCTCTCTGGCTGATAAATTGGCCTTTCTGGCTTCCCGCCACTGCGATGCGATTTTGTTGTTAGGTAAAAATTACGATCAACGCTGGTTCGATGAACTGGATGCCGGCAATTTACCGCCCTTGCTCACCATGAATTTGGCGTTGGAAGATGTAGATGGTGTGCAATTTGATCAGGCACTGACCGCGGAACTGGCTTGCAACTATCTATATTCACATGGTCACTCCCAGATCGCTGTGTTGCTGGAATCCGGCAGTGGCGGCGAGCAAGTGTTGCAAGGTTATCGCCGCGCTTTAGAAAATCGCAGCCTGCCATTCAATAAACAACTGGTGGCGCAACATACCGACAGCACGACCGCACTGAGTATGCTGATCAATCGTTATATTCCGTTTACCGCCGTACTGGTGCCGGATGATCACCAGGCGATTGAAGTCATTCGCACCTTGGCGCAATACAACATCCAGGTGCCGCAGGAAGTCTCGGTGATTAGTCTGATGACTGGGATCGAAGGCGAGCGTTATACCCCCGCGATCACTGGTTTTGAAGTACCGGAAGAGAAGATGCTGCAGTCATTATTACGTTTGCTGGATGATGCCATCAAAGGCGGCGGGCAAGGTGGCACCGATGTTGCGCGTGAATTTATGGGACGTCTGGTGATCCGTCAGTCAGTCCGTTCCATGGAATAACTCTCTTTCTCGCGTCAACGATGTAGCCAATTGCAGATAAAACAACGGGGCTTTCGCCCCGTGTGTTAATTCATATCTAACTCTTTTAGTTTCCGCGTCAGGGTATTACGCCCCCAACCCAGTAAGCGTGCTGCTTCCTGCTTATGACCATGTGTGTGTTGCAATGCGGTATTCAGCATGATGCGTTCAAATTCGGGCAACGCTTCCGAAAGAATATCGACTTCACCACGTGCCAGTTTCTGTGCAATCCATTGTTGTAACTGATCCTGCCAGCGTAGGGATACCGGCTCTTTGCCCGGCGTCTGACGCTCTTCAATCGGGTTCAGCAATTCCGGTGGTAGATCAGAGACCAGCACTTCCTGACCAGAAGCCATGACAGTTAACCAGCGACAGACGTTTTCCAGCTGGCGCACGTTACCCGGCCATGGCAGACGGCTAATGTAGGCTTCGGTATCTGCATGCAGCATTTTTGCTTCTACATTCAGCTCTTTTGCTGCACGCAGTAAGAAATGCTGAGCCAGTTTTGGAATATCTTCACGCCGTTCGCGCAGCGATGGAATATGAATACGAATGACGTTCAGACGATGAAATAAATCTTCACGGAAATCGCCAGCTTGCACTCGTTTTTCTAAATCCTGATGGGTTGCGGCAATAATTCGCACATCGACTTGGATCGATTGATGACCACCAACGCGATAAAACTGGCCATCGGCTAACACGCGCAACAAACGTGTTTGCACATCGAGTGGCATATCACCGATCTCATCTAAAAACAGGGTACCGCCATTGGCCTGTTCAAAACGCCCCTGACGAACGCTATTTGCTCCGGTAAACGCGCCTTTTTCATGACCAAACAGTTCTGATTCGATCAGATCTTTTGGTATGGCGGCCATATTCAACGCAATAAACGGTTTGGCTGCACGCGGGCTATGACGGTGCAGTGCATGTGCTACCAGTTCTTTACCGGTACCGGATTGGCCATTGATCAGCACGGAAATAGAGGAGCGAGCCAGACGGCCGATCGCGCGGAAAACTTCCTGCATCGCCGGTGCTTCACCGATAATTTCCGGCGCTGTTGTTGCCACTTGCTGACGCGCGCGACGCTTATTGCGCTGCTCACGTAAATGGCTTTCAGCACGCTGCACCAGTGCGACGGCTTCATCAATATCAAATGGTTTCGGTAAATACTCGAATGCACCGCTTTGATAGGCATTCACCGCACTGTCCAGATCCGAATGTGCGGTCATGATGATGACCGGAATATCCGGCTGTTTCTCCTGGATCAACTGCAATAAGGAGAGTCCATCAATGCCGGGCATACGAATATCCGATACGATGACGTCCGGTATACTCTGATTATTATCCAGTGCAGCTAACAGACTCTCGCCATCTTCAAATGATTCACATTCAAAATGCTCTGCACTCAGCGCTCGTTCCAGAACCCAGCGGATAGAGCTGTCATCATCGACAATCCAGACTTTGGCTGCCATGGTGTTTATCCTTATTACTTACGAAGCGGTAAATAGATACAAAATTCGGTGTGTCCCGGCCAACTGACACATTCAATACGGCCTTTATGCTGATCAATCAAATTCTGTGCGATTGATAACCCCAAGCCGGTGCCACCCTCTTTGCCGGTGACCATAGGGTAAAACAAGGTGTCGCGAATACTTTCCGGAATCCCCGGGCCATCATCAATAATGCGAATTTCGGCGGCCAGACGATAACGTTTACCGTGGATGGTAATTTGAAATACGGTACGGGTTTTCAGGCGGATCGTGCCTTGCCCGTGCATGGCTTCCACCGCATTGCGAACAATATTGAGGAACGCCTGCTGCAGTTGTTCCTGTTCCATCTCGAAATCTGGAATGCTCGGATCATAATCCCGGACGATACGAATGCCGGGTGGCAATTCCATCTCGACCAGACGGCGTACTTGTTCCAGCACCGAATGCACATTATGTACCTGATGCCGGCCCGGACGTTGTGGTCCCAACAGACGGTCAACCAGATTACGCAAACGATCGGCCTGTGCGATGATAATGCCGGTATATTCTTTTAACTGTTCATCGGGCAGTGCTTTTTCCAGTAACTGTGCGGCACCCCGTAAACCACCGAGCGGGTTTTTAATTTCGTGAGCAAGACCGCGCACCAGATCGCGGGCGGCCAGTTGCTGGGCATGCTGCTGCTGTTCCTGACTGATGCGCTTTTGCTGATCAATCTTGCGCAGTTCCATCAGTGCGAGTTGCTCCTGATGGTCATACACGGCAATTACACTGACTTCGACGCTACGTGGTTCGTTTTCGACCACGAGCGTGACTTCGTTATCGGTAAAGCCCTGACCTGCACGCAAACACTGGCGTAGGCGATCCAGATCTAAGGACAGGTAATCCACGACCTGTTCCAGTGCATGATCGACCACGCGCCGGGCACTTACCCCCAGCAGTTGTTCAGCGGCCGGATTGACATATCGGATGATCAGATGCTTATCCAACAGCATGACTGCGGTTAGCAGATTATCCAGCAGCATCTTCGGTAAGTCAGGACGGCTTTCCACAGTGTTGATCTCCCAAATATAACGCGCACCAATAAGGTGCTAGCTATCGTTGTTTTCTGGTGCGATCGAACCAAAATGGTGCTGGCACTTCGCGACAGGTTACTTGATGGCTGTGACCCGGAACAGATAAACCGTAATTGATTCTGAAGATGCAAGTATCTTGCCGCTTTGCGAGATTAATTCAGTTCTTAGCTGGTGTGCACCACGTTCAACATTCGTCGCTTCACAGCTTAGACTGGCAGGGTTGCAACCATAACGATTGCCATCAACGTAGAGCACTAGCTGCGCTGGATTTTCTGCCGTCAGCGCTGGGCTGAGTTGATTTTGCACCGAGATCCGCCCTTCATTATCGCGGATAGTTTGTTCAGACTGTGGTGATGAAATACTGAGGGTATAGGCAATAGTTGGCGTGGTTTGTACGGCTGAGGAGGCTGTATTTTCAGTAACTGGATTGGGATTGTTAGTTGGCGGGTTTACTATTTCAACTTGTTTACTATTCATGGGGTTGCCGGCAACGGGTCTGTCACTGAAATGCGTCACTCCCTGCGCATCCGTCCAATAATAGACAGTGGCATTTTCATTTGCAGCCTGCACCGCCCAAGACAATCCGAGAGCGAACCAGATACCTGATATGATTTTCATAGTGCTATTCCTTGCTCGTTGAAATGGATGAAGTACAAATGAAAACATCAGGTTAAATCATAACCAAAAAAAAACCCGCCGGAGCGGGTTTTTTCAGAAACATGACATTCTTATACAGAATAGTACATTTCGTATTCAACTGGGTGCGGAGTCATGCGCAGGCGATCTACGTCGATGTTTTTCAGTTCGATGTAAGCATCGATGAAATCTTCGGAGAATACGCCACCACGAGTCAGGAACTCACGGTCTGCATCCAGCGCTTTCAGAGCTTCGTCTAAAGAACCACAAACTTGTGGGATCTGAGCCGCTTCTTCTGGTGGCAGGTGATACAGATCTTTGTCTGCAGCATCGCCTGGGTGGATTTTGTTGATGATACCATCCAGACCGGCCATCAACTGAGCGGTGAACGCCAGGTATGGGTTAGCTGCTGGATCCGGGAAGCGAACTTCGATACGAGCTGCTTTCGGGCTTGGTACTACTGGAATACGGATTGACGCTGAACGGTTACGTGCAGAGTAAGCCAGCATTACAGGTGCTTCATAACCAGGAACCAGACGCTTGTAAGAGTTGGTTGATGGGTTAGTGAACGCGTTGATAGCTTTAGCGTGTTTGATGATACCGCCGATGTAGAACAGTGCCATTTCTGACAGTCCACCGTAAGCGTCACCAGAGAACAGGTTCACGCCGTCTTTACCCAGAGACTGGTGACAGTGCATACCTGAACCGTTGTCGCCAAACATTGGTTTTGGCATGAAAGTTACGGTTTTGCCGTAAGCGTGAGCTACGTTATGGATAACGTATTTCTGCACCTGAACTTCGTCAGCTTTCTTAGTCATGGTGTTGAAACGAGTTGCGATTTCGTTCTGACCAGCAGTTGCTACTTCGTGGTGATGCGCTTCAACTACTTGACCCATTTCTTCTAGGATCAAACACATTGCAGAACGCAGATCTTGTGAGGAGTCAACTGGTGCTACTGGGAAGTAACCACCTTTAACGCCTGGACGGTGACCTTTGTTACCACCTTCGAATTCTTTACCTGAGTTCCATGCTGCTTCAGGATCATCGATCTTGAAGAAAGAACCACTCATGGTGTTTTCGAAACGAACGTCTTCAAAAATGAAGAATTCTGGTTCTGGTCCGAACAGCACGGTATCAGCGATGCCGCTTGCTTTCAGATATTCTTCAGCACGCTTAGCGATAGAACGTGGGTCACGATCATAGCCTTGCATGGTTGCTGGTTCCAGAATGTCACAACGAATGATCAAAGTTGATTCTTCGGTGAACGGATCCATCAGGGCAGTCGTAGCATCAGGCATCAGAACCATGTCTGATTCGTTGATACCTTTCCAACCAGCGATTGAAGAACCATCGAACATTTTACCGTCTTCGAAGAAATCTTCGTTGACTTGGTGATGAGGTATAGAAACGTGTTGTTCTTTACCTTTAGTGTCAGTAAAACGCAGATCAACGAATTTAACTTCGTTTTCTTTGATCATATTCAGAACATTTGCAGCGGACATGCTAGCTAACCTCCGGTGTCATTAAAATCAGATAGCGATATTAAAATCTCTTCGCTAAACAGCAAAAAATGCGCCAACTTAAAAACTCTTTAGTTAATAAGGAGTAACCGCGGGTTGCTCCATTTTAATAACCATTGAATGTTATATGTTGGTGCAATCACGCACTATTTTTGTGCGCTTTTATGGTGCGATCGCACATTCATAATCTGCCATTAATGATTATACAGATATCCTGCAAAAATATGCTCGTCGTTTTTACAGCAAATTTGCTATGCAGATCACGTTGGGGTAGGTAGAATGAGCGTCCGATTTTTAGTCACTTTTTAAGCTCGAGGCGAGGATGTTAGAGAATCTCCGCAATATTGCCATTATTGCGCACGTTGACCATGGCAAAACAACACTGGTTGACAAACTGTTACAACAGTCTGGAACCCTGGACCGCTCTTCGGAAGGTCAGGAGCGCATTATGGACTCCAACGATCTGGAAAAAGAACGCGGGATTACTATTCTTGCCAAAAATACAGCGATCCGCTGGAAAGATTACCGTATCAACATCGTTGACACCCCAGGTCACGCTGACTTTGGTGGTGAAGTAGAACGTGTTATGTCGATGGTTGACTGTGTACTGCTGTTGGTTGACGCAGTAGACGGCCCAATGCCACAGACTCGTTTCGTTACTCAGAAAGCGTTTGCGCGCGGCCTGCGTCCAATCGTTGTAGTGAACAAAGTTGACCGTCCTGGCGCACGTCCGGATTGGGTTATCGATCAGGTATTCGACCTGTTCGACAACTTGGGTGCAACTGACGAACAGTTAGATTTCCCAATTGTGTACGCTTCTGCACTGCAGGGTTACGCAACTATGGATCTGAACGAACCATCAGACAACATGGACCCGCTGTTTAAAGCGATCCTTGATTTCGTTGAACCGCCAAAAGCGGATCCGGATGGCGAATTCCAGATGCAGATCTCTCAGCTGGATTACTCTTCTTACGTGGGTGTGATCGGTATCGGTCGTATCACGCGTGGTAGCGTCAAACCAAACCAACAGGTTACTGTGGTTGGTGCTGATGGCAAAACCCGTACTGGTAAGATTGGTCAGGTTCAAGGTTACTTAGGTCTGAGCCGTACTGAAGTTGCTGAAGCGCAAGCGGGCGACATCATTGCGATCACTGGTCTGGGTGAGCTGAAAATCTCTGACACCATCTGTTCTAATGCTGCCGTAGAAGCACTGCCACCACTGTCTGTGGATGAGCCGACTGTAACTATGACCTTCCAGGTAAACACTTCTCCGTTTGCTGGTAAAGAAGGCAAGTATGTGACTTCCCGTAATATTCTGGAACGTTTGCAAAACGAACTGCGCCACAACGTAGCGCTGCGTGTTGAAGAAACAGAAGATCCGGATAAATTCCGTGTATCTGGCCGTGGTGAATTGCACTTAGGCATTCTGATCGAAAACATGCGTCGTGAAGGTTTCGAACTGGCTGTTTCCCGTCCTGAAGTTATCATGCGTGAAATCGACGGCGTGAAAATGGAACCAATGGAATCATTGACTGTTGATATCGAAGATCAACATCAGGGTTCTATCATGGAGAAGTTGGGTGAGCGTAAAGCTGACCTGCGTAACATGGTTCCGGATGGTAAAGGTCGTGTACGTCTGGATTATATGATCCCAGCACGTGGTCTGATCGGCTTCCAAACTGAATTCATGACCCTGACTTCTGGTACTGGTCTGCTGTACCATACTTTCGAAGAATACGGTGAATTCAAAGGCGGTTCTATCGGTCAACGTCAAAATGGCGTACTGATCTCTAACGCGACTGGTAAAGCACTGGGCTTCGCTCTGTTTAACCTGCAGGAACGTGGCCGTCTGTTCATTGAACATGCGACTGAAGTGTATGAAGGCCAGATCATTGGTATTCACAGCCGTTCTAACGATCTGACAGTTAACTGTCTGAAAGGTAAACAGCTGACCAACATGCGTGCTTCTGGTACTGACGAAGCGATCGTGTTGACCACGCCAATCAAAATGACGCTGGAACAGGCCATGGAATTCATCGATGATGATGAACTGGTTGAAGTTACCCCACTGAACGTCCGTGTTCGTAAGAAATTACTGACTGAAATGGATCGTAAACGTGCTAACCGTGGTGGTGGCAAAGAAGATTAATTCTTCTTTCTATTTCCGCTGTTATCTGAGAGCCTCGCATTTGCGGGGCTTTTTTTTAGTTGTATGCTAGACCCGATTTTAAGACAGAAAGAAGGTGAAGATGACAAAAGATCCAACCCGACTATTGGCATTGCGTAATAGCCGTTGGGTAAAAAGTCGTTTGTTGAGTCTGCGACTACGCCGGTTTGCGGCTTTTTTCTGGCGACGGGTCTGGCATGACCGTTTACCGGTGCTGGCCGGGCATTTAGCGTATGTGTCGTTGTTATCTATCGTACCAATGCTGGCGGTGGTGTTTTCAGTGCTGTCTTGGCTGCCACGTTTTTCTTATTTTCGTCGTCAAGTAGAGACGTTTGTATTCAGTAATTTCGTACCAGCTACCGAAATTGCATTTCGTTATCATTTCTCGTTATTTGTCAAAAATGCCTCCAGAACCACCTCTATCGGGTTGGTGATGTTGGTGGTATTAGCCCTGTTTCTGATAGCAGCTATTGATGAAAACATGAATCATATCTGGCGTTGTCGCGGCCAACGTAAATGGCTGAAAACCATTACGATGTATAGCATGGTGTTAGGTATTGCACCGATGCTGGTTGGCGGCAGCTTATTATTATCTTCGCAAGTGCAGGGCTGGGCACTATGGGATTATGAATTAGTCTCATCATTGGGCGGCGGTTTGCTGGATCTGTTACCGTATTTGTTATCCTTGGGCGGTATTTTGCTGTTATACAAGGTGGTGCCGAATGTTTATGTGCGTTGGCAACATGCGTTAATTGGTGCCACGCTGTCAGCTCTGTTGTTTGAAATCGCTAAAGAGGGCTTTGGTTATTACATTGCCCATTTTGGCACCTATAAATCGATTTATGGTGCCTTAGCTGGTATTCCAATCATGATGATTTGGTTATATATGAGCTGGTTGGTAGTGTTATTGGGGGCCGAATTAACGGCCACATTGGGCGAATGGCAGCTCAACCGCACATTACGTGGGAATAAACCGGCACAAATTTATTGAGCCGGGTTAGGCCAGCGACAAACAAAACAGGCGCCACCGAGAGCATTCTCTTCCACTATTGCGCTGCCTTTATGCGCTTGCATGATCCCTTGCACGATGGCGAGGCCCAGTCCAAAACCACCGGTCGCCCGATCGCGGCTGGGGTCCAGCCGGACAAAGGCGTCAAAAATCGTCGCCCGCTGTTCTGCCGGAATACCAGGGCCATCATCTTCGACTTTAATGATATTCCACCCGAGTTCTTGGAATAACTCGATCCGGATCTGCTGCTGGCTGTAACGCAATGCATTGCCTACTAGGTTATCGAGCATTCGATCAAGTAGTTTTATGTCGCCCTGCCAATGCCATGCAGTGGGGATAGTTGCGACTTGTAGCTGTTTACCATCCAATAAACTTAACCAGTCATGTTGGCGTTGTTGCAGCCATTCAGCAGGCGAAAAAGTCTGATAAGTCAGCGTGACCTGTGGTCTATCGAGTCGGGCGTAAGTGAGCATTTCATCGATCAGTGTTTCCAGATGTGAAATATCACGCTCTATACCTTGTTGTGCGTCATCTGCAAGTGGTGGATCAAGCATTTCCAACCGGTAACGTAAGCGAACGAGCGGGGTGCGTAATTCATGTGCTACGTTGTCGGTGAGCCGTTTTTTGCTGGCAATCACTTCTTGGATGTTATCTGCCATTTGATCAAAAGCGCGCCCGAGACGCTGTAAACTGGATGTTTCCGGTAAATTTATACGAGCGCTAAGATCGCCACGGCCTAAGCGGCGTGCAGTTCGTTCCAGTAAAAGCAGATCCCGCCAATGAGGTCGCATCCAGATAAAAACCGGTAAACCAAGTGAGATACCTAATAAGCCCAGTAACAGATAATCGAAATCGGCAATTTCATGCTGGAAAGACAGATACGGTATCGGCCCGGCGACTAAGACGTAGTTGGTATCAGGGATTTGTTCCATACACAGCGAACGATCTTCTACTATCACAATCTCACCACGGCCGAGTGCGGCAAAAGATTCATCATCTAATGGCTGATCTTGCGTGTATTCAATGTGCACGGGAAATGAGAGATCTAGATCGAGGCTGGCGAGTTGTTGCGGCCAGTTTTCTTGTGGTACCTCTGCAAGTTCGCGTTCCAACAGCGTCATGACGCTGTCCATCAGATCTGTTAATGACTTTTCGCTGCTGCGTTCCGCGGTAAGTTTGTAGATCCCGCCAACCAGCAAGGTGACTAGCAGGAATGACGCCATCAGTAACAGATAAAACTGGATAAACAGCTTGCGCATGGGTTAATTCCACGCGGAAGGCGCGAGGAGATAGCCTTTGTTGCGTACAGTTTTGATGCGGGTGGGCTCTTGCGCGTTATCGCCTAATTTCCGTCGTAGACGTGAAATGGCAACGTCCACACTGCGATCTAATCCATCATATTCCACACCACGCAGCACTTTCAGTAATGATTCCCGGCTCATGATGTGACCGGCATGACTGGCGAGTTCCCACAACAATTCAAAATCACTGGTGGAAAGCGGAATATTTTCACCGGCCAAGATGACATCACGGCTGGTAGGGTCGACGGTCAGTTGGCCAAAATGCAGTGGGTGAGAGCCAGATGGTGGTGCCACGACGGCGGGTTGTGTTGGCGTTTGGGTCTGGCGTAATTGAACACGCAGGCGCGCCAATAACACAGACGGTGGCGTTGTTTTCAGTATGTAATCACTGGCACCCAATTCCAGCCCCAGAATATGGTTCATATCGCTATCTAGCGAAGTGAGCATCACGATAGGGCCTGCGTATTGTGGATGCAGATTACGGCATAACGTGAGCCCGTCAATGCCGGGCAACATGATGTCCAGCAAGACCAGATCGGGTTTTTCCTGCAAAATGATCGCCATGGCCGTGTCACCACGGGGAACCAGCGTGACATCCAGGTCATGTTTACCCAGAAAGCTTTTGATCAAAGCGCCCAGTTCAGCATCATCTTCTACAAAAACAATACGTTGCATCATTACCGCCTTATTCTGGCTGCCACAGAATATGACATTCCTGACTATCCGGTTCGCGACTGATCAACATGCGGGCGAACAAATAGTCAAACTCTTGCTCGGCATTTAATAACCCAACACGGACTTCTAGCCACTCTTCCGGTTTGACTTCGGCCTGTATCTCTTCTTCCCAGTCAGCTTCGGGTTCACAGTCGCCTAAGCCGCCGCGCTCGGGAAATTCCTGGTTAAAGCGATTTAGTGTTGCTTCATCCAGATTGTCGGCGGCCAGTTCCAGAAACAGTTCGTAAGCTTGATCGATTAATACATCTAATTCAGTTTGTTGTTGATCCATGATATTTCCTCGCTTAATCATGGCTATTACAGCATGTTAGTTCCGTGCTGGCGAGGGGCTTGCGTTGCAGATATCTGAATCATGTGCTGTTCGAGCAGCGGGGTAATTAATCGAGCTGAAACCGGCTTAGAAAACAGATAACCCTGACCTTCATCGCAATTGAAGTTTTGCAATAAATACATCTGTTCGGTGGTTTCGATGCCTTCAGCAATGATCTGTTTATTCAGCGAATGCCCCATTTCAATAATGGCACGGACAATCTGGGCATCTTTATCGTCCTCCATGGCCTGAGTCACAAACGAACGATCTATTTTCAGTACATTGATCGGCAAGTCACGTAAGCTCGCCAGGCTGGAATGGCCGGTACCAAAGTCATCAATGGCAATGACAAAACCGCTGTTACGTAACTGTTCGAGTTGGTCGATGATCCGCGGCAGGTTTTCCATCATGTTGTTTTCGGTGATTTCCAACTGAATATAATGTGTATTGATCGCCATTTGCTCTGACAATGCACAGATCCGATCACTGACATTCCGGCGCAATAATTGTTTTACCGAAACATTGATCGCAATGTCGATCATGATCTGTTGTTTGTGCCAAATAGAGGCTTGGCGTAGTGCTTCTACCAGCACCCAATCACCAAGATCGACAATTAGGCCGCTGTCTTCCGCAATAGGAATAAACTCTGCCGGAGATAACATGCCTTCGTCGGGATGATGCCAGCGGATCAGGGCTTCTACGCCGGTGATTTCACCAGTCGTCAGGCGGATCTTGGGTTGATAGTGTAATTCCAACTGATTACTGATGATCGCCAGTCTAAGCTCTTGCTCCAGTTTCATCTTGCGCGCCATGTTCACGGTCATGGTTGGCTGGAAAAAACGGAATGCATTCCCACCGTCCGTTTTAGCGACTCGCATTGCCTGATTGGCGTGCAGTAATAACTCTTCGGCTTGTACACCATCCTCTGGAAAAACCGCAATGCCCAGTGATGCGCCAATCTGTACGTCGCGCTTGTTTAATTCAAGTGGCTGAATAATTGATAATTTCAGCTGTCGAAGTATGCGCATCAAATCAAGCGTTTTGACTTTGTTATTCAGGAACAGCACAAATTCATCACCGGCAATCCGTGCGGCAACGCCATTATGCTTGTGTGCGGTGGCGTCTAAGCGGTTAGCGATGGCGACCAGTAAATCATCGCCCTGATCGTGACCGAGAGAATTATTGATATCTTTAAAGCGGTCTAAGCCAATAGAAATAACTACTAAATGGCTTTGGTTCTGCTCTACGGACTGGATCGCCGTTTTGACCCGCTCCAGTAACGAAAGCCGGTTGGGTAATTCAGTCAGCGGATCATGAAAGGCAATAAAATGGATCCGATCGCTAATTTCACTTTCCATTTCCGCCAGTAATTGATGGTACTGCTGTTCACGACGAAATAAATTGAGCAACAAAGGGCGAAAGATAAATAGCGCTTCCAGAAGCAAGGTCAGCAGCATGCCAAATAACGATAAGCGGTTGTAATTCTGCAGCTTATAGACTGCTTGCTCACTTTCGTATTGATATTGGCTGACCAGTTTATCGAGGCTATCTAATAAATTTCGATTGGCGGCAAAACGCAGTTGGATCAGCGCATTTTGCCGGGTTTCCTGACTTAATTGCGTGTCTGCGAGTTGTTTTGCGGTGGTTATGAAATCGGTAACCTGTTTATTCAGATTGATCGGGTTTTGATGAAACAGTTGTTGAATGGCTATAGAGTCAGGTATTGGGATCTGCAGGCGCACTGAACCATTCACCAGCGCCTGATGTACTTCCGCCATGTTATCTATGGCGGCAAGATATTCTTGCCGGAGCTGGGGCGTGGATTGACGCTCAATGGGGAGCAGCATTTCACCGGCAAACCGCGTGATCCGTTGTGAGAGCATTCTTTGCCGACCGGCCTGATTAACAACCCGCGCGGTAGCTTCTTGTTTTTGCACAATACTTTGCACTAAATAGTGTGAAAACAGCGATAGCAACGCGATGATCGACAAGGCGATGAGATACGTGACCGTACCTGTCCGCCAGTGTTGTTTTAATGCACTGGGATCAGCGTACCATTTTGGTTTAATTGCCATGTGCTCTCTCGTTAGACATTATTCAGCAGATTTAAGTCAGCCGTCCTAATGAGTCTTTTGGCTGCTTTTTATTTCTCCTGCTGTCATTGACCCGGCTTGTTGTAGATTAAAATATAGCCCATTGCGGAGCTGAATGAACAACATTTATCTTAGATATTATTTAAGCAGCGTGGCATCTGTGATGCTAAAACCGCGCTGTAAAGCAGTGATTATGGTAGGCTAGCGGCCAGTAATCAGAGAGATACCAAGAGAATAATAAACATGAGTGATGCTGAACTGAGTCTGGATGGAGTCGAGCGCCAGCCGCTGCGAACTTTCACTGAACAGGCTTATCTCAACTACTCCATGTACGTGATCATGGATCGCGCCTTACCGCATATTGCGGACGGTCTGAAACCAGTGCAGCGTCGCATTGTGTATGCGATGAGTGAACTGGGCTTATCAGCGCTGGCGAAGCATAAAAAATCGGCACGTACAGTCGGGGATGTGCTCGGTAAATACCATCCACATGGTGATTCCGCCTGTTATGAAGCCATGGTGCTGATGGCGCAGCCGTTTTCTTACCGCTACCCGCTGGTGGACGGCCAAGGTAACTGGGGAGCGCCGGATGATCCGAAATCATTTGCGGCGATGCGTTATACCGAAGCGCGGTTATCGCGTTTCTCTGAGTTGTTATTGAGTGAACTGGAACAGGGCACGGTTGAATGGCAGCCTAACTTTGATGGCACCATGCAAGAGCCGCAGATCCTGCCGGCGCGCTTGCCGCACATCCTGTTAAACGGTATTACCGGTATCGCGGTCGGTATGGCGACCGATATTCCACCGCATAACGTGCGCGAAGTCGCACAGGCTTGTATCACACTACTTGATCGCCCTGATGCGACTATGGCTGATTTGCTCGAGCATGTGCAGGGGCCGGATTACCCGACCAAAGCCGAGATCATCACGCCAAGGGCTGAGATCCGTAAAATTTATGAATCGGGCAAAGGGTCGATTCGGGCACGTGCGGTCTATCACATGGAAGATGGTGATATCGTTATTACCGCATTGCCACATCAGGCGTCGGGTGCCCGTGTAATTGAGCAGATCGCTGCGCAAATGCAGGCCAAGAAATTACCGATGGTCAGTGACTTACGCGATGAGTCTGATCATGAAAATCCAACGCGTTTAGTGATTGTGCCGCGTTCCAACCGCATCGATGTTGAGCAGCTGATGCAGCATCTGTTTGCCAGCACCGATCTGGAAAAAAGCTACCGCGTAAACCTCAACATGTTGGGGATGGATCACCGGCCACAGGTCAAAAATCTGCTGACCATCCTGACCGAATGGCTAGCGTTCCGTCGGGAAACGGTGCGGCGTCGTCTGCAATTCCGCTTGGATAAAGTGCTGAACCGTTTGCATATTCTGGACGGTTTGCTGATCGCCTATCTCAATATTGATGAAGTGATCGCGATTATTCGTAATGAAGATGAACCGAAAAAAGAGCTGATGCGCCGCTTTGGTTTATCTGAGATCCAAGCTGATGCGATTTTGGATTTGAAACTGCGTCATCTGGCGAAGTTGGAAGAGTTTAAGATCCGCGGTGAGCAAGATGAGTTAGCCAAGGAACGTGACCAGTTACAATCATTGCTGGGTTCAGAGCGCAAACTGGGCAATCTGCTGAAAAAAGAAATTCAGGCCGATGCGGAAAAATACGGCGATGATCGCCGCTCACCGCTGGTGGAGCGTCAGGAAGCCAAACAACTCACGGAAAAAGAGCTGACGCCAAGTGAGTTAGTGACTGTGGTTGTTTCCGAAATGGGCTGGGTGCGTGCCGCGAAAGGGCATGAGGTTGATGTGCAAGGTCTCAGTTATAAAGCCGGTGATGGTTATCTGGTCAGTGCGCAAGGGCGCAGTAACCAGCAAGCGGTGTTTATGAGTAACTTGGGTCGCACTTATTCGCTGGAAGCGCACACCTTGCCATCGGCGCGCGGTCAGGGTGAACCGTTAACCGGTAAACTCAGCTTTGCAACCGGTGAACAGACGCGTTATGTGTTGTTGGGCAATGAAGAAGATCGTTACCTGATCGCATCCGATGCGGGTTATGGTTTCTTGTGTACCTACAATGATTTGGTGAGTAAAAACAAAAACGGTAAAGCACTGTTAACCTTACCGGAAGGTGCGCTGGTGTTACCACCACAAATCACTGGTAAGCAAGATGATAGCTTGTGTCTGGTGATCAGCAGTGAAGGGCGTATGTTGTTATTCCCACTGAATACGCTACCGCAGTTGGGTAAAGGGAAGGGCAATAAGTTGATCGGCATTCCTGCTGATAAAGTGGCCAGCCGGGAAGAGTTTGTGAGCCATATCGCGGTGGTGCGCCCAGATCAGGCAGTGACCTTGTATGCCGGAAAACGTAAATTAACGCTGAAGCCAGGTGATATGACGTTATATCACGGTGAACGCGGTCGTCGCGGGGCTAAATTGCCACGCGGTTTGCAGCGAGTTGATCGCGTTGAGCCGGAGCTGAGTGCTTCAGCTTCTGATGATGCAGTATAAAAGGTTATTTTCATGCTAAAAGTGTTACGTATTATCACATTGATCGTATTGTTGGTAGTTTGGTTTGTTGTTGGCATGGTGGTCTGTTTAGCGCGGCCACGCCATAAAAATAACGTGTATTACCTATCTCGTATGCTCAATTGGGCTTGTTGGGTACTGGGCGTTAAAGTTAAACGAATTATTCCCGATGAGTGCCACAATATCGGGTCTGCTGTCTATGTTGCCAACCATCAGACTAACTACGACATCATGGTGCTGGGCTGTGTCATGCCGGGCACCGTTTCAATGGGTAAGCAAAGCCTGGCTTGGATCCCGCTATTTGGTCAGGTTTATTACTTGAGCGGTAACATCCTGATTGACCGTGCCCGAAGTAGTAAAGCAGCCGATACCATCCGTCAGGTTGTAGCGAAGATAAAACAACGTGGCATCTCCATCTGGATGTTTCCAGAGGGGACGCGCTCTAAAGGCCGGGGTTTAATTCCATTTAAAACCGGTGCCTTTCATACGGCCATTGCGGCGAAAGTACCACTGGTGCCGATTGTTTGTTCCAGTTATGCCGGACAAATTGATCTCAATCGCTGGGATAATGGCGAAATCATCGTGGAAATGCTGCCACCAGTAGATTCGCAACAATGGAAGCGCGCGACCGTTAAAGATTGCAGCAATACCATTCGCGCATTAATGGAAAGCAAATTGGCGGAGTTAGATGCCAAGGTCAAAAAACCGCAATAATCCTTCTGTAAACCTAAGTAAAAATCTCTTCTCGGGGCGATTGCCGCCCCTTGTTGGATCGCTTAGACTTTGCGCAACTTTTTGATCGGGATCTCAGTTATGGATTGGTTACATCTGGTCGTTGATTTTGTGTTACACATCGATGTGCACCTGCAAGAGCTGTTTACCACTTATGGTATCTGGGTTTATGGCATCTTGTTTTTGATCATCTTCAGTGAAACCGGCTTTGTGGTAACGCCATTTTTACCGGGTGATTCGTTGTTGTTTGCCGCTGGTGCCTTAGTGGCCGCCACGCAAAGCAGCGCGAATGCCATGGATATCCATGTATTAGTAGCGTTATTAATGACGGCCGCGGTGACGGGTAATATTCTCAATTACACCATTGGCCACTTCTTTGGGGTCAAGCTATTCCAAAACCCAAATTCCAAAGTGTTCAGAAAAGATTATCTGGACAAAACCCATGCTTTCTTTGAACAGCATGGTGGTAAAACTATCATTATTACCCGCTTTGTCCCGATTATTCGTACCTTTGCGCCATTTGTCGCGGGTATGGGGGCGATGACTTATAAACGCTTTATGGCCTTTAATCTGGTTGGTGGTGCGTTATGGGTGATGTCATTTGCCTATACCGGTTATAAGTTTGGCGAGCTGGAATTTGTGAAGAAAAACTTCACCATGCTGATGATGGGGATCATCGTCATTTCGCTGCTGCCAATGGTTATTCATGCTATTCGAGCTAAATTGGCTTCACCGGCTAAATAGTTTTAGCCATTTCACTGTGTTATCTGATGCCCGTCAGCTTTGTTGTCGGGCATTTTTTATTCTGTAAACCATGCACTGAAATAGCTTAACTATCACAGTAAAGAATCAGTACAAAATGAGATTGAAACCGGTTTCTTTTAGTATTTGTTTCCGGTAACTATGTGACTCGTTGCACAATTATTCTTTATTTGCTTCCTGCAAGATGCTTGGCAATTTGTTAATCTGTGTGCCATTCCTCCTTTCTGTTGTTGTTTCATGTCACCTTATCCCTGGTTAGCGCTGAACTTATCAGCGATCTATTTAGTTTTAGGTATCTTTTCACCGTTTTGGGGTGTTTGGCTGGAATCGGTCGGTTTACAGTCAGAACAAATCGGTTTGCTGCTGGGTATCGGCTTTGCCATGCGCTTGTGCGGTAGTCTGGTGATCATGCGGCAGGCGAAACGTGCCGAACGACTTATTCCCATTGCCCGATTGCTGGTGTTGGGTGGCTTACTTAGTTTTGCTGGCTTCTATTTATCCTCTCATTTCTGGGTGATTTTTTTCTTCACCTTGCTGGTTAACTTTGTGTATCCCACGCTATTGCCGTTAAGTGATGCCATGGCTGCTCGCATGGTAATTCAGGTCAATCTGGATTATGGCAATGTGCGGTTATGGGGCTCAGCGGCATTTATTGTTGGTGCCACACTGATTGGTTTTGTTATTGAACATCTTGGCCCAAGTTGGATCTTGCACGGTATTGTGCTGTTTTTATTACTAGCGGGTTTTTGTATTCATGTACCGATGAAACCTGCACCACGCACTATTGGTCAGGAAAGTGAAAGTCATGGCTATGGCCAATTATTACGCAATAAAGCGTTTTTGAATTTTCTCGCCATTGAAGCGCTGATCTTCGGTAGTCACTCGGCATATAACAGTTTCAGCGCCATCTATTGGCATTCCCAAGGTTTTGCTGCTTCGACAGTCAGTATGTTGTGGACCACGGGGGTAGTGTTTGAAATCATCATGTTTGCCACCAGTCGGCGTTTATTATCCGACTGGTCACCCGAGCGTTTACTCTGCTGGGCGGCGATCGGAGCGGTGATCCGCTGGGTCACGCTGGGCACTAGCCTAGAGCTGTGGTTACTGTTTCCTGCCCAAGCGTTGCATTCGTTTACTTACACGCTGGCGCATTTAGGTGCGATGCGTTATCTGGCGCAACGTTTACCGCGCGAGGCGATCATTTCAGGCCAAACATTATATTCCGCCATCGGACAATCGTTATCGCTGGCTTTGTTCACCGTGTTAAGCGGGATCTTGTATCGCCATCTGCACCAGAATGTGTTTCTGGTGATGGCAGTGATTGTGTTACCAGTTTTTTATCTGATCTGGCGGGCAAAACGTTCTGCCATCGTATTACCTGAGATGTGAGGTAGTCATGTCAACGCCAGATGTAAATGGGCAATTCCTGATCTCAATTTGCATTATTTTGCTGGGTTATCTGGCGAAACGGACGCGCTATTTAACTGAAAAAGAAGGCGAATCCATTGCGCAACTGATCTTCAATATCACGTTGCCAGCTTTAGTGATCAATGTCTTTTCTACATTACCGTTACAACCGCAATTGGCGTTATTGCCGGTATTAGGTTTTGTCGTCAATGGGGTGCTTTGCCTGAGTATCCTGTTTATTTTCCGGAAACATGATCGAAAGATCCGTGGCATGATGGGAATGGCGTTGCCCGGTGCCAATATTGGCTTATTTGCCTATCCTTTGGTCGAGGCTATTTGGGGAAAACAAGGGCTAACTTACGTCGCCATGTACGATCTGGGTAATTCGTATGTGGTGTTTTTAGTCTGTTATGTGGTTGGTGCCTATTTTTCTGGCGAGAAGCCATTAAGCTGGCGCGAATTGCTGCATTCAGTTTTGCGTTCCATTCCTCTGATGACCAGTTTGCTGGCATTATCCATCAATCTGTTAGGGCTTCAATTACCAGATCTGGTGTTGCAAACCACGCAAGTGGTGGCGAAGGCCAATATGCCATTAAGTTTGCTATTGCTGGGGATGTATCTGAACTTTTCTTTTCCAGCTGCGCAACGCAAAATTCTGCTGCAAGCCTTATGCTGTAAATACGTTATCGGTGGTACGTTAGGCGGCTTACTGTGCTGGTTGTTACCGTATGATGCGTTATTCCGTCATTCTCTATTACTGGCTGGTGTGTTGCCTTTACCGACTATGGTGCTGACCTATGCGGTTATTTTTGGTTACGATCGCCGGCTGTCTGGCGCCATGTTGAATGCCTCGGTGATCTTAAGTATTTTGTTTAGCTGGTTAGCCTTTCATTTTTCGACCCTGAGTTAGCTTCGGGGTACAATAGCGCTAAGCGGATGTATAGCTGCATCCTAATTACAGTGAATGAGGCATCATGGCGTTAAAAATTAGTTATAGCTACAAAGGTCAGCCACGTTTGATCCAATACGCGAATGACAAATACCACGATATTTATGAAGCTATTGCCGCGGAAGAGGGCGTTGATTTACGTGCTTACCTGGCGATGGAACGGCAGCTGGCATCTCTGACTAAAAAAGTCGGTGCAGTAAAAGATTTTCGTGATAATTCATTCCTGGAATTTGGTTTCAACGATATCAAAGTGATCAAAGAATAAATCATGCATAAAAAAGAGCGCCCCTGTTGTGGAGCGCTCTGCTGGTTTCGGCGTTGTTATCGGTTTACAGAATGAAACGACTCAAATCTTCATCTTCAATTAATGCACCGAGATAACGGTTCACGTATTCCGCATCAATGCTGAAAACCTGACCTGCATTATCCGCCGCATCATAAGAGATATCTTCCATCAGCTTTTCCAGCACGGTATGCAGACGACGAGCACCGATATTTTCTGTGCGTTCGTTAACCTGCCAGGCTGCTTCTGCAATGCTGCGAATACCTTCTGCGGTAAAATCAACGTTCACCTGTTCAGTCGCCATCAAAGCGCGGTATTGTTCGGTCAATGAGGCATTCGGCTCTGTCAGGATGCGTTCGAAATCATCCACAGTCAGATTTTTCAGCTCAACACGGATCGGCAGACGACCCTGCAATTCAGGGATCAGGTCAGACGGTTTAGCGATCTGGAACGCGCCGGAAGCGATAAACAGAATATGGTCAGTACGCACCATGCCGTGTTTGGTGTTCACGGTACAACCTTCGATCAGAGGCAACAGATCGCGTTGTACGCCTTCACGGGAAACATCCGGGCCGCTGCTTTCGCCACGTTTACAGATCTTGTCGAATTCATCGATAAAGACAATCCCGTTGTTTTCCACCGCATGAATGGTTTTTAGCTTCAGCTCTTCGGGGTTGAGTAACCGTCCGGCCTCGTCTTCCACCAGCTGTTTCAGAGCATCTTTGACTTTCAGTTTGCGTTTATGGGTATTGCCGGCCGACATATTCTGGAACAGACCTTGTAACTGATTGGTCATCTCTTCCATGCCGGGGGGGGCCATAATTTCCACACCCATCTGTGGCGCTGCAATTTCAATTTCGATCTCTTTATCGTCGAGCTCGCCTTCACGCAGTTTTTTGCGGAAGATCTGGCGGGTATGTGCACCCGTTTCAGATTTCTCGGCTTCGCCCCAATTCGAACGAGCTGGCGGTAACAACACATCCAGCACGCGCTCTTCAGCGGCTTCCTGAGCACGGAAACGGACTTTCTCCATTTCCTGCTCGCGCATCATTTTTAACGCCATGTCAGTCAGATCACGGATGATGCTGTCGACTTCTTTACCGACATAACCAACTTCGGTGAATTTAGTGGCTTCGACTTTGATAAAGGGGGCATTGGCCAGTTTCGCCAAACGACGGGCAATTTCAGTTTTACCCACGCCAGTTGGGCCAATCATCAGAATGTTTTTCGGCGCTACTTCCTGACGCAGCTCATCACTGAGTTGCATACGGCGCCAGCGGTTACGCAGCGCAATCGCAACGGCACGTTTGGCTTCGGCTTGACCAATGATATGACGATCAAGCTCGTGAACTATTTCTCTCGGAGTCATTTCGGACATCTGAATATCCTTGCTAGGCAATAGATTAAACTGGTGTGATGGTTGGATAATCCAACACTTCAATAGTCTGGAAATTGTTAGTGAACACGCAGATATCACCAGCAATGGTCAGCGATTTTTTCACGATATCGGCGGCAGATAAATCGGTGTTTTCCAGTAAGGCACGGGCGGCGGATTGTGCAAATGCACCGCCGGAACCAATGGCAATCAGATCATTTTCCGGCTGCACGACGTCACCATTACCGGTAATGATGAAAGAGCGTTGGGTATCCGCGACCGCCAGCAGTGCTTCCAATTTACGTAACGCGCGATCAGTACGCCACTCTTTGGCTAGCGCAACCGCGGCTCGTTCCAAGTTGCCTTGGTGTGCCTGTAATTTAGCTTCAAAACGCTCTAGCAGTGTGAACGCATCGGCGGTACCGCCGGCAAATCCAGCCAGTACTTTACCGTTATATAAGCGGTGTACTTTACGGGCATTACCTTTCATGACGGTATTGCCAAGCGACACCTGACCATCACCGCCAATCACGACTTGGCCATTACGTCGAACAGAAACGATTGTAGTCACATAAACCTCGAGTACGAGTAGTCGGCGTGGCCGACGAAAGATTCATGAAACAGGAGATAGGGGCGTGGAGCCCCTATTTCAAGGTTAAAGCGACTGGAATTGTGTGGAAATACGTTATTAGACGAAGAAAACTGCTATAGCGCGTAGCTTGTTACTGAGAATAACGAGTTATTGAGAAGAGCGTGTTACTGAGAATAAATAGTACAGCTTTGTACTGTCCCAGCGCCTTTCAGACGGTTCAGCGCTTGTTCTGCTGCTGGGCGATTCGCATACGGGCCTAAGATTACCCGGTGCCAAGTGCCGGAAGTATTACTACCTTCGCGGATCTGTGCATTTTGCCCCTGTACTGCGATACGCGATTGCAGCGAGCTGGCCTGATCAGCAGTACGGAAAGCACCACACTGCATCATATAACGTTTACTGGTTGCTACGGTTGTTGTGCTGGTTGTTGCAACATTGTGTGTGGTTGCTGTAGCAGTCGTCTCGGCCGAATAGGGACGTGGTTTACCAAACATCGCTAAGGCTTCATCACGCTCTTGAGCAACTGTTTTGTGTTCTGTTGCTGTAGCAGTCGTTGTTGTGGTGTTGGTTGGTTTGCTGGTTTTATTGCTTTCATTGGCAATAACTTCCGCAAACGAACGTGGTTTCCGTACATCGGTATGCTGGGTTGTTGTAACCGCCATCTGACTCGTAGGTGTAGCTGTGCTGGCAGTTTGGCTCGCTGGTTTGCTGCTAGTCACTGTTTTGGTGGTTGGTGTTGTTAATGCGTTGGCTGGTTGTATCGCCGTATCATCATCGGCATCAGCAGGGAGCTGACCATTTTGTTGCTGGGCTAACACCTTGGCGCGTTCCTGCTGGGCTCGCAACATGTCTTGCATTTTTTGTTGCTGCTGCAGAATTTGCGGATCCTTACTTGGATCACCAATTACCTGACCATCCGGCAGTTCAACAGGCACTTCCTTATTTTGCAGGATCTGCATGTAATCAAACTCTTCTTTGGCCGGACGTTGTTTTTCAATCGGGATCGGCGCTTCCGCAGGCGCTTGTGTGGTGGTGATTGGTGTGGTTTCTCCTGATGAACCATGAATATGGTACAGGAAAATGCCAAAGCCAATCACTAACGCCAACGCTAATACGGCACGCACCACGGGAAAGGGAGCGTTGCTGGTATTGCTGCTTTTCCCGCGGCCAACCGGTGCTTTCGCGGCAGGTTTGCGTTTGGTCGGCTGTGAGCTGCGGACGTAATCCCGAGTCATGATTTACATGCGCTCCAGTGTTTCAATGCCAAGCAATGACAAACCGAGGTTCAGTGTTTTTGCTGTCGCCTGACACAGGGTCAGACGGCTGGCTTTCTCGGCTGCAGTAACGCCTTCTTTATTAATTGGGCAGGCTTCGTAGAAACTCATGAAGCAACCAGACAGCTCATACAGATAAGTACACAGCAGATGTGGCATCCCTTTTTGCGCTACGTTATGTACCACATCGTTGAACTGTAACAGTTTATTTGCCAGCGTTTCTTCGGCGGGTACAGTGATCTGCACGGCACCTGGCTGCGCTTCATCACCAATACGGCGGAAGATCGACTGGATACGGGTATAGGCGTATTGCAGGTAAGGCGCGGTGTTGCCTTCGAAGGTCAACATGTTATCCCAATCGAAAACGTAATCGGTGGTACGGTTTTTCGAGAGATCCGCATATTTCACTGCACCCATCGCAACAGCGTGGACGACTTTAGCTTTTTCATCGGCTGGCAGATCAGCGGATTTCTGCGCAATCAGGTCACTGGCACGAGATTCAGCTTCATCCAACAGTTCAGATAGCTTAACGGTGCCACCAGAACGGGTTTTGAACGGTTTACCATCTTTACCCAGCATCATGCCGAAAGCGTGGTGCTCCAGAGCTACTTCAGCTGGCACATAACCGGCTTTCCGAGCAATGGTCCATGCTTGTTGCAGGTGTTGATGCTGGCGGGAGTCAATAAAATAGAGCACGCGGTCAGCTTTCAGCGTTTCCACACGGTATTTCGCGCAGGCAATATCGGTAGTGGCATAGAGGAAACCACCATCGCGTTTTTGAATGATCACCGCCATGGCTTCGCCGTCTTTACCTTTGATCTCATCAAGGTAAACCACTAACGCGCCTTCGCTGGCAACGGCAAGACCTTGTGCTTGCAGATCTTCCACGATGGTACGCAGCATCGGGTTATACAGGCTTTCGCCCATCACATCTTTTTCAGTAAGGCTGACATTCAGACGGTCATAAATGAGCTGGTTTTGTGCCATGGTGATATCAACCAGTTTTTTCCACATGGCGCGACAATATTCGTCACCACCTTGCAGTTTCACCACATAACCACGTGCACGCTCGGCAAAGACTTCATCTTCGTCGTAATGTTTTTTGGCTTCGCGATAGAAAGCTTCCAGATCAGACAGTTCCAGTTCACTGGCTTGTTCGTTCTGCACTTTCTCCAAATACGCGATCAACATACCAAACTGGGTGCCCCAGTCACCGATGTGGTTGGCGCGGATCACGTTATGGCCCAAAAACTCCAGCGTCCGTGTTACTGCGTCACCAATGACGGTCGAGCGGATGTGGTGCACGGCCATCTCTTTAGCCACATTGGGTGCAGAATAATCGGTAACAATGGTTTGTGCCGGAATGGCTGGTTTCACTTCCGCGGTTGGGCTAGCAGCAATAGCTTCGATCTGTTTGGCGAGCCAGGCACTGTCTAAGAAAAAATTGATAAAACCCGGGCCGGCGATTTCGGCTTTGGCAACCAGCGTTGAAGCGGGCAGATGATCGATAATCAGTTGGGCCAGTTCGCGCGGATTTTTACCGGCCGGTTTTGCCAGCAACATCGCCAGATTGGTGGCCAGATCGCCATGCGCCTTGTCTTTGGTGTTATCGACCTGAATACGCGGTTCTAATTCAACCGGAATTAATGCCGCTGCTTTCAGGCTGGATACGGTTTGTTCAAGGAGTTGCTGGATCTGTGCTTTCATTGTTTCTGACGGTTCCTGACACGAATACGAGTAGCCAGACGGCTGGGCCGCAAATTTTACTCGGATTGCTGGGCACTGACTACCTTTTCGATACGGATTCAGGAAAGTTAGCTACATGCGGCTACAATTAAAACAGAAGATAAAAATAACGACAGCACAACGGCAAAACTGGAGTCGTGATTTCTGATGAACGAGGCACATCAGAAATCGGAGAACCGTCTCGACACAAACTCCTGTTGATCATAAAAAGGAGGTTGCCATGCAACTATCCATATTTCCCTTACGTCTCAACCTGTTACCTGATGGTGTGCTGCCGTTACGAATCTTTGAACCTCGCTATCTGCGAATGATCGCGGAATCTTCCAAACGCGGTATGGGGCTTTGTTTATTAGGCAAAGCACAGGACGGCGGTTTTTCCCCCTTACTGGCAATTGGCACCCGGGTTGAAATTATCGATTTTGATCGTCTCGACGACGGCATATTAGGCGTTACCGTTAAAGGGATCGATCGCTTCCGCATTCGTTCACTGGAAGTCGAACCAGACGGTCTATTAAGTGCCGATGTGCAGTTATTACCAGGCTGGCAACACGCGCCTCTACAACCGGAACAACATATTCTGGCTGAGAAGCTGGGGCAGGTGTTTCAGGAACACCCAAACTATGCAGCCTACTATCCGACACCACAATGGGCGGATGCTTGCTGGGTAGTGCAACGTTGGCTGGAAGTACTGCCATTGGCGGCTGAGGAAAAATTTAGTCTGATGGCCAGCAATGATTATCACGATGCACTGCATTTTCTATTACAGGCCGTGCAGGAAGAAGATGCGGCGATTCGCCAACACTAAACAGAATTATCCCTGTAAATGATCCGCCTACTGACTGCTCGCGTAATAAGCAATTACGCGATTAGTTCAGGGCGTTCATTATGGGATGCGTAAACTTGGGATATACTGCGGTTATTCAGTCGTATCGACTGCCCCCGCAGAGGATGTTAATGGAAGACGCGAACCTCGATCTCACCGCGTTACTGTTACAGGTGGCCACGCAGCGCAGTAAAGCCGCGTATGGTCAGCTGTTCCACTATTTTGCTCCCCGTATTCGTCATTACGGCTTACGCCATCTGCGCTCTGAAGCCCGCGCTATGGAGCTGGTGCAAGATACGCTGCTCGCCGTTTGGCAAAAAGCGGCGTTATACCACCCAGAAAAAGGGGCGCCCACCACCTGGATCTATACCGTCATGCGCAATCAGTGCTTCGACATGTTACGGCGCCAGCAAGTCTCGAAAGAAGATCTGGTGGCAGAAGATCTGTGGCCGGTATTGGAATATCAGGCGGTCGAAGATGACGAGAACGATCCGGGTGAGAACGACATTCTGACGCGCCAATTGGCTCATTACCTGCATTTGCTGCCCCCGGCACAACAGGAGGTGGTTCGTGGTGTCTATCTGCTGGAACAAACCCTGCAAGAAATTGCCGATCGTCTGCAGATCCCGTTAGGAACAGTTAAATCACGTCTGCGTCTGGGGTTGTCTAAATTGCGTGAACAAATTGAGCAGGAGCACGAGCATGATTAATTTCCATCCTGATAATGCTCTGCTGGCTGCTTATGCCGCTGATACTTTGCCACTCAGTATGACGTTGGCTGTGGCGATCCATGTGGAGTTCTGTCCGACTTGTGCCCGTCGTGTCGCCGATCTGGAACGTCAGCTTGCTGAAAGTGTGTTGATTGCCGATAAGGTGTTGCCCGAGGAAGAACACCTGTTCGATGACATGTTGGCATATATTCTGGAACAACCATCAGTAGCTGTGCCAGCACAGCTGGAAGAGCCCAAGATCGAGATCCAGGGGCAGTCATTCTGGTTACCCCGCGCATTGCGCCATATCAGCCGTCAGAATTGGCAACAGATGGGAAATATCGGTCGTAGCCGCTTATTATTAGATGATCAATCTAGCGGCCGAGCCAGTTTGATGTATCTGTCTGCCGGCGCGGCAGTACCACAGCATACCCACCGCGGTATGGAGTTAACACTACCATTAACCGGTGTGTTCCGTGATGAATTGGGTGAATACATTCCCGGTGATTTTGTGCTGCGGGATGCTAAAGTGGCTCATCAACCGCAATCGCGGGATGGTTGTCTCTGTTTTGCTTTGCTCGATGCCCCGGTGCAATTTACGCAAGGCTTGCCGCGATTATTGAACGGCTTTGGTGATTTATTGTATTAAGCGCACTTCAGCTGTCGATCATTGCTGGCAAAGCAGATAAAATCACAGGTTCTGCCGTTCATTGACAGTAATTTATTCTTCAGAAGGAGCGTGTTATGGCATTAGTTACCGTTGCAGCCACTCAGATGGCCTGTTCCTGGGATATTGAGGGCAACGTCGCCCGGGCTGAAAAGCTGGTACGTGACGCAGCGGCGAAGGGTGCACAAATCATCCTGATCCAAGAGCTGTTCCAGACACCTTACTTCTGCATTGATCAAAGCCCGGAACATTTCGATCTGGCGCAAACGCTGGAAGATAGCCCACTGATCCAACATTTCTCTGCACTGGCCAAAGAGCTGGATGTGGTGCTGCCGCTGTCGTTTTTTGAACGAGCGGGCAATGCTCATTACAACTCGCTGGTGATGATTGATGCCGATGGCGAAGTGCTGGATGTGTATCGTAAAACCCACATCCCCAATGGCCCGGCTTATCAGGAAAAACAATTCTTCACTCCGGGTGATACCGGTTTTGTGGTGTGGGAAACCAAATACGCCAATGTCGGCGTTGGCATCTGCTGGGATCAATGGTTCCCAGAGACAGCTCGCAGCTTAGCTCTGCTCGGTGCGGATGTGATTTTCTTCCCAACCGCGATTGGTTCAGAACCTGCTTATCCAGAAATCGACTCGCAACCACATTGGACCCGCGTACAGCAAGGTCATGCGGCGGCCAATATTATTCCGGTGATCGCCTCTAACCGTGTTGGCACTGAACAGAGCAAATTTGTCGAAGGTTTAGAAATGACTTTCTACGGTTCCTCTTTTATCGCCGATCAGACTGGTGCATTGGTGCAACAGGCGGATAAGACCAGCGAATGTGTGCTGGTGCATACCTTTGATCTGGAAGCGATCCGTAAACAGCGTATCAGCTGGGGTCTGTTCCGCGATCGTCGCCCAGCGATGTACGGCACTATCATGACCTCCGATGGCGAAACTTCTTGGTAAGTTTTTCCTGCTAATCTCTTTCCTGACAGTAATCAAGGACATCAGGATATGACAATTAAGACAGTAACCGGCCTGCCAAAGCAGGACGGTTTTTTTATGCCCGCCGAGTGGGCTGCGCAACAAGCAGTATGGATGATCTGGCCATTTCGCCCGGATAACTGGCGTGAAGCCGGCAAATTCGCGCAAGCCACCTTCGCCCAAGTGGCGGAAGCGATTGCCGGGGCTACTCCTGTGTATATGGCGGTGCCAGAGCAATTTATGGCACAAGCTAAAGCCATCATGCCTGCGGCAGTCACGTTAGTGCCGATGAACAGCGATGACTGCTGGGCGCGCGACACTGGCCCGACCGTGGTGATCAATGGTAACGGCGAATGTCGTGGTGTGGATTGGGGTTTTAACGCCTGGGGCGGCCATCATGGCGGCCTGTATTTCCCGTGGGATCAGGACGAGCTGGTGGCGAGTCAGATGCTGGAAGTGCATGGTTTTGATCGCTATGAAGCACCCTTGATTCTGGAAGGTGGCTCGATCCATGTGGATGGCGAAGGCACTTGCATGACCACGGCGGAATGTCTGCTGAACAAAAACCGTAATCCGCATCTTTTCAAAGCACAGATCGAAGATTATCTGCGTGATTATTTAAACGTTACTCATTTCATCTGGTTGGAAGAGGGCGTGTATATGGATGAGACCGATGGTCACATCGATAACATGTGCTGTTTTGCTCGCCCCGGTGAAGTGATTTTGCATTGGACAGATGATGAGAACGATCCGCAATATGCGCGCTCACAAGCGGCGTTTAAGGTGCTGTCAGAGACGGTGGATGCCAAAGGCCGCAAACTGAAGATCTGGAAACTACCGCAACCAGGCCCGCTGTATTGCACTGAGGAAGAGTCAGCCGGTGTGGTAGATGGTTCTGGTGTGCCGCGAGACGCGGGTGGCCGTCTGGCCGGTTCGTATGTGAATTTTCTCATCACTAACGACCGTATTGTCTATCCGTTGCTTGATCCAAAAACGGATGACGAAGCGAAAGTTATTTTGCAGCAGATTTTCCCAGAACATACCGTTGTCGGTGTTCCTGCGCGCGAAATTCTGCTGGGTGGTGGTAACATTCACTGCATTACGCAGCAAATCCCTCGCTAATTCGCTCTGCTACTGAGAGATAAAAACAGCCGGTAGATTATACCGGCTGATGTTCACGCAATAACTGCTCAAATTGCGCTGCCGGGATCGGTGGGCTCATCAGATAACCTTGATAACAATCACAACCCTGACTTTTCAAGAAGGCCAGTTGTTCTTCGGTTTCTACTCCTTCCGCCATGACGTTTAAGCGCAAGGTATGCGCCATAGCCACAATGGTCGCGGCAATTTCCATGTCATCTTTTTTGTGCGGAATATCGTCGACAAAACTCTTGTCGATCTTCAGTACATCCAGTGGAAAGCGTTTTAGGTAAGCGAGCGAAGAATAACCTGTACCGAAGTCATCGATGGCTAACCGCACACCTAGTTGTCGTAATTGATTCAGTATTTCAGCTGCTTCTGTTTCATGCGTCATCAACGCACTTTCGGTGAGTTCCAGTTCCAGATGTGATGCAGGGAAGCCCGTTTCATCCAGTGCACTCACGACAGATTCCAGTATGTTGCTGTAACGGAATTGCACCGGTGAGATATTAACGGCGAGATTGATCGGCGGTAATCCCTTTTGCAGCCACTCATTTCCTTGGCGGCATGTTTCGAATAGTACCCATTCACCCAATTGTTTGATTAACCCGGTTTCTTCGGCGACTGGAATAAAATTAATCGGTGCGATCAAACCACGATTCGGATCTTGCCAGCGAACCAATGCTTCCGCGCCGATAATTCGATTACTGGCAATATCCATCTGTGGCTGGAAGTAGACACGTAGTTCATTGAGTTCAATGGCTCGGCGTAAGCGAACTTCCAGATCAATTCGTCGCTCTGCTGCTTGGGTTAATTCATCGGAGAAATAGCGGAAACAACTACGTCCATTGGCTTTGGCCCGATACATAGCGGCATCGGCTTGTTGCAGCAAATCTTCCGGCGTATCGCCATGTTCAGGATACAGACTGATGCCAATACTGGCGCCGATAATGACATCCCGGCCATTCGGTAAATGGAAGGGCACCGTCAACAATTTCAAGATATCTTCTGCCATATGATCAATGGCACTGATGTCGGGGTTGCCTTCCACCAGCACCGTAAATTCATCACCGCCTAAGCGACAAATGGTGTCTGAGGCACGGATACGCTTGCGTAAACGTACTGCGACTTCTTGTAATAAGACATCACCAATTTGATGACCAAAGCTATCGTTCACATCTTTAAAGCGATCCAGATCCAGCATGAGCAAGGCAACACGTTGCTGTTGTCTGACGGCTAACTGAAGCGCATGTGCCAGATTGATGGATAGCAGGGAACGATTTGGTAACTGTGTCAGCGGGTCATGGCGAGCCAGATGTTCTAACTGGGCTTCAGAGTCTTTAAGCTGACGAATATCTGTATAGACACTGACGTAGTGCGTTAGCTGATGTTTATCGTCATGCACACTGCTGATACTGCTAATTAGTGGGATTAATTCCCCATCTTTCCGGCGATTCCAGATTTCTCCCCGCCAGTAACCGGAGGTTCCTATGGCATGCCACATCATTTGGTAAAATTCTGTAGAGTGCTGGCCTGATTTGAAGATGGCGGGGGTTTTATGTAATAACTCTTGTTCGTTATAACCAAAAAGTTCAGTTAACGCTGGGTTTACGCGCAGAATATTGGATTGCGTATCGGTGATCATGATCCCTTCACGGGTATGGTCAAATACAGTGGCGGATTGACGCAATATTTCTTCATTCGTTTTCTGGGAAGTAATATCAGTCAAACTGCCGATATAACCAATGGTTTCGCCCCGTTCATTTTTTTCTGGAGAGGCATTGATCACCAACCAAGTGCAAGGATCATCACCATGACACACCCGGCATTCCATTTCGCCAGTAATGCCATTTAATAATGCCGGCAACCAATGTCGTAATAATTGCAGCCGATCTTCTGCTATCAGCGCATCCAGCCAATGTGACAAGTCGTTGGATGAGCATTGTAACAACGAGGTACCAAATTCATTCAGATAGCGCAATTTACCGGCTAAATTTAAGCGGAATATACCCACTGGTACGAAGGTGGCGAGGGTATGAAATAAGCTTTCACTTTTTTTCAGTTCTTCTTCGGCAATCTTTCGCTCGGTAATATCACTGGCCATGCTCAGCAATAACATTTCACCATCTTCATTTTGACCTAACGGCGCAGATTGCATATCCCAGTAACGCTGGCTGCCATCTTTACAGTGGATCAGGTATTCGCCGTTATGAACCGGCGCGGTAATTCGATGCCCATTCTCAGAAATAAGATTTGGATTATCCGGTTGTAACGGGATCGCCACTTTCATCCATTCACGGCGCGATGGCATATCTGTGAGGTCATAACCACTAAGTTCAGTCCAACGACTATTTAGTGTTAGCCCAATGCCTGATTCGGTATAAATTACGGTCGGGCTGGGTGAATTCATAATGGCAGAACGGAAGCGTTGTTCACTTTCTTGTAACTGATGTTCTCGGTTGAGGTTATCCAGAGCGAAAGAGACATCTAATGCCATTTCGTTGATGGTTGCCTGAGTTTCTGCATCGAAGAAATTTACTGTGTTGGAATACAGGCTGAGCACGCCGGAGATTTCATTTTTTTCGCGAATAATAAAATATCCGGCCGAAGCAATCCCTGATGTATGGGCAATTTGATGAAAAGGTTCTGTGCTTGGTTCATGCTGATAGTCATTGAAGATCAGATCTTTCTGACTCATTAAAGCCTGTATCGCGCCAGTACGAGTCAGTAATTCCGGCTGAAGTTTTTTGTGTTCTGTCACCCAACTACTGAAACCATGATCATCACCGAAGGAATGCAGCACATCAATATCATTTAAATCTTTGTAATATTTACCAATAAACGCGAGTAATAAACCGCCGTGCTCTACCGCGATTTGGCAAATTTGCTTAAATAATTCATCCCGATTTTGGCAATGCACTATTGCTTGGTTAGTTTGCGATAACATTTCATAAAGATTTTTCTGATGCTTCAGTTGTTGTTCACTGGCTTTACGCTGCGAGATATCTTCAATCACTGAAATGATAAAAGAGATACTGCGGTTTTGTGCTCTGACACAGCGGGTATCGACATTCACGAAGATTAACTGGCCATCTTTTCGACGTAATTGTTTTTCGCAAAGATATCCATCGGAAAAATCTAATTCCATCTGTCGCATCGCTTCAGCATCGGCTGCCCGATATTCTTCAGCGGTCAGTGTCATTAACGTCTGTTCAGCCATTTCACTTTGGCTGTAGCCAAGCAAATCAGCCAATTGATTATTAACTCGGATCCAACGACCGGTTTGCGTATGTGTAATAGCCATACCAAATAACGGTAGTTCAAAGAAATGTCGTAACAGACGATCTTTTTCATTGGTCTGACGCTGAATCTCTAACTGGTTCGTATATTGCTGCTGCCGCCATAATAGGCTAACCACAAAAATTACGATGAGTCCGGCAAAGAAAACTACCAGCGTGATCCAATAAACCAACGTGTAGAGTGGCGCATAAATTTCCGCTTGATCCTGCTGTACAAATAAATGCCAGCCGGAATATTTCACCGGGATATAACTGGCGATCACGCCGTTTCCGGAAATATCCTTGCCTTCATATGAGCCTGGTTCATCTGATATTGCTAGTTTTAATACCGATGCGGTGTTTTCGTCATAACGTCGGTCTGTGGCGTATGTATGTGTGACATCGTTCGCGGGTATCTGAATAAAAGCAAGTCGATCATCATGCGGCTGTAATAAGTAGGTTTTTCCGGTATTCGTTACCCCGTTCCAGCTTTGCAGTTGTGGTAATAAGGTGGTCTGCAAATCTTGCGTCATAATCAATGTGCCAACGGTCTGATTCAGACGCATATCAATCAGTGGTACATGAATATCAAGATATAGGCGGTTATTTTCATCCCAATACCAGCTGGTTTGGATTACTTTATCGCCAGTTAAAAGAGCATGTGTATCAAGTTTTCCGTGGGAGTGTGAATCAACGATGGTTTTGTGTACTGGCATATGGCCATAGATCATGCGCGGCGCATTCTTAGCGTCCAGTATCGTAAGCGATTGATACTCTTTATTTTGTTGTAGTTGTTGCAATGGCTTTTGAATGGCATCCGTTGTTTCGCTGCCACCGTAATTGATTAATGCGATAGCCTGAGCGAATGACTGATCGTTTTGCATCAATAAGCCATCCGCGATCCGCTCCTTCAACCATGTTTCGATTTGTTCGGTTTTTACGGTAGCTAAAGCAGTTAAATCACTGTGACTGTTTTCTTTTATCTGATGACCATGAATGCTGTAAACCAAAGTCGGGATCAATGGCATCAGAAGGATTTGAAAAGCAAATAACCAATACAGACGACGGGAAGAACTTGTTGTTTGTTCTTCTGTGATTTCTGTTCGTGATTTTAGGTTTAACAGCAAATAGAGCAGAAAACTGGTTAGCGCAACGAATAGGAAACCTTTACCCATAGAGAGTAATTTCAGCCATTCTCGATCTTCAATCAACCAGCTCAGTAGATTATCTGATGCGGCGATCCATATTGCTGCAAACAACGCGTAATACAATACGATGCTTGCGGAAGAGAGAGCCCGTGATTTAACGTTCCGACTGTTTCCCATTCGTTTGGTTTAGCATCCTGTGTGCACATTATTCGCAATCTATACCATCAGTATTAATGTAATCAGAATGCATAGCAAATAGTCAAATTGGGATTAGCGACTTATCCTGCTATTTCCAGCGGATCGACATCTAAATGCCAGCGTAATGAATGAGAAATTGCCAGATTATCAATCGCGGGTAGCAGTTGTTGCAGGTAGTGTTGTAAGTGCATGCGTTGCGGGCATTGCAGCATTAACAGCATCCGGTAACGTCCTGCACGACGTTCCATCACCGGGCTGACTGGCCCCAGTAATTGCAGATCCGGTGCCCCATAGTGATGACATATTTGTGCTGCTTGCTGCATGAATTGTTCAAGCGGCTCGCGGTTTGGGCAATCACCACGTAAGACCGCTTGGTAGCTGAACGGTGGTAGTCCCAAGGCCTGACGTTCCTGTAAACAAGTACGGGCAAAATGGTGATAGCCGTTATTCAGTAAATCTTGCAGTAATGCATGTTCCGGGTGGTGACTTTGTAGTACTACCATACCTGGCTTGCTGGCGCGTCCGGCGCGACCAGCGACCTGAACACAAAGTTGGGCTAATCGCTCAGTCGCCCTGAAATCAGCTGCAAACAATGCGCCATCGACATCTAAGATCCCCACTAAGGTGACATCAGGGAAATGGTGACCCTTCGCCAGCATCTGAGTGCCCAGCAGGATCTGATATTCCTGCCGGCGGATGGCGTTGAGGTGCGCTTCCAACTCGCCTTTGCGTCGCGTGTTATCCCTATCAATACGAATGGTTTTATACGCCGGAAAACGTTGTTCCAAAAATTGCGCCAGTTGTTCGGTGCCAACACCTGAGCTGACCAGATTCTGGCTGTTACATTCCGGGCATTGATGTGGCACGGGGCGAATATGATCACAGTGATGACAATGCAGTTTTCTATCTTGCTGATGCCAGGTGTAAAACGCATCACAGTGTGGGCAGGCGGCTACCCAACCACAATCGTGACACAGTAAGGCTGGCGCATAACCACGGCGATTTAAAAACAACATAACCTGATTACCGGCGGCTAGTTGTTCATCCATCAATTGCAATAACTGAGGAGCGATACCTGCTTGTAGCGGTAGATGTTTGACATCCAGCAGATGCTGTTGTGCCGCCTGAGCACCACCAGCGCGTTGGGTCATGTGTAGATGATGGTAACGCCCTTGTAATGCATTGTGCAGCGTTTCCAATGATGGTGTCGCAGAACCCAGTACAATCGGGATCTGTTCACGTTGTGCGCGCATGATGGCTAAATCGCGACCATGATAACGAAACCCTTCCTGTTGTTTAAATGAGCTGTCGTGCTCTTCGTCGACGACAATCAAGCCAAGTTCTTTAAATGGCGTAAAAATGGCCGAGCGAGTGCCAATTAAGATCGCGGCTTCACCGGCCCGACAGGCCAGCCAGGTATCCAACCGTTCACGATCATTCATGCCGGAATGTAATGTCAAAATTGGTGCATGAAAACGCCGCCGAAAACGGCGTAATAACTGCGGGGTCAGCCCGATCTCTGGTACTAACACTAACACCTGTTTGCCGTGTGCCAGTACATCACGGATCAACTGCAGGTAAACTTCGGTTTTGCCTGAGCCGGTAACACCTTCCAGCAAAAAAGGGCGTTTATAGTCAGATTGCGTGATAGCGGCTAAAACGATGGCTTGTTCACTATTGAGATAAGGTGCATCGTTTTCATGCAGTAACAGATGGTCCAGCCATTCGCGCGCCTGCAGATGCAGATCAAAGTGTGTGATCAAACCTTTGTCGGCGAGTTGCTTCAAAACCGGGGTATCAATGCCTTGCTCACGTAACTCAGCCGCGGGTAGGGGACCATCTTGCAATAATCGTAACGCTTGTTGCTGGCGCGGCGCGCGTTTCAGCGATGTGAAATCGGTATCATTACCTGCATTCAGCTGCCAACAGGGAATGGTTTTCCGTTCGGCTATTTCGCCTTGGCGTAATAATACCGGTAAAGCGTGATGCAACACCTCACCGATAGGATGCTGATAATAATCAGCAGCCCATAACAGCAATTTCCACAGCGCGGGCGGAAATAAAGTTGCTTCATCCAATTGACGGGAAAAGGGTTTTAATTTGGTCGCCGCCAATTTACTGGTGGTTGGATGCGCGGTAACAACGCCCACTAATTGCTGGCGGCCAAACGGCACCAGCACACGACTACCAACTGGTGGCAGTGGTTGTGAAGCGAGATAGTCGAAGCGGCGATACAGTGGCACCGGCAGTGCGACCTGAATGAGCGTTAATAATTCAGACACGGATAGTTGTTTTTTCTACGCATATGCTTGCGGGGGTGGGGTCTATCCTATATCATTCTGACCCTTGAAAATATCCGTTTAATGTTTCGTGTGGTGTCTGGCTTCGGGTCAGATGGCGACACGGCCTGAATCAGAGGTTCCCATGAAAGAAGGTATTCACCCAGATTATCACGAGATCACTGCTAAGTGTTCTTGCGGTCACACTTTTGTTACCCGTTCTACTGGTAAGGATCTGAACCTGGACGTATGTTCAGAGTGTCATCCTTTCTATACCGGTAAACAGAAAGTTCTGGACACTGGTGGTCGTATCGACCGCTTCAAAAAACGTTTCGCAGTACTGGGTGGCAAGAACTAATCTTCCCTCCATACGGTTACGTTTTAAGCAATGCCAGCCTTCGCGCTGGCATTGTGCTTTTTGGAACCATAAAAATTTCCTGTAATAGACTCGAACAGCCCTTGTGATTGACGTATGTCGGACTATGATCACAGAAAATTAGCCTTTAACCGGTTATTTATCTGTTGTTTCATTGCCTCTTCTCAGGGAGTTTCTATGTCTGCCGATCATCGTCAAGCCGCTCTTGATTATCATGCTCATCCTGTTCCTGGCAAAATTGCTATTGCTCTGACTAAGCCGGCAGAAACTGCCTATGATCTGGCTTTGGCCTATAGCCCCGGCGTTGCTGAGCCGGTACGTGAAATTGCAGCTAATCCGGCAGATGCCTATCGTTATACTTCTAAAGCCAATCTGGTGGCGGTGATCACCAATGGCACGGCTATTCTGGGGCTGGGTAATCTGGGTCCATTAGCATCAAAACCGGTTATGGAAGGTAAGGCGCTGTTATTCAAGCGTTTTGCTGGTATCGATGCGATCGATATTGAAGTGAAACATACAGATAATGCCGACTTTATCCGCACTGTTGCGAATATTGCCGATACCTTTGGTGGTATCAATCTGGAAGATATTAAAGCGCCAGAATGTTTTGAAATTGAAAAAGCATTGATTGAATTGTGTGATATTCCGGTATTCCACGATGACCAGCATGGTACTGCGATTGTCACTGCCGCTGGCATGCTGAATGCGTTGGAAATTCAGGGTAAAAAGCTATCTGAAGTACGTATCGTTTGTATGGGCGCGGGTGCTGCGGCTGTTGCTTGTATGGATCTGTTGATTGTTTGCGGTGCGAAACCGGAAAATATTTACATGCTGGATCGCAAAGGAGTGATCCACTCTGGTCGTACCGATATCAATGAACATAAACGCCGTTTTGTGAATGATTCAGGCTTTACCTCCTTAGCGCAGGTGATGGATGGTGCTGACGTGTTTGTGGGGGTTTCCGGCCCGAATGTCATTACGGCAGAACATGTAAAAACTATGGCACCAAGACCGGTTATTTTTGCTTGTTCTAATCCAGACCCAGAGATTGAGCCTGCGCTAGCCAATGCGGTACGTGATGATCTGATCATGGGCACCGGTCGTTCGGATTATCCAAATCAGGTTAATAATGTAATTTGTTTCCCGTTTATTTTCCGCGGTGCGTTGGATGCTCGCGCCAGCCGCATTAATAGTGCAATGAAACGTGCGGCCGTTGAAGCGATCCGCTCGATTGCGAAAGAACCTGTGCCAGCTGAAGTATTGCACGCCGCGGGAGTGTCCAAACTGACCTTTGGCGTGGATTATGTGTTGCCAAAACCAATGGACCCTCGCCTGTTACCTCGCGTGGCGCGTGCGGTGGCATTGGCTGCCGTAGAATCGGGTGTTGCGCGTATTGAGCTGCCAGAGAATTACATGCTGTAGCAGTAACGGTGAATTAATGACCAAACGCCTCCATCTGGAGGCGTTTTAGTATCGGAAACAAGAAAGCCGCCTTAAATAAGGCGGCTTTAGTATGTTTATCCCGGCAGTCTGGAAAGATTAGAAATCGTAACGTACAGCCAGTTGCATGTCGTTTTTGTAGTCATAGCCATTTGCGGAGCCAACTGCGGCAGTTGATGACGCATTCACGCCTGTATCTTTGTTATTGATACGATATTCAGCCATGACACGCAGGTTTTTGTTGAATTTGTACTGAGCACCCAGGGTGTAATAATCAACAGCATTCACGTCAGAACCGCCGCTAACTTCCTGTTTCATTTTGTTGTAGGTGCTCATCAAACCAAAACCATTAGCAAAATTGTAGCCAAGCGCAGCTTCGGTGCCTGTGGTATCAACAGATGCACCACCAGTGGTGTAGAAATAATCAGAACCTTTATCGAAGTTCAGTGCGGCATACCAAGATTTATCATCAAATTTGGCACCGATGATCCACAATTTTGCATCATTTTGAGCTGTTTTATTGCGTTGTGCTACGTTGTAGCCAGTGCCAACAGAGAAACCACTTGGGTGGTTATAGCTTACTGCTGCGCCATAAGCGCCGATATTAGCTGTTGTTTCTGATTTAGATGCATCAGTCACAGAGCTGTTAACGTCGGTACCATTGCTATCAAATTTGTAATCGGCATCAATTTGTACATTATTAAACACGCCGGAGTATTTCAGCATTTCGCCAGCACGGTAAGTACCATACTGATCAGCTTTAATGCCTAAACCATCGTTACCGTAACCATCAGTCAGTGCTACATCAGTCCAGCCAGCCAATGTGCCTACAGCACCGATCTGGCGGCCAAATGTAATGGCACCAAATGTATCATCTTTGATACCACCATAAGCAAGACGGGTAGTGATGTTACTGCTGCTTTCTTTCACATCAGTTTCAGTTGATTGTGATTTAAACTGCGCTTCATAAGCGCCAATGGCTTTCTGGGTGCCTGTAATTACTGTTTCACCTTTAGCACCAATACGGATGTAATTGTTGGAGCCATATTTTTCGCTTTTTTCTGTGCCGTTATCTTTAGTACCTAAGAACTGACCTGCATAGGCACGGCCATTCAAATCCAAAGTAACTTTTTCATTTTTATATACTTCAGTCGCGTTAGCTTGGGTTGCAACCAGCACTGCAATTGCCACAACAGTTAATTGTTTCATCATCGATCCTTCATTTTTTTGTGAGGGTTGGGTCGCCCCTGAGTAATTCCGAGTTGAAGATTAGGGTTCATCGATGACGTTTCTGTTACCGAAAAATGAAGCTTTTATTGATAGTGCTCACAGTTCATTCAATCGTGGTTGTCTGCTCGGCAGTCATAATCAATTGTGGTAAACTCGCGCCCATTCTGCTGTAAGGCAGCAATTCTGAGAGCATCTGCAGGTATTCCCAATGAAACGTGAACTGGCAATTGAATTTTCCCGTGTAACAGAAGCAGCCGCACTGGCCGGCTACAAATGGTTAGGCCGTGGTGATAAAAATCTGGCTGATGGTGCTGCTGTGGAAGCCATGCGCTATGTCCTGAATCAGATCGAGATCGATGGTGAGATCGTGATCGGGGAAGGAGAGATCGATGAGGCACCAATGCTGTATATCGGCGAAAAAGTCGGTTGTGGCGGTGATGGTGTCGATATTGCGGTCGATCCGATCGATGGTACCCGCATGACGGCCATGGGCCAGAATAATGCCGTGGCTGTGCTGGCTGCTGGCGATAAAGGCTCGTTCCTGAAAGCGCCTGATATGTATATGGAAAAAATGATCGTTGGTCCGCGTGCGAAAGGGGTTATTGATCTCAATCGTCCATTGGCGGAAAACATCCAAGCGGTTGCGCGTGCATTGGATAAACCAATCCATCGCTTGAGTGTCATCACACTGGCGAAACCGCGTCATGACGCCGCGATCAAAGAGATGCAGGATATGGGCGTGCGTGTTTTTGCGATCCCGGATGGTGATGTTGCGGCATCCATGCTGACCTGTTTGCCAGATAATGAAATTGATATGTTGTATTGCATCGGTGGTGCACCAGAAGGTGTGATTTCTGCGGCCACCGTACGTGCGTTAGATGGTGATATGCAAGGTCGTCTGTTACCGCGTCATAAAGTAAAAGGCGATACACCAGAAAATCGTGCATTGGGTGAAAGCGAAATTGCGCGTTGCCAGCAAATGGGTATTGATGTTGAAACGGTGCTGACTTTGCGCGACATGGCAAAAACAGATAACGTGATCATCTCGGTCACCGGCATTACCAAAGGTGATTTGCTGGAAGGCATCACCAGCGATGGTATGTTGGCTACCACCGAAACATTATTGATCCGTGGTCGTTCACGTACGATCCGTCGTATTCACTCGACACATTATCTGCAACGCAAAGATGCGCAAATTCAGAAAATTATTTTCTAATAAACGCTGTCAGTAAGAAAATTTAACTGCATAAAATTAACTGAGCACCTGATCATGATGGTGCTCAGTTAGAACATCAAAGACTTAATGTCCACGCATTATCATTCGCAGCATGAAACCCTGCCTGCCGTAAAAACGCCTGTAAGCCTGCCTGTTCAGTTTCTGTGACAGAGCTGACATTCATAGTCACTTGCTGTTGTCCTTCCGCTATCAGCCAGCGAATAGTGTCTGCCAGCAAATATCGGCCGATACCGCGTCGACGGGTCAGATCTCGCACGGCAAAATAGCGTAAGTCACTCTCTTTACTGATTGCAAGGCCAACCACCCGGTCATTGAAGGTGGCCACATGCCATTCACCCAGGGTATGTGCCTCTTCAATGGTTAGCTTACTGGCTTGCAGTAGTTTGTTGAGGCTTTCCTGCCATAACGGCAAAACATCATGAGAATGGTGCACAGTTAAACGCATGTTGATGATCCAGAGATAAATAAAAACCAGTTTACCACCAAATAAAAAGCCCCATCAGCATGACGGGGCTTTTTTGCTACTCATTTACGCTTTAAGCAAAGAGTAACTTAACGTGGTAACAGGCTTGTGCCCATCAGGAACTGATCCACTTCACGGGCGCATTGACGACCTTCACGGATCGCCCATACCACCAGTGACTGACCACGGCGGATGTCACCAGCCGCATAAACTTTCGGTACAGACGTCGCATAGCAGCCTGCATCTTCAGTTGTGGCTTTTGCATTGCCGCGCGCATCTTTTTCCACGCCAAACGCATCCAGCACTTTTGCCAGTGGGTTAGTAAAGCCCATGGCCAAGAATACCGCATCGGCTTTCAGTTCGAATTCGGAGCCAGCCACTTCAGTCAGTTTGCCGTCTTTAAATTCAACTTTAACCAGTTTCAGCGCGGTCAGTTTACCGTTTTCACCAATGAATTCTTTGGTAGAAACAGCAAACTCACGTACACAACCTTCTTCATGGGAAGATGAGGTACGCAGTTTCAGCGGCCAGTATGGCCAGGTCAGTTCTTTGTTTTCCTGTACTGGCGGTTGTGGCATCACTTCCAGCTGAGTAACCGATACCGCACCGTGACGGTTAGAGGTACCCACACAGTCAGAACCGGTATCACCACCACCGATCACCACAACGTGTTTACCTTTCACGTTGATTGGATTGGTGCCGTCACCAGCTACTTCTTTATTCTGCGGGATCAGGAATTCCAGGGCGAAATGAATACCACTCAGTTCACGGCCAGGAACTGGCAGATCACGAGGGGTTTCAGAACCACCAGCCAGGATCACGGCATCAAAGTCAGCATCCAGTTGTGCAGGGGTGACTACGGTTTTGGCATCGTTGGCCACACCAGCTGGTAGCGCATTATCCAGTGCCACCAGCGTGTTGGTTTTGAATACCACACCTTCAGCTTCCATCTGTGCCATGCGGCGATCAATCAAACCTTTATCCAGTTTGAAATCAGGGATGCCGTAACGCAGCAGGCCACCCACACGACCGTTCTTTTCAAACACCGTTACATCATGACCAACACGCGCCAGCTGCTGAGCAGCGGCCAAACCCGCAGGGCCAGAACCGACAACTGCTACTTTCTTGCCGGTTTTAACCGCAGAAGGTTGTGGTTTAACCCAGTTGTTATCCCATGCGGTATCAATGGTGTAACGCTCGATTGACTTGATGCCAACCGGATCAGCGTTGATCCCCAAGGTACAGGCTGATTCACAAGGGGCCGGACAGATCCGGCCTGTGAATTCTGGGAAGTTGTTGGTGGAGTGCAGCACACGGATCGCCATTTCAGCTTTACCGCGGTACACCAGATCATTCCAGTCAGGAATGATGTTATTCACCGGACAACCATTGTTACAGAAAGGAATACCGCAATCCATGCAGCGTGCGCCTTGGGTCGAGGCTTCTTGCACTGTCAGGGTCGGTACAAATTCCTGGTAATGGTGTACACGTTCTGCAACAGGTGCGTAGTGTTCCTTTACGCGGTCAAATTCGAGAAAACCGGTTGGCTTACCCATTACGCAATCTCCTTTTCCTGCAGCGCAGCAGTCATTTCCTGCAGAGCACGGCGATACTCATTCGGATAAACTTTTACAAACTTACCACGGTAAGCATCCCAGTCAGCCAGAATTGCTTTCGCACGTGGGCTACCAGTGTATTTAGCGTGTTGTGTGACCAGCGCTTTCAGATGATCTTCATCGCTTTGGTCGTTATGCCATGGTTCTGAGGCCGATTGTTCTGCAGTTGGCAGAACTTTTTCCAGCGTCACCATCGACAAGTTACAACGAGTTGCGAAGCTGTTGTCTTCGTCCAGTACATAAGCGAGACCGCCTGACATACCGGCTGCGAAGTTACGGCCAGTCTGACCCAGTACCACCACAGTACCGCCAGTCATGTATTCACAACCGTGATCACCAACGCCTTCAACCACTGCAGACGCACCGGAGTTACGTACCGCAAAACGTTCGCCAGCCACACCGTTCAGGTAGGCATGACCCGAGGTTGCACCGTACATGACAGTGTTACCGATAATGGTATTGTCACCTGGGTTAGGGGTGAAGTTTGCATTTGGACGCACGATGATGCGACCGCCAGACAAACCTTTACCAACGTAATCGTTACCTTCACCGACCAGATCCAGCGTAATACCTTTTGCCAGGAAAGCCGCGAAGCTCTGGCCAGCAGTACCATTCAAAGTGACGTGAATGGTGTCATCCGGCAGGCCGGCACCACCAAAGCGTTTCGCCACTTCACCAGACAGCATAGTACCGACGGTACGGTTGATGTTCTTAACCGGAATTTCGATACGAACTGGCTGACGGTTTTCCAGTGCTGGCATGGCTTGTTTCACCAGCTTTTGATCCAGTGCTTTTTCCAGCGCGTGATCTTGAGTACCGGCATGCAGGCGAGGTTCATCAGCACCTACAGCTGGTTGATAGAATACGTTGCTGAAATCCAGACCCTGTGCTTTCCAGTGTTCAACACCGGCACGTTTGTCCAGCAGATCAGAACGACCGATCAGATCTTCAAACTTACGGATACCCATTTCTGCCATCAGTTCACGCACTTCTTCCGCAACAAAGAAGAAGTAGTTCACGACGTGTTCTGGCTGGCCGGTAAAGCGTTTACGCAGTTCTGGATCTTGAGTCGCCACACCAACCGGACAGGTGTTCAGATGACATTTACGCATCATGATACAGCCTTCGACTACCAGTGGTGCGGTGGCGAAACCGAACTCGTCCGCACCCAACAGGGCACCGATGATCACGTCACGACCGGTTTTGATCTGACCGTCAACCTGCACACGGATACGACCACGTAAGCGGTTCAATACCAATGTCTGTTGTGTTTCGGCCAGACCCAGTTCCCATGGTGAACCAGCGTATTTGATAGAGGACAGCGGCGATGCACCGGTACCACCATCGTGACCTGCAATTACGACATGGTCAGCTTTGGCTTTGGATACACCAGCGGCAACCGTACCCACACCCACTTCAGATACCAGTTTCACGGATACAGAGGCGGTTGGGTTGGCATTTTTCAGATCGTGGATCAGCTGAGCCAAGTCTTCGATCGAATAAATGTCGTGGTGCGGTGGTGGCGAAATCAAGCCTACACCCGGCACTGAGTGACGCAGTTTACCGATATATTCAGAAACTTTATCGCCTGGCAGCTGACCGCCTTCACCTGGTTTAGCACCTTGTGCCATCTTGATCTGGATCTGATCGGCATTGGCCAGATATTCAGCAGTTACGCCAAAACGACCTGATGCAACCTGCTTGATCGCAGAACGCAGACTGTCACCGGCTTGCAGTTCCAGATCACGCGCGATACGTGATTTACCGATGATGTCAGACAACAGTGTTGGCTGATTAACCGGAATGAAACGGTTAGCATCTTCACCACCTTCACCGGTGTTTGATTTACCGCCAATACGGTTCATCGCCACAGCCAGTGTCGTGTGTGCTTCGGTAGAAATAGAACCCAGTGACATTGCACCAGTTGCAAAACGTTTAACGATCTCTTTTGCCGATTCAACTTCTTCCAGTGGTACTGGTTCTGCTGCTTTCTTGATATCAAACAGGCCACGCAAGGTCAGATGACGCTTGGTCTGGTCGTTGATGATCTTGGCGTACTCTTTGTAGCTTTCGTATTTGCCGCTACGGGTAGAGTGTTGCAGTTTGGCAATCGCATCCGGTGTCCACATGTGATCTTCACCACGGGTACGGAATGCATATTCACCACCAGCATCTAACGCATCTTCCAGCACTGGATCAGCAGAGAACGCAGCTTCATGCAGACGGATAGTTTCTTCTGCTACTTCAAACAGGCCGATACCTTCGATTTTGGAAGGGGTGCCAGAGAAGTATTTATCCACAAAGGCTTTTTTCAGACCAACTACTTCGAAAATCTGCGCGCCGGTATAAGACATGTAAGTGGAAATACCCATCTTCGACATGACTTTACACAGACCTTTGCCCACGGCTTTCACGAAGTTAGAGACATATTTCTCTTCTTTCGCTGCATCACCATCGGCCATTTCGCGCAATGTTTCCATCGCCAGCCAAGGATGGATCGCTTCGGCACCGTAACCCGCCAGCAGAGCAAACTGATGTGTTTCACGAGCAGAACCGGTTTCGACCACCAGACCGGTGTTAGTACGCAGGCCTTTCTTCACCAGATGCAGATGCACGGTAGAAGTCGCCAGCAGTGCAGGGATCGCGATATGGTCGCGGTCGATGTTACGGTCGGAGATCAACAGAATGTTGGCACCACCGCGTACCGCATCTTCGGCTTCTGCCGCCAATGACGCCAGACGCGCTTCAACACCTTCTTTACCCCAGGCTAATGGGTAGCAGATATTCAGTTCGTGTGAACGGAATTTGCCGTTGGTGTATTGCTGAATGTTACGGATCTTCTCGATCTTAGCGGCATTCAGGATTGGCTGTGCGACTTCCAGACGGATCGGTGGATTGATATCCGCATTGTTCAGCAGGTTAGGACGTGGACCAATGAAGGAAACCAGCGACATAACCATCTCTTCACGGATCGGGTCGATCGGTGGGTTGGTTACCTGAGCAAACAGTTGACGGAAGTAGTTGTACAGCGTTTTATTTTTGCTGGACAACACTGGTAATGCTGCATCGTTACCCATGGAGCCGATGGCTTCTTCGCCATTGTTGGCCATTGGGGTCAGCAACATTTTGGTGTCTTCCATGGTGTAGCCAAACGCTTGCTGGTAATCCAGCATGCTTGCTTTCTTCTCGAAAGGCTGGGCTTCACCCGGGATCTCATCGATGTTAATACGAACTTTGCTTAACCACTCACGGTATGGTTTGGAGTTAGCCAGTGAGTTTTTCAGCTCTTTATCATCGATGATACGGCCTTGCTCCAGGTCGATCAGGAACATCTTACCTGGTTGCAAACGCCATTTCTGGGCAATACGGGAATCTTCAATCGGCAATACGCCAGATTCAGATGCCATCACCACCAGATCATCTTTCGTTACCAGATAACGGGCTGGGCGCAGACCGTTACGGTCAAGCGTAGCGCCGATTTGGCAACCGTCAGTGAAGGCAACGGCCGCTGGGCCATCCCACGGTTCCATCATGGCTGCATGATATTCGTAGAACGCGCGACGGTTTTCATCCATCAGTGAGTGTTTTTCCCACGCTTCTGGGATCATCATCATCACGGCGTGTGCCAGTGAATAACCACCCATAACCAGCAGTTCCAGCGCGTTATCAAACGACGCAGAATCTGACTGACCTGGGTAAATCAATGGCCATACTTTATCCAGATCAGCACCCAAAACAGGTGATGTGACTGAACGTTCACGGGCGCGCATCCAGTTCACGTTACCGCGAACGGTATTGATTTCACCGTTGTGCGCGATCATACGGAATGGATGGGCCAGATCCCAGGTTGGGAAGGTGTTGGTAGAGAATCGCTGATGCACCAGTGCCAGTGCAGAGATGCAGCGTGGGTCAGCCAGGTCGGTATAATAAATGCCAACCTGATCCGCCAACAGCAGACCTTTATAGTTCACGGTACGTGCAGAGAATGACGGCACGTAGAATTCGTTACAGTGTTTCAGCTTCAGAGCACGAATGGCATGGGATGCACGCTTGCGAATGATATACAGTTTGCGTTCCAGTGCATCGGTGACCAGTACGTCCGGGCCGCGGCCAACGAAGATCTGGCGGATAACCGGCTCTTTCGCTTTAACAGCAGGAGACATCGGCATCTCGCGGCTCACTGGCACATCACGCCAGCCCAGCACAACCTGACCTTCACCACGTACCGCACGTTCAATCTCTTCTTGGCAAGCCAAACGAGACGCCGCTTCCTGCGGCAGGAACACCATACCAACCCCGAATTCACCAGCAACTGGCAGCACAATACCTTGCTTAGCCAATTCTTCGCGATACAACTGATCAGGGATCTGGATCAGAATACCAGCGCCGTCGCCTTGCAGCGGATCTGCGCCGACCGCACCACGGTGATCGAGGTTTTTCAGGATCAACAAACCCTGTTCGACAATGCTATGACTTTTTTGACCCTTCATATGGGCCACAAATCCGACACCGCACGCATCATGTTCGTTTACGGGGTCATACATCCCTTGTCGTTGGGGTACCGCCGGTTCCATCACGTTATAATCCTCTCTGTAGATACGCGTCCATCCGCAGCCGTTAAAAAAAGCTGGCTTGAGGTGCCAGCTTTATTGTTTTAACTCTGAGGGCTCGTAACCAAAAAATATACTGTGATTTCCGCCCCAATTCAAGGCAATAACTATGGGACTCAAATCGATCATTTATGGTTAAAAATTCATATAAATCATTGCTATACACATTATCACCAAAATGGTGCGAAAGATTTTTATATCGCACGAACTGTTGGTGTTCCATTGTGAGTATAGATGGATTTTGTCGTTATCATGGATGAATGTGCTTTATATGTGATTTAGTTCGGAGTTTGCCTCTGTCTGATTGGAAAATGCATAAATATTCACCTGTTTTGCGCTAATCTAATGATGTAATTAACTTGTAACAAAAATAAGCATGAAATTTATGAATTACGCAATGTGCACCAGCGTAATGCCCACTCAGTATATAATGTTATTTACTTCTGCATCTGCGCGGCTACTTCTATAATAGAAGCCGCTTCCGAAAGAAAAAAGGATGTTGATTTCGCATGTCACGACGTCTTCCCCCGCTGAATGCCTTAAAAGCGTTTGAAGCGGCTGCCCGCCACTTAAGTTTTACCAAAGCGGCAGAAGAATTGTTTGTTACTCAGGCGGCTATTAGTCATCAGATCAAAACACTGGAAGATTTTCTGGGCTTAAAGCTATTCCGGCGCCGCAATCGCAGTTTGCTGCTCACGGAAGAGGGGCAGGGTTATTATCAGGATATCCGCTCTATTTTTAGTTCGGTTTGTGAAGCCACGGAACGCTTGATGGCACGCAGCGCTAAAGGCACGCTGACGGTCACCATGCAGCCGAGTTTTGCCATCCAGTGGTTAGTGCCACGGTTAAGTTTGTTTAGTCAGTTACACCCAGAAATTGATGTGCGTATTAAAGCCGTTGATCAAGATGCAGACACGCTGATTGATGATGTCGATATTGCTATTTATTACGGCGATGGGCATTGGTCTGATCTGCAGATGTATAAACTGCATTCAGAATATCGTATTCCGGTGTGTTCGCCGTCGTTACTGCAAGGGAAAAACCTGACTAAACCGGAAGATCTGGCGCAGTTTTCATTATTGCATGATGCATCGCGGCATGATTGGTCGCGCTGGTTACGTCAGGTTGGCGTGTCGTTGCCGAATGCGGGGCAAGGCCCCATCTTTAGCCATTCTGCGATGGTGCTGCAAGCGGCGGTGTTGGGGCAGGGGGTGGCGCTGGGGCATAGTTTGTTATCTCGCCCGGAAATTCAGGCTGGGCGTCTAGTTTGTCCGTTGCCGCAAACGCTCATCAATGATAACGCCTATTATCTGGTGATGGCGCCGGGGCATGATACTTTAGGTAAAGTCGCTGCATTTCGAGATTGGATCGTGGCGTTGGTGCAGCAAGAGGAGGCTGAGTTTGATTCAGCGTTATGATTGCTCGTTAAAAAAGCAGCATCTTTGTCTGCTTCAGTGTATGGTGTCGCACTTTTCAAGGTGAGTGAGGGGAGAAGCGTAAATGAACCACCTGATGTTCTATTGTCGTCCGGGATTTGAAAAAGATATGGCCGCGGAGATCCAGGATAAGGCAGTGGCACTGGAGTGTTTCGGCTTTTCCCGTGTCGCTGACAATTGCGGTTTCGTATTGTTTGAGTGTTATGGTGAGCAGGATGCTGAGCGGTTGGCGCGTCGTCTGCCATTCCGTGAGCTGATTTTTGCCCGCCAAATGCTTGTAGTGATCGAGCAATTAAACGGTTTGGATCTGAAAGACCGTATCACTCCGATCATTGATGCGGTGAAAAAGATGCCGCAATTCGGTGAGTTGCGCGTTGAAACTGCGGATACCAATGAAGCTAAAGAGCTGTCGACTTTCTGCCGTAAATTCAGTGTGCCATTGCGCCAAGCCTTGCGCTCTGCCGGTAAGCTAACGCAAGATCTTGATTCTCGCCGTCCGGTGTTGCACCTGTTTTTCCTGAAAAATGATTCAGTCTGGATCGGTTATTCCTATCCGAATAATAATTCGCCATTCCACATGGGCATTCCGCGTCTGCGTTTCCCATCGGATGCTCCAAGCCGCTCAACGTTAAAACTGGAAGAAGCATTCTATATGTTTATTCCACCAGAAGATGATGAGATCCGTCTGTGTTCTGGCTTAACGGCGGTTGATCTGGGGGCGAGCCCTGGGGGTTGGACTTATCAGTTGGTGCGTCGTGGCATGATGGTGTCGGCCATTGATAACGGCCCGATGGAAGAAGCCTTGATGGAAACCGGTCAGGTAAAACACATTATGGCGGATGGTTTCACTTATCGTCCGACCAAGAAAAAGCCGTATTGGCTGGTGTGTGACATGGTGGAAAAACCAGCGCGTATTACCCATTTGATTGCACAGTGGTTTCGTGAAGATTGCTGTCATGAGGCGATTTTTAACCTGAAATTGCCGATGAAAAAACGCTATGCCGAAGTGGAGCATAATTTGGCGGTGTTGAAAGAGTGGCTGGCCGAGTTAGAGGGTGACTACGTGATTCAGGCCAAGCAGCTGTATCACGATCGTGAAGAGATCACCGTGCACGTTTATGATGAAAAGAAATTGGCTCGACGTCGTTCTGGTGCGTTTAACGTATAACTGAGCAGTGCGGCAGTGATTGAGCAAAAAATAAAGGGCGCATTTTGGGATGCGCCCTTTTTTGATCTTGTCGCTTACGTTGCTGGTGTATAGCGCAGGTCTTTCAGATTAAAGCCGAGTGGAATATCGTCTTTTAAGCGCACCAGTTCTTGTGCCAGCAAACAGGCTTCGCGATATTGCTGTGCTAGCAGGGCTTTTTTGTTTTCGCTGGCATCAGCACTCAGCAAGTTGGCTAAAGAACCATATTCCGCTAACAACTGTTGTGCGGTTTTCTCACCAATTCCCGGCACCCCTTTAATATTCATACCGCTGATGCCGGTGAGGGACCAAAAATCGACGAGCTGGGCAGGTAACAGGCCGTATTGCTGTTGCACAAAAGCATGATCCAGCCAGCGTTTGTTAAAGTAATCGCGGATCTGTAACCCACTGTCGAGTAGTTGGCAGAAGCCTTTATCGGTCGAAATCAATGTTGCCTGATGACCGTTTGGCATTAGTGGTTTGACTAATGTTGCAATCAGATCGTCGGCTTCGTCACTGTCTGAGACTAATGAATCAATACCCAGCTTAAATAATGAATCCTGTAGCTGATCCAACCCTAAGCGCAGGGCTTCCGGCATGGCCGTACGCCCTTCTTTGTAGGCGGGATATTTTACTTTTCGCCAACCAGACACTTCACTGTCGAACACCGCAATAACGTGGCTGGGGTTGGCTTCCTGCAAGATGGTTTTGACAGCACGCTGCATGGTGATGTCTGTGGCAGCCAGTTGTGCTGCCACATCATCCGTGTTTTGTTTACTTTGCGCGGAATGGATACGCCGGATTAAGTTGAGCGCATCCAGTATGAGCAGATGAGCCATAAACTAAAGTTGAATTTCGTAGCAAGGCACATACGTACTGCCGGGCAATTTCATGCGTTTTTGTGCAATGAAATCTTGTAGTAGCGTATCCATCAGATGCATCAGGCTGGCATCGCCAGACAACTTGAATGGCCCATGTTGCTCAATGGCTTTGATACCGCGATCTTTCACATTGCCGGTAACGATGCCAGAGAATGCCTTACGTAAATTGCAGGCCAGTTGCTCTGGCGGCTGTTCTCTGCTCAGATTGAGTTGTGCCATGTTTTCATGGGTTGGCTCAAACGGCAGCTGGAATTCTGGATCAATATGCAAAGCCCAATTGAATGAATAAGCATCGCCAATTGCTTTCCGGTAATCACGGATATGTGGCATGGCACTCTTCATCGTCTGACCAACGGCTTCGGCATCATTAATAATGATTTGGTAATAACGCGTTGCCGCATCACCCAGTGTGGCGCGAACAAAAGCATCCAGTGAGCGGAAATAGGCTTCACTACTTTTCGGCCCAGTCAGTACCACCGGCAAAGGATGATGCTGGTTCGCCGGGTTCATCAAAATACCGAGAATGTAGAGCAACTCTTCTGCTGTCCCTACACCACCAGGGAAGATGATAATGCCATGCCCCAGGCGGACAAAAGCTTCCAGACGTTTTTCGATATCCGGCAAAATAACCAACTCAGTCACGATAGGATTAGGCGGTTCGGCAGCAATAATCGATGGTTCGGTTAACCCGACATACCGGCGATGCTGGTAACGCTGATTAGCATGCCCGACCGCGGCACCTTTCATTGGCCCTTCCATAGCGCCTGGCCCGCAACCGGTACAGATGTTCAGTTCGCGTAAGCCGAGCTGATGGCCAACTTCGCGGGAGTAGTGATATTCCGCTTCGTTGATCGAGTGTCCACCCCAGCAAACGACCATGTTAGGTACTTCGCCTGTGCGTACCGTTTTGGCATTACGCAATATGGAAAAAACCAGGTTGGTAATGTGGCTGGAGCTACTCAGATTGAGTGAAAGATCGACTTCGAGTTTGTTACTGACATACAAAATGTCGCGCAATACAGAGAATAAATGCTCCTGCAGACCACGAATGATCTCGCCATCAACAAATGCGGATTGCGGAGCATTAAATAATTCCAGCTTTACGCCACGTTCACGGCTGATGATATTGATCGAAAAATTCTGATGTTTTTCCAGGATCTCTTTTGAGGAATCGGTCTTGCTGCCACTGTTGAGCACAGCTAAAGAACAATTGCGATACAGCTGATAAATTTCACCTGCTGCCGCTTGCTGAAGACGATCGACTTCCAGCTGGGATAACAGCTCCATGCTGCCAACAGGATTTACATAGGTGATCATGGTTGTATCCGAGAGTTAGAGAGTGATGATAATGCGGTCGCGACCCGCATTTTTGGCTTCATATAAGGCTTTGTCTGCGCGTTCAAATGCATCAGTGATCCGATCGCCACTGCGGAACAAGGTGGCACCCAATGATATACTGATGGAGATCCGTTCATCTTTGAAGCGGAACGGAATACCCTTGATCACACTTCGTAGTTTGTCTAATGGCAGTTGAATGGAATCTTCGCTGATACCTGGTAGTAACACGACGAACTCTTCACCACCAAAGCGGGCAACAAAATCGGTGTCACGTAATGCGGTGCTCAGTGCTCGCGCGATAACTTTGAGGGCTTTATCGCCTGCCAGATGACCAAACTGATCATTAATAGATTTAAAATGATCGACATCGACAATCGCCAGACACAGCGGGGATTGATAACGTAACCAACGTTTGTATTCCAACGCTAAACGTTCATCTAATGCCGAACGGTTATGTAATTGGGTCAGCGTATCGACCTGCAATCGTTGCTGTTGTCGGTTCAGTCGATTTTTGTAATTTGCCGCATCTTCTTCGGTAGCTTTTAGCCGTTCGGTCAGTGCGGCCACTTGTGCGAGTAATTCTTGCTCTTTACGCTGTCGTAAGAAGCGTTCTTGCAGCACCGCATCCATAATCACCAAATGCGCAGGAACAATACGTTTGAGTTCAGTTAACGAATCAGTGCTGGTTACCAACTCACGTAATTGACGCAGTTGGTCGGCTAATTTTTGATCTTGCCCTTTGTCTTCTTGCGCTAGATCTTGGGCAATCCCCAGACAATTTTGCAGATCTGCATGGTTGATTTGCAGTTTTTCACCAATCGCATGCACAAAAGCAAACGATTGTGCTCGCTCATAGCGGGCACCTTCAATGATGAGGGTGATTAATTCCAGACACAGTGGCGGGAGATCTTGGCAGCTTACGCCATTTAATAACCGGCGACGGATAACTGCCAGTTTTTCTGCTGCTGGCCCATGAAAATCAAGTTCAGTGATAAGACGCTGTAATTCATCATGTAATTTACTGAGCAGACCGGGATCGATATTGGATAATGACAAGGCAATATCATCAACGCCAGTTAAGCGCGTCACCGGTTCTTGCTCTTCTGCTTTAAAAGCGGTTGATAGGTCTGTTTGGTTTGCTGTTTCTGCTGCTGGAGAAACATTCGGGCGCAACATTAATGCGCGGAACGCCATTTGATAAATTTCCAGCAGGCGGAAAATACGCTGCTGATGATCGCCAAAGGTATACGGCTTTTCTGCTGCCATAAACTCGCGGGCTTCACGGCGAACTTTTTCTGGCAATATCGAGTTGCGGATCAGTTCATTCGCCTGACTTTTTACTTTTTCACCGGAATGTTGCAGCAGTTGTTCTTGGATCATGCCATAGCGGGTCAATAACAACTCGATTGCATTGATATCTTCGCTGAGTTGTTGGATCGCGGTATGTTTCTCCAGATGCGGTTTGAGCCTTGCCATGCGGTTATCTAATTCTCTGTCGAGACCACGGCAAGCCAGCATCAATCGGGAGACTAATACATCCAATGTTTCCCGTTCATTGCCAGCCAATTGCACCAACGCCTGAAGCTCGTCTTCTTTTTGTTCGAGACGAGTTTTCAGCTGTGTTACGCGGGCATTTGAGTTGGCAATATCATCCATTCTTTCAATCCAAAATTTTTATATATTATGTTGATATCGGTAATGAACCGCCGTTATCTTACCGCTGTTTTTCCCTGCGCTGGCACTAACAGCGAATTCCAATCAATGGTGCTATGTTTTTCAGAACTGTTCACTTTGACCAGGCCCTTGGTGATAGCCTCGATTGTTTTGGTTCTTAATTCGCCGTTAAAGAAGGCGGCTTGTTGGCAATCTATTGCAAATAATTCAACCCATACATTCTTACACAATTTTTCGGATAATTGCATGGCGCCAGCGAGCGCAATGCCACAAATTTCCAGTGTTTGTACGGGTTTTAGCGCATTAATTGACTTACTTAAGAAAGGATACTGCACCTTTCCGCAAATGACGCGCTCATTGAGTCCATATTTGCGCATAATTACACCGAGCCGGTTTTCGATGCGGATAATGATTTCGTCATATTGCTCGATAGCCTCTTCTGGCAGAGTACAAAGCAATAAACGATCGGACAGCAAGTAATAATGGCTTTGTTCTGGCATCCGTTGCCGGATGGCATGCGATACCTGACGCAGAATGGATTGGGCTTTTTTTAAGCCAACACGGCATTCCAGATCGATGAGCCCCTGTGCTCGAAACAGCAACATGGCCGTAGAGGAGTTTAGGCTCGCTGGGTTATCTGGTTGTTGTGATAATTTCAGTTGTTGCCCCAGCTCTTTTTGCAGCAACAACGGCGTGCCCATACTGGTGATGCTGTCGTAATCAATTAGCTGTTGTAAACGTTGTTGTTCTTGCCGGAGTTCACGCAACCTGCGGATGTGCCAGAGTAAAGCAATACCCAGTATGGTCATCATCAACGCGGCACTGATCCCCACTTTGAAATACCAAGTTAACTCTCCATCGAGACGACGTTTTTCGTTATCCAGTTCTTGCAATCGTTGAGATTGATCCAAACGTGTGTAATTGGCGAAAAAATCACTTTGTGGCGGTGCTTCGGTCGACGCCGTTTCGTGCTGACTGTTGGTGTATAATTTGTAGTTCAGCAGCGCCAAATCGTATTGTCGGTTACTTTCGTAAGCCATCGACAACAGGCGATACAGCTCAGTTTCGATATTTTTTTGTTCCGGGATGGGGGTATTCAGTAACTGCTCTAACAAGACGATCGCTTGGGTCGGATTATCTTGTTGTACGTACAGCTCGGATAATGACAGCAAGGATAGCCGCTCATAAAACGGTAAGTGTTGGCGCTGGAATAGCTCATATGCCGCGGTCAGATAGGTTTGTGCTTCATTATAACGATGCAGTTGCTGGTAAGTTTTTCCGATCTCCAGATGTAGACGGGCGAGATCCTGCGGACGGGCGGTATGTTGATAAACGGCGGCCGCATTCAGTAACAGGGCGAGTGCCAGATTTGTTTCATGCGCTTCGCGTTTTAAGCGCGCCAAATGAATAATGGCGTCGGCTTGCCAACCATCGTTACCGAGCTGTTGTGTCAGCTCCAGCGCTTGTTCGGCATAACGGATCGCATTAGCCAGATCTTGTTCTTGAGCAAACAGCTGGCTGATGCGGGTGGTTAGCTGCACTTGTAACAACAATTGATTGTTTTTTTGCGCTTGTGCCAAGGTGGCATGGTAGGCCAGTAAGCTATGTTCATCTTCGTTATTCAGATGTAACAGATCACCTTCCAACATGTTAGCCCACACTTCCAGCTGCGGATTAGGCGTTGTCAGCAGTAAAGTATGAACCTGCGCCAGCATCTCTTGCGCGAGTTCTGGTAATTGCCGATGGATAGCGAGAGCACTATTGAGTAACCCTACGTAAACCGGCAGTTCAGCACTGTGTTTGCTATCGTTTTGTACCAGCACAGTCAGACGTCGCCAGGCATGATGTGCTGGGATTGGTTTATCCAGATCCAGGCCGAGAATAGTGATTTGATGGTAAAGGCTGATTTCGGCTAAATCGTCGAAATGCTGGCGGCTGGCCATTTCCTCTGCTTTGACTAAGGCATCTAACGCTTCGTTATAACGTTCCTGACGCGCATAACAGGTGCCATTGACAATAAAAGTCTGGATCTGTTGCCGACTGCTGCGCAACTGCACCCGATCTTTCACCCGGCTTAAAGAGACGTTTTTATCATATCTGGCGGATAACAGCGGGTTATCTTGTGGTTGCAACAACCCTTCCGTGATTTGAATGCAACGATCCGGGTTGGCGATGCCAATCTGCTGTGCCTGCTGCAAAGTATCTGATAGATCAGTCGGATCCATCTCTAGGGCTGGCACGCTGAGTCCATTCAACAGAAACACCAAAGGCAATAAAGTCATAAATTCATCGTTTCATCTGATTTCTGTTGGTTATCAACACCGAGAGTATGCGACATAAAACACCTGAACGTGATATTTACTGTCGAATCAAACGCATATTTTCCGGCGCAGTTTCCCAGTTACTGCGGAATGGATTGATGTCTAATCCGCCACGGCGGGTATAACGGGCATACACCGTCAATTTTTCCGGCTGGCAATAACGTTGCAGATCAACAAAGATCCGCTCAACACATTGTTCGTGAAATTCATTATGCTGGCGGAATGAGATCAGATAACGCAGCAGCTTTTCGCGCTCGATACGCGGGCCCTGATAATGAATAACGACACTGCCCCAATCCGGCTGACCAGTCACCAGACAATTTGATTTTAACAAATGGCTGTGCAGTGTTTCTTCCACGATATGAGCCTGGTTACCGGCTTGTTGCAGCCAATCGCTGGAGAAGTGATATTCATCGATCACGATATCCAGATCATCAATACATTCACCGGGCACGCTGGCGATATGATGCGGCGCTTGGGTTAGCGGAAACAAGCTGACTTTGACAGCCCCTTGTGCGCACTGGCTTAAGTCTTTTTCTAAGGTCTGACGAACAGTCGCTAAATCCGCGATGGCAGTTTGGTTAAAGCTGTTCAGATACAGCTTGAATGATTTAGATTCAATCAGGTTTAAACTATTGGCATCAATGCGGACCTCACCAATGGCCACCATGGGTTTGCCTTTGCTGTTTAGCCAGGAGAGTTCATACAACGTCCACAGATCTTCCCCGTGGAAGGGCAGTTGTTCCGCTAAGCTCAATGCATCCCGATTTAATTGTCTGGGCACCGGTTGTAATAACTGTGGGCTATATTCCGCAATATATTCTGTTTTCTGACCCAGCGTCAGATTTGCCAGCAACGGGTTATTTTCGTAAGGGGATGCATGAGACATGAGAGGTTCGCTCAGTTAAAATCCAAGTATATTTAATTGTCAGGAAAAACTGTGGCTGATCAAGTTATTTGCGCATTATCTGATGTATTTGCACGTTGGTTCGCCTATCAGCAACAGCGTGGTATCGCTGTTTGTTGCCCAGAGGATGAAAACCGGCCTTCGCCCTGTCGCTATGATCTGAAAAATCCGGCGTTATGGAAATGTTGGGAACGTCCACAAGCCGTAGATTTACACAATATTGCATCGGCACTAGAGTGTGAATTTCACCCAGCGATCCATACTTATTACGGGCATGGTTTTGCCGGGCAGATCTCGGCCTCGTTTAAAGGGTTGGCGGTGACGCTGGTGCAGCCGTGGAACGACGACGATTTTGAGCGTTTGCAGGAAAATATGGTGGCGCATGTGATGATGTTGCGGCGCCTGAAATTACCGTTGACGTTGTTTCTTGCCACGGTACCGAACGAATTGCAGGTGATCAGTCTCGATAATGAGAGTGGTGCGGTGTTGCTGGAACAGCTGGGTCAGCCAAAACGCTGGATATTGGCTGACTCATTAGCTGAATTTTTGCAGCGGCTTTCGCCATTACCGTTAAAGACCATTAGCCCAGTTGCTCAAGCAAACTTACCCGCTTAGCTAACATGATCACTTGCTGCTGCAACTGTTCGACCTGACGTTGCAGCGTTTCCAGCTGGTTTTCGGGTGTATCGGGTTGTTTTTCGGTGCTCGGCCCATCGCTGTTTGTGCCCGGTAAACCAAGTGATTTATAGGCTTCGGGGTCTTGTTTCCAACGTTGTATGGCGCTGATCAACGTAGCCATCGGCACCGGTTGGCGCAGGCGTGCTTTGACCAGTGCGGTGGTGGGTGTTTGACCGTTTGCGGCCAGCTGGTTAGCAATACGGAAAATATCATCCATCAGAAAATCCAAGCCTCGTTTCGTTAAATGATTGTAATTAGTGACGCTGCCGTTGGTTTGGAAACGGGATCACGTTGTTGTGTTCCGGAATTACTGGCATTGCAGCGTTGGTTTCGTGATTGGTCGGCATATTGATCACGATGCCGGTGCGCACTGGCTCAGGTTCGCGCAGATTGGTTGGATTAACGCGAAAAATCGGTTGCTGCAGGCCGACGAGATAGAGTTCGCCTTCTTCTTTGCCAACGCCATCCACGCTGTATTCAAACACAAACGCATTGGCCTTTTGGGTCACGCGTGACAGGCACAGCGGGATGCCGAAAGACTGGCGCGCAATACTCAGCAGTTGCAGATCTGTATTCTTGCAGTAATGCTTGATTAGCCGTTCCGCCAGCTCTGATTGTTGACGGCGCTGCCAGCATTCCGCCCCAATCAGGCAAATTAAAAATAACACTAATAGATCTGTCATCGCATCTCTACTCAGTAAAAAATGGCGGTAGTGATATATTAGCCGGAATTTAACCGTAACAGGAAATTGGTGTGTGTTATGTCGCGACAAGTTGTGTTTTTGCTAAAAGAGCTGGAATTCACATTACAGCGTCTGCAGTTATGGCAGGACGATGCACCTTCTGAAGCCGCATTGGCCAGCACCCAACCGTTCGCGCTGGATACGCTGGAGTTTCACCAATGGTTACAGTTTATTATGTTGGAACGTTTTCGTGTCATGTTGGCAACGGGGGAACCGTTACCCACTGCGGTTGCGATTTACCCGATGGCCACTGAGGTTTATAAAAATAAGCTGAAAGAACATTCCTTATTGTTAGATGTATTGGCTCGTCTGGATGAAGAGCTCAGTGGAAAACCGGTCGAACGTCTGCAATGAGTCTGCAAATTCTTTATCGTGATGAGCATCTGGTCGCCATCAATAAACCGGCTGGTCTATTGGTGCATCGCAGCTGGCTGGATAAAGGTGAAACGCAGTTTGCGATGCAGATGACGCGTGATCTGATTGGCCAGCATGTGTATACCGTGCACCGGCTCGATCGGCCGACTTCCGGCATTTTGTTGTTTGCGTTAGACCCGGAAACGGCACGGTATCTCACCGATGCCTTTGCCACGCACCGCATGCAAAAAGAGTATTTAGCGCTGGTCCGTGGCTGGGCGCCACTGCAACAGTTTCTCGATTATCCGCTCAAAGAGGAGTTGGATCGGATCGCGGATAAATTCGCCGACCCAGATAAACCGGCGCAACCGGCAAAAACCCATATCCGCTGTGTCGCGCGCATCGAATTGCCGTTTGCGGTGTCGCCAAAACACCCAAGCAGCCGTTATAGTTTGGTGAAATTACTGCCGCTGACCGGACGTAAACATCAGCTGCGTCGGCATCTGGCGCATTTGCGTCATCCGATTGTAGGTGACACTTCACACGGTGATGGCCGGCATAACCGTTTTTTCCGCGAACAATTTGAATGTGCGCGTTTGATGTTGCATCACCAGCGCCTGAGTTTTCGCCATCCTTATACTCACGAATTAATTGTGATTGATGCACCGCTCGATGAGCACTGGAACAGCCGATTACATGAATTTGGCTGGTCGGCGTGAATTTTCGTATATAAAGCCAGAAACCTACATTTTATCTGCCACTTTTGTGGCATAAATTGGTGTTTTTATAGCCATAAAATGAGTATGGGTATCTAGCCGCTGTTCTATAAAAAGTGATATTGTGATCGCAATCACGGAAGAATGGCGATCCTTATCAGCGATGACTACATTTCCCAATCAGATCAGCCTGCGTACTGCCATATTTGCCTTCTTTTTTTTGCTGATCTCGCTGTTGGGCGGCGCGCAGATATACATCAGTTACGAAGGTAGTTTAGAACGGTTACAAGAGCTGTCTAAAACCAGACTGGAAACCGTAGCGGAAAAGGTTGATAACCAGCTGACCCGGGATTATTTCCTTTCCGCCCGCGTGTTCGATGAACACGACATGCGTACCAGCAATGTGATGCCGTTGTTTTTTGCGCAGTTGGATATCAGTGACCGTTTCGGTTCACAGACCCAGATCATTTTGCTGGATCAGGATTTAAATCTGGTGAGCAGCAATCATCCACCCCGCGAACTCACTCCTACTTCTTACTCGCACGGTATGAACATCAGCCAATTTACGCGCGGCGAACTGTCTTTGTTTGCACGGCTGTTATTGCTGCGTCCGGAGATTATTCAAACTGGCCGCGCCGATTGGCAAAATGCGCGTTGGCAGGTGCACCTGCATCGTATCGAGTTGGGTGGCAACAAACATTACTGGATCGGCGTTGCCGAGCCGTTGTCTGAGTTGCTGGCCGATGTCTATGCCCACATGAATTGGCAACTCAGTACGATGCTGTTTGCGGTCTTGCTGGCGTATGCTTTTGCCTGGTGGTTGGCCGGGCGTTTAGCCTGTTCATTGGTGACCTTGATGCAACAAAGCCAGTCGATGCGGCGCTTTCAGTTTAATCGCTCGACATCACGGGTGAGCAGTCGATTGCTTGAGGTTAATGAGTTAGGGGAGTCGGTGTATACCTTGCAATCGACGCTTGAGCATTTTATGTCGTTGATCCGTCAGTTATGCAAAACCCGTGAACTGGGGGCCTTAACGGGGGAGTTAGCGGCCGTTATCCGAAAATTATATGGCGGTGATGGTGCCATTATCTGGCTACCGGACGATGATGATGCCACTTGTTATAAGACCATGGTGCATCAAGGCAGTTGCAACGCTAAATCACTACGGTTGTCGCTATCGGCAGGTGAAGAACCCACCGATAAAACCTTTGAAGAAGCGGCATGGTGCTGGTTTGCCGAGCAAAACCTGAGTTGTAAACATGTTGAACTAATCACGCTGAAAGATCGTTTTGGCGAGAATATGGGTTGCTTGTGTGTGTATTTTAGTCAGGCACCACAGATTGATGTATCAGTGCGTGCGCTGGTGGAAAGTTATCTGCAGTTTGCTACGCTGGCTTTGGAAAGTCAGCGCATGTTACAGCAACGCAAAGCGCTGTTTTCTTCGTTAATTGAAATGGTTGCCTCGGCGATCGATGCCAAATCCAAATACACCGGTGGTCATTGTCAGCGAGTGCCTGAATTAACACTGGCTTTGGCGCAAGCGGCTTGTGAGTGTAACGACGGGCATTTAGCCGATTTTGATTTATCCGATGATGAGTGGGAAGCACTGCATATCGCCGCGTGGATGCATGATTGCGGTAAAGTCACTACCCCCGAAGCGATCGTTGATAAAGCCACCAAACTGGAAACGGTACATAACCGTATTCATGAGATCCGTACTCGCTTTGAAGTGTTAAAACGCGATAAACAGATCAGTGCGCTGCAACGTCAGTTAGCCGGTGAAGCAGAAGCAGATCTTTGTGTTTGGTTACAACAAGAGTGGCAACGGCTGGATGAGGAGTTTGCGTTTGTTGCGCAATGTAATCTGGGGCAACAGCGGATCGGCATCAAAGAAGTTACCCGTCTGGATAGGATTGCTGGGCAGCATTGGTGGCGTACGTTAGATGATACGCTTGGTTTGTCGCATGAAGAATTAGCTCGTAAAACGGCCAGTTCATTACCAGCGCAAGAGTCGCTGCTAGCCGACAAACCGGAGCATCTTATTCCTCATTTTGGCGACTATTCCCACGAAAATGATTTAGCAATCGGTGTGAAACGTGCCATTCCAACTTATAAAGCGAATAGGGGGGAATGCTACAACCTGAAAATTGTACAAGGCACATTGACGGAAGAGGATCGTTTTAAGATCAACGATCACATTGTGCAGACCATTCAGATGCTAAATCAATTACCTTATCCCAAACATCTGAAATCGGTGCCGGATATTGCTGGGGCACATCATGAACGTTTGGATGGTAAAGGCTATCCGCGTCAGTTGGCGGCAGAACAGATTCCGTTGACTGCCCGTATTTTGGCGATAGCTGATATTTTTGAAGCGTTAACGGCAGCAGATCGACCGTACAAAAAAGCCAAATCACTGGATGAGGCTCTTGGCATCATGCAAGAGATGGCGCAGTCGGGGCATATTGATCCGGAATTGTTCGCGTTGTTCCTGCGTACCGGCGTGTATCTGGATTATGCGCAGATCTATCTGCCGCCAGAACAACAGGATGATGTCGATGTCAGCCAAATGGTGGCGGCATTATAAAAAAAAGCCGTAACCTTTGATTGTTACGGCCAAAGTTTTACATCCGGTTTAATTTGCAGCTAAAAATCCGATATCTTTTTCGCGGTAAGGTTCTTCGCCATGACTGAATTCGCGGTCGGGAAATGCCGCAATCGATTCAATCTGTTGCCATGGGATCAAGATCGCTGCATGGTAGACATCCGGTGGTGTGCTAAAAAAATCCTGCGTTTGCCACTGTTTGTTTTCCACCCAAATACCTGCTGTTTCAACACCGGCCAGTCGAACGTAAAACGATGAACAACCGGCATCATTGGGTTGGATCAGCGATTGTGCACTTTCAACATAGCCAGGAATAAATTTGATCAGGATGATTTTTCCGACATAGTCTGCAATGGCATGAGTCATGGTCAGCTCCTTGTTCGATGAAGATAAGTTTCTCAGCAAAAACTCTGCTTCTTCTTCATCACAAACAATCGATGAGGCGACAAGAACAGATACTGGGTTCTAATTTAATAGTAGATTCAGATAAGCACGGCGGAGAAAACAATTTGCAGGAACAGACGGGCGCTTCACATTATAGATCCCGCTCACGCATGGCGTGAACGGGATTAAACTCTGATCAGGCGTTATGAGCACTAGTTTTGGCTGCGTTTGCCATCGCGGCACGTTTTGCTCGCGGAGTGGCATACCAGTAACCTAAACCCATGAATAACACACCAGAAACGGTGTTACCCAACGTTACCCACAGCAGGTTATAACCGATACCTGACAGTGTGTATTCTGGGGTATGGGCACCAAACCAAGACAGTGCAAACAGGGTCATGTTGGCAATCGAGTGTTCGTAACCGGAGGCGATAAATGCCAACAGACACCACCAGATGGCGATGAATTTAGCGGCACCTTCGACACGCTGACACATCCAGATCGCCAGACACACCAGCCAGTTACACAGCATACCTTTGGCAAACAGCGCCAGGGCTGGTGCAGTCGTTTTTGCCAGTGCAACTTTGTGTACCAGACTATCAGCCGCAGGCAACAATTGACCGCCACCGCCCAGATAAAACAGGTACGCGACCACGATAGAACCCAGCAGATTACCGGTCCAGGATTGAGCCAGAATACCAACGGCTTGGGTGCTGCTCAATTTGCCGGTTTTCACGCCAAAGGTCAGGAACATGGTGTGGCCGGTATACAATTCAGCGCCGGCAATGATCACCAAGGTCAGTGCGATACCGAAGGTCGCGCCCATCACCAGAGGGCGAATGGTTGGATCGACCAGATTACCCAACGTGAAGATCAGGATAATGCCTAAGCCGACATACGCGCCCGCCATCAGGCTGCCGATCCAGAAACTCAGCGGGTTATTCGCTGATGTGCTTTTGATACGCGCCGCAACTGCGGCGCATTTTTCGATGGTCTCTTGATACATAGTTACACTGGCTCCTTGAGTTCAATTCGTCCGTTGTTCACTCGTACTGCATAGGCCGCAACAGAGAATTCCGCGTTCTCCAGACACACACCATCTTTCAAGCGGAAATGCTGTTTTTTCAGCGGGCTGGTGATGTACAACTCACCTTGTAAGTCCGCCAAAATGCCGCGGGATAACACGCTGGCCTGATAGAACGGATCAATGTTGTCGAGGGCAAACAGTTGTTCGTCAGCATAGGGGCGGAAGACCGCCACCTGATGTTGCCCCAGCAGCGCACACACGCCCGTGCCGGGAATAATGTCAGTTACCGCGCAGATATCGGTCCAGCTCATACCGGTTCCTCCAGCGAAATGTTGTAAGTAGGAATACGTTCTTCCGGTTTCGCCGGACGATGCTGATGACGCTCACCAACAAATTGCACCAACGGATCGGGCTGGGCACTGTTGATGAAGTGACGGAAACGCAGTTTCTGCTGTTCATCACCCAGTGTTTCCTGCCATTCGCAATGATACTGGTTGCGGATAAATTCCATTTCCTGTTCCAGTTCTGCCGCGATCCCCAGTTTGTCGTCGATGATGACCGATTTCAGGTAATCCAAACCACCTTCGAGGTTTTCCAACCAGCTGGCGGTACGTTGCAGCTTGTCCGCAGTGCGCACATAGAACATCAGGAAACGATCGACATAACGGATCAGCGTTTCTTTATCTAAATCAGCGGCCAGCAGATCAGCATGGCGTGGTTTCATACCGCCGTTACCGCAGACGTACAGGTTCCAGCCTTTATCGGTCGCGATGATGCCCACGTCTTTACCCTGTGCTTCCGCACATTCACGGGTACAACCGGACACGCCGAATTTCATCTTGTGTGGCGAACGGATGCCTTTGTAGCGATGTTCCAGTTCAACACCTAAACCGACGCTGTCTTGCACACCGTAACGACACCAGGTGCTGCCGACGCAGGTTTTCACCATACGCAGCGATTTGGCGTACGCATGACCGGTTTCAAAGCCGGCTTTGATCAGACGATCCCAGATAGTTGGCAGGTCGTCTTTATGCGCACCAAACAGACCGATACGCTGGGCGCCGGTGATCTTGGTGTAAAGCTGGTAATCGCGCGCAACAGCCGCGACTTCCATCAAACCTTCTGGCGTCACTTCTCCGCCCGGCATACGCGGGATCACGGAATAAGTGCCGTCTTTTTGCATGTTACCGAGGAAGGTATCGTTGGTATCTTGCAGCGGGGTATGGGCTGCTTTCAGTACATATTCGCCCCAGCAAGAGGCCAAAATAGAGCCGACAGCAGGTTTACACACTTCACAGCCATAACCGTGGCCGTGTTTGCTTAATACCTCTGCAAAGGTTTTCAGCTGACCAACTTTGACCAGATGGAACAATTCCTGACGTGAAAACGCGAAGTGTTCACACAGGTGATTTTTCACTTCAATGCCCTGACGGGACAATTCCGCGTTCAGCACTTGTGAAATCAACGGCACGCAACCACCACAACCGGTACCGGCTTTGGTTTCAGCTTTGATCGCGGCCACAGTGTGGCAACCAGCCGCTACGGCTTGCGCGATGCGGCCTTTGGTGACGTCGAAGCAAGAACAGATCTGTGCGCTGTCAGGCAGAGCATCCACACCCAGTGTTGGTTTCGCACCAGCATGTGCTGGTAGGATCAAGGTATCTGGATGCGCTGGCAGCGGCATATCGTTGAGTTTTAACTGCAACAAATTACCGTAATCGGTGGTATCACCAACCAGCACCGCACCTAACAGTTTGCTGCCATCACTGCTGACGACAATTTTCTTATAGATGCCGGCCGCGTCGTCTTGATAGACGTAACTCAGGCTTTCTGGTGTACGGCCTTGCGCATCACCAATACTGCCTACTTCCACACCCAGCAGTTTCAGTTTGGCGCTCATATCGGCACCGGTGAAGGCGTTGTCATTACCTAATAAGTGATCAACGGCCACTTGTGCCATCTTGTAGCCAGGCGCCACCAGACCAAAGAAACGACCATGCCAAGCGGCACATTCACCAATCGCATAAATGTGTTCATCGGCAGTCAGGCAGTAGTCATTGACCTCAACACCACCACGTTCGGCAATCGGCAGATCAGAATAACGCGCCAGCGTATCTTGCGGGCGGATACCGGTTGAGAACACCACCAGATCGACATCCAGCACGCTGTCATCAGCAAAACGCAGTTGATGATGACCTTGCTTACCTTGGTAGTGGGCAATCTCACGGGTGTTTTTGCTGGTGTGTACGGTCACACCGAGGCTTTCGATTTTACGGCGCAGCATTTCGCCGCCTTGGCGATCCAGCTGTTCAGCCATCAGCACCGGAGCAAATTCGATGACGTGGGTTTCTAAGCCCAGCGCTTTCAGTGCACCAGCCGCTTCCAGACCCAGCAGACCACCACCGACAACCACGCCGCTTTTGCCTTGTTTCGCCGCTTCGCGAATGGCTTTCAGATCTTCAATGGTGCGGTAAACAAAACATTCGTGATGCGCACTACCAGCGATGTTCGGTACCCAAGGATAAGAACCGGTTGCCAGTACTAACGTGTCATACGGTAGTGTTTGTCCTTGGTTGGTTTCAATCACTTTCTGAGCGCGGTCGATACGTTTTACGGCTTCATTCAAAAATAGTTTGATGCCATGTTTTTCGTAAAAGCCCGGTTTTACCAGACTCAGTTCCGCCGCGGTATGGTGCGAAAAATAGGAAGATAAATGTACGCGGTCATACGCTTCGCGTGGTTCCGCGCCAAAGACGATCACTTCGTACTGGCTGAGATCGGCTTTATCCACCAACTCTTCCAGATAACGATGGCCAACCATGCCATTCCCAACGACGATAATTCGATGTTTCTGCATAGATTAAAGCTCCAGTTCTAAATCTGAGCTGGCGCGGCTGCTGCACGCCAGAATATAACCTTGCTGCTGGTCGTCCTCAGTCAGAGGACTTGGCTGTTCACTGATATTATCGACACTGCCACTGACCACTTTGCATTTGCAGGAACCACAAACACCAGAACGGCAAGCACCGATAATAGGTAATTGTAGTGATTCCAGCGCTTCCAATACGGTTTGCTGATTGCTTATTTCACTGCTGGCACCAAAACCAGGTACTTCCAGGCGGAATTGGCGGGAAAGGGTTTCATCCGCTGCAATTGGGGTGGCCGGAGTGAATGATTCTTTGTGGCTGTTGTTCATCGGGAACTGGCGATCGCGCAGGCAGCTTTCTAATGAATCCATATACGGTGTCGGGCCACACATGAATGCATGGCAATCACTCAGATCGGGCACTAATTGATCAAATAAAGTCGGGTTCAGGAAGCCCTGATAACACACAAACGCATCGGTCGTGGTGTCGAGGATCAGCGACAATTTGAATTGCGGATATTTTGCCGCTAACGCCATTAATTCATCGCGGAAGATAATGTCTTCAGCATGACGGGCGCTATGCAGGAACAGGATCTCGGTCTCGCGTTGGTTATCCAGCAGCCAGTGCGCCATCGACATCATTGGGGTAATGCCGCTACCGGCGCTGCACAGCAAAATTTTACCGGCACTGTAATCGGCTGGCAGGAAAAATGCGCCGGTTGGCGCTAATGCACTCAGCGTGTCGCCCGTGTGGAAATTATCCAGCAACCAGTTAGAAACCAGCCCGCCAGTCACCCGTTTGACGGTGACAGCCAGATCAGCAGAGCGAGAAGGAGAAGATGAAAGTGAATAAGCGCGGCTGTGTGACTGACCATCAATTTCAACAGTCAGCAGTAAAAATTGCCCCGGCTGATAGCTGACAGCCAGTGCTTGTAATGGGCGGAAGACTAATGTTACGGCATCAGCAGTTTCCTGCCGGCGTTCAATACAACACAGGGTTTGAGCCCCTTGTTGCCATACTTGGGGGGATTGGGTCATGCACTATTCCTGTCTGATTTTGCACTGAATGACAGGCGCTTCACTGCCAATATGTGTTGTGAAGCGCCTTCGCAATTAGGCTGCGAGAATATCTTTCAGATCTTGTTCCACGGTTGTGATTGGTTTCAGATCAAATGTCTCATTCAGGAAGTTCAGCAGGTTTGGTGTCAGGAAGCCCGGTACAGATGGGCCAACACGAATACCTTTCACACCCAATGACAGCAGAGTCAGCAGGATCACGATGGCTTTCTGTTCAAACCAAGACAGCACCAGTGACAATGGCAGGTCGTTCACGCCACATTCAAAGGCATCCGCCAGCGCCAGTGCTAACTGAATGGCAGAATAAGCATCGTTACACTGACCCACATCCAACATACGAGGAATGCCGTTGATATCACCGAATTCCAAGTCGTTGAATTTGAATTTACCGCACGCCAGCGTCAGGATCAGGCTGTCTTGTGGTACGGCTTTCGCCATTTCAGTGTAATAACCACGTTCTTGTTTATCACCGTCACAACCGCCGATCAGGAAGAAGTGTTTGATGTTGCCAGCTTTCACCTGATCGATCACGGCAGGAGCAGCCGCCATCAGGGCATTACGGGCAAAACCAGTCATGGTGTAATGTGGGATCTCATCGTATGGGAAACCTTCCAGTGACGCTGCTTTTTCAATCACAGTGCTGAAATCATCACCTTCGATGTGAGTCACACCTGGCCAGCCGACGATGCTACGGGTAAAGATACGGTCGGTATATTTACCTACGTTCGGGTTGATGATGCAGTTAGAAGTCATCACTACCGCACCAGGGAAGGCTGCGAACTCTTTTTGCTGGTTCTGCCAGGCAGAGCCATAGTTACCAACTAAATGTGGGTATTTTTTGAAAGCTGGGTAGGCATGCGCTGGCAGCATTTCGCCATGAGTGAATACGTTGATGCCTTTGCCTTCGGTCTGCTGCAGAATTTTTTCCAAATCATGCAGATCGTGACCAGATACCAGGATCGCTTTACCCGCTACCGGCTTCATGTTCACTTTGGTTGGCTCTGGATGACCAAAGGTTTCAGTTTCACCTTTATCCAGCATCGCCATAACTTTGAAGTTCATCTGACCAATCTGCATAGCGCAATCAATCAATGGCTGCATTTCAGTTGGTTCAGTGCCCAGGAAGGCCATGATCTGGTGATATTCAGCACCAACAGCATCATCCTGCTGACCTAAGACGCGCGCATGTTCCATGTAAGCAGCAGCGCCTTTCAGACCATACAGACACAACAGGCGCAGGCCCAGAATGTCTTCACCAATTTCTTTATGGTTACGATTTACTGCTGCATTTGGAGCCCAAGTCAGCAATTCTGCTTTGTCAGCAGTCAGGATCAACGCCGCCGGGCCAGTTGCCACTTCCGGAGTTTTGCCAGCTAACAAGCAAGCCGCTTCGTAACGCGATTTCAGCGAGTCACGGTTTTGTTGTGCTTCATTGATGAACGCGATGATGCGAACCGCATCGAAATTCACATTGGTCAGCGTAGCGAACAGCGCCTGACAAACATAGGCATCAATGGCTTGATCAACAATACCAACAGAGCGGGCTTTTAACGCGTAATCAGAAACGCCCTGTAGCAGATAAATCAGCACGTCTTGCAGATCGGAGACTTCGGCAGTTTTACCGCACATGCCCATGGTGTAACTGCAGCCTTTAGCTACAGGAGTAGAGATGGTCTGTTCACATTGAATACAAAACATTAGGACGTTCCTTGATTCGATTACCAGATATTGCGTTATCTATATCAAGGGGCGTGCCAATATTTATTACATTGATTTATAAGGAGTTAATTTCAATTTGATAACTGCGCAGTTAAAAAGACCCGGAGCCAATGCCGGGTCTTTTTAACTTTTCGAGTCTTTTTGACTAAGCTTTATTTGCCAAGTAGCGAAACCGGATTAACTGGTTTTCCCGCCTTGCGGATCTCAAAATAAAGCCCGGTCGCGCCCGTGTTACCGCTGTGGCCGACACTGGCGATAACATCACCGGCATTCACCCGCTGACCCACATGTTTGGTCAGGCTTTGATTATTGCCATATAAACTGAGATAACCGCGGCCGTGATCGATAACTAACACGTTACCAAAACCATCGAGCCAGTCGGCATAGACCACATCGCCGTTACCAGCGGCTTTGACCGGTGCTCCCTGACCGGCCTGAATAAGCAGCCCCTTCCAAGCCACTTCACCGGTGCGGTTTTCCCCGAATTTACGGATCACGGCGCCACGTAAAGGCCAGCTCATCCGGCCGGATTTCCCTAAGCCTTGCAAATCTGTTTTCGCCAACCGGGCGGCTTCTTTGCGTGCCGCTGCTTCCTGCGATTTACCGGCTTGTTTGGCTTTTTCACGCGCTAAGGCTAGGGCTTCCTGCTTTTTACGGGCACGTTCGGCTTCCAACTGTTTGCGCTGTTCTTCGATTTTCTGCAACATGGCTTTTTCTGCTAATTGCAGTTTATCCAATTGCTGCTGATCGGAATGTAATGAACTGTTCAGCTCTTTAGCGGTCATCTCGCGCTGTTGCTGTTTTTGCTGCAAAGTCAGTTGATCTTGGCGCTGGTTATCAATTAAGCCGCGCAATTCCTGACTGCTTTCATTGGTTTCCTGTTTATTGCGTAACAACTCAGCTTTGGTGGCATCCAGTCGCTTTAAGATCTTCAGGCGTGCCTGATTCATATAACCGTAATAGGCGAGGGTGCGATCAACGGCTGCCGGATCTTGCTGATTCAGCAACAACTTCATGTAATCGTGCTGGCCCATGCGATAGGCTTCATCAAACTGTTCGGCAAGCAATCGTTGCTGCTGATTAGATTCTGCTTCCAGCTTGGCGCGCTGAGCCTCTAAGCGTTGCAGTTTACTGCGTACTTTACCGAGCTGACTTTGCGAGGTCTGTAGCTTCTGATTAGCAGCTGCAATAGCATCTTCATCGGCTTTGAGTTGTTGTTGCAGCGATGCCAGATCTTTTTTCTGAACCTGAATAGCTTGCTGTTTTTGCTGGATTTGTTCCCGCACGCTGGAGAGCGACGAGTTGACGTTTTTTGACTCTTCCGCCTGTATGACGGCGCTAAAAAAAAACGCGCCGACCAACAGGCCGACGCGATTGTATTTCATAGGAAACAACTGCTCTGCCCACATGGGCGAGAATTATTTCAGAACCATCAGAGGCTTACCAGTCATTTCGGCTGGAACTTCCATACCCATCAGGGTCAGCATGGTTGGCGCCAGATCAGACAGTTTACCGTTTTCCAATGCAGTCGCTTCACGACCTACATAGATCAATGGAACCGGCAGGCTGGTGTGTGCAGTGTGCGCCTGACCCGTTTCTTCATTGGTCATCTGTTCAGCGTTACCGTGGTCGGCAGTGATCAGACATTCGCCACCCACTTCCTGCAGCGCGGCAACGACTTTACCGATCGAGTCATCAACCGCTTCACAGGCTTTAACGGCCGCAGCGAAGTCACCGGTGTGACCAACCATGTCGCCGTTCGGGTAGTTACAAACGATCACGTCATATTTACCGCTCTTGATCGCAGCAACCAGTTTGTCAGTCAGCTCGCCTGAGCTCATTTCTGGCTGCAGATCGTAGGTAGCTACTTTCGGGCTGGCGATCAGTTCACGATCTTCACCTGGGAAGCATTGTTCTTCGCCACCGTTGAAGAAGAAAGTCACGTGTGCATATTTTTCAGTTTCAGAAATACGCAGCTGAGTTTTGTCATGTTTAGCCAACCATTCGCCCAGAGTATTGGTCAGCGCTGTTGGCGGATAAGCACAAGAGGTTTTGATGTCAGCGGCATATTCAGTCAGCATGACAAAATCAGCCAGTTTAGGCTGTTTGTTACGAACAAAGCCGTCGAAACCTTCACCAACAAAAGTACGGGTAATTTCACGCGCACGGTCAGCACGGAAGTTCATGAATACCAGCACGTCGCCATCATTCAATGGTGCAGCTTCAGTACCGATCACGCTGGCTTTAACGAATTCATCGTTTTCACCACGTGCATAAGCTGCAGCCAGTGCTGCAGTTGCATCAGCGTAAGGCGCAAATTCTGATTTGCCTTCACACAGCAGGTCGTAAGCTTCCTGAACGCGATCCCAACGGTTGTCGCGGTCCATGGCGTAGTAACGGCCAACCATAGAGGCGATACGACCTTTACCCAATTTCTTGAATGCAGCATCGAATTTTTCGATAGATTCTTGTGCTGAACGAGGCGCTACGTCACGACCATCCAGGAAGGCGTGGAAATACAGCTGGTCAGCACCGCGCTGAGCAGCCAGTTCCAGCATACCGATGATGTGGTCTTCATGGCTGTGTACGCCACCTGGCGACATCAGACCCATTACATGAACTGCTTTGCCAGTGCTAACAGCAGCATCAACGGCTTTACACAGGGCGTCGTTTTTGAAGAAATCGCCATCGCGGATCTCTTTAGTCACACGAGTCAGTTCCTGATAAACCACACGGCCAGCACCGATGTTAACGTGACCTACTTCAGAGTTACCCATCTGGCCGTCTGGCAGACCTACGTCCATACCTGAACCAGAGATCAGGGTGTTGGCGTATTTAGCGCACAGAGCATTCAGATTCGGTGTGTTAGCGGCGGCAACGGCGTTACCTTCTTTCTTCTCGCTGTAACCCCAACCATCCATGATGATCAGTGCCAGTGGCTTTTTAGCTGTAGACATTGTGTGTGGCCTCTTTATTTGGATTTTACGAAAACAAGTTCGACTGCTGTCAATTCTACAATATCTGCTGCATTAGTCACCTTTTCACCTCGTTTCGTTACACATTTCACGGAAGGAATTTTCATTGCAGGGCGAATACTGTAAATCTGCTGATTCACATGTAATACTGTCCGGATTATTTTCAGTGTTGTTGGGAAAAAAGAATGCAGGAATACATCGATTTTGCAATACGTCACGAAATGCTGGTTCTGGCCTGGGTTGGTCTGGCTACCGCGATTGTGGCGACCGCAGTAAAAGCTGCTTTTTCACCGGTAAAACAAATAGATCATCAAGCAGCCGTCACCTTGATTAATCGTCAGGATGCATTGGTTATCGATGTACGTGCACAAGATGAATTTGCACGTGGCCACATCACTAATTCTCATCATATTCCACTGGCGCAAATCGAACAGGGTAATACCACTGAAATTGACAAGCATAAAGAGAAGCCAGTGATCGTAGTTTGTGAAACGGGTGCTCGTGCGGAAACAGCGGCCAGTAAGCTGGTTAAAGCTGGCTTTAAGCAGGTTTACCTGTTGCGTGGTGGTTTAACTCAATGGCGTGCCGGTAATTTACCCGTCACGAAAAAGCGCTAATTAATTTTGCATTAACAGCCGTCAGGCAATACTAATAAAGGGCATTAAAATGACAGAAGCAGTAAATAACACCGCAGCAGAACCAGAATTTCAGATCCAACGCATTTATGTAAAAGATGTTTCTTTTGAAGCACCGAATACACCTGTTGTCTTCCAGAAAGAGTGGCAGCCAGAAGTGAAACTGGATATGGACACGCAAACTCAGGTGCTGGGTCAGGATGTGTACGAAGTCGCACTGACGTTGACCGTGACTTGTAAACTGGGCGAAGAAACCGCGTTCCTGTGTGAAGTGAAACAAGCGGGTATATTTACTGCCTCTAATCTGGATGCTCAGAGCCTGGCACATTGCCTGGGCGCATTCTGCCCGAACATTCTGTTCCCTTATGCACGTGAAACGATTGCCAGCTTGGTCAGCCGCGGTTCATTCCCACAATTGAACCTGGCGCCAGTTAACTTTGATGCACTGTTTGCTTCACATATTGCGCAACTGGAAGCAGAACAAGCACCTGTTGGCGCAGTACAGTAATGGATTCATCCGCAGTACTGAGTGTTTTGGGGGCGGGGTCTTACGGCACCGCCCTTGCCATTTCTCTGGCCCGCAAAGGCCAGCCGGTATTGTTGTGGGGGCATGATCCGCAGCAGGTTGCCCGTTTACAGCAAGATCGCTGTAATCAGGAGTTTCTGCCGGATGTGCCGTTTCCTGATTCATTACAGCTGACCGATGATCTGGCGTATGCCGTTTCCGCCAGCCGTGATTTGCTGGTAGTGGTGCCCAGCCATGTGTTTGGTGACGTATTGCAGCGGATCAAACCTTTCCTGCGTGAAGATACCCGCGTTGCCTGGGCGACTAAAGGTCTTGAGCCGGAACATGGTCGTCTGTTGGGGGAAGTGGCACAAGAGATCTTAGGTGCGCAGATCCCGCTGGCTGTCTTATCGGGGCCAACTTTTGCCCGTGAATTGGCCGCAGGCATGCCGACCGCTATCGCGGTGGCAGGAACGAATGACCAGTTTACCGCTGAAATGTCAGCACTGATGCATTGTGGTAAATCATTCCGTGTGTATTCCAATCCGGATTTCATTGGTCTGCAAATTGGCGGCGCGGTAAAAAACGTGATCGCAATTGGTGCCGGTTTGTCGGATGGTTTAGGTTTTGGTGCGAATGCCAGAACAGCCTTGATCACCCGAGGTTTGGCGGAGCTGCAACGGCTAGGCTTATCGCTTGGCGCGGATGCCAAGACCTTTATGGGCATGGCAGGATTAGGCGATCTGGTGCTGACTTGCACTGATAATCAATCACGTAACCGTCGGTTTGGTCTGGCGTTAGGGCAGGGTAAAACGGTGGAACAAGCCATGACTGAAATCGGTCAGGTAGTTGAAGGTTATCGTAATACCAAAGAGGTTCATGTTCTGGCTGCCCGACAGGGGGTAGAAATGCCGATTTGTGAGCAGATTTATCAGATCTTGTATCAGGGTAAATCAGCGAAAGATGCCGCATTAACACTACTGAGCCGGGATCAGAAGGGCGAATAGTTAGTGATATCCGTATAAAAACAACGCCAGCTTCTGCTGGCGTTGTTATATGCAAAATTACATGCAGTAATCAATAGAACGAGTGTTCACCGCGGGCATGTTCTGTCGCATCTTTCGCGCCAGTCAGTTCGCCAGGGAAACGTTCCAGCAGCTGCTTCTCAATCCCTTCTTTCAGCGTCACATCGACCATTGAACAACCATTACAGCCACCACCAAATTGTAAAATGGCAATGCCGTCGTCAGTGATTTCGGTCAGTGTCACTTTACCACCATGGGCGGCAAGAGACGGGTTCACTTCCGACTGCAAAACGTATTCAACACGATCAGCCAGTGGCGCATCATCAGGCACTTTACGCATTTTAGCGTTCGGTGCTTTCAGTGTTAGTTGCGAGCCCATCTGGTCACTGATGAAATCGATGACCGCATCAACCAGAAACGGTGCACTATTAGGGTCAATGATGGCGTCAAAGCCACTCAATGGTAAGCGAGTATCTTCTGACTCCACGGCATCTGGAGGACAGTAAGAGACGCCACATTCCGCATTGGGGGTGCCCGGATTCATAACAAATACACGGATATTGGTGTTTTCCGTCTGCTTTTCCAGCAGCTTGCGGAAATGAGCCTGAGCGCTTTCGGTGATTGTGATCATCGCCATCCTCTAATCCTGACTAAATAACTAAGGTATTATAATACGCCGCAAAATGTATATGACACAATACTTATTCACCGCGTAGTTGCGTCCGACAAATTGCCCAGACATCGACACGTTGGCAGCCGCTTTCTTTCAAAAGTCGTACCAGTGCTGTGACGGTAACACCCGTGGTCACCACATCATCCAGCACAGCCACATGCCGATAGGTATGTGGTTTGATAATAAAGGCATTATTCAGATTTGTCTGTCGTAATTCGCGAGAAAGGCCCGCTTGTACTTTGGTGGCGCGAGTTCGAGCTAATAAACGGTTATTGCAGGGAATATTAAGTTGCTGCGTGATAGGGCGTGCGATCTCCTGCGCCTGATTGTAACCGCGAGACCATTGACGCTGCCAATGTAGCGGTACTGGCAGGATCACTTCGGGTTTTGGTTCCTCTGCCGGATAGAGTTCTGCCAGCATTTTGCCAAATAAAGCCGCTGGTAATGGTTTATGTTGATATTTCAGCTGGTGGATAAGCCCGGTTAAGGGGAATTCAAAGTCCGCGAGAATATGCAAAAAATCCCATTCGGGTGGTTGTAACAAGCAATGACCACAGATGTCATTGTCGCCAGCCAGCGGTGTGCCACACAAACGACAGTGATGATCGAGCAAGGGCAACTCTTCGGCACAATAGTGACAAAGTAATGGCTGTGTAGTGGGTTGACGACAAAACAGACAAATACCATATCCGGCAATATGGATATGTGTGGAGATGACTCGTCGAAGGGTAGTGAGCATGCATGATAAAACAATGAGAAATGAATTAATTACTGTAATAAAAAGGGCGCCCTGAGGCGCCCTGATAGATTTGCAATCGTCTTAGTTATTGTAAGCACGTTCGCCATGAGAAGTCAGATCCAGACCTTCGCGTTCTGCTTCCACTGGAACACGCAGACCAACCAGTTTATCGATGAGGAAGTAACCCACGATAGACACCAGACCAGACCAAACTACAGTAGTGATAACACCAATCGCCTGAATTTTAACTTGTGCAGCGATAGAGTAATCAGGAGTCACTGCGTTTGCGACGTAATCCCAAACCCCTGTGCCACCCAGATCCGGAGAGGCAAATACACCGGTCAGGATCGCACCCAACATACCGCCGATACCGTGTACACCGAATACGTCCAGTGAGTCGTCAACGTTCAGCATGCGTTTCAGACCGTGTACGCCCCACAGGCAAACTACACCAGCCAGACCGCCGATCACGATACCACCCATTGCACCAACGAAACCCGCTGCTGGAGTGATGGCAACCAGACCTGCTACCGCACCGGAAGCTGCGCCCAGCATAGAAGGTTTACCTTTCAGTGCCCATTCAGCAAAAGTCCAGGTCAGTGTTGCTGCCGCAGTTGCCGCCCAGGTATTCAGGAATGCCAGTGCTGCAGTACCGTTCGCTTCTAACGCAGAACCCGCGTTGAAACCAAACCAGCCAAACCACAGTAAGCTTGCGCCGATCATGACCATAGTCAGGCTGTGTGGTGCCATAGACTCACGACCAAAACCAACACGTTTACCCAGGAAGTAAGCACCCACCAAACCTGCTACCGCAGCGTTGATATGAACTACAGTACCACCTGCGAAGTCCAGAGCGCCGTGTTGGAACAACCAACCCGCAGTTTCACCAGCTTTAGTCGCTGCATCAGCATCAGTATAGGCATCAGGACCCGCCCAGTACCACACCATGTGTGCCATTGGGATATAAGACAGCGTAAACCAGAACACCATAAACAACAGTACAGCAGAGAAACGGATACGTTCAGCGAAAGCACCCAAAATCAAGCAGCAAGTGATGGCAGCGAAAGCACCTTGGAAGGCTACATAAGCAAATTCTGAAATGCCGATGCCTTTGTTAAAGCTGGCAGCAATAGAATCAGTCGTTATACCTTTAAGGAATGCTTTACTGAGTGTACCGAAGAAGGCGTTACCTTCAGTAAAGGCCAAGCTATAACCGTAGGTTACCCACAGAATAGTTGCCAGACTGAATACCACTAACACCTGGATCAGGATGGACAGCATATTTTTGCTGCGCACCAAGCCACCGTAGAACAAAGCGATCCCTGGTACTGACATCAAAATAACAAACGCAGAACAAACCATCAGCCATGCGTTATCGCCTTTATTTACAGTGTCAACAACAGGTGCTGCAGCTGCCGCCGCTGGGGCTGCTACCGCAGCAGGAGCTGCTGTTGCTGCTGCAGCCGGAGCTGCAGTTGTAGTTACTGATGTCGACGCAGCAGGTGCAGCATCTTCACTCCATGCTGGTGTTGCCAGCCCGAAAGCTCCCACCAGCGCCAAGATTGCAAACAATCGTTTCATTGTAGATATCTCCCTGATAATACCGTGTCCTGATCTCGACAGACGGAGGTCTGAGAACTCGTTGGTCGGACTAGTATGTCGCTAACCTGATACTTATATCGCAGGAATTATGCCAACCTGGATCATATATAAAATGGCTCAAAAATAGGGTTCTTGCCTGTATTAAGAGCAAAATGGTGCATTTGATGCACATTAATGAGGCGTAGAGAGATTTCTTAGTGCTTATTTGGTGCATAAAAAATGAACAGCTTTATCTGATGCACAGACATGGCAGCTATTCTCTTCGCAGTGATTAGATTGAACGGTTATCATAGCTTTGCAGGCTATTGTGAGTAATAGAGAAAAGAACAATGTATATCGAACGTATCGGGCAAGGGCCGGATCTGGTGTTATTACATGGATGGGGCTTAAACAGTGCAGTATGGCAAGAAATTGTGCCACTACTAGCGCCATACTATTCTTTGCATTTAGTCGATTTACCCGGCTTTGGCTTTAGCCAGCACACGATTGTGGAAAGTGCCGATCTTGCTTTGTGGAGTGAGGCAGTATTACCGTATTTACCCGCGCAATTTAACTTACTGGGCTGGTCGATGGGTGGGCTGATCGCATTACGGATGGCATTGGATTACCCTGCTCGTATCCAACGATTAGTTTTGATCGGCAGTTCACCTTGTTTTTTACAACAAGAAAACTGGCCGGGTATTCGCCCGGATGTGTTATCCGGGTTTAATCGCGCTCTACAACTGGATACCCGTAAAACAATAGAACGTTTTTTAGCGATCCAAGCAATGGGGAGCGAATCCGTTAAAGAGGATGTAAAACGGCTGAAAAGCTGGTTACAGCAGCGACCCGATGCTACATCTGCTGCCCTTAAGGCGGGGTTACAATTACTGGAAACGATCGATCTAAGATCTGAGATTTCTCAGCTGAGTTGCCCGGTACTGAGCCTCTATGGCCGTTTAGATAGTTTGGTGCCGGTTACCGCAGTAGCCAAAATTGAAGCTTTGATGCCTTGTGGTCATTCAGTGATTTTTCCGCACGCAGCACATACGCCATTTCTGTCTCATCCACAGTTATTTATCGAAGCATTACACCAATTTATTGATTGAAAAATGTGCGACAAATGCTGTTATTCTCATCATTTGTCATCGATAATTACTTTGAGTTGATCTGTATATTTCGAGGATGTTGACCGTATGAATATAAACAGTGCGTTTTCATCAGGCGTGCTTGGTTTGCAGAAAGCAACCTCACAAATGGACGCCAGTGCCAGTAAAATTGCACAGCAGACTTTGCCATCATCATCCGATCAAGGAACGCCAGTTTCACAACAAGATGCGATACCTGATTCGTTAGTACAACTTAAAATGGCTGAGATTCAGGGTAAAGCATCAGCAGAAGTGATCACGCGTTCTGATCAAATGCTTGGTTCATTACTCAATATTCACGTCTGACGATTATGAATATTGCCCCGACCTATCCCAATTTAGTGCCTTTGGCACAACAGCCCGCGACGGAAGCCGCGCGGCGGGATAGTGCTTTACGAGAGCCCATTCCACAGCCAGCGGCAAGCTCTTCGGGTAATACAGACAATCAGTTAAATAATTCTTCTGATACTCCGCAGCGTTATATCAACCTTAACAGCGCTACTAGTTCAGATACCTACTCTTTATCATCAATCAAAAATAACAGCGTTAAAAATAGTACGGACACTACGTTACCTTCCTCTGAGACTGTCACAGCTGCATCAGATCAGTCGCGTCGGAATGGACAAACTTCGTCAGACGGTAATGATGCTTCGTCTGGCTCGGAAGAAGATAAGAAAAAAGCGCAGCAAGAAGAACAAGCTGTTAAAGATCTAAAAAAACGAGATACCGAAGTTCGCACTCATGAGCAGGCGCATAAAACCGCGGGCGGACAATATGCGGAATCACCAGCTTTTGATATGACCAAAGGGCCGGATGGGAAGGATTATGCTACCGGTGGCCATGTGAATATCGATGTTTCTGCTATTCCTAATGATCCGCAAGCGACGCTGAATAAAATGTCGCAGATAAAATCTGCGGCATTGGCCCCTGCCGAACCATCTTCGCAGGATCTGAAAGTAGCTGCGAGAGCAGATATGGTTGCCGTTGCTGCACGTAGTGAGCTTTCAAAATCATCAGAGACAACAACTAACAATGATGGCACAGCAAAGACGTCTTCTGATTCTGCTGATAATAAAACACAAAACTCAGCGATTGTTGATGAACCTTTTATTAGTGAGCAGATGCGTCGGCGGGGTGTCATTATCTTAGCCCGTTATCAATCATCAGGCCGCCCGCAAGCGCAGACGGCACTAACTGCTTATTCCTGATCTGTTTGTATTAGCGTCGTTTAGCATTTGCAAACGCAGCGGCAAAGGCATTGTTATCACCATTGCTCTGTGGTTTTGCTGTGGTAGTTGAACGTGATTCTGATTTACGACTTGCTTGTTCCTGACGATCTTTCGGCTGGGGTTTACTGGTTGTGACTTCATCATCTAAGCGCATGGTTAATGCAATACGCTTGCGCGGCAGATCGACTTCTACCACTTTCACTTTGACGATATCACCCGCTTTTACCACTTCGCGAGGGTCGCTTACATAGCGATTGGTTAGGGCGGATATATGCACTAAACCATCTTGATGTACACCAATATCGACAAAGGCGCCAAAATTGGTCACGTTGGTAACACAGCCTTCCAGAATCATCTCTGGGCGCAGATCTTTCATCTCTTCCACGCCTTCGCGGAAAGTCGCGGTTTTAAATTCCGGCCGTGGGTCACGCCCTGGTTTATCCAACTCTTGCAGAATATCGGTGATGGTCGGAATACCAAAATGCTCATCGGTGTAATCGGCGGGCTTCAGCGATTTCAATAAGGTGCTGTTACCAATCAAACCGGAAACTGGTTTTTGCAACTGAGCGATAATTTTTTCCACCACCGGATAAGCTTCTGGGTGAACAGAAGAAGCGTCAAGTGGATTTTTACCATCACGAATACGCAAGAAGCCTGCGCACTGTTCATAAGCTTTCGGGCCTAAACGTGCCACTTTGAGCAACTCTTTCCGTTCTTTAAACGCGCCATTGCTATCACGGTGCGCCACGATATTTTGCGCCAGCGTTTTGCTTAACCCTGACACGCGAGTCAATAGCGGAACCGAGGCGGTGTTTACATCCACACCAACGGCGTTGACGCAATCTTCCACTACGGTATCAAGATTTTTAGCGAGTTGATTCTGGCTGACATCATGCTGATATTGACCCACACCAATCGCTTTCGGATCGATCTTAACCAGCTCCGCCAGCGGATCTTGCAGACGACGCGCGATAGACACGGCGCCACGTAGTGATACATCCAGTTCAGGAAATTCTGCTGCGGCTAGCTCAGACGCGGAATAAACCGATGCGCCCGCTTCGCTGACCACCACTTTCTGCGCTTTACAATCGGGGTAGCGTTGCAGCATGTCGGCCACCAGACGGTCTGTTTCCCGTGATGCTGTGCCGTTACCAATACTGATCAAACCGACATTATGCTGTTTACATAGTGTATGAATGATTTCAATAGCTTGGTCATATTGGCGACGTGGTTCAAACGGATAAACAGTGTGTGTTGCCACCAATTTACCTGTCGCATCAACAACCGCTACTTTCACGCCCGTGCGAATACCTGGGTCTAAGCCCATTGTCGCTTTCATGCCCGCGGGAGCAGCCATCAGCAAATCTTTCAGATTGCTGGCGAAAACGCGGATCGCTTCAGTTTCTGCCGCATCACGCAGGCGACCAATCAGTTCGGTTTCCATCTGCAATGAGAGTTTAATTTTCCATGTCCAATTCACCACACTTTGCAGCCATTTATCGGCTGGGCGACCGCGAAACGCCAATTCAAAGTAACGGGTGATCAGTTGTTCGCAAGGGTGTGAATCACCGCTTTGTTCGATCTGTAAACTTAAGGCCAGAAAACCTTCATTCCGGCCACGTAACATGGCCAAGGTACGATGTGACGGAACTTTAGCGATCGGCTCTTGATGATCAAAATAATCGCTGAATTTAGCACCTTCTGCCTGTTTGCCTTCGATCACTTGTGCGCGTAATAAAGCTGAGCGCCACAGGTAGCTACGCAGTTGCTCCAGTAAACCCGCTTCTTCGGCAAAACGCTCCATTAGAATATAACGGGCACCGTCCAGCGCGGTTTTGCTGTCATTGATCTGATGTTCTGCATTCAGATAGCTCTGCGCTTCTGTTTCTGGATCTAATTCCGGATTTGCTAATAGCATGTCGGCCAATGGTTGCAGACCAGCTTCTATCGCGATCTGGCCTTTCGTGCGGCGTTTTGGTTTATAGGGCAGGTATAAATCTTCCAGTCGAGTTTTGGTGTCAGCGGCCCAAATATCAGCGCGTAATTCATCAGTCAGCTTACCTTGCTCACTGATCGATGACAGGATGGTTTGACGGCGATCTTCCAGTTCCCGTAAATAACCCAGACGCTGTTCCAGATGACGTAATTGCGTGTCATCCAACCCGCCAGTGATTTCTTTACGATAACGTGCGATAAACGGAACGGTGGAACCGTCATCCAGTAATTTTACTGCGGCGGCCACCTGCTCATTGCGGGCATTTAATTCATCGGCAATGATTTGATTAATCGAAGGCATGTTTATCCTCGGTGTTGTAATGCCGTTATTCTGCGTTAAACGGCTGATATTGGATCTTATTGATGTACCACTCTTTCTCGCCTGATGGCGTTTGTACCCGCACTTCATCGTCGACTTGTTTGCCGATCAACGCGCGGGCCATCGGCGAATCAATGGTGATGTAATTGTTTTTGGTGTCGATCTCATCGGTGCCGACAATACGATAACGCACGATGTCACCTTGCTCGTTTTCCAACTCCACCCAAGCGCCAAAATAGACTTTTCCCTCTTGCTGTGGCGCATATTCGACAATTTTCAATGCATCTAAACGCTTGGTCAGAAAACGTAATCGACGATCAATAGAACGCAGCTCTCGTTTTCCTTCCTTATATTCAGCATTTTCACTGCGGTCACCGAGCGCGGCGGCCTCGGAGACGGCCTGTGTCACCTCTGGTCGTTTTACTTTCCACAGATACTTCAACTCATCTTCGAGTTTTTGCCAGCCGGCGCGGGTAATGAGATTGGTTTTCATGGCCGTTACTTTGACAGAGTGAATTCATGAGCCGCAGCATAAGGGGTTTGTTAAAAATCGCCAAATATCCTGCTAATCGGATGTTTAAAAGTGATGCACTTCGCAAACTGATTATTTTTTATAATCGGGCATTTTGCTGAAAAATCAGCCGCTTTAGAGAGAGATGAAAAAAATCCCTGTTGGTTAGTTCGAATCAAGCCCGACTGGCGCTTGCAAAGGGGCATAGGCATCCTTACACTTCTAGGTGGAAAAAAGTGGGGTATTGTGGAGCTCAGTAGAGTGAATTCCCAATATTCGCCGGCTGGCAGGAAATAACCAAACAGCAAGGTGCGGCATGCTACGTGGAGCACACGCCATCGCTCTGGATACCAAAGGGCGATTAGCAGTTCCAACTAAGTTTCGAGATTGGCTTCGCGAAGAGTGCGAGGGCCAGCTTGTCTGCACCATTGATATAGCGAATCCCTGCCTGTTGCTGTACCCACTGGGTGAATGGGAAGAAATAGAAAAGAAGCTGAAATCCCTGTCCAGCATGAATCCGGTAGAACGTCGTTTACAGCGTTTATTACTGGGTTATGCCTGTGAATGTGAGCTGGATGGTAACGGTCGTTTGCTGTTGTCGGCGCCGTTGCGTCAGCACGCTGGGCTGGATAAACAGATCATGCTGGTTGGTCAATTAAATAAATTTGAAATCTGGAGTGAAACTCGCTGGTTACAACAAGTGGATGAGGACATTCAGGCATTGCCGGATATGGACTGGACTACTTCGGATAAACTGCGTGATTTTTCACTTTAGCACTGGGGATAAAAGCTAATGGAACATATCACTGTACTGTTGCAGGAAGCGGTGGACGGGCTGGCTATTCGCCCGGACGGCGTGTATGTGGACGGTACATTCGGACGTGGTGGACATTCCCGTCTGATCCTGCAACACCTCGGCCCACAGGGGCGCTTGTATGCTATTGACCGTGACCCTCAGGCGGTGGCAGTAGCCAAAGAGTGGCAGGATCCCCGTTTTGAAATCATCTCAGGTCCATTTTCTTCACTGTATGACTATATGGCAGAGCGTGATCTGCTGGGTAAAGTTGACGGTTTGTTGCTGGATCTTGGCGTGTCATCACCACAACTGGATGAAGCTGAACGTGGTTTCAGTTTCATGAATGATGGCCCGCTCGATATGCGCATGGACCCGTTGCATGGTGAAAGCGCGGCAGACTGGCTTTTACACGCTGACGTCGATGATATTGCCTGGGTACTGCGCACTTACGGTGAAGAGCGTTTTGCCAATCGTATTGCTCGCGCCATTGTCGCTGATCGTGCCACGACACCTTACACCCGCACTCGCCAGTTGGCTGAGATGATCGCACGTGTGGTGCCAAACAAAGAAAAACATAAACATCCTGCCACACGGAGCTTTCAGGCGTTACGTATTCACGTGAACCAAGAGTTAAAAGAGATCGAAGAAACGCTAAAAGCGTCATTATCGGTTTTGGCTCCTGGTGGTCGTTTGGCCGTGATCAGTTTCCATTCACTGGAAGATCGCATCGTTAAGCAATTTATTCGTCAGCAGGAAAAAGGCATTCAGCCGCCGAAAGGCTTGCCTATTACGGAAGACCAAATTCGTAAAACTCAGACCTTGCATTCTGTTGGTAAAGCGATCAAGCCAGCAGATAGTGAAGTTTCCGACAATGTGCGTTCACGCAGTTCGGTATTGCGTGTCGCCGAGCGTCTGGAGAGCTAACAATGGAACGCCGGCTTAATCTCGCTTTATTGATCTTGCTTGATCTGAAACGTCATTGGTTTCAGGTCATTCTGAGTCTGGCTATTCTTGGTTCTGCGCTGACCACTATTGTAGTGACGGACGATACCCGTTCTGTCACGGCGGAATTGAACAAGGTACAGAGCAAAAGTGATGATCTTGAAGTTGAATGGCGACATTTGGTTTTAGAACAGAATGCTCAGGCTGAGCATTCGCGCGTTTCGGATATTGCCAAAGTGAAGCTGGCAATGACACGGCCTAAGCCTTTAGAAGAAAAGATGATTAGTCTGCCATGAGCATAAGAGCTACTACTAAGAAAAATAATAAAAAAACAGATACCGGGCTTGCGCACTGGCGCTTCATCGTGTTGCTGGGTTTTATATTTGCCGGATTTTCAGGCTTGGTTGCACGCACCGCCTGGATCCAAGTAATTCAACCTGATCGGTTGCGTCAAGAAGGCGATATGCGTTCGCTGAGAACGACATCAGACCCTTCTGATCGAGGCATGGTCACCGATCGTAATGGTGAACAATTAGCGGTTTCTGTTCCAGTGCAAGCGGTGTGGGCTGACCCGAAAGAGATCCACGAAGCGGATGGGTTAAAAAATACCGATGCATGGATGGCGTTAGCTGATGTGCTGGATCTGGATATGCCTAAGTTAACCGCTAGCATTGCTGATCCCAAACGCCGTTTTGTCTACCTGCAGCGGCAAATTACCCCTGCAGTGGCTGATTACATCGCTAAATTAAAACTGCCGGGCGTACATTTACGTCGGGAAACCAAACGCTATTACCCAACCGGCGAAATTAGTGCGCACTTGGTGGGAAATACCAATATCGATGGCGCCGGTATTGAAGGGGTGGAGCGGGCATTTAATGAATGGCTGACCTCGACGCCGTCAGAATACAAGATCCGTAAAGACCGTCAGGGACGGGTCATTGAAAATATCGGTATCGTCAAAGAAGGTAAAAAAGCAGGGCAATTGGTATTAAGTATCGACCAACGTTTGCAATCTGTTGCGTATCGTTCTTTGAAATATGCGACTGAAGTGAATAAAGCGACTTCAGGTTCGCTGGTGTTGATGGATGTCATCACTGGTGAAATATTGGCGATGGTTAACACACCGTCCTATAACCCGAATAACCGCGAACAGTACGAAAGCTTCCGTGCCCGTAATCGCGCAGTCACTGATACCTACGAACCGGGTTCTACTGTAAAACCAATAGTTGCCATGAGTGCATTGGAACATGGCGTTATTAACTGGAAAGAAATTCTGGATACGCGGCCATTTGCGGTGGGCGGACATATCGTCACCGACAGCCATAAAATGGCGTCGGGTGGTTTATACGATATTTTGAAATACTCTTCCAACATCGGTATGGCGCATATCGCCATGCGTATGCAGCCTCAATGGATCACGGGCAAACTCGAAGAATTCGGTCTTGGACAGGAGTCCGGAACTGGTTTAATGGGGGAAAGTTCAGGGATGGTGCCAATGCGTAGCCGTTGGTCAAATATTGAACTGGCAACTCTTGGTTTCGGTTATGGTCTGCGAGTGACACCACTGCAACTGACGGCGGCTTATGCGGCTTTAGCTAATAAAGGTATTCGTAAACCTATCTCGGTATTAAAAGTTGCCCAAGCTCCGCAAGGTGAGCGAGTGGTCGCCCCTGAAATTGCCGAGCAAGTTATTCACGCCTTGGAAGGGGTGGTGGAAGAGGGCGGTACTGGTGGTAAAGCAGCGGTACCTGGTTACCGTGTTGCCGGTAAAACCGGTACGGCAAAAGTGGCTGCTGCCGGCGGATACGGTAAAGATTATGTGGGGACATTTGCCGGGTTTGCTCCGGTCAGTAATCCGCGTTTTGCTATGGTCGTGATCATTAACGAACCTCATGGCGCCTCATATTATGGTGGTTCCGTTGCTGGCCCTACGTTTGCGGAAGTAATGAGTAGTGCATTACAGCTTTATAATGTACCGCCCGATGCGCTACCCGATCCGAAAGAAGAATTGAATACTGCTCAACGCAGCGAGGTGAAGAAAAATGCCACTCGCTCTTGATCGACTCCTGGCGGGTTTTAATATCTCCGCACCTGCCATTCAATTAAATGATATGCAGTTAGATACGCGCTTGTTAAAACAAGGCTCTCTGTTTCTGGCCTTGAAAGGGCACGCGATTGATGGTCGTTTGTTTATGCAACAAGCCGAGCAATCGGGTGCAGTAGCCATTTTGTTTGATAATAGCGATGGTTTTATTGCTCCAATGCTGAATATTCCTTGTATTGCGGTGCCTTCATTAGCCGAAAAAGTTAGTGAACTGGCTGGATTGTTTTATGATCAACCAGCGGAAAAATTAGCGCTGGTTGGTGTCACCGGCACCAATGGCAAAAGTACCTGTACACAGCTGATTGCCAACTGGACACAATTACTTGGCCAGCGTGGCGGTGTGTTAGGCACATTGGGTAATGGTTTATTCGGCCAGTTGCGGGCAACAGAAAATACCACGGGCAGTGCGATCTCTATTCAGCAGGAATTAGCGCATTTCGTCACTGAACATGTTGATGTTGCGGCAATGGAAGTGTCTTCGCATGGGCTGGTGCAGCACCGAGTCTCTGCATTACCCTTTGCTGCTGCCGTATTCACCAATCTCAGCCGTGATCACCTTGATTACCACCATACTATGCAGGCGTATGCAGAAGCAAAACGTCAAATTTTTAAGCAAACAACGCCTGCACATTGCATTCTGAATGCCGACGACGAGACTGCGAGAGAGTGGTTGCAACAAATGCCGCAGGCTGTGGTCTATGGCATTGATCAGCAACTGCCAAACCATACCGGCTCTTTTCTCTACGCTACTGATGTAAAATATCACCCGCAGGGGATTACGATCAGCATTCACTCTTCCTGGGGGGATGGTGTATTATCTGCGCCCCTTCTTGGGAAGTTTAATGTCTCTAATTTGCTGGCGGCGTTAGCGGTAATGTTGGTTTTGCAGTACGACTTTGAAACGCTGTGTCAGACGGCATCCCGCCTGCAACCAGTCACTGGTCGAATGGAATGTTTTGGTAATTCGCAGCAGCCGTTAGTGGTTGTGGATTACGCACATACCCCTGATGGTCTGGAAAAAGCACTACAAGCGGCAAGACAGCATTGTCATGGCCGTCTGTTTTGTATTTTCGGCTGTGGCGGTGATCGTGATCGCGGTAAACGACCACAAATGACTGCTATCGCAGAACAGTGGGCAGATACGATTATCCTGACTGACGACAACCCTCGTACTGAAGATCCTGCCGTTATTATCGCGGATATGTGTGCCGGCCTACAAAAGCCAGCACAGGCACATATTGAACATTCGCGAACTCGTGCCATCGAACTCGCGCTGTCACAAGCCGTTGCTGGTGACATCATCTTAGTGGCTGGGAAAGGCCATGAAGATTATCAAATTGTTGGCAAAGAAAAACGCCATTACAGCGACCGAGAAACCGTCATGCAGCTACTGGGAGCAACGTCATGATACCGATGTCATTAGCACAAATCGCTCAAGTGACAGATGGCCAGTTATTGAATTGTGCTGATACCAGTATGGTTGTTAGCAATGTCAGTACTGATACCCGTACAGTAACTGATGGAGCCTTGTTTATCGCATTGCAGGGCGAACGTTTTGATGCTCATCAATTTGTCGATCAAGCCATGCTCAAAGGTGCTGTCGCGGCAGTGGTGTCTCGTCCACTTCCTGACACCATCCCGCAAATTTTGGTTGCTGATACACGCATCGCGTTGGGTCAGATCGCGGCTTGGGGGCGTGAACAACTTGATCTACAGATCGTTGCGATCACCGGCAGTTGTGGCAAGACAACTTTAAAAGAGATGTGTGCCGCTATTTTACAGCAGACCGCACCAGTGCTGGCGACACAAGGCAATCTTAATAATGAAATCGGGGTGCCACAAACCTTATTGCGACTAACTCCAACAGAACGTTATGCCGTTGTTGAGTTGGGCGCGAATCATCCCGGTGAAATTGCTTGGACGACCTCATTAGTTAAACCCGATGTTGCAGTAATAAATAATGTGGCAGCTGCCCATTTGGCTGGCTTTGGTTCATTACGCGGTGTTGCGGTTGCTAAAACTGAAATTTTTGGTGGTTTGTCGGCGACGGGAACCGCTGTTATCAATGCCGACAGTGAGTTTTATGACTGGTGGCGGGAGATTTTGTCTGTTCGTACCGTTAGTTTTGGTTTGGAAAATGCCAAAGCAGATTTTCGTGCCGAAAATATTCAGCAGGATGCGCAAGGCATTGCCAGTTTCACGCTGCTTGCTCCGCAAGGAAGCATAGATATCCAGCTACCTATTCCGGGTTTACACAATATCAGTAATGCACTGGCTGCTGCTGCCGTTACGACTTCGCTAGGGTTAACGCTGACTCAGGTCAAATCTGGCTTGGCCAATATGCGACCTGTAAAGGGACGTTTTTGCGTACAAAAACTGTCTGATGATTTAACGGTCATTGATGATACCTACAATGCCAGCGTGCAATCGGTCATGGCAGCGATTGATACATTAGCCGTCATGCCTGGATATCGGGTTCTGGCTTTTGGCGATATGGGTGAGCTAGGTGCTGATGCAGCCAGTTTACATCGTCAGATCGGTGAACATGCACGGTTACGGCAACTGGATGCGGTACTCACCGTAGGTAGTTTATCGCGTCACGCAGCAGAAGCGGCTGATGGCCAACATTTTAATGATAAAGAAAGCCTGTATCAGGCATTACAGATGTTAATACAACAACATCGACCTATGACTATTTTGGCCAAAGGCGCGCGCAGTGCCCGAATGGAAGAAGTAGTCGCTTTTGTCAAATCTTGTGAGGAACAAGCATGTTAGTTTGGCTGGCGGAGTTGTTAACGCCCCATTTATCCTTTTTTCATGTGGTCTCTTATCTGACCTTCCGTGCCATTATGTCAATTCTGACTGGGCTTGGTTTTGCCCTGTGGATGGGTCCTCGTTTGATCCGTCGTCTGCAATTATTGCAGATCGGGCAGGTTGTGCGTAACGATGGTCCGGAATCACATTTCAGCAAAGCAGGCACACCAACAATGGGCGGGATCATGATCCTGCTGTCGATTTTCTTGTCGGTGGTATTGTGGGCCCGTCTTAGCAACCCTTATGTTTGGGTTGTGTTATTTGTGCTGGTTAGCTTTGGCACTATCGGTTTTATTGATGACTACCGCAAAGTGATCCGTAAAAACCCGGATGGGTTGATTGCACGCTGGAAATACTTCTGGCAATCCGCTTCAGCGCTGGCAGTTGCTGTCTTCTTATATGCCACGACAACCAGTGATGCTCAAACCACATTGGTCGTGCCGTTCTTTAAAGAGATCATGCCGCAGCTCGGTTTATTGTTCATTTTGATGACCTATTTTGTCATTGTCGGTGCCTCAAATGCAGTAAACCTGACGGACGGGTTAGATGGTCTCGCTATTATGCCGACCGTTATGGTGGCCGCAGGTTTTGCTTTAATTGCCTGGGCTACTGGTAACGTTAATTTTGCAAATTACTTACATATTCCGTATGTCGCTAATGCATCTGAACTGATGGTTATCTGTACCGCTATTATTGGTGCCGGTCTGGGTTTCCTATGGTTTAACACCTATCCAGCACAAGTCTTTATGGGCGATGTCGGTTCGCTGGCACTGGGCGCTATTCTCGGCATCATTGCAGTGTTAGTGCGTCAGGAGTTCCTGCTATTCATCATGGGCGGTGTTTTTGTGATGGAAACCATGTCAGTGATCCTGCAGGTTGGGTCGTATAAATTGCGCGGCCAGCGAATTTTCCGTATGGCGCCAATACATCACCATTACGAATTAAAAGGTTGGCCGGAACCTCGGGTGATTGTTCGTTTTTGGATCATCACGCTGGTGTTGGTGTTGTTAGGTCTGGTTACTCTGAAACTAAGGTAGTCACGGATGAAACAGGTTGTCATCATCGGATTAGGAAAAACAGGTCTCTCATGTGCGACTTATTTCCGTCAGCGCGGTATTACGCCATTGGTGCTGGATACCCGTGAAAATCCACCCGGGAAAGAGCTGCTACCTGCTGATTGCAACCTGATCACCGGACCGCTGGATCCTGAAATTTTATGTTCTGCATCATTGATTATTGCCAGCCCAGGGGTTGCGTTAGCAACGCCTGCTTTACAGGCTGCGCAAGCTGCAGGCGTTGAAATTATTGGCGATATCGAATTATTTGCTCGTGAAGCCAAAGCGCCTATCGTGGCAATCACTGGTTCTAACGGTAAAAGCACGGTAACAACATTGGTCGGGTTGATGGCTGAACAAGCCGGACTTAACGTCGGTGTTGGTGGCAATATTGGTACGCCTGCGTTGGATCTGCTGTTACAACCGGCCGATTTATATGTTCTGGAGTTATCCAGTTTTCAGCTGGAAACAACCTCGTCACTGCAGCCGGCAGCCGCCGTAATTTTGAATTTAAGTGAAGATCATCTGGATCGTTACGATGGAATGGCCGGTTATCTAGCCGCCAAGCAGCGTATTTTTAGTCATGCTAAACACATTGTGGTTAACCGTGATGATGCAGCAACGTTACCTCCGCAACAAGCTTACTGGCAAAGTTTTGGTCTGAATAATGAAGCTTATGGGCGGGTGCAGCAGGCTGACGGTTTATGGTTGAGTGTGGCGGGAAAAGCGATTTTACCGGTAACTGACCTTCATATTGTCGGTGCTCATAATCAGATGAATGCACTGGCTGCAATGGCGTTAGCTGATGCTGTGGGTATTCCGCAAGCTGCGCAGTTGGAAGTATTGCGTTCATTTACTGGCTTGGCTCATCGTTGCCAATTTGTCCGTGAAGTGGATGGTGTTCGTTGGATCAATGATTCCAAAGCAACCAATGTGGGTTCTACGCTGGCGGCTGTCGCCGGTGTGAGTGAAAGTGTACACGGACGCCTATGGTTACTGGCTGGCGGGCAAGGAAAAGGGCAGGATTTTTCACCCTTACAGCCGTTATTGGCTAGCCAGATTTACCAGATGATCTGTTTTGGCCAAGATGCCGATATTTTGATGAAGTTAGCCGACAACACCCACCTCGTTGCTGATTTAGATGCTGCAGTAGCTTATGTTGCTGAGCAGGTAAAAGCCGATGATTGGGTTCTTTTAGCACCGGCTTGTGCCAGTCTTGATCAATTCCGTAATTTTGAACAACGCGGTCAGCGTTTCGCTGATTTGGTGAATGCACGATGAAGCGGTTGTTACGGACAATGATGCAGGCGGTATGGCGCTGGTTTGTTCCAGACCGTTCATCGTTTTATGATCGTGGATTATTAGCATTAATGTTTTCACTGATGGGTATCGGTCTGATGATGGTTGCTTCAGCTTCCATCAAAGAAGGTCCTGGCGGTGATATGTTTTATTTCACCAAACGCCATTTGATATTTTTGATTATTTGTCTGGGCATTGGTGTTGGCACCTTATATCTACCGCTTGAACGTTGGAAAGCTTGGAGCGGCCGTCTGCTGGTCGGTGCGCTGGGGTTATTGTTTGCGACTCTGGCTGTCGGTCGTACCGTCAACGGTGCAAAGCGTTGGATCGGTTTCGGTTTTTTTAATATCCAGCCTGCTGAATTAGCTAAGTTGGCATTGATTATTTTTATTGCCAGTTATTTAGTTCGCAGAAGTGATGAAGTTCGCGGTAATTTTATCGGCTTTGTGAAACCACTAGCGGTGGTGTTCCTGTTGGCTTTTATGCTGCTATTGCAACCCGATCTGGGTTCGGTGGTGGTTTTGTTTGTATGTACGTTCGGTTTATTGTTCATTGGTGGCGCGAAAGTGATTCAGTTCATTGCCATCATTGCTGCTGGTCTGGCCGCATTAGTCGGGTTGATCATGTTTGAGCCTTATCGTATGCGCCGAGTAACCTCATTTTTAGATCCGTGGGCTGATCCATTTGGTAGTGGTTATCAGCTAACCCAATCATTAATGGCGTTCGGTCGGGGTGGTTTATTCGGGCAAGGATTAGGGAATTCAGTACAAAAATTATCCTACTTACCAGAAGCTCATACCGATTTTGTCTTTGCCATTTTAGGGGAAGAGTTGGGGTATGCCGGTGTGTTAGCCGTATTATTCCTGCAATTATTGCTGGCGATGAAAGCGCTGAAAATTGGCCGCACAGCATTACTGAGAAGTAAGCTTTATGAAGGTTATATGGCCTGTGGTATTGGGATCTGGTTCAGTTTCCAAACGGTAGTTAACGTGGGTGCGGCGGCTGGTATGCTGCCAACTAAAGGTTTGACATTACCGTTGGTGAGTTACGGTGGTTCCAGTTTGATCGCGATTACTATGGCCGTAGCGATTTTATTACGTATTGATTTTGAACGTCGGCTGGATACCAGTCATGTGATCTCGCGGGAGGCCGCATGAGTCGTAAAATGGTAATTATGGCAGGTGGCACTGGTGGTCACGTGTTTCCAGGGTTAGCAGTAGCTCACCGTCTGCAAGCGGATGATTGGCAAATTCATTGGCTGGGCACTCCGGATCGTATGGAAGCCGATTTAGTGCCAGCCCATGGTTTTCCCATTGAATTTATTAATATTCGTGGTTTACGTAACCATGGGTTAGTACGCAAATTATTAGCTCCCTTTCAAATCATTAAAGCGATTTTGCAAGCATTAATGATCCTGCGCCGCATTAAACCTGATGTGGTGTTAGGCATGGGGGGGTATGCGGCAGGGCCGGGTGGTGTTGCTGCAAAATTATTAGGTATTCCACTGGTTCTGCATGAGCAAAATGCCGCAGCTGGTTTAACTAATCGCCTGTTGGCTAAAATTGCTACGCGTATTTTGATGGGGTTCGAAGGCGCGTTTCCATTGACCGAGCGTTCACGAGTAGTGGGTAATCCGGTTCGGGATGAGTTTTTGCAATTAGCTCAGCAACCGTTAAAACATTATCAAGCTGGCTCAGCATTAAAGATTTTGATCGTTGGTGGCAGTTTAGGTGCCAAAGCGCTAAACCAAGTCGTTCCTAATGCCTTGGCAAAACTAAACCATGTTGAGATCCGTCATCAGTGTGGTAAGGGCAACGGTAATCTGGTCAGCGATCTGTATCAATCACTTGGTGTTACAACTGTCACGGTAACTGAATTTATCAATGACATGTCAGCGGCTTATGAATGGGCCGATTTATTGATTTGTCGAGCAGGTGCATTAACCGTCGCGGAAGTCGCTGCAGCGGGGATCCCCGCGATTTTTGTTCCATTACCACATGCCGTTGATGATCATCAAACTCGTAATGCGGAAAGCCTGACATTACGTGGCGCTGCTGTATTAATGCCACAGAAAGAGATGACAGCTGATAAACTGGCTACCTTGATCGCCCAATGGCAATCAGAGCCGCGTCAGTTACAAAAAATGGCTCAGCTTTCCCGGGCAGCAGCAATTCTCAATGCAACTGACCGTGTTGTGAGTGAATGCAAGGCACTAATTTAATAAGAGATCAGAACGTAAATGACAAAAGTTGAGTTAGCCAAATTAAGAACCATGATCCCGGAAATGCGCCGGGTACGTCGTATCCACTTTATTGGGATCGGTGGCGCAGGTATGGGCGGTATTGCTGAAGTTTTGGCTAATGAAGGTTATCAAATCAGTGGTTCTGATATTGCCAATAATCGCGTCACGGAACATCTGGCATCATTAGGTGCAGAAATTCAGATCGGTCATAAAACCGAAAATGTGCAAGGTGCGAGCGTTGTGGTTGTTTCTACGGCGATACATGCCGACAACCCGGAAGTGATTGCGGCACGTGAACTGCGTATTCCGGTTGTGCGTCGTGCAGAAATGCTGGCGGAATTGATGCGTTATCGGCATGGTATTGCTATCGCCGGTACTCATGGCAAAACCACCACCACCAGTTTGATTGCCAGCGTGTATGCTCAGGCCGGTGCTGATCCTACTTTTGTGATCGGTGGTTTGTTAAACAGTGCCGGTACGAACGCGCGTTTGGGTACAAGCCGTTACCTGATTGCCGAAGCCGATGAAAGCGATGCTTCTTTCTTGCATCTGCAACCGATGGTCGCCATCGTGACCAACATTGAAGCCGACCATATGGATACCTATGGTGGTGATTTCTCTAAATTACGTGCTACGTTCCTCGAGTTTTTGCATAACTTACCTTTTTATGGCTTAGCGGTTGTTTGTATTGATGACCCGGTGATTCGGGGCTTATTGCCAGAAATTGGCCGTGCCACGATCACTTACGGTTATAGCGACGATGCCGATGTGCAAGTACAAGAGTTTGTGCAGGAAGGCAGTCAAACACGCTTTCAGCTTCGGTTACAAAGCGGCACAATTTTACCGATCAATCTTAACTTACCCGGTCGCCACAATGCATTGAATGCGGCAGCTACGATCGCAGTTGCATTGGAAGATCATATTCCAACTGATGCCATCGTAGATGCTTTAGCACAATTTGCCGGGGTAGGGCGTCGTTTTCAGCAATACGGTGAATTTGATACTGGTGCAGGTTCTGCATTATTAGTTGATGACTATGGGCATCACCCGACCGAAGTGCGTGCGACTTTAGCGTCAGCGCGTGCGGCTTGGCCTGAACGTCGTCTGGTTTTGGTTTTTCAACCGCACCGTTATACACGTACCCGTGATTTGTATGATGATTTCGCAGAAGTACTATCAAAAGTTGATGTGCTGATCATGTTGGATGTTTATGCCGCTGGTGAAGAGGTAATCCCCGGTGCTGATGGGCGCAGCCTGTGCCGTTCTATCCGTCAACGCGGTGCTTTGGATCCTATTTTTGTGGCAACACCGAATGAGGTTCCGGCTGTGTTGGCTGAAGTATTAAAAGATGGCGATGTCGTCTTGACGCAGGGTGCCGGTAACGTTGGGCAACTGTCTCGTAAGCTGGCTGAGCTTAAACTGAACATTAATGCGATGAAAACAACAAATTAATTGTCGCAAATGATAAAAACGGGGCTGAATAAGTCCCAAACAGTTTTGACCGATCTTAGCGTCCCGCTATAATGTCGCGTCAACCTGAGTGTGAATATTGGTTAAGGTGAAAATGTGCGACAGGCGCGATTAGCTTCCGATGAGCAGGATCCAGCGCCGGTTGAAAGCCGCAGGCAAATTGCGGAAACGACAACTCGTACCCGTGGCGAATTTATATTCGGGTTTGTGTTTTTTGTTTCGGTTGTTGCCGGGCTTTGGTCAACGGCCACAGACATTCGCCGCTGGTTGTTTGATGAAGACAAAATTCCAGTGAGCGGATTAGTAGTACAGGGTGATCTGGAGTATGTCAGCACAGAGGAAGTCCGTAAGGTGCTGGCAGAAAATCCCCAGACCAACAACTTTTTTAAGCTGGATGTTAATCAGCTGCAAAAAGAGGTTGAAGCGTTACCGTGGGTTTATCAGTCTTCTATTCGTAAGCGCTGGCCCGCACTACTGTATGTTTATGTCGTTGAGCAAACTCCCTGTGCATTATGGGGAAACGACCGGTTGCTTAGTATTCGTGGCACGATATTTCAGGCGCCGCGAGACAGATTAAAGAAACCGCTGGTGCAACTTTCCGGCCCGGATGAAATGGCCGGTAAAGTTTGGGAACAATACCAGCAGTTTGAACGATTACTGGCATTAAACGGATACCACGTAGCGTCGGTACATATGACCAATCGCCATTCGTGGGAAATTCAGTTAGTTTCCGGGCCGAAATTGATTCTTGGCCGGAATGACATGCTAGTTAAATTACAACAGTTTATTGATGTTTATCCGAAGTTGGAAAATAGAGAACTGATTGATTATCTCGATCTTCGCTATGACACCGGGATAGCCGTCAGATGGAAACAACAAGAAGGGAGTGGTGATGACCAAAACCCCAGACAGAAATCTAATAGTCGGGCTTGATATAGGTACAACCAAAATTGCGGTTTTGGTTGGTGAAGTGTTGCCTGATGGAGAGGTCAATATTGTTGGTCTGGGTACCCATGCTGCCAAAGGTATGGATAAAGGTGGTGTCAACGATCTTGAGTCCGTCGTTAAGTCTTTGCAGCGTGCGGTAGAAGAAGCCGAAATGATGGCACAGTGCCATATTTCTTCTGTCTTCCTTGGTATTTCCGGAAAACATATTGAATGCCGTAACGAAAAAGGCATTGTACCCATCTCTGATGAAGAGGTAACACAGGACGATGTGGATAATGTTATTCACACGGCTAAGTCTGTCCGTTTACCGGAAGAACACCGGGTATTGCATGTCATCCCGCAAGAGTATTCCATCGATTATCAGGAAGGGATCAAAAATCCAATTGGTCTGTCCGGTGTGCGGATGGGAGCCAAAGTTCATCTGATCACTTGCCATAACGATATGGCCCGAAACATTGAAAAATGTGTGGAACGGGTTGGATTAAAAGTCGATCAAATCATCTTCTCTGCACTGGCATCTAGTTATGCAGTGTTAACTGATGATGAAAAAGAATTAGGTGTGTGCGTTGTTGATATCGGTGGCGGTACCATGGATATGGCCATCTTTACCGGCGGTGCATTACGTTACAGTAAGGTGATACCTTATGCTGGTCAGGCAGTCACCAGCGATATTGCTTACGCATTTGGTACGCCTCCGGTCGACGCTGAAGCAATCAAAATGCGCTACGGTTGTGCTTTAGGCCGTTTAGTCAGCAAAGAAGATACGATTGAAGTACCTAGTGTTGGTGGTCGCCCCGCGCGTAGCTTACAGCGACAAACACTGGCAGAGGTCATTGAACCACGCTACAGCGAATTGTTGGGGATGGTTCATGATGAGATTATGCGCGTCCAGTCAGATCTTCGATCACAGGGCGTGAAACATCAGCTGGCTGCCGGTGTGGTTTTAACTGGCGGCGCAGCTGAGATAGAAGGAATTGTCGAGTGTGCCGAGCAGGTATTCCAATGCCAGGTGCGGATCGGCCATCCGACCAATATTAGAGGCCTCACTGATTATGTAGAAGCACCTGCTTATGCAACTGCAGTGGGGTTATTGCAATACGGTAAATTGCATCAAGGACAAACCGTGGTGGATGTACGTGAAAAAGCCAGTGTGACTGGCTGGTTCAAACGTGTCACTAATTGGTTAAAAGGCGAATTCTAGTTTTTGCGAAGGCAAAACCAAGGCGGAGAGATAATCATGTTTACATTTGAACCGGTTGGCAGTCAGGGTGATGACGCACTTATTAAAGTAATCGGCATCGGTGGCGGTGGTGGTAACGCAGTAGAGCATATGCTGCGTGAAAACATCGAAGGTGTTCACTTTGTTGCTGTCAATACTGATGCTCAAGCATTACGTAATTCAGGTGCTGAAACCACAATTCAGATTGGTGCTAATATCACCAAAGGGTTAGGAGCCGGTGCTAATCCAGATGTAGGTCGTGAAGCTGCACTGGAAAATCGTGATGAAATCCGTCAAATGCTGACAGGTTCTGACATGGTCTTTATCGCCGCTGGTATGGGCGGTGGTACAGGTACTGGTGCTGCACCGGTCATTGCCGAAGTAGCGAAAGAGCTGGGCATTCTGACTGTTGCAGTGGTAACCAAGCCGTTCAATTTTGAAGGCAAAAAGCGTATGAGTTATGCGCTGCAAGGTATCGATGAATTGTCAAAGCATGTTGATTCGTTGATCACTATTCCTAACGATAAACTGCTGAAAGTGTTAGGTCGTGGCGTCAGCCTGTTGGATGCGTTCAAAGCTGCCAACAACGTATTGCTGGGTGCAGTACAAGGTATTGCTGAACTGATCACTCGTCCTGGTTTGATCAACGTTGACTTCGCAGACGTGCGTACCGTAATGCGCGAAATGGGTACTGCGATGATGGGTACTGGCTCTGCGCGTGGAGATGATCGTGCAGAAGAAGCAGCTGAAAAAGCGATTTCCAGCCCACTGCTGGAAGATATCGATTTGGCTGGTGCTAAAGGTATTTTGGTCAACATCACTGCTGGTCTTGATGTCACCATGGAAGAGTTTGAAACTGTGGGTAACGCAGTTAAAGCGTTCGCGTCTGAAAATGCAACTGTGGTTGTTGGTGCGGTTATCGACCCATCTCTGGAAGATGAATTGCGTGTGACTGTCGTTGCAACAGGTATCGGTAATGAACGTAAACCAGATATTACGCTGGTTAAAAACTCACAGAAAGCTGTTGAACGTCCAATGCGTCCAATGATGCATGAAACTCATGCACCGCGTTACGATGAACGTGTTATGCAGCAGACTGTGAATGCTGAACCGCAACCGCGCAGTGAACCAGATTATCTGGATATTCCTGCCTTTTTGCGTAAGCAGGCTGATTAATCTGTCGAACAAAGCTAAATAAACAGTGCATGCTATGCTAAGTGTATAGCTGCACAAAAATTAGCATCAATATGGCAGCTATGTTACAGTTGACGGACGAGCTATAGCTCAAAAAAGTCTGTGGTGGGGATATTTATGATTAGACAACGTACGCTCAAGCAACTAGTTCACGCAACCGGAGTTGGTTTACACTCTGGTCGTAAGGTGTCGCTGACGTTCCGTCCTGCGCCAGTTAATACTGGTATCATCTATGTCAGAACCGATCTGCAACCTGAAGTGGAATTAAAAGCTGACGCGCAGTTTGTGCGTGATACCGTGCTGTGTACGGCATTGGTTAACGAACAAGGTGTGCGCATTTCCACGGTTGAACATTTATCTGCCGCATTAGCAGCGTTAGGTATCGACAATTTATATGTCGAAGTTGATGCGCCTGAAGTGCCAGTAATGGATGGCAGTGCGCATCCATTTATTTATCTGTTGCAATCAGGTGGTATTGAAGAGCAATCCTTACCAAAACAATTTATTCGTATTAAAAAGACGGTACGAGTAGAAGATGGTGATAAATGGGCCGAATTTTCGCCTTATCATCGCGGTTTCCGTATGGATTTGCAGATTGACTTCCGTCATCCGGTTTTTGATAAACAGAACCAACATCTGGTGTTGGATTTTTCTGGCAGCAAATTTGCTAAAGAAATCAGCCGTGCAAGAACGTTTGGTTTCATGAAAGATATTGAGTATCTGCATTCACAAAATCTGGCGCTCGGCGGCAGTTTAGACAACGCAGTTGTGCTGGACGATTACCGCGTGCTAAATGAAGAAGGTTTGCGTTACGAAGATGAATTCGTGAAGCACAAAATGCTGGATGCAATCGGTGATTTGTATATGTGTAATCACAGCATTTTAGGCCAGTTCAAAGCTTATAAAACGGGCCATGCAGTAAATAATAAATTACTGCGTGCGATGTTAGCTGATGCTGAAGCGTGGGAAATGGTGACCTTTGAAGAGGCTGCCGCTAAATCTCCAATCGCTTATTTTGGTACCAAACTCGTTTTAGCTTAAGTTCATATTCTTAAATACACAAAGCACCGGTTCTCCGCCCGGTGCTTTGTCGTTTCTAGTGCTGACAATAGCAGACTCGAAAGTCTGGTTATGGTAATCTTTCTGCATCGCAAACATGGCATTCCCGATATTCTTTCCTTGAATACTAGGTTTTGTGTCCCCATATATCGCGTAATGGTATTAGAAATTCCGAATCGCTGCCCGTAAGGGTGGAAAATAATCAATAGCCTGAGAGTTGGGTAATAATGATCACCAAACTATTTACCAAGATCATTGGTAGTCGTAATGACCGCACAGTAAAAGCACTAAAAAAAATAGTTAAACAAATCAATGAACTGGAGCCTCAATTCGCTTCTCTGGCTGATGTTGATTTACAAGCAAAAACTGCTGAGTTCCGTCAACGATTGCAGCAGGGTGAAGAGCTAGAGTCTTTATTACCCGAAGCCTTTGCTACCGTACGTGAAGCATCTAAACGTGTATTTGAAATGCGTCATTTTGATGTGCAGTTGATGGGCGGCATGGTGCTGAACAACAACCAAATCGCGGAAATGAAGACAGGTGAAGGTAAAACACTCACTGCTACGTTACCAGCATACCTAAATGCATTGACCGGACGTGGTGTGCATATTGTTACAGTAAACGATTATTTGGCTCGCCGTGACGCGGAATGGAGCCGTCCATTGTTTGCTTTTCTTGGTATGACAGTCGGTTGTAATTTACCCGGTATGAGTCATGAAGAGAAACAAGAAGGTTATGCTTGTGACATCACCTACGGGACCAATAATGAATTTGGTTTCGACTATCTACGCGACAACATGGCTTTTGCTGCAGAGCAGCGCGTTCAGCGTCCACTTTATTATGCACTAGTGGACGAAGTCGACTCCGTATTAATTGACGAAGCCCGTACACCATTGATTATCTCTGGTGCGGCAGAAGACAGCTCTGAGCTGTATATCAAGATCAACACCCTGGTTCCGTTGTTACAAAAACAAGACAAAGAAGACTCTGAAGAATACCAGGGTAATGGCCATTACACCGTAGATGAAAAAGCCCGTCAGGCTTATTTGACAGAAAATGGACAAATTTTTGTTGAAGAATGGCTGAAACAACAAGGCCTGATGACAGCTGAAGATTCGTTATTCTCTGTTGCCAACATTACGCTGTTACATCATGTTAATGCGGCATTACGTGCTAATACTTTGTTTGAACGTGATGTTGATTACATCGTTAAAGATGATGAAGTCGTTATCGTTGATGAACATACCGGCCGTACTATGGCTGGACGTCGTTGGTCAGAAGGTTTGCATCAAGCCATCGAAGCCAAAGAAGGCGTAAAAATTCGTAATGAAAACCAGACACTGGCCTCGATTACTTTCCAGAACTATTTCCGCTTATATGAAAAACTGGCTGGTATGACCGGGACTGCGGATACTGAAGCCTATGAGTTCCAGCAGATTTATGGCTTGGAAACGGTAGTATTACCGACTAATCGTCCAATGATCCGCGATGATATGGGCGATCTGGTTTATCTCACAGAACAAGAAAAATACGCCGCTATTATTGAAGATATTAAAATCCGTGTAGCAGAACAACGTCCAGCACTTGTTGGTACTATCTCGATTGAAAACTCAGAACTGTTGTCTAATATCCTGACGAAAGAAGGGATTGAGCATAAAGTACTGAATGCTAAGTTCCATGCACAAGAAGCGCAGATCATCGCTCAAGCTGGTCGTCCAAGTGCGGTAACTATTGCTACCAATATGGCTGGTCGTGGTACCGATATCGTATTGGGTGGTAGCTGGCAAGCTGAGATCGATGAATTAGAAAACCCAACAGCGGAACAGATCGCTGCTATCAAAAATGCATGGCAGCAACGTCATGATGCTGTGATTGCAGCTGGTGGTTTACACATTATTGGTACCGAGCGTCATGAATCTCGCCGTATTGATAATCAGCTGCGTGGTCGTTCAGGCCGTCAAGGTGATCCAGGATCTTCACGTTTTTATCTGTCCATGGAAGACAGTTTGATGCGTATCTTCGCCTCTGACCGCGTCAGCGGCATGATGAAAAAACTGGGGATGGAACATGGCGAAGCTATTGAACATCCTTGGGTGAGCAAAGCAATCGAGAATGCACAGCGTAAAGTGGAAGGTCGTAACTTTGATATTCGTAAAAACTTGCTTGAATTCGATGATGTTGCCAATGACCAACGTAAAGTAGTTTATGAACAGCGTAATGAATTATTAGAAAGTGCTGATATTTCCGCCACTATTCATATGATCAAAGCCGATGTTATCAACCGTATGATTGATCAGTACATCGCGCCACATTCACTGGATGAAAGCTGGGATATTGCTGGCTTAGAACTGCGTTTACGTGCTGATTTTGCTATCGATCTTCCGATCGCTCAGTGGATCAAAGATGATGATAAGTTATACGAAGAAAAGATTCGTGAACGTGTTATCGACGAAATTGAAGCCAGTTATGCACGTAAGGAAGAACTAGCTGGTCATGAAGTATTGCGTCAATTTGAAAAATCAGTGATGTTACAAACGCTGGATAATCTGTGGAAAGAGCATTTGGCCGCTATGGATCATCTGCGTCAGGGCATTCATCTACGTGGTTATGCACAAAAAAACCCGAAACAGGAATACAAACGTGAGGCATTTGAATTATTTACTCAAATGCTGGAAAACCTGAAGCAACAGGTTGTAAGTATTGTATGCCGAGTTCAGGTACAAGAACCGGATGTTGATGCGATTGAAGAACAACGCCGTCAATCAGAAGCAACGCAAGTACGTACTTATAGTCATGAAGAAACCAATGCACTTGCTGAAAATGATGCAGGATCAGAACAAGATCCAAGTGCTGAGCCGTTTGTACGTGATAGCGTCAAAGTGGGACGAAATGATCCGTGTCCTTGCGGTTCCGGCAAAAAATACAAACATTGCCATGGTAAGTTAGACTAATATAGTTATAAAAATATCTAAAGGCGACTTCGGTCGCCTTTTTGTTAACAGGAATATGTATGAAACAAGCATGGGTCGCAGTGGGTGTTATTTATGATCCTAAACATGGATATTTTATTTGTCGCCGGGCAACGCATCAGCATCAGGGCGGAAAATGGGAATTTCCGGGCGGCAAAGTTGAATTAGAAGAGACGGTTCAACAGGCGTTACAAAGAGAATTACAGGAAGAGATTGGCATTAATGTAACAGCAGCTGAGCCTTTATTGGTTATCGAGCATAATTATAGCGATAAATCGGTAAAGCTCGATGTATGGTTAGTCACTGAATTTACAGGTAAAGCTCAAAGTTTAGAGGGTTTAGAAGATCGCTGGGTAAAGTTCAATGAACTAAGCCAACTCGATTTTCCTGATGCAAACAGACCGATCATTGATATTTTACGTAAACGAACAGAAGAGCTTATTTAGTCTTGATCTAATAATTCCAGATCTTCAGGTGATAATTGTAGCGCTACCATTTCTGAGGTTGAGTCGTTTTCATCTGCGATCCGACGTTCTTCACTGAACCATTCCCCAAGATCAATGAGACGGCAACGCTCGCTGCAAAATGGTCGATAGCTATTTTCAGTGATCCAACTAACCAATTTACTGCAAGTGGGGCATTTAACTTCCAAGATCATTACCTCTGAAAAAGCTTATTAGGTACTACTAGCCAGATAATTATATCATATTGAAAATCGTATGTTGTTGGTCAGTTAATTCTTAGTTGCTAGTGAGAGATAGGTTTGGTGTAGTTTATTGATCGCATTTTGACGTTGTTCGGATGTTACGTTATCACCATTAAATAGAATGTCATCCGCGAGAGTTAATCGTTTTTGACGTGGGCACTGCGAGGATATGATTGCCTGAACTTGTGCTTCTGTCGTGTTATCTCGCTGCATAGTCCGTCGGATTTGTGTTGCTTCATCAACATCGATCACCAATGTTCGTTGTACCAATGACTGCAGATTATTTTCAAACAGTAGTGGCACCATCAGTATGCAGTAAGGGCCGATGGCTTCCTGGCATTGTTGTAGCATTCGTTGACGAATTAATGGATGCAGCAGGTCATTAAGCCATTGTCGTGCTTGTTCATCGGCAAATACTTTATCGCGTAGCTGGCGACGATCTAATGACCCATCCGTGAGTAATATTGATTCACCAAAATAATCGGATATTGCTTTTAAAGCCAATTCTCCAGGTTGTACGACTTTTCGGGCGGTTCGGTCTGCATCAATACATGGCACACCAAGCTCAATGAAATACTGAGCGACCGTTGATTTTCCGGAGCCAATACCACCAGTAAGACCAACAATAAACATCAGCTGATCAACCCTAGATACCAGTTGGTTATCTGGTTACCCCAGAGTAATGCGATCCAGCCGGCAATCGCTAGGTAAGGACCAAAAGGCATCGGTTTACCTTGTTGTTGTTGTTTCATTAGGATTAGTGTAATGCCTAATACGGCACCAACGCAGGATGATAAGATCAATATTAGCGGAAGAGACTGCCAACCTAACCAAGCACCCAAGGCGGCAAGTAATTTGAAATCACCGTACCCCATGCCTTCTTTACCGGTAAGTAGTTTGAATGCCCAGTAAAGTGACCAGAGCACCATATAACCAGCAATGGCTCCAATTACGGCGTCAGTCAAAGGAACGAACTGTTGTGACAAGTTAAGTAGTAAACCAATCCAGAGTAAAGGAAGGGTTAATTGGTCCGGTAATAATAATTTATCAAGATCAATGAAAGTTAATGCTAACAATATCCACGTTAGTAGTAATGCTCCGGCCAAAGTTAAACTAGGTGGGTAATATAAAGCGACAGCCGTGGATGCTAATGCACACAATAACTCAACCAGTGGATAACGGGCACTGATCGGCTGATGACATGCACTGCAACGTCCTTTTAGGAATAACCAACTGAATAGTGGGATATTTTCTGCGGCTGTGATCTTATGACCACAATGCGGGCAAGCTGAACGGGGCAAGAACAGGTTATAACGTTCTGCGGTAACAGTGTCATTGCTGCTATCGTTATTAGCGAAATAGTCTTGATATTCCTGCTGCCAACTACGCTCAAGCATAATAGGGAAACGGTGAATCAAGACATTTAAAAAACTACCAACCAGTAGAGAGAATAAGCCTAACAGGAAAAAATATAGCCAGTGATACTGGCTATAAAGCATAAAAATCAGATCCATGAATAACCAACTAAATTAATGAATAACGCTGCCGAGTTTGAATATAGGCAAGTACATAGCGATAACTAATCCGCCAACTAAAATACCCAACACAACCATGATCAATGGTTCAATCATACTGGATAAGGCATCTACTGCATCATCAACTTGTTGCTCATAAATACCGGCTACCTTCGACAACATATCATCTAGCGATCCTGATTCCTCACCAATCATGATCATTTGAATGACCATTTCAGGGAACACTTCAGTTGTACGCATGGCGACGTTCATTTGCATACCGGACATTACTTCGTTGCGTACAGACAGGATAGCTTTACGGTACACGGCATTACCTGAGGAGCCTGCCGCTGCTACTAAACCATCGATCAATGGTAGACCTGCGGCGAAAGTTGTGGATAAAGTTCGTGCGTAACGAGCTAAGGCTGCTTTCTGCAATATTCCACCAACGATAGGTAAGCGCAGAATAAACTTATCAGTGCCATCACGCACTGATTCCATTCGGCGATATGAATGGATATAAACAAAAATTAGCGCAACCAAGGCGCCAGCTAGAAAATACCAATAGTGTTGCACTAGATTCGATAAATTAATAACCATGCGAGTGAATGCAGGTAGTTCTGCACCAAAACTTTTAAAAATTTTATCAAATTCTGGTACAACATATAAAAGTAGAATTGCTGTAACCACTAATGCCACAATAATAACGGTTGCCGGATAAAACAGTGCTTTTTTGATTTTTGATTTCAACGCCTCAGCTTTTTCTTTATAAATAGCAATCCGGTCGAAAATAGCATCAAGTGCGCCCGATTGCTCACCAGAAGACACTAAATCACAATACAAGTCATCGAAATAACGTGGATATTGGCGTAGTGCTTTAGATGGCTGAATACCTGATTCTATTTCAGTACAAATGTTTGCCAACATTTCGCGCATGGGGCGTTTTTCATGACTACCAGCGAGTAATTGAAGTGTTTGAACCAATGGTACACCCGCTGTTAACATGGTAGATATCTGACGGGTTAATACTGCAATATCCATTGGCTTGATGGATTGGCCATATTGAGCTAGTAGTGATTCTGTTTTGCGACGAATTTTTTGAACTACAATCCCTTGACGAATCAAGTCGGCTTTAGCCTGCAATAATGTTTCGGCTTTCACTTCACCAGAAATTTTTTGCCCACGACGATTTACGCCACTCCAGGCAAATGCCAGCGTAACTTTGGGTTTGGGCTTATTCACCGCATTGGCGGCGGAGCGTTGTTGAGCCACAGCCATAATTATTCTTCCTTAAATTAGACGCAAGTTACCCGGTTTACTTCGGCCAAACTGGTAACACCGATACGCGCTTTTTCAAGCCCTGAACGATACAGTGTCATCATGCCTTCTTTAACAGCTATTTCGGCAATTTGTAATGAATTTCCGCCTTCCATGATCAAATTAGCAATACTTTCTGACATTGGCATCATCTCGTAAATACCTACCCGGCCTTTATAACCATTTGAACATTCACTGCATCCTATTGGTTTGTATAAAGTAATACCGGTAGATACTTCATCATGAGTATAGCCCATCTCTAATAGCTCACTATCAGGAATATGGTGTGGTTGTTTGCAATGAGGGCAAAGACGGCGAGCGAGGCGTTGTGCCATGATTAAAGTCACCGATGATGCAACGTTAAATGCAGGCACTCCCATATTCAGCAAACGAGTCAGTGTTTCTGCTGATGAATTAGTATGCAGTGTCGATAATACCAAGTGACCGGTTTGCGCAGCCTTGATAGCAATTTCAGCGGTTTCCAGATCGCGAATTTCACCAACCATCACCACATCGGGATCTTGGCGCAAAAATGAACGTAATGCACCAGCAAAGGTTAGACCAGCTTTAGGATTAATTTGTACCTGATTGATGCCGGCTAGGTTAATTTCAATTGGATCTTCAGCAGTGGAGATATTTAATTCTGAAGTATTAAGAATATTTAAACCAGTATACAGCGACACTGTTTTACCTGAACCGGTTGGGCCGGTAACTAAAATCATGCCCTGAGGTTTGGCTAAGGTGTCGAGATAGAGTTTTTTCTGTTTATCATCAAAACCCAGCATTTCAATGTTCAGGCTTGCGGCAGATGAGTCGAGAATACGTAGTACGACTTTTTCGCCCCACATAGTGGGCAGCGTGCTAACACGCAGATCAATAGAGCGGTTTTTAGCCAGTTTTAATTTAATACGGCCATCTTGCGGTAAACGACGCTCAGCAATATCGAGGCGGGCCATTACCTTTAAGCGCGCAGAAAAGCGGTTAGCTAAGTTTACGGGTGGCGTGGCGACCTCATATAAAATACCGTCAATACGAAAGCGAATACGGTATTTTTTTTCATAAGGCTCGAAATGTAAGTCAGATGCACCACGGCGTACGGCATCTAATAACACCTTATTGATATATTTAACTATAGGTGCGTCGTCTTCACTGTTATTTTCTGCTGTTTCTTGTAGACGAGCATCATCAACATCACCAACTTCGATTTCACCAATGTTGTCATCAGACATGGACTTGGTAAATTCATCCTCAGTTGGGTCCGTTATTCGCTGAATTGCTCGTTGTAGTTTCCGTTCGTCAACTAACAGAGCTTCAGTATGTAGGCTAAAAGTAAAACCAAAATCCTCCAATGCAGTTACATTGGTGGGATCAGAAACAGCAATAAATAGGGTATTACCTTGGGTATAAATGGGTAAAGCGTGGTGTTTTTCAATCAGCTTGGCATTAAGGTATTTTTGTGGGATCTCGGTTAATTCAAAGGCATCGAGATCTAATAGCGGAATACCATATTCCTGCTCACAGAGCTCAGCTAATTGGCTGCTACTGATAATGTCATTATCAATTAGATAGGTAACCAGAGTTTTCTTTTCATTGCGGGCTTTATCTTGCAGTTGAGAAGACAGGTGATCTTGAATGATACCGGCACGGATAAGACTAACTAACAAACCATTAGCGGAAGCATTCACGACAGATAAATCCTTTTACGGTAAGGATTATGGGTATTAATTCCCATAATCCTTTACCAATATTAAAATATAGTTATTAGCAGAGGCCTGCAGTTTTACAAGAACCACTTGCTGCCCATACCAGTTGTCCTGCATTAGCACTTGATGCTGCAGTTAGTGTGTATTCGTAAGTAGTGCCACCGAACATAGCGCTTGAGGCTGTAGCTGTAATCGTTGGGCTAGTCCAAGCTACACTTTCAACAACACCTGTAGCTGCTGCAGCTGATGGCACGCCATTGGTCCCACTGTTACAATTACTTAAACTACCCCCTTGAGTTTGATAACAAATCTCAATGGCTGTTTTGAAAGGCCCTGTTGCAGAAACAACTTCGGCAAAACGAGCTCTTTGGGCATAAGTTTGATAAGCGGGCATCGCAATCGCTGCCAAAATAGCAACAATTGCCACTACGATCATTAATTCAATAAGGGTAAAACCGGATTGTTTTTTCATGATTAGCTTCCTTACAGTTAAACTGTATTCCTGTTTTAGATGAGAGAGCTGAATGCTCAATTCTGATCGAGCACAAACCAAGTGTAGCCGTACATATAAAATACGTCCACGCTCTGTTGAGTCTAACGAATAACAGATTACAAATTTGTGATGCTAAAGGGAATTTTTATCTTTTGATTTTGCTGCAGAAGGTTGATTTCTATTGTTATTTTGCAAAATCTGACAGGTTTTTGACTGAGTTAACAGAGTAAAACAAACCTAGGTGTTGTTTTACTCTGTTCATAATCAGAATGAAAGGCTGATTATTTCTGTTCGCGAGCAATAGCACGCCAGGCGATGTCTTTACGATAGTAGATACCATCCCAATGGATAGTGGCTGCTAAAGCATAAGCGTTTTGCTGTGCTTCTGCGACCGATTGACCTAACGCAGTTGCACACAACACTCGGCCACCGGCAGTAATCACATTACCATCTTGTTCGGCGGTGCCAGCGTGGAAGATTTTGGCGGTATCAGATTCATTAGTCGCCAGACCTTCGATAATATCACCTTTTTGCACTTCCGCTGGGTAACCGGCTGCAGCTAACACGACACCTACGGCAGGGCGTGGGTCATAATCGGCGGTTTTCTGGTCTAACTGTTCTGCACAAGCAGCCAGACACAGCCCCACCAAATCAGAGCGCATCCGTAGCATTATTGGTTGGGTTTCTGGGTCGCCAAAGCGGCAGTTAAATTCGATTACCTTTGGGTTGCCTTGGTTGTCGATCATCAAACCGGCATACAAGAAACCAGTATACGGGTTACCTTCGGCGGCCATGCCTTGCACTGTTGGCCAAATCACTTGCTGCATGACGCGATCATGCACTTCCTGTGTGACAACCGGTGCTGGCGAGTATGCACCCATACCACCGGTGTTCGGGCCGGTATCGCCGTCACCAATGCGTTTGTGATCTTGGCTGGTAGCCATTGGCAGTACATTTTTGCCATCGACCATGACGATAAAAGAGGCTTCTTCACCATCAAGGAATTCTTCAATCACAACACGGCTGCCGGCATCACCAAAGGCGTTACCAGACAGCATATCGCGCACCGCATCTTCAGCTTCTGTAAGGGTCATTGCTACAATGACCCCTTTACCTGCAGCAAGGCCATCGGCTTTGATTACAATCGGTGCACCTTGTTGGCGTAAATAAGCCAATGCCGGCTCAATTTCGGTAAAATTTTGATAAGCAGCAGTTGGGATTTTATGGCGAGCCAAAAAATCTTTAGTAAAGGCTTTTGAACCTTCTAACTGTGCAGCTGCTTCGGTTGGACCAAAAATTTTCAGACCTGCGGCACGGAAGGCATCAACCACACCGATCACCAGTGGTGCTTCCGGGCCGACAATAGTCAGGCCGATGTTTTGTTCTTTGGCAAAAGCTAATAATGCCGGAACGTCAGTGGCACTGATATTTACATTTTCGACTTTGGGTTCACGGGCTGAACCGGTGTTACCGGGCGCGACAAACACTTTGTCGGCTAGTGGTGATTGTGCGGCCTTCCATGCAAGTGCATGTTCACGACCGCCATTACCGATAATTAAGATATTCATTCGATATTCTCTTTTAAAAAATCAGTGACGGAAATGACGCATGTTGGTAAATACCATTGCCATACCATGTTCATCGGCAGCATCGATCACTTCCTGATCGCGCATTGAGCCGCCTGGCTGAATCACACAGGTAATACCGGCTTCAGCTGCTGCATCAATACCATCACGGAACGGGAAGAAGGCGTCAGAGGCCATGACTGAACCTTTTACTTCTAAGCCTTCATCAGCGGCTTTGATTCCTGCAATTTTAGCAGAATAAACACGGCTCATTTGGCCAGCGCCGACACCGATGGTCATGCCACCTTTGGCATACACAATGGCGTTGGATTTAACGTATTTGCCGACCTTCCAGCAGAACAGCAGATCTTGTAATTCTTGTTCAGTTGGTTGGCGTTTAGTGACCACTTTCAGATCGTCTAAGGTGACCATGCCTTGATCGCGATCTTGTACCAGTAAACCACCGTTCACACGCTTGACGTCAAAGCCAGTGGCCTTTCCTTGCCACTGACCGCATTCCAGCAGACGCACATTGGCTTTTTTCGCGACCACTGCTTTTGCTTCTTCGCTAACGATTGGCGCAATAATTACTTCAACAAACTGACGGCTGACAATGGCTTCTGCGGTTGCGGCGTCTAATTCGCGGTTGAACGCGATGATGCCACCAAACGCAGAGGTTGGGTCAGTTTGGTAAGCACGGTTATAAGCTTCCAGAATGTCGTTACCTAATGCCACGCCACATGGGTTGGCATGTTTCACGATGACACAGGCTGGTTCCGCAAACTCTTTGACACATTCCAACGCAGCATCGGTATCTGCAATGTTGTTGTAAGAGAGCGCTTTGCCTTGCAACTGGGTGGCAGTAGAAACACAGGCATCCTGCACGTCAGCCTCGGTATAAAAAGCAGCGGCTTGATGGCTGTTTTCGCCATAACGCATGTCTTGTTTTTTGATGAACTGGAAATTGATGGTACGTGGAAATTTAGAGTCGGCGCTGGCTTCGTCTTGCACACCATAAGTTGGTACTTTGGTGCCAAAGTAGTTGGCAATCATACCATCGTAAGCGGCGGTGTGTTCGAATGCGGCGATGGCTAAATCAAAGCGGGTCGCGTAGGTCAGCGAATTGGCATTGGCATCCATTTCCGCTACGACACGGGTATAATCTTTCGCATTTACTACGATAGTTACGTCTTTGTGATTTTTCGCAGCGGAGCGCACCATAGTTGGGCCGCCGATATCGATATTTTCGATGGCGTCTTCTAAAGCACAGTTTGGATTCGCAACTGTCGCAGCAAACGGATAAAGATTAACGGCAACCAGATCGATTGGGCTAATGGTGTGTTGCGCCATGATGGCGTCATCAATACCGCGGCGACCTAAAATTCCACCGTGAACTTTCGGATGCAGGGTTTTAACGCGGCCATCCATCATTTCCGGGAAGCCGGTATAGTCGGAAACCTCGGTAACAGGCAAGCCAGCGTCAGCGAGCAGGCGCGCAGTGCCGCCAGTGGAGAGCAGTTCGACACCACGTTGTTGCAGGGCACGGGCGAACTCCACGATACCGGTCTTGTCAGAAACGCTGAGCAGGGCACGGCGGATTGGGCGAGCGTTATCCATCTCTACTTTGTCCTCAAATTTAAATTCACGGGTCAGATTTTTACGGAAAGGTCAGGATACAGCATCTACTGCATCCTGTTTTCAGGCGGCGTATTTTACACCAAAAGCAGAGGTTGTAGGATCATTATTGGCGGTTATTCCAGATGATCCAACGGTAGTGAAGTGAATTGTTTTACCTGTTGTAAAACGAAACTTGAGCGAACGCCGGTAACACCTTCAATTCGTGTCAGTTTTTCCAGTAGAAAATGCTGATAAAATTCCATGTCGGGGACGACCACTTTTAGTTGGTAATCCGCATCGTTACCGGTGATCAGTGCGCATTCCATGACTTCCGGCATTTCTGATACCGCCTGATTGAAGTTATTCAGGCGCTCCGGCGTATGTTTATCCATGTTAATGTGGATATACGCAGTCAGCTTTAAATTGAGTTTTTCCGGATTAAGCAGCGTGACATGCTTTAAGATCAAGCCGGATTCTTCCAATGCTTTAATGCGACGGGAACAAGGTGACGGCGATAACCCGACTTGTTCCGCCAGATCAAGATTGCTAATGCGCGCATCTTTTTGCATTAGATTCAGAATTTTTTTATCTAAACGGTCTAATTTCATAAAATCCAATTATTCAGCAATAACTGATTAGTAATTTGTATATTATTGGTGAGCTCTTGCGCAATAACCAGCTTTTAATGCAATATTTGCAATCACATTCTAAAAGGAATGTCGTATTATTTATCTCGTTCGGGTGGAACGAACACTACGACTAAATTTTGCAAGGTACTCTTACCGGAGGAAGCTTGCCGCAACATCTGACGGCTTACCGGACGCTCAGATGGCTTGGAACCAGTTACCGCTGCCAAAACAAGGTAATCATCATTACCAAAGAGAGGGGCCTGCAACCGAAGTTGCAGGCCCTTTTTTATGCAGCTTATTTGGCGATTTTCTTGTATTTGATGCGGTGTGGCTGTAATGCCTCGGCACCTAAGGTTTTCTTTTTCCACTCTTCATAATCGGTAAAGTTACCTTCGAAGAAGCGGACATTACCTTCATCGCTATAATCCAGAATATGGGTCGCAATACGGTCGAGGAACCAGCGATCATGCGAGATCACCATAGCACAGCCAGGGAATTCCAGCAGGGCATTTTCCAGTGCACGCAACGTTTCGATATCCAGATCATTGGTTGGTTCGTCGAGTAACAGCACGTTGCCGCCGGTCTGCAGCAGTTTTGCCAGATGCAAACGACCACGTTCACCACCAGAGAGTTCACCCACGCGTTTTTGCTGGTCAACACCTTTAAAGTTAAAGCGACCAACGTACGCACGACTTGGGATCTCGAAATTGCCGATTTTCAGAATATCCTGCCCATTGGCGACTTCATCAAATACGGTCTTTTTATCGTCCATGCTGTCACGGAACTGATCAACCGAGGCCAGAACGACGGTGTCGCCTAAGGTGATAGTGCCGCTGTCTGGCTGTTCCTGACCACTCAACATACGGAACAGCGTCGATTTCCCGGCACCGTTCGGACCGATGATGCCAACAATGGCACCTTTCGGAATGCTGAATGACAGGTTATCGATCAGCTGACGATCGCCGTAAGACTTGGACAAACCTTCCACTTCCACCACTTTGTCGCCTAAGCGTGGTCCTGGTGGAATAAACAGTTCGTTGGTCTCATTCCGTTTCTGGTAATCTTGACCACTGAGCTCTTCAAAGCGGGCCAGACGGGCCTTGCTCTTTGCCTGACGACCTTTCGGATTTTGGCGTACCCACTCCAGCTCTTTCTCGATCGATTTACGACGAGCTGCTTCGGTAGAGGCTTCTTGGGCCAGACGGGCGTCTTTTTGTTCCAGCCAAGAAGAGTAGTTACCTTCCCACGGAATACCTTCACCGCGGTCGAGTTCCAAGATCCAGCCAGCAACATTATCGAGGAAGTAACGGTCGTGCGTGATCGCAACAACAGTGCCTTCGTAGTCGTGCAGGAAACGCTCCAGCCACGCCACAGACTCGGCGTCTAAGTGGTTGGTTGGCTCGTCGAGCAGCAGCATGTCTGGTTTTTCGAGCAGCAGGCGGCACAGTGCAACACGGCGACGTTCGCCCCCTGACAGCACTTTGATCTGGGCATCCCACGCAGGCAGACGCAGTGCATCAGCAGCACGTTCCAGCTGGTTTTCCATGTTGTGACCATCGTGAGATTGGATTATGGCTTCCAATTCACCTTGTTCTTTAGCCAGCTTATCGAAGTCAGCATCGGGTTCGGCGTAAGCGGCATAGACTTCGTCAAGACGCGTCATGGCGCGCTTTAATTCGCCCATGGCTTCTTCAACGGCTTCACGCACCGTTTGTTCAGGATCGAGTTTCGGTTCCTGTGGCAGATAGCCGATTTTGATCCCTGGTTGCGGACGTGCTTCGCCTTCAATTTCGGTATCGATGCCGGCCATGATGCGCAGCAGGGTTGATTTACCTGCACCGTTCAGACCTAAGACACCGATTTTGGCGCCAGGGAAGAACGAGAGGGAAATATTTTTTAAGATATGACGCTTAGGCGGTACTACTTTGCCTACGCGATTCATGGTGTAAATAAATTGCGCCATGGTGTTCTCTTCGTCATTACAGATGGCGGATAGTGTAGAGCAAGGTTTTGACAGGGAAAAGTGCAGAAAGATATTTTTGGAATATAACAGATACAAAAAAACCCGCTTATGCGGGTTTAATGATGGTGCCCAGGGACGGACTCGAACCGTCACGATTATTCATCGGCGGATTTTGAATTTACAGTGCGTATATAATGCTATTGTTTTGAAAGGATTTTTTGCTACATTTGTAGGAGGTATAAAAGAAAGTATAAAACGGGGTATAAAATGAAAGAATTATTACCTGGTGGATACATGCAGCTGAAAGAGGGACTTGCAGTTTACTTAACTAAGCGCAGCAAGAATTATTATATTTACCTTAACTTGGGTGGCATTAAAAAACAGTGCAGTTTAGGTGTATGCACTATAGGTGAGGCGTTAGAACTTGCTTATGGATATTATGCAATTGCTAAAAATGGCACTGTATTAGAGAGTCCTAATAGAAGAAAAAACAAGATTTTGGATCTTGCTTCGTTGGTTATAGAAGAACTGAATAATAAGAATAGAAAAAAATCTATCCATGAAGATTATAAGCGACTTTTGGATGAAAAAGGGGTATTGGTTAGGAATTATGGAAGTTTTTTGATTACACAATTTGGGGTGTTTGAAATAGAAGAGTATTTAAATAGTCCTGAATTATTTAAAAGCAAAACACAGCAAACTATGTATCGTACAGTTTTGAATCTAATTTTTAATGTTGCAGTTAAATATAAATACATCCGACAAGGTGATATACCAAAAATGCCTAGTGTTGATAGGGATATATCAACACGACGAGGTTTTTTCACAGAAAGAAATTTAGACTTAATTGATTCTAAATTTGATGGCTTTATTGATGCCAGTAGAAAGGAAATCACAAAAGATAGACGCTTTTTATTGAAGCAGTTATTCAATTTTTTGATCTTTACTGGGATTCGCCCTGGAGAGGAAGTAGAAAATATTCGCTTTTCAGATATTGAGCTCCATGAAGCAAAATTTTATAGAGTTAAAATTACAGCCGGTAAAATACATGGTACCTATAATAACTTTAGATATGTACCTTTGCATCGAAATTCTGCGGAGTGCATAGCTGAAGTCATAGATTATTTCTATCTAAAATATGGTATTTTGGATCATTTTCCTGCGGATATTCTTGATTGTGATCTTGAAAGTTGGAGTTCATTGAGAATTGATGAAATGGTGAATACAAAGTTTTTTGATAACTTTGTATTTTGTCGTCCGGAAAAGCAGGAGTTGCCTGAACACGGGAAAACGTTCAATCAGTTGTGTGAGTTTGTTGGGATTGACAAAAAAATACATGACCTTAGTTTATATTCTTGTCGTCATACTTATATAACTCAGGCGCTAGAAAGCGGAAAAGAAATTTATTTAATAGCTAAAGTCTGTGGAACATCAGTAGAGATGATACAGAAATATTACGATCATGCTGATGTTTTGCTTCGTTCAGATGAATTAATTGGGCATACATTTCCTGGGTATTTCTTATAATGCGGAATTGAGTTTGTTTAAGTCCGCAAGCATAGCTTGCGAAGATTGCCATGTAACTGAGTCGTCTATATGACATTGCTTTTGTCATTTCTGGCACGCAAATGTAGAAGTTCTGAATATGCATGACATTATTGGCAAGCAAATAGATAAAAGATGGATATAGTTGACACAATAGTACTGTAATAACCATTCAAATCCGCACTATGGGTTTGCAAACCAATAAGCAAACAAAACTGTCCGCAGTAAGGGAGTGCAAAGCAAAAAATATGAAATTTTGTTTGCTCTTTGTCTTTGCAAACAAAAATACTTTTGCAGTACTAACAAGCAAAAATATTAATTAAATTTATTTCTTGCATTGGTAGTTAGTAAATAACACTGGTAATATATACATATAATAAAAATAATAATGAGACTACATATGAAATCATACGAAAACTTTACGCACGATGATTTAATGTCTTTTTTAGACGAGCATTTGTTGATGGCACAAGACAAACGCTCAACTGATTTTAATCAATGTATTCCCAACTATAAAAAACTGGCTGAAATTTGGGGTTGTTCTGTTGGACATGCCAGAGCAATTATGGCGGAAGAAACTCAGCTTAAAAAACATCACTACCTACTTTTAGCCGTACATTCCGGCAATATTCAACCAATTTTGAAAACAAAGAAAAGTGATTTACATAATATTTTTGAAAATGACGAAATGAAAATGGTGCTATGCACTACTTTTCTTGGTCAGCATTTGGTGACAAATCAGAATTAACTTGTGCTAACCAGTTTGTTTTATTTAAAACGACAATATACAATCAAAGGGCTGGTTAATACAGCCATCCATTTAACAACTCTTCTTTGAAGGCAAACCTCCATGTCAGATTTTTTACGTACTTTTTTAAATGCTCGCAGCTTAAAGGCCATTACCCGCGAATTGACTTTGGAACAGCTGAACGAAGGTTTCGAAAAGTTAACTGCGATCGTTGAAGAACGCCGCGTACAGGAAGAGTCAGTACGTAAGAGCCAGGAAGCTCGTTTGCAGAAAATTGCTGAGTATAAAGAGCTGCTGAAATCTGAAGGTATTGACCTGGCTGATTTGGTTGGTGCAGTTCAAACTACCGAGAAAGCAACTAAGCGCGAACCGCGCCCAGCTAAGTATCAGTACACTGATGCGGAAGGCAATGTGCAGACTTGGACCGGCCAAGGTCGCCAACCAGTACCAATTCGCGAAGGCATTGTGGCGGGTAAAACACTGAACGATTTCCTTATCTAAGTTAACGTAAAGACATTGCATGTACTTAAATAGTACATGCAATAATGTTTTTATATTCTTTTAATTGTGCTAATTCAATTGAAAATCAACATTAAATCAATATCCAGTGAATAATGATTCGTAACTTCAAATTTGAAGTGCGACATAGCTTAACGATACTCACGGATATATTCCTCTGGGGTTTTAAATCCAAGTACTTTCCTTGGTCTCGTGTTTAATCTTCTGGCTATGTCGCTGCAATGCCGTTGACCTAACAACGCCATGCTTTGCTTTTTCGGGATGTATTGTCTGATCAGACCATTGGTGTTTTCGTTGGTCCCTCGTTCCCACGAATGATACGGTGTCGCAAAGTAAAAATCACAACCATGGCTGTTCTCTAACTGCTGATATTGGTTAAATTCAGTGCCGTTGTCTGCTGTGATGATTTTAAAGGGTAAGCCCGTTTCTTTGATCAACCAACCGACTCGTGTGTTCAGGCTTTCTGTTGTCCGATCATCCAGTTGCCCTATGAGGGTATAGCGGCTTTGTCTTTCGACCATCGTGACCAGGCAATGTTTACTGCCGTGTCCAATGAAAGTATCGATTTTCCAGTGTCCGAACTCTTTTCGTTCATTCACTAATTCGGGGCGTTCGCTGATATGCCGTTTGGCTGCTATTCGCCCTCGGCTGTCTTTACTTCGATAGCGTTTACGCCTGATTTTCGGCGATTGTCTCAGGTATTGCCAGAGATTGCCGCCCTGACTTTTATCAGTCCAAACATGCTGATAAATCGTTTCATGGCTCATCACCGGATAGCCGTTATAACGAAAATAGCCAACGATCTGTTCTGGACTCCAATGCAATTTCAGTAAGGCATCAACCAGCAGAAAGTCCATGTGATCATACCGTTTGTTCCTTCGGGCTTTCTTTGTTCTTACCCTGACTTTTTGCTGGGCTCGCGCTGGTTGGTAACTATAAAGCTGGTCATAATTGCACCATCGGGAGTTTCGTTCCACTTCCCGGTAGACCGTACTTCGGTGACGACCTAAGGCTTTGGCGATGGATGCGACAGTCAGTCCTTGCTTTCTCAAGGCTGACAACATATACCTTTCATTCTCAGTGAGATGTGTGTATTTCATTGGCTTTTCACTTCTTGGCGGGAGTAAAAATCCTGAGTATCACATCTCGCTGTTTTGATGTTTAAAGTTGTCGCACTTCGTAATTGAATCCGCCATTTATAACAATAAAGAACTTACTCCCTGAAATTCTGAAGAATCAACATATTATATGTGAAAAACTAAAAAGTATGTTTTTCGAATCCTATAATGTTTGGTTCTTCTATTAATACGGTCGCACCATATTGGCTAAGTATATCTGATAAGATTGAAGAAATTTCAGGTGGTAAATAATATATTGATTCACTATCGTTGTGTTTGTAGTAGTAAGAAGTATTTGTTGGTGAATGTTGATTATTCATATAAGCCAAAAATAAATCATCAGTAAATTTCATGCTTAATTTTAATTGAGTTTGATTCTCTGTGTTAAACGTAATCATATGCCAAGGAATAACTGGTGCATTAAAATACATTTTATCTCTCCTCAAGTTATTTAAACGAAAGCTCCAGTAAGTGAGATAAAGTAGTCTAGAGAAAAGGATTGGTTTGAATCATTGACAATAATTGCCTGTAGGACAACCATAAACTCCAGCCTTACTATTATCGCAAATCTGAGCACTCCCAGCTAATGACAATATGATCCTACGTGCAGAGCAACCGAAATCATTATTGTATAAAGTTAACGTTGCACCATTATTGCGCAACATTCCATCTTGCGTAAATCTATAATTTGTTTGTGATGCGTTGAGGATAATGCTGTTACTGATTGAACCACCTGTAAGCAGAATAACATCGGGATCCGCATTTCCAGTGTTGAGTACGCCATTTTGATCTTTGTCAACAAAGACTAATAAATGATTGTATCCAGTTGTGGTACAAGTATTTGATGTATTAGCATAACACACTACGACATCCTGGTTAAGAGCAATAGCTTGGCTTCTTGCAGAGTGAATAGAATTAAAAAAATTGTTCGACTCTTGTTCAACTGCATTGCTAACAATGAACTGTCTCATTGAAGGTAAACCGATCGTTAATAGTATGATTCCTATAGCAATCGTTATGAGTAATTCGAATAATGTAAAGCCTCGTTCTTGCATATGGGTCAGCCACAATTATTTTTAATATGCCGTATTGTCAGTATGGCTCAGTATGAAAAAATTTATAAGATCCTAATCCATTTTTGTCACATAACACGGATAAATCGTCACTAAAAGCTTAAAAATTGGCTAAACTTAGCATGTGACACCGAAAATAGAAGTTACTTTTGAGGGCATGATGAAAACGACATCAGGGATTACTTTGATTGAGCTGATGATAGCTGTTGCTATCGTTGCAATACTTGCAGGAATTGCATTCCCTAGCTATATGCAATATGTAAGAACTAGCCATAGAACGGAAGCTACATCTTCACTTATTCGCATCAGTAATTTAGAGGAAAGCTATTATCTTGATAATAATCAATATGGTAGTTTAATGAATCTTGGTCTTACTGCAACATCATCAGCCATTTACACATCAGAAAATGGGTATTATTCAATAACGATAGTTACTCCTACTACATCGACTTATACATTAACTGCTACTGCTCGTGGATCACAAGCGTCTGATAGTGATTGCACAGCATTTTCTTTAACCCAGAACGGGACTAAATCAAGCACTGGTACTGGTAGTAATTGCTGGAATTGAGCTAGGGGATGCTAATGATGTGTAGTTGTATCAAATGTAAAGGATTTACTCTTATTGAGGTATTAATTGCAGCTACTATTCTAACTATTAGTCTTTTGGGATTAATTGTTCTGCAAGGTGTTTCTAAGTTTTCATCGTATGAGGCTAGGCAAAGAACGATAGCTATGTATGTAGCTACAGATCTTCAAGACCGATTGCGATTGAATAAAACAGCCTGGATTACTACGCAATTGGCTGGAAGCGGTTCAACGTTTTCTTCTACTGTATCCGGTTCTAGTTTAACCGTCCCAGATTGTGCACAAACTAGCGGTCTTATGTCGAACTGTTCTCAAGCTGATCTTGTCAATTTAGATTTGTATAGTTTCCAAAATCAATTACAAGGAACTTCAACTGTTGGTACTAGTAATGCGATGATGGCGCCCACTGGTTGCATTCAAATGACTCGGATTGGTAGTGAAAATGCTGCGAATGTCACTATTACTGTCAGCTGGCAATCAAAAGAGGAATTGAATGGAACTCTCCAAAATGCAGGAAATACGTCCTGTGGCACTGGTGGAAGGTCACATCGTCAGTATGTTGTAAGGACCGTTTTATGAAACATGTTTCTGGTTATACTTTAATAGAATGGATGATTTCAATCGTTATTGGTTTGTTTCTTATCAGTGGGTTGTTTTCTCTTTATGGTATATCAAAAGAAACAACTCATGCCTCTCTCGATAATGGTGAATTGCAAGAAAATGGACGAATTGGGATGAATTTGATCCTTCGAGATCTTCATATGGCTGGTTTTTGGGGAGATTATACAGGTCTTCCACTTTCATTTGACTCAGGTGTTAGTCTAAGTACTGCTGCAAACAGTTTTAGTTCCAGTAGCGATTGCCTAGATACCCGTTCTATTGGTAGCTTTCCCAAATCATCAGGTAATATACGTTCGGTTTGGATTCAACATGTCAATGCTGCTGGAAGCAAGGGAACGGCTCTTTCGTGTATAACATTACCGTCAGGCGCCTCTTTATCAACTAATTCTGATATCGTTGACATAAAAAGAGCTCAAGGTAACCCCATCAGTGATGCTGCCGCTCTAGATGCAAATCATTTTTATATTGCATCAAATGTTCAAGCTTTGAATTTTTTCAAAGGCTCTGAAATTCGCCCAGACACAACAATCATGCCAAATCGCCAAGTCTGGGAATATATCCGGCATATTTATTACATTAGCATACAAAATTCCGTACCAGAATTACACCTGTTATATCTGACAGATGCAATACAAGACACATCGATTGTTAGAGGCGTAGAAAAAATGCGAATCTTATTTGCTGTCGATAACACGCTTGAACCTGATGGTATCATTGATGCGTACATCACACCTGAAAGTGTGACTCAAAAACAATGGGATGAAAGACGAGTACTTGGAGGGCGAATTTTCTTATTAGTTCGTTCTATTGAACCGAGTAGTAATTACACTAATCCTAATACTTACAGGTTAGGGGATGTGTCTTATACGCCAGCAGATCACTACAAACGACTATTGCTTCAGTCCGCCGTTATGTTCAATAACAACGGAGACTATACAGAATGAAATCGATAATCAATGAAAAAGGTATGGTCTTAGTGATCGCTTTAATTTTAATTCTTCCATTAACATTAATTGCTGTATCGGTAATGCAATGGGCTCGTGAAGATTTGAAAATGATAGGTTCACTCACTGATCGAAATAATGCGGAACAAAATCTTATTGGGATTATGCAAGAAGTAATGGTTGTTAATAATCTTGCAACAAAGTTATCAACTATGTCTGCTTCAAGTAGCGTTACTACTGATTCAGGAAATGTTATTCCGTTAACACTTAGAGCTGAAACTTCATGTAAACGTAGATTTAGCGCTACAAGTGTATCATCCATAAAGAGCTGTCGTTATGTGGATGCGGACAACAATGATAATTTTGGAAAAGGTAATACTGGGCGAATTCAAATGACCCTAAACATAGAGCAGCCATTATTATCAACAAATGGTAATTAGGGAGAGATGATGATGAAAACATTTATTAAAACTATTTTGATAGCATCATTCCTAAGCTTTTTGGTGCAATCGAATAGTGTTTTCGCTGATGATACAGAATTATATGTATTAGATGTGAGTGCTCAGGCTGGTGTACAGCCACGGGTTATGATTATTTTTGATAATTCTGGAAGTATGGATAGTTCAGTCGATGCTTCAATACCTTTTACTCCAACGACTACATATTCAAGAATATATTGGTCAACAGATGGGTCGGTGCCAAAATCTGGAGATTCAACTTATTTTTCTGTTAGTTCCAATTATAATAACTGCAATGCTGCTAAATCAGTATTAGATACTTTAGGGCATTATGGTGGTAAATTTGGAATAATTCAAAAAAATGGGAAAAATTATAGTTGGGCCAATTTGAGTTTGACAGGTAGAAACAGCTCTGTAAATAACTATATAGATTGTCAAGACGATATTACAGCTAAAGATATGAATAACCCCGGATTGTCATCTGTTAGTGGATATCCACTCAGTGGGAGCCATAACGCTATAAATACATCTTATGGTACAACAGGAACAGCTGCAAATTTTTCAAGTGCTTCACAGATTTATTTTTTCACTAGTGACTATGTTGATTGGTATTACAATGGCCGAATTCAAACAAGCACAAGATTAAAAGTAGCCCAAGATACAATTGCTGACCTCGTTACATCAACACCATCCGTAGATTATGGTCTTGCAACATTCAATATGAATAATAACAATAGCGATACACCGGGTGCTGATGATGGTGGTCGTATTGTATTCGCCTCTAAAAATGCTAATGACACGACAGATACAACTGATACCAATGCTGGGTATAGGCAAGCGCTAATCAATACAGTTAACGGTCTGAAAGCTGAAACATGGACTCCGCTATCAGAAACTTTTTATGAAGTAGCCCATTATTGGCAAGGTGGCAGCGTTTGGAAAGGCAAATGGAATGGCAATCCAGCTTATGATCCAACGGCAATGCTGAGTGGTCTGACCCAATACAAAACCCCTTTTGACAGTTGTCATAACCATGGTTATGTTATTTTGATCACAGACGGTGAACCTACACATGATACTGCTGCAAATTCGCTAATTACTAGTGAATATATTAATAGTACAAAACTCACTAGTGCAGAACTAGCTGATTGGGGTAAGTCCATGACTTACTATGAGGGGAATACAAAAAAAACCAGTTATTTACCTTCGCTAGCTGGATATTTGAAAAATAAAGATCAAAGTGCTTTGAGTGGAACACAAACAGTAACAACATACACTATCGGTTTTGGTAATGATGCCATGGCCAATGCTAAAGATCTCTTAACTGCAACCGCAACTCAAGGTGGTGGAAAATACTACGGTGCAGCTGATGCGTCCGCTTTAGGAGAGGCTCTTCGTAATATTCTTATTGATATATTAGCTGGTCAATATTCTATGTTGGCGCCAACTACTGCTAGTAGCACCGTTGACCGTTCTCAATATTTAAATAATTTATACTATCCAATATTCACTCCTGGTGAAGGTCCTAATTGGGTTGGTAACATAAAAAAACTAAAATATTCAGATACCAAAAAATACATCGTTGATAAAAATGATACGGCTGCAATTTCTAGTGAAGGAAAAATAATCACAACTGCAACAACATTTTGGTCCTCTGATATTGGTGATGGCGCATCTATTGATAAGGGTGGTGTTCAAAGTATGCTTGCAAACAAAGCAAGCCGGACAGTTTATACCAATAATGGGTCTACTCTAGTCTCTTTAAATAGGACTAATCTAACATCTATAGCTGGATCTGATACACAATTAGTCACTGATTTAGACGTCACAGATACAACTCAAATTGATACGCAAATAAGTTGGATTTTAGGTAAAGACGTAGATGGTGCAACACCTACAAATAATAGAAAAACGATAGTTTCGGATATGATGCACAGTAAACCAATAGTTATTAATTATGGGGTTCCTTCAGGCTCAAGCCAACCAGATCTTCGTATATTAGTTGGGACTAATGCTGGTTTCCTTCATATGTTTAAAGATTTAGGTGATACTGTCGATGAATCATGGGCATTTATTCCATATCCATTACTCAAGAATCAAACAGCATTGCGTGATAACGATAGCTCTGTATCACACATGAACGGTCTTGATGGAACCCCAGTGAGTTATGTTTTAGATGGTAATAATGATGGATTAATTACAAGTAGTGGAAGTGGCGACAAAGCGTGGGTATTTGTGGGTCAACGGCAGGGAGGCAGAAGTTATTATTCGTTTGATGTCACAAATCCTAATTCGCCTACTATGAAGTGGGCTATTACAGGAGGAACAACTTCTGGCTTCGATCGTTTAGGCTATACATGGTCTACTCCTGTTGTAACCAAAATTCTAGGAGAAACAAATCCAATACTTATTTTCTCCGGTGGTTATTCAGGTGCAGGTACAACTAATGTTGGAAATGCAATTTATTTTGTAGATGCTAACACTGGTGCATTGAAATTTAAGGTTTCTCCAGATACTTCATCATCTACAAACTTACAGAAAACTGACATGCTAAATATGATGCCTAGTGAAGTTACCGCTCTCGATAGTGATGGTGATGGCGTGACGGATAGATTGTATGCAACCGATACTGGCGGGAATGTATGGCGAATGGATATGGCGAGCAGTGATAAAACTAAATGGAGTATTTTTAAATTTGCTTCTTTGGGTAATGGTGCTGTAACAAATCAAGATCGTCGTTTTTTTAATGCCCCAATAATCGTTCGGACTATTAATAAAAAAGTTACAAAAAATGAGGATTCAACTTATTCATACGCAGAAATTCCTTTTGATGCCGTATTGTTAGGTAGTGGGGATCGTGAATATCCAGCTTCTGAAAAATTAGTAAATAACGCGTATTTTATGTTACGTGATTATCATATTGGTACTTATTTATCATCATCAACTAAACCGTCAGCAATACAAATAAGTAATCTGTATGATATAACTACTAAGCCAAATACATCTGATTCTGATGTTCTTGCTGGTCTAACTAGTGCTAGTGGATGGGTATATTGGCTCAGTGGGACTGGCGAAAAGGTGTTTGGTTCGGGTACTGTAGTCGATGGAACGTTATATTTCACGACATTTGTTCCTGAAGCATCGCAAAGCCAGGATGTTTGTACTTTAGGTACATCTATTGGATCAACTCGGATGTATAAAATAAATATGCACTATGGTACTTATTCTGGAGATAGTGCTTATCAAAGTATTAATAATTTATTAATCGAAAACCTTGCGACCTATGTAAGTAGTGATAAAAAAATTAGCCTCTTAGGTGGCCCTGGAGATCTAATCGGCGGTGGCGGTGGCGGTGGCGGTGGCGGTGGCGGTGATGATGGGCCTTCAGGAACGTGGGGTACAACCGGAACTACTCTGCCAAAGAAAGAGTATCAATTTATTCATGAAGATTGATTTTTACCGTCAATGTAAAAATCCGTCTAGGATAATTCTGATTAGTTGAGAAAATGATCGGAATGAATTGAAAATTGCTTTAGCTGTCAAGTGTAGACTACCCACATTACATATTTAGTTATGTGGGTAGCTTTCGGTACAAAACTCGTTTAAGCGACATACGATGTTTTGGTTGATTATAGACACGCCGGTATCAAGTGGGAGCACCAGTCATCTGTTAGCATTATTCTAGGCATAGTGATTTTGTGCGGATTATTTTTTGAAAAAGTGATTATATCAAGTCGCCATGCTATTCAGTCATTCGCTTAGAAAGATCAATGGATCTTAGTATTTATAGCATTAGATATCTGGTAAGCGTCCGGCGGACGCATCTGGCATAGATCATTAATACTCGACATGCTCCCTGTATTTCTACCGGGAGGTTTTTATGTCTTCAGACATCACACCACAAATTTCAGATAAACGCCGTTCTTTCTCATCGGCATTCAAAATGAATATTGCACAACTGGCTTTAGCTGGTACACAGTCAGTTTCTGCCATCGCCAGACAATATGACATCAACGCCAATCAGGTTTTTCGCTGGACCCGTGAGTTTCAGCGTCAGCAAGTGCCCTGGGTGAAGCAAGTACTTCAGTTACCATCCTCCGGCGCTGAGCCGAAATTGTTACCGGTTAAAATTCAGGACAGTTTATTACCTTCACCAGATATTGGTGTTGCAGCCGATATCTCTGTTGCTGGATCATCGTCTCTGACACTCAATTTACGTTCGGGTGCACAACTTTGGTAAGCGTCCGGCGGACGCATCTGGCATAGATCATTAATACTCGACATGCTCCCTGTATTTCTACCGGGAGGTTTTTATGTCTTCAGACATCACACCACAAATTTCAGATAAACGCCGTTCTTTCTCATCGGCATTCAAAATGAATATTGCACAACTGGCTTTAGCTGGTACACAGTCAGTTTCTGCCATCGCCAGACAATATGACATCAACGCCAATCAGGTTTTTCGCTGGACCCGTGAGTTTCAGCGTCAGCAAGTGCCCTGGGTGAAGCAAGTACTTCAGTTACCATCCTCCGGCGCTGAGCCGAAATTGTTACCGGTTAAAATTCAGGACAGTTTATTACCTTCACCAGATATTGGTGTTGCAGCCGATATCTCTGTTGCTGGATCATCGTCTCTGACACTCAATTTACGTTCGGGTGCACAACTTTGTATTCAGCAACTCACGCCTGATTTACTGCGCACCGTGCTGGAGTCATTACGATGATAGGGTTATCTCATGATGTCCAAATTTGGTTGTGTGCCGGGTTTACCGATCTGCGTAAAGGGTTCGATGGTTTAGCTGCGATTGCGCAGCATGTACTGCATCAGGACCCGTCTTCCGGTCACTTGTTTGTATTCCGGGGTAAACGGGGTGATAAGCTTAAAATCCTCTGGTGGGATGGTCAGGGCTATTGCCTGTTTTACAAACGTCTTGAGCAAGGTCGTTTTGTCTGGCCCCAGACAAAACAAGGCGAAATATCACTCTCAATGGCTCAGTTATCCATGCTGCTTGAGGGCATTGACTGGCGGCAGAAAACCATCATAAAACGACCGGTTTTTACGTCATAAACACCGATTATCAATGACTTAAAATGCTGGTCATTATATAATCAATCCATGCAAAACAGCATTGATAACCTACCGGATGACCCGGCGGCCCTGAAAGAAATTATCCGGCAAATGCAGTTGAATGAAACTGCGTTGCAGGGACAATTGACGCAGAAACTGGCGCAAATTGCGCTGTTGAATGCACAGTTGCAGGTGTTACGCCGTTCTCAGTTTGGTCGCTCTTCCGAACAGATCGATCGGCATATCCATCAACTGGAATTACAGCTTGAAGAGCTGGAAATCAATGTCAGTGAAATCACAGCAACACTGCCTGAACCACTCAAAATCAAACAGCAACCCCGTCGTCGGGAACATCTGCCAGACCATTTACCTCGTGAAGAACATCGCTTTGATGTCGGCAGTCGGTGTCCTGATTGTGGTGGTCAGCTCACCCATATCGGTGATGATGTCGCTGAAGTGCTGGATGTCCTGCCGGTTCGTTTCCGTGTGATTAAAACCATCCGTCCGAAATACAATTGCCGTGCCTGTGAGTCTATCCATCAGGCCGCAGCCCCAGAGCGGGTGGTTCCGAAAGGACTGGCGAGTGCCAATTTACTCACCAAAGTATTAGTCGATAAATATCTCGACCATCAGCCACTGTATCGTCAGGTCGACATCATGAAACGTGAAGGGGTTGAACTGGAGCGTTCCACATTGGCAGATTGGGTTGGACAAGCCAGTTTCCTGTTACAACCGCTCACTGAGTTGATTGGTAAACATGTCCTGACGGGTAATAAAGTTCATGCCGATGACACCACGGCTCCGACGTTATCGCCTGGCAAAGGAAAAACAGCGACGGGTCGTTACTGGACCTATGTCCGGGATAACCGGCCTTGTGGCGATGACACACCGCCAGCCGTCTGGCTGAAATACAGTGAAAACCGTCAGGGTATTCATCCTGAAACACACTTAAAAGGCTTTGCAGGTGTGCTTCAGGCAGATGCGTTTGCCGGATATAACGGTGTTTATACCGGAAAAGTGATTGCAGCCGGGTGTTGGGCCCATGTCCGACGGAAGTTTTATGACCTGACGCAATCCGGACCTGCACCACTGGCTGATGAAGCGCTGCAACAAATCCAGACACTGTATGTGATAGAAGAAAAAATCCGGGGACTGCCGCCGGATAAACGGAAACGACAGCGACAATTACACGCAAAGCCGTTACTGGAAACCCTGCATGATTGGATGAACCGGACTTTAAGGGGGGTATCCAAGGGTTCACCATTATCGAAAGCCATTCGGTATGCACTGAACCAATGGGATGCACTGGTGGTGTATGCCAGTCATGGCCAAGTGGAAATCGATAACAAGTAAGCGCCCTTGAATCGGCATCTGTTTTTCCCAAAATCAGCTCGTCACACTTGAAATCCATTACCTCTTCGTTGGATTTTCACTATGACCACTCAAGAACGTGCTGATTTTTGGCAGCAGCAGATCACTGCCTGGCTTGACTCCGGCCTCTCCGGCCACGCCTTTTGCAAAAGCCAGGCACTGGTCTATCACCAGTTTGCTTACTGGCGCAAAAAGCTTGAACAGCCTGCGGCCTCGGACTCTCTTCCCGGCTTTGCCAGAGTCACCATGCCTGCTCCTGTCGCGAACGAAGTCGGCTTGACGCTCACCTTACCTAACGGGATCACCCTCTCCGGGTTACATCTGGACAATATCCACTTGCTCGGCGCTATCATGAGGCAGTTGTAATGCGCCCTCGTTACTTGCGTCCGGCTCTGACCATGCCGCAGATCTACCTCTATCGGGCGCCTATCGATTTTCGTAAACAGGCCTATGGCCTCGCGGCGCTGGTCGAGCAGCAACTGGGGCACAACCCGTTCACCGGCGCCCTTTATGCCTTTACCAATCGCCGCCGCAACAAGATCAAGTGTCTGATGTGGGAGGACAACGGCTTTGTGCTCTATTACAAGGCGCTGGCCGAGGAGAAATTCAAGTGGCCATCGTCTGCCGATGAGCTACTCTCCCTCTCTTCCGAGCAGATAAACTGGTTGCTCGATGGCTACGATATCTCCTTGATGCAGGGCCATAAAACACTGCATTACGAGACGCTTTAATACCGCCAACCTCGTGCTTTACCGCCTTGTTTTTGTTATAATTTCCCCATGAAAATGACGCTGAAAAACCTCACCCCATCACCTGATCTCAGCGGCCTTGGCGCCGCTGAGTTGTTGGCGGTTATTGCGGGTTTTCAGCAACAGTTGGCGTTAAAAGACGAAGCTCTTCAATCCAAAGAAGAGGCTATCCAGCGGCGTGACGCCCATATCCTGTTACTCGAAGAGCTGCTGCGTCTGCGCAGGATCCAGCGCTTTGCCGCCAGCAGCGAGAAACTCCATCAGCTCCAGCTCTTTGATGAGGCAGAGCTGGAAGCGGACATGGACGCCTTGCTGGCCCAGTTACCCGATGACCTGCCGCAAACTGCCGAAGCAAAGGCCAAGCCGCGTCAACGTGGCTTCTCCGCCTCACTGCTGCGCGAGCGCATCGAACTCACCCTCAGCGATGAGCAGAAAGCCGGGGCCAGCAAGGTGTTCTTTACCAAGGTCAAAGAGGAGTTGCAGTTCATTCCGGCCCAACTCAAGGTGCTGGAGATCTGGCAAGAAAAGGCGGTGTTCGAGCGTGATGGCGAAGAGGTGATCCTCGCGGCCAACCGCCCCGTACACCCGCTGGGCAAATGTATCGCCACGCCGTCATTGCTGGGCTACATCATTACCTCTAAGTATGCCGATGGCCTGCCACTGTACCGTCTGGAGCAGATGTTCAAGCGCCTGGGGCAGGAGGTGAGCCGCACCAGCATGGCCCACTGGATCATCCGGCTGGATGAGGTGTTCCAGCCATTGATGAACCTGCTGCGCGAGGAGCAGAACCACGCGACGTACCTGCAAGCCGACGAGACGCGGATCCAGGTGCTCAAAGAAGAGGGCAAAACTGCGCAATCGGACAAATGGATGTGGGTGACCCGCGGTGGTCCGCCGGGCCGCCCCTCTGTGCTATTTGAATATGATCCGTCGCGCGCCGGAAGCGTACCCGTGCGCCTGCTGGACGGTTTTAGCGGCGTACTGCAAGCCGATGGCTATTCTGGCTATAGCCAGGTGTGCAAACAGAGCGGTCTCACCCGGATTGGCTGCTGGGATCATGCGCGGCGCAAATTCATCGAAGCGACCCAGGCCACGCCGTCCGTTGCGAAGGGCAAGAGCAAGCCCGGTGCCAGCAAGGCCGATGTAGCCCTGGGGTACATAAGTAAACTCTATGCCATCGAGCGGGAGCAGAAGGAGCGCAGTGATGCCGAACGCTATCAGGCACGGCAGACGCGTAGCATGCCGCTGTTGGCGGAGTTCAAAACCTGGCTGGACAATAACGTCGGCAAGGTGATGAAAGGCTCGCTGACGAGAAAGGCGATGGAATACACGCTGGGGCAGTGGCCCTATCTGGTCGGCTACTGCGAGCGGGGTGATCTGCACATCAGCAATGTGTTGGCGGAGAACGCGATCCGCCCGTTCGCCGTGGGGCGCAAGGCCTGGTTGTTCGCCGACAGCGCGCAAGGCGCCAAGGCCAGTGCAACCTGCTACTCGCTGCTGGAGACAGCCAAAGCCAATGACCTGGAGCCATCAGCGTATATCAACCATGTGCTGGCGCAGATCGGCGAGGCCGATAGCCTGGAAAAACTCGAAGCCCTGCTACCCTGGAACGTCCCGCTGGAGCCCATTGAAAAAAAAGTGGTGCAATACAATGAAGGCAAGTAGGCCGATTTAGCGGCGCTTACGATAACAATACGGCGGAGCGCTCCCTCAGACCGATAGCGCTGGGTCGAAAAAATTATCTGTTTGCCGGTTCGGTTGCAGGCGGAGAACGTGCAGCGGTGATTTATACCTTACTGGGAACCGCAAAACTCAATGGCCTGAACCCGACTGAATATCTGAGTTGTGTCTTAAGACGAATTGGCACTCATCCCATCAATCGCCTGGCAGAATTACTGCCATGGAATATCGACCTGACCCCAACACTAGGGGAAGCGCTTTAAGACATTAAGTGTCCACTTAATTTTTAGTGGACACTTAACTTAAGCAGAAATCATTGGAAATTAAAACCTGCCGTCGCCGGACGCTTACGATATCTGAACTCATTACATTTAATCTGATTTTTCTTAATTTTATGTTTCCATTTGAAATTGATATCTATATTAAAATGCAATAAATTCAATTACTTGGAGTTGTAAAAATTAATAAAATGGAACGCTTATTTTAATAATAATTAATTATCGATTTTTTTCATTCGATTTACTGCATTAATGTTAATGGTCCGATGTTTAAAGAGTGCATTTTTTGCACTGAAGATTAATTAGCCGCCGCCTAGAATTACGATAACAACAATGTAACATATGTGTTCTTGGGGTGGGCTATGCACAATCAAGTTATCACTGAAACGTCTCGTATAACGAGTCTTACCGGCAATGCAAAAGTTAAAACCTCTGATGGTGAATTTAAAGATCTAAAAATAGGTGATATTTTGCAACCTGGTACTGAGGTTATTTTAACTAATGCTTCTGTATTTTTAGTTGAAAAAGACGTATCAGATCAACATCATACTGTAGAAACTCCTGTTGTAGAACAGCCTTCAATGCCCGCAATGGGAGCTGCAAATGAACAAGCATCTACTCAGATAAATGCACTGCAACAAGCCATATTATCTGGTCAAGATCCTACTCAAGCGTTTGAAGCTGCTGCCGCTGGGGTTCCAGCAACGGCTGGTGGCTCGGGAGTTGGTAGTGGCAATAATGGATTTATTACAGTTTCTCGTGTTGGTGATTCAACTATTGCAAGTGCAGGTTATGATACTGTAGGACCAACTTCAAGCGAAGTGCTCCAAATCCAAAGCCCTGCAACACCTGTAGTTAATACAACAAACAATCCAACTATTGTTCAACCAGATATAAATTCAGTTCCCGAAGATACTACTGCAACAGGAAATGTTCTCGTTAATGATTCTGATAGTGATGATTTATTGACTGTAAGTGGTTTTACTATTGATGGCAAAACCTATACAGCAGGATCTAATGTAATATTAGATGGAATAGGAACAATTATAATTACTTCTGACGGTAATTATATATTTACACCTGTTCACGATTGGAATGGTGCTGTTCCACAAGTAACGTATATAACCAATACAGGCAGTAGTTCCACACTAGACATCAACATAACTCCTGTAAATGATGATCCAACCATTGTTGTACATACCGGTAACCCAGAGAACAGCAACGATACAGTGTATGAAGCGGGTCTGACCGGCGGAACACAAGCCGGCGAGGCAGAGACCCATGCCGGTGGCACCTTTACGCTGGGTGATGCGGATGGTCTGAGTAATATTGCCGGTATTACCATTGGCACCACCACCATTGCGATCGCCGATCTGGGTAATAACAACGTGATCAATGGCAGCAATGGCACGCTGACCATCACCCATTACGACAGCAATACCGGAGAAGTCACCTACACCTATGACCTGACCAGTCCGGTTGGCAATGCGGTCGGCAGTGATGCTGGAAGCGACAACTTTACCGTCACAGTCAATGATGCGGATGGTGGCAGTAACTCAGCCAACATTGTGATTGATATTGTGGATGATAAACCGGTGGCCCGGGACGACAGTGCCAGTGTCACCGAAGATACCCACACCAGCGTAACCGATAATGTCATCACCAATGACAGCTCAGGTGCAGACAGCCCGGCGTCTTTCGTGGCATGGACCAGTCCACTCAATGGAACCTGGGGAACGCTGACGGATAATGGCCTTGGTGGTTATACCTACACACTGCACGATGATGCGAGTGTTCAGGCCCTGAATAAAGGTGAACATCAAACCGACACGTTCACCTACACCATGCAAGATGCCGATGGCGACATTAAAACGGCTACCCTGACCGTGACGGTCAATGGCAGCAATGATGATCCAACCATTGTTGTACATACCGGTAACCCAGAGAACAGCAACGATACAGTGTATGAAGCGGGCCTGACCGGCGGAACACAAGCCGGCGAGGCAGAGACCCATGCCGGTGGCACCTTTACGCTGGGTGATGCGGATGGTCTGAGTAATATTGCCGGTATTACCATTGGCACCACCACCATTGCGATCGCCGATCTGGGTAATAACAACGTGATCAATGGCAGCAATGGCACGCTGACCATCACCCATTACGACAGCAATACCGGAGAAGTCACCTACACCTATGACCTGACCAGTCCGGTTGGCAATGCGGTCGGCAGTGATGCTGGAAGCGACAACTTTACCGTCACAGTCAATGATGCGGATGGTGGCAGTAACTCAGCCAACATTGTGATTGATATTGTGGATGATAAACCGGTGGCCCGGGACGACAGTGCCAGTGTCACCGAAGATACCCACACCAGCGTAACCGATAATGTCATCACCAATGACAGCTCAGGTGCAGACAGCCCGGCGTCTTTCGTGGCATGGACCAGTCCACTCAATGGAACCTGGGGAACGCTGACGGATAATGGCCTTGGTGGTTATACCTACACACTGCACGATGATGCGAGTGTTCAGGCCCTGAATAAAGGTGAACATCAAACCGACACGTTCACCTACACCATGCAAGATGCCGATGGCGACATTAAAACGGCTACCCTGACCGTGACGGTCAATGGCAGCAATGATGATCCAACCATTGTTGTACATACCGGTAACCCAGAGAACAGCAACGATACAGTGTATGAAGCGGGCCTGACCGGCGGAACACAAGCCGGCGAGGCAGAGACCCATGCCGGTGGCACCTTTACGCTGGGTGATGCGGATGGTCTGAGTAATATTGCCGGTATTACCATTGGCACCACCACCATTGCGATCGCCGATCTGGGTAATAACAACGTGATCAATGGCAGCAATGGCACGCTGACCATCACCCATTACGACAGCAATACCGGAGAAGTCACCTACACCTATGACCTGACCAGTCCGGTTGGCAATGCGGTCGGCAGTGATGCTGGAAGCGACAACTTTACCGTCACAGTCAATGATGCGGATGGTGGCAGTAACTCAGCCAACATTGTGATTGATATTGTGGATGATAAACCGGTGGCCCGGGACGACAGTGCCAGTGTCACCGAAGATACCCACACCAGCGTAACCGATAATGTCATCACCAATGACAGCTCAGGTGCAGACAGCCCGGCGTCTTTCGTGGCATGGACCAGTCCACTCAATGGAACCTGGGGAACGCTGACGGATAATGGCCTTGGTGGTTATACCTACACACTGCACGATGATGCGAGTGTTCAGGCCCTGAATAAAGGTGAACATCAAACCGACACGTTCACCTACACCATGCAAGATGCCGATGGCGACATTAAAACGGCTACCCTGACCGTGACGGTCAATGGCAGCAATGATGATCCAACCATTGTTGTACATACCGGTAACCCAGAGAACAGCAACGATACAGTGTATGAAGCGGGTCTGACCGGCGGAACACAAGCCGGCGAGGCAGAGACCCATGCCGGTGGCACCTTTACGCTGGGTGATGCGGATGGTCTGAGTAATATTGCCGGTATTACCATTGGCACCACCACCATTGCGATCGCCGATCTGGGTAATAACAACGTGATCAATGGCAGCAATGGCACGCTGACCATCACCCATTACGACAGCAATACCGGAGAAGTCACCTACACCTATGACCTGACCAGTCCGGTTGGCAATGCGGTCGGCAGTGATGCTGGAAGCGACAACTTTACCGTCACAGTCAATGATGCGGATGGTGGCAGTAACTCAGCCAACATTGTGATTGATATTGTGGATGATAAACCGGTGGCCCGGGACGACAGTGCCAGTGTCACCGAAGATACCCACACCAGCGTAACCGATAATGTCATCACCAATGACAGCTCAGGTGCAGACAGCCCGGCGTCTTTCGTGGCATGGACCAGTCCACTCAATGGAACCTGGGGAACGCTGACGGATAATGGCCTTGGTGGTTATACCTACACACTGCACGATGATGCGAGTGTTCAGGCCCTGAATAAAGGTGAACATCAAACCGACACGTTCACCTACACCATGCAAGATGCCGATGGCGACATTAAAACGGCTACCCTGACCGTGACGGTCAATGGCAGCAATGATGATCCAACCATTGTTGTACATACCGGTAACCCAGAGAACAGCAACGATACAGTGTATGAAGCGGGCCTGACCGGCGGAACACAAGCCGGCGAGGCAGAGACCCATGCCGGTGGCACCTTTACGCTGGGTGATGCGGATGGTCTGAGTAATATTGCCGGTATTACCATTGGCACCACCACCATTGCGATCGCCGATCTGGGTAATAACAACGTGATCAATGGCAGCAATGGCACGCTGACCATCACCCATTACGACAGCAATACCGGAGAAGTCACCTACACCTATGACCTGACCAGTCCGGTTGGCAATGCGGTCGGCAGTGATGCTGGAAGCGACAACTTTACCGTCACAGTCAATGATGCGGATGGTGGCAGTAACTCAGCCAACATTGTGATTGATATTGTGGATGATAAACCGGTGGCCCGGGACGACAGTGCCAGTGTCACCGAAGATACCCACACCAGCGTAACCGATAACGTCATCACCAATGACAGCTCAGGTGCAGACAGCCCGGCGTCTTTTGTGGCATGGACCAGTCCACTCAATGGAACCTGGGGAACGCTGACGGATAATGGCCTTGGTGGTTATACCTACACACTGCACGATGATGCGAGTGTTCAGGCCCTGAATAAAGGTGAACATCAAACCGACACGTTCACCTACACCATGCAAGATGCCGATGGCGACATTAAAACGGCTACCCTGACCGTGACGGTCAATGGCAGCAATGATGATCCAACCATTGTTGTACATACCGGTAACCCAGAGAACAGCAACGATACAGTGTATGAAGCGGGCCTGACCGGCGGAACACAAGCCGGCGAGGCAGAGACCCATGCCGGTGGCACCTTTACGCTGGGTGATGCGGATGGTCTGAGTAATATTGCCGGTATTACCATTGGCACCACCACCATTGCGATCGCCGATCTGGGTAATAACAACGTGATCAATGGCAGCAATGGCACGCTGACCATCACCCATTACGACAGCAATACCGGAGAAGTCACCTACACCTATGACCTGACCAGTCCGGTTGGCAATGCGGTCGGCAGTGATGCTGGAAGCGACAACTTTACCGTCACAGTCAATGATGCGGATGGTGGCAGTAACTCAGCCAACATTGTGATTGATATTGTGGATGATAAACCGGTGGCCCGGGACGACAGTGCCAGTGTCACCGAAGATACCCACACCAGCGTAACCGATAATGTCATCACCAATGACAGCTCAGGTGCAGACAGCCCGGCGTCTTTCGTGGCATGGACCAGTCCACTCAATGGAACCTGGGGAACGCTGACGGATAATGGCCTTGGTGGTTATACCTACACACTGCACGATGATGCGAGTGTTCAGGCCCTGAATAAAGGTGAACATCAAACCGACACGTTCACCTACACCATGCAAGATGCCGATGGCGACATTAAAACGGCTACCCTGACCGTGACGGTCAATGGCAGCAATGATGATCCAACCATTGTTGTACATACCGGTAACCCAGAGAACAGCAACGATACAGTGTATGAAGCGGGCCTGACCGGCGGAACACAAGCCGGCGAGGCAGAGACCCATGCCGGTGGCACCTTTACGCTGGGTGATGCGGATGGTCTGAGTAATATTGCCGGTATTACCATTGGCACCACCACCATTGCGATCGCCGATCTGGGTAATAACAACGTGATCAATGGCAGCAATGGCACGCTGACCATCACCCATTACGACAGCAATACCGGAGAAGTCACCTACACCTATGACCTGACCAGTCCGGTTGGCAATGCGGTCGGCAGTGATGCTGGAAGCGACAACTTTACCGTCACAGTCAATGATGCGGATGGTGGCAGTAACTCAGCCAACATTGTGATTGATATTGTGGATGATAAACCGGTGGCCCGGGACGACAGTGCCAGTGTCACCGAAGATACCCACACCAGCGTAACCGATAATGTCATCACCAATGACAGCTCAGGTGCAGACAGCCCGGCGTCTTTTGTGGCATGGACCAGTCCACTCAATGGAACCTGGGGAACGCTGACGGATAATGGCCTTGGTGGTTATACCTACACACTGCACGATGATGCGAGTGTTCAGGCCCTGAATAAAGGTGAACATCAAACCGACACGTTCACCTACACCATGCAAGATGCCGATGGCGACATTAAAACGGCTACCCTGACCGTGACGGTCAATGGCAGCAATGATGATCCAACCATTGTTGTACATACCGGTAACCCAGAGAACAGCAACGATACAGTGTATGAAGCGGGTCTGACCGGCGGAACACAAGCCGGCGAGGCAGAGACCCATGCCGGTGGCACCTTTACGCTGGGTGATGCGGATGGTCTGAGTAATATTGCCGGTATTACCATTGGCACCACCACCATTGCGATCGCCGATCTGGGTAATAACAACGTGATCAATGGCAGCAATGGCACGCTGACCATCACCCATTACGACAGCAATACCGGAGAAGTCACCTACACCTATGACCTGACCAGTCCGGTTGGCAATGCGGTCGGCAGTGATGCTGGAAGCGACAACTTTACCGTCACAGTCAATGATGCGGATGGTGGCAGTAACTCAGCCAACATTGTGATTGATATTGTGGATGATAAACCGGTGGCAACTCCTGCAACCAATAATGGACAATCACTGGAACAAACAGATACTAATCTAATGTTGATCCTTGATGTTTCAGGAAGTATGGGGGATGCATCAGGTTATCAAGGAATGACTCGTTTGCAGGTTATGCAAAAATCAGCGCTGGAATTACTTGAACAATATGATGCATTAGGACAAGTTAAAGTAAATATAATTTCGTTTAGCACTTCCGCATCTAACCCAACAAGTGCATGGGTAACTGTTGATCAAGCTAAATCAATTATTCTTGGTTTAACTGCAAACGGTAATACTAACTATGATGATGCACTGAATGAAGCATGGAGAGCGTATGTAAATGATTCAGGTGCATTAGTTGGTGCGCAAAACATATCATATTTCATGTCTGATGGTGCGCCGAATACTAGCACACTAAGCCATGCAACCTTATCAACATACAATACTGGAGTAAATGACTTAGGTGGTGGTAGTGGTATTGATTCGAATGAAAAAGCCGATTGGGTTGGTTTTTTAAATCATTTTGATATCAAATCATATTCTTTAGGAATGGGAAGCGGTGTTAACCAATCAAATTTGAATCCTATTGCCTACGATGGCATTCATTCATCTAGTATGGATTCAATTGTTGTAACAGATCTGAGTCAATTACAACAAACACTTGTTAGTACAATTATTACCCCACCTCTTGCAGGCGATATTCTTGATGGAGGATCTCTTCCTGCAAATGCCGGAGCCGATGGTGGCTGGATGCAGTCTGTTACCGTGAATGGTGTTACATATTCATATGATCTTATTCACAACACTCATAGTGTTACAGGTGGTACGGGTACAGGGGTATTTAATGCGGTAACTCACGAATGGACAATTTCTACGCCTGCTGGCGGGACATTAAAAATTGATATGGATGATGGACAGTATGTTTATACATCTTCTGGTTCGACAACCGTAATTCATGAAACCTTTGGCTACACAGTTGTTGATGGTGATGGTGATACAGCATCAAGTACATTAACAGTAAGTGTAGACCCAGCTGTAGATCCTTTAATAGTTAGAGATGATCAGGTTATTACAAATCAAAGCGCTATAACAATACCCGAATGGGCGCTTTTAGCAAACGATACTGGATTAGGTATTCATGATGTAACAGCTATATCCAGTATTGCTGCAAGTGACTCTGCATCATTACACAGCGGATATGTTGCTTATACTGATAACAATCCATCGGGTGGTTCTTTTACTTACGTCGATAGTACTGGCTCTGCAAGCGATACTGCGCACGTGACTATCACTCAAGATAGTTCAGGTGCTATTGATGGTACGTATTTGAATGAAATATTAATTGATGGAAATAGCACTGGCACTTTAAATGGTAATGCTGGCGATGATGTACTGATTGGTAATGGTGGTAATGATATTCTTAATGGCGGCGAGGGTAATGATATTTTGGCCGGTGGGGCTGGGAATGATACATTAAATGGAGGAAATGGTAATGATACTGCTACCTATATTGATGCAACCTCAGGTGTCACTGTAGACCTAGCCGTTACAACGGCACAAAATACTGGTGGTGGTGGTACAGATACTCTTAATAGTATTGAAAATCTAATTGGCTCTTCCTTTGACGATACGTTATCGGGGAATAATGTTGATAACATCATCAATGGGGGGGCTGGAAATGACCACATTAATGGTGGTGCGGGAAACGACACTATCGTTGGTGGTACAGGAAACGATATATTGACTGGTGGAACAGGTGTAGATGTATTTAAATGGACGGCTGAAGATATACACACACCTGGAGTAACCTTCACTGATACTATTACTGATTTTTCTAGAACTGATGGTGATAAATTAGATTTGTCTGCTGTGTTAAGTGGAGATACAAATGACAATTTAAGTAATTATTTAACCTTTTCTGCTTCTGGTAATAATGTTGTTATATCAGTTCATGCTGAGGGCAATCCTACTGCTAATGCTGATATGACTATAATACTTGAAGGCCAAAGTAATGATTTAGTCTCGCTGCAACAATATCTGTTAGCTCAAAATGGTGTAATTCATTAATTGTAACTAGGGGGAGGTGACTCCCCCTAAGGAGCTAAAATGATTAATTGGATTATAATCGATGATATAACTTACCAATGGAGTGGAAATGCAATTACATGTAACACAGAAGTAGGATATTCAGTGCTTATATCTGGCAGTAAACTTGAAAACATAGATATCTCAGATAAAGAAAATAATATATGTGGACATTTATCGGTTGATTTCTTAACAAATATGATTGTATATACGTCCCCAAGGGAGTTGTTTGAGGATGGGGTGGTGGTGTATTCTTTAAATGGTGTTCAGCATAGGGTTTTTCTATCTGAAATTGTTATATTTGATGATTTTGTAAGTCAAAATAGTATAGAGCACAACCAAGATGATCTTTGGTCTGAAATATCAAATTATTCGCATGCACATATTAACAATAGCCATACAAATTTCAGTATAGATCAATGCCAAATTCTTGAAGCAAAAGATAGTTATTTAGATTTTACATTGAGTGGTATTGAAAATAATCAAACAGATAATATATCTGAATTATATGATTATCATGGGGCTGTTGATGTCGAGTTAATTTATATTCAATCTGAGATTGATATTCCACTCATGCAAAATGTAGATGGCTTAATATAATGACTCGAAGCGGGACAAATAATTTTCTCACATAAAAAGAGTATAATATGAATGTTGATGATTTTTTGATTCAGCATAAAATATCAAACTGGCTTCTTCGAGAATATACCTCTAATAATATGATAAATATCAAGCAGTTTGGTGTTACATTGGCGGTTAATGTCGAAGATCGCAAGGATATAGCTATTATATGTCGTGGAATTAACTGGCAGGATATACCTTATATTTTAATTGCCGTGGCTGATGCTAGGCGATGCAACCACACTAACAAAGAATGCGTTGTAACGACAATAAGTAGTTTTATTACTGCGTTAAACAAATCCGCTCAATCTAGAGAAAATAATCCTATTGATTGGTTACGGCAAGCAAATTATATATCAAATGACATTGTTAATGCTAAATTCAAAAATGAAAATGGTTCAAGTTTAGCTGCAATACTCATTCAACCAGAATATGGAGTATATTCATCAAATGTTGGTGGTGCTTGTATTTATAGTTCAAAATATAGCGGGCTAACAAAAATTTCAATGGATGATGTAATATTCAATAATTTAGATGGTAAATCTATTGCTATATCAAAAAATCAAAAGGTACGCCAATTTATAGGTATGGGCTGGGGATTGGAACCACATATTTCAAAGATATACAGCCTAGATTTCGATAATATTATCTTAATGACAGATAGATTTGATTTCTTAAATTCTTGTCAAGATTTATTTGGGTTGTTTTTTTTGAATGCAATTGGACGTTTGTCTTGTTTTAATAAAATTGTTGATTTGTCATTGAAACCTAATAAAACTATAGTAATTATAGAATCACCTTTACTCTGCGAGTATAATTCTGATTATAAATCAGAACGCTCATTTATAGAGTTATGGGATTCAGAAGGGCAGATGAATATTATGGTTAAATAGCAGTAATGGCAATGAAAAGGGTAAGATAACTAAAATTATACTAGTTAGTATGGATTGCGGATTGCTAAGTAACATTTTTTGCTGTGCTGCTGATTAAATATAAACTCTCAATTACATTCATTTATTTTCGATTAAATCAACATAACCTGTAGTGCTAATTTATTACAGCAGGTAATTATTAATATTGAGTTGCCTTGGTTCTTTATTGTAATCAATATCTTAATTTTATGCCATGAAATGGTAGTAGAGCCAAAAAAAATCATCATTAGCTTAAACGAACAAACAAATTCTCTGTCCAGTTTTTAAATTGGAATTTAGCTCAACTCTTGCATTAAAATTATATTTTATACTTAATTTAATCCAGCATGTATTTGAGTTGGATTTTTTGGCCAATTAGTTTTATGGTGTGTCGATGTTACTTAATTGTAATCGAGGTTTTTTGATGGTAGTGATTCATGGGGCTGTATTTGAATTAAGGACTTAACATTATGGCTTTCTGCTTAGATATACGTGGTGATTATGCTTGTTTTACACGGCCTGAGATGAAAGTGGAGCGAGTGAGCTATGATGTAATCACACCTTCGGCTGCACGTAGTATTTTTGAATCTATTTTATGGAAACCAGCTATAAGTTGGCAGGTAAATAAAATTGAAGTGCTTAGCCCTATTCGTTGGATTAATTTACGTCGAAATGAAGTGGGAGGGAAAATATCATCACACAACGCAAGACAAGCTATGAATGATGGTAAGGGACAGTTGGCACTTTATATAGAAGAGGACCGTCAACAACGAGCAAGCCTTTTTTTAAGAGATGTGCATTATCGATTACATGCAGAGTTTCGTTTAACAGACAAGGCTAGTTGCAATGATAATTCAGTAAAATTTGCAGAGATGTTTAGTCGTCGAGCGGAAAAGGGGCAATGCATTAATCAACCATACCTTGGTTGCAGAGAGTTTACTTGTGATTTTACTTTAGTAGAAAGCAATTCTGCACCTCCGCCAATACATCTAAACTTGGATCTTGGATGGATGTTGTATGACATGGACTATAGCAATGTGAATGAACCAACCCCACTTTTTTTTCGGGCTACGTTGATAGAGGGTGTTTTACGAGTCCCGTCTCGGTATAGTGATGAGGTGAAAGGATGATATTGAAAGCTCTTTGTGATTACTATCAACAGGCAACGCAGAGCAGTGATAAAAATTTACCGCCTTACGGATTTGAAGAAAAAAGTATTCCTTTTCTAATTGTGATTGATAAAAATGGTCATTTTATTAAATTTGAAAATACTGATGAGTCATGCGGCAAAAAATCAGTAGCTCGCAAATTTCTGGTTGCTAAAACAATAAAAAAAACTTCTGGTATTGTTGCTAATTTGTTATGGGATCCCGCTGATTATGTATTAGGCATTGACACAAAAAATAAACCAGAACGGACGGCTAAGCAATTATCTACATTTATATCTACAATTCAATCACAGCTGTTTTTAGCTAGGGAGGATGAAGGAGTTTCTGCTGTAATTAAGTTTTATGAACAATTGGCTGAACAACCTATGCAAGCTGATTCAAATTGGCAAGCTATAGCCGAAAATAATGCTGTCCTTACTTTCAAACTCAGTAATGATTCGTCTCCTACTATTTTTAATCGTCCTAGTGTATTAGCTGCGTATCACCATACAATGTCAGTAAATACAGCGAAGGAGGCATTTTGTTTAGTAACTGGAATGCAGTTACCAATCGCGACTCTTCATCCGTCGATTAAAGGGGTATGGGGAGCGCAATCATCTGGTGCAAGTTTAGTTTCATTTAATCACCCCTCATTCATTTCTTGGGGGAAAAAGCAAGGAGCTAACTCACCTATCAGTGAAAAGGCTACATTTGAATATTCAACAGCTCTAAATGTGCTACTACAAAGCGAATCTCCAAACCGATGTCAAATAGGTGGAATATCCATTATTTGCTGGTCAGAGAAAAATTCTATTTTGGAAGAGATCTTGCCTCGTTTGCTTAGTGATCCGCTGAATGATGATTTCGACATTACACTGAAGGCTGTCGATCGGTTATCTTCTTCCTTAGATAATGGGAACTACAACGGCTCAGATGGCAATACCCGTATTTTTTTACTTGGACTTTCTCCAAATACAGCTCGTATCGCCATAAGCTTTTGGCTGGTTGGGACTGTAGCTGAGTTTGCAGAGCGATTAGGTGTTTGGTTTGATGATATCGATATTGTTGGTCGCGAATACAAAGGATATTTATCGTTAAAAAAGGTGCTTCAATCTACAGCTTTATTTGGTAAGGATGAGAACATAGTTCCAAATTTAGTTTGCGAGACTATACGTTCTATTTTTCATGGATTACCAATGCCAGTTAGTTTATTGGATGCTGTATTAGGGCGAATTAGGGCTGATAAATGCTATGTTAGTTATAGAAGAGCTGCACTTATTAAAGTTTGTTTGAATCGTAAGTCACATTTTATTTCGGAAAAAAATAATGATGTAACCGTATCATTAAATTCTGATGATACTCGTATCGGTTACCGTTTGGGTCGTCTTTTTGCTGTCTTGGAAAAATTGGAGACAGATATAAAGCCAAGTTTAAATACCACTATTCGTGATAGGTATTACAGTCGTGCTTGTTGTACTCCCAACTCAGTGTTTGGAACTTTACTCCGCTTGCATACTTACCATTTGAAAAAATTTAATAATCATCAATGGAAAATGCGAGCAGAAACGCAGATTAAAGAAATTCTATTTGGTGTTCATGATTTTCCCTCCCATCTTAATCAAGAAGATCAAGGTTTATTTGCTATTGGTTATTACCATCAGCGTCAGAATTTGTTTTCCAAAATAATTCCAATCAAGGATATTCATGATGAATCTTAATCACCGCTATGAGTTTGTTTACTTGTTCGATGTGAAAGATGGTAACCCGAATGGTGACCCTGATGCTGGTAATATGCCTCGAATTGATGTGGAAACCGGACAGGGATTAGTTACGGATGTTTGTTTAAAGCGCAAGGTTCGGAATTTTATTGGGATCATTAAGGGCGAAGAACCTCCGTTTGAAATATATGTTAAAGAGAAGGCTGTTCTTAATCGGAATAATGATCGTGCTTATAAGGCATTGAAATTGAAGCCAGAATCTAAAAAACTACCAAAAAATATTGAAGAAGCTAAAAATCTAACTGCGTGGATGTGTCATAATTTTTTTGATGTCCGTGCTTTTGGTGCGGTAATGACCACAGAAATTAATACCGGACAGGTTCGAGGTCCAATACAATTGAATTTTTCTCGTAGCATTGATCCTGTTGTTAGTACTGAACACAGTATTACTCGCATGGCGGTAACAAATGAAAAAGATTTGGAGAAAGAACGTACGATGGGTAGGAAATTCACAATACCGTATGGACTGTACCGTTGCCATGGTTATGTTTCAGCTCATCTAGCTAGACAAACTGGCTTTAATGAATCAGATCTTGAGTTATTCTGGCAAGCTTTGATCAATATGTTTGATTACGATAGATCTGCTAGCCATGGAGAAATGAGTGCTTGTTGTCTCTATGTGTTCAAGCATGCAAATGTGCTTGGTAATGCACCGGCGCGTAAACTGTTTGATTGCATTAATATCAATAAGTGTAGTGAGGGACCCGCACGTAGCTTTAATGATTATCAAGTGACGGTAAGTAAAGATAACTTACCGTTTGGTATTGAAATATTGACATTATTGGGTTAAGTATAGAGATTCATAATGTCTTATTGATAGGATATTGTGTTAGTTCGTACTCATATTTCTTGAGTTCATGGATTGAAACAACCAAAATTAAAGATAAATACGTATAATTTTTTCGTGGTTTTGATTTTGTCAACACGAAAAATGATGTTGTGATAAGTCACATTCTTAGATTTAGGGTGTGTGGATTGAAACTTTTCTGTGTTTGAAATTGGTTAATCCTTGTACCTTGCGGGTACAAGGGTTGCTGAGGTTCTTTATTTAAAGCACTGGAACTTATTGAAGGGATTTAATACGAAAATATATCAGATGTTTTATAGCTGATCTGGGCGTTTAATATTTAGTACTAGTGCCCATACTTGATATGTTGTAATTTTCATAATCACATACGTTCTTATCAGGGCATATACATCCGCTTTTTAAACATATGATTTTTCTCCTTCGTGGAGATCTTAGTTTTGTTCGGTCTATGTTAGAGTTTAGTTCATCTGGTTACAGATCATCGATAGAAAATCTGTTTAGCAAGTTCCGCCATACAGAAATAAGCCAGCCCATTACACCAAGAATTAAATAGAAGAGGGGTGGTTAGTACAAAACAAAAATACGTCCCGATTGTTACGATAATAGCATTCAGTCGCAATGATTGTTTAACCGTCGCACCTTGCTGCACAAAATCTGTTGCTCATGCTTAACGTCACTTGCTAAGACCTTGTAGCTGTCAATTAATACCATTAAGTTAGTATAGACGGTCCCTGATTGTTACTATTGAAACCGATTCCAATGCCAGCGCTTACTACAGCGTCTATATAATGCTATTTTTCTTTGTTTTCCAGCTGTGCAGGCTGAATTACCCATTTGCTTCGTAGTATTGCTTACTGGCTAAAGCTAGTTGAACGATATTCATTTTAACCGCTGGCGAGAAAATGCAATGTTTATCTGAAATTTGTAGCGTGATATCTGAAGACATAAGAACCTCCCGGTAGAAACACCAAGAGCATGTCGATGTAGTGGTCAACAAACTCTGGCCACGGTTTTGGAGTTTTTATCGTACAGCCGTTCCGATTCATTCGGCGTGAGTCCACCATTATATTAATGCGACCGAAACCGGTTGTAATAGCTGATAATATAATTGGTTATTTCGTCCTTAGCCCCTGTAAATTTTTATACTCGATCTCTGGGACCCACTCACTTTTTAAGCTTCTGAAAAATCGTTCCATCGGACTGTTATCCCAACAAATTCCTTTTCGAGATAAGCTTTGTTTTAGGCGATAACGCCACAATAACTGTCTGTATTTCCGACTCGTGAAATGGCTACCCTGATCGCTATGGCATAGCACATCTTTGGGGTTTCCTCTGCTCTCATAAGCCATAGTTAGTGCTTTTCCTGTCAACACACTATCCGGTGATAATGACATGGCCCAACCGAAAGATACCTTGGTTTGTTACCATATCCGCAATGGTTCTTGCGCCAGCAGAGCCATGACTTATCGCATATGCGAAATTGCATCTAACTGATCGCCTAGTTGCATAGCAACTGATCGGTTGTTTGCATTCGACTTGCACACTCAGTCGCATTCGATGTGATCACCGGTTTGCATTCAGTTGCGCACCCGAAGGTGCGCAAACAGTTATTGTGATTTATCTTCCTTTCTTGCTTTAACCTTGCGCAGTGAATCACCTTTCAGATTGATACTATGAGACCGATGAACTACACGATCTAATATGGCATCCGCAATCGTTGGGTCACCAAACAAGTCATACCATTTTTCCGGCGGATATTGGCTAGTGATGATCAACGCTCCCTCTTGGGATTGTTGGTCAAAGATTTCCAGTAATATCGGTCCGATTTGCGGATCAATTCCCCCAATCCCCAAATCATCCAAGATCAGCAAAGGCAGTTTGGAAAGCTGGCGTCGCTTTTTAACTAATGTTCCATCCGTTCGGCAGATACTCAGTTCCTCAAATAAACGAGTCGCGGTGGTGTAATAGGCAGCTATACCTAATCGACACGCCTGCTGACCAAACGCACAGGCCAGCCAGCTTTTACCGGTGCCTGTTGCACCAGTCAGGATCAGATTTTGTCGCTGTCGCATCCACTCACACGTTGCTAAGGTCTGAAGCTGAAACCGATCTAATCCTCGGCTGCTGCGATAATCCACATCTTCCAACACCGCCTGGCTGTAGCGTAATTTGGCCTGTTTCAGTAACCGGCTGATCCGCCGGTTATCCCGGTTAGATATTTCTTCATCCAGTAACAAACCGAGTCGCTGTTCAAACGGGATCTGAATACTCTCCGGTTGATTTTGCTGTTTCACTAAAGCGGAAGCCATGCCATGCAAACCCAGTTCTATCAATTTTTGTGTTGTGGTGGTTAGATTCAGCATGGCTCATTCTCCCCATCAGCAAGGCTGAAATAATCCGCACCCCGAAGGTTTTCATGCGGCGGAGTGGTGGTAACCTGGGGTTGTGTTTGTTTGTAGCGTTCATGCTTTAAAATGGAATGCAGACGTTCAAAGGTCAAAATATTCCGCTCTAACGCGTACTGACAGGCAGCTTCCAGCCGATCAGTCCATGCCTCTCTACGCACTGTGCGCCGTAAAGCTCGGATCCCTTTTAATCCATTGGCAAAATCCCGCCTTTCCTGGAAATTTCGTTTCACAAACGTCTCTGTTGCCGGACCAACATCCTGCGCCCATTGCAGCAACGCGTCTTGTGTATCCAGAAGATGATGCTGATGATGTGAGGGCTGATGATTGGGATTGGTTGTAAATCCTGATGTCTTATCAATACTATGCGTGGCCACTTTTCTGCGCTGAAAATAGATATCCAGCTGGTTTTCATTGGCTCGGAGATCCACTAACTGATGCGTCAGCGTGTAGGGAACTGAATAGTGCCGCTCACCAAAACGAACATGGTAAAACTCATCAACCCGGACTTGATGACGCCACTGGCTATAAGCATAACGTTCATGGCTGAGGGGTCTTAATGCCGGACGATCCTGCTCTTTAAAGCGATCTATCCGGCTTTTGGGATAAGTGCGTGTAACTCTGGCATTGAGCTTTTCCATCCAGAACGCTAAAGCCTGATTGAGTTCTTCAATACGGAAGAATGACTGATGCCGGAGCCGGGCCAGCACCCAGCGCTGTACGATTTGAACGCCCACTTCAGCTAGTGATTTATCTCGCGGTTTTCGTGGACGCGCAGGCAAGATGATAAACTCGTAATGTTCGGCGAATTCCATATAGGCTGAATTCAACTGAATACTGGTTGGCGTGTTTTTGGTTACTGCTGATTTCAGATTATCCGGCACGATATATCGCGGAACTCCGTCAATATGTTCCAGCATACGGATATGGGCTTGCAGCCAGTCAGCAATCGTCTGGCTCGGAACAGCGGTTGCGAACAAATAACCAGAGGAACCCAGCGTTCCGACAAAAATCTGCGCCTGGCTGATTTCACCGGTGTCAGGGTCAATGATGGGTATAGTTTTGCCGCAAAAATCGACAAATAACATCTCGCCGGGCTGATACACAAAACGTAGACTCAGTTTGCAGCGCTTCAACCAGGCTTTGTAGTTTCGGGTAAAGTGCGCATACGAAACCCCGTTGCGGACAACCTCCCGGTATTCATCCCAGAGTAGTTCCAGTGTAACATCCCGCTTCTTTAATTCTTCATGGATCAACGGCCAATCCGGTTGTGGTTTGCGGATCGTTGCTTTCTTGGTCTCTCCCCAGAGCGTTTTATCCAGCGTGTCATTATCCAGTGCTTTCAGATCATCCCAGTTTTTGTGATTAAACCGGAGTAAGTCCCGTACATTCTTAACCGTATTCGGTGATACGCCAGCCGTAATACCGATCACCCGATTGGTATTACTTTCATCATGAATCAGACGGATCACTTGCCGCAATTTGTCAGTGGGTAATTTCATTGTCGTAAGCCCTCGCAGGCAGACGTTTTCAGGTCTGCCACGATAAAAATGATGAGAATTGCAGAGGGATGACTTGACGCGCTCATCAGTCAGATTGACAATGAAATAGTCAGGTGGGCACTTGACTAAATTCCGCGAAAGCCTGAGGCAGCCACCTCGGGCTTTTGTCTTTCTAACGCTCTGCGATGAAAATTTAATGTCTTTATTGATTATTTCAGTCGCATGGTGAACCTCCTTCAGTGCTCTCTTCGGCATTCATTCTGGCTTTTGCGATCCAAACCGCCACATCCCGCGATAAGGCAAAATAACCACTACGCTCTGGGATCTTAAAAATCGGGACCGGGATCGTTTTTCGCTGAATGGCTTTTCGCCAGGCATCCGTTGACGGATACCCCAATAGTTTCCATAACACCCGGCTCGGCAACATCAAGCCGTAGCGCTCCGTTAAAACGGCCTCTAATTCCGTGGTCAGTTCATCTAAAGGTGGCATCAGTCACTGTCAGTCATGGAAAGTGTTTATAGCCTAACAATTCAGAAAAAAATCCACCATCCCATAGGATTTTCATGAATTCTGACTGTATTTTTAATACTTAACTAACTGAAATATCTATTAATAGATAGCGTTGCAGTGGTTTCACTGCAACAGGAGAACACGGAATGGGTAAATTATTAAAACCTCGTCATGCAGTGGATGTCTTCCGGGTTCGTTATTGGTATACCGGCGTAATGCGGGAATTAAAATTTGATACGGCCTATCAGGCAGAAAGGCAGATAGAGCCGGAACATTTTCATGTGCAGGATCTGCGCACCGTTTATCCGGGCAAATGGCGCCGATATGCCGTGGGGGAAAATACACCGCAGAAGAAACTGGTCATGGCGGTCGATTTACTGGCAAAAGGTTCTGCATATGAACTATTTCATCCGTTATGGTTGATTTTAAAGAAATTAAGTTCAGAGAAATTTAAAGCTGAGTCGTATCTTCGCCTTCTAAACCCCGCTATCCAGTCTATCGTGATGCGCTCTGGGACTGATCGCTTGGGTGCACCACTGGTCTGGATCCCTTATTCAAATTTTAAAGCCGATGTCCTGTTACGACGGGGCACTTTGGATGCGCTCGCGGTACTGGTTTTATACTGGCATCGGGCAAAAATGCAGGATGACAGGGAGCAAACAGAAGCTGTAGCCATCGCGATATATCATATGTTGCTAATAATCGGTTGGGATATCAGAAACCGGCAGTTACATCGCGAATTATTCTTGTTATTCAAAGCTGAAATTTTTGATAAAACAGGCTGGAAAGACGGTCTTTTTGCGACCGATAGTAAAACGTTTGAACTCAGTATTTGCTTATTACACCATGGGGCAGGCGCAGATCCAGATAAAGAGGGTATGAATATCGCAGTCTGGAAAAAGGAGAACCGACGGATACAGGCGTTATTAGCGGGAAAGAAGGGGTTCGACATTCGTTTTGCAATGAAGCCGCTTTGCGCACCTGCGTGGCAGTTTGGGCCACCAAGTCAGCATAATTTAAACCATTGGGCAGTGGCAAGGGGTTACTGGGCCTGGGGATGGGATTGCATTCTGAATGGTCAGAACGGAACTTTTCCAGACCGGGATGTGAGAATATCTGATCCTGATTTTAATCGACTCTTAACTCAGCAACGTTATGTTTTGTCATGGTTCAATGACCGTTCCGGGTTCTTGTCGCTTGGCACCGAAAGTAAAAAACGGAACATCACATGATCGGCGATGTTCCGCTCATTGTTTATCGGATCATCCAGACAAACTTACTTCCAGTTCGCAGCCAATACGGCTGACAGTTGATCCTGATAGTTCTGCGGTAATGTCGTCTGACCTGCGGCAGGCGGTGTTAACGATGCCATTGCCGAGACCAGATTAGCAACCTGAGAATCTAACAGTGTTTTCCCATCAGACGATTTGAACTGCTCGACATGGTAAGCACTGCCGGTATACCAGCTCTGAATGGTCGCTTTATCTGTTGTGCCAATGACACTCACCACCAGATTATTGCCAGATTTAGTAAACCAGAGCTGATCGGCGTTGATGTTTTTACCAAACTGCAACAGATCGGTATTACCTGTAGTACTGTCTTGATCGGTGATCACATCACTGCCATCCCCTCGATCCATAAAATAGGTATCATTGCCAGTTCCGCCATTCAGCGTATCAGCACCGATACCGCCACTTAACACATCGTTTCCTGTGCCGCCATTGAGAGTGTCGTTTCCTGCCAATCCAAACAATTGATCATCTTTCGTCGTTCCGGTCAGGGTATTGTTTGCTGTAGTCCCCGTGAGCGTACTGCCAAAAGTTGCGACAAGTTTATTGATAGCGGCGGTATTCAGCGATGTGGTGCCAGACGGTTGAACATAATCAATCGCATAATCACCACCCAGAAAATGATTGGTGATCCGGGCTCGTTGAGCTGCATTGGCATTTACTGTGACCAGTAAATCATTACCCTCACGGGTAAATGTTAATTTATCTTTTGTGATAGTCCCGCTAAAGAAGAGACCATCATTACCGCCATCAGAGGTATCAATGGTGTCTAGCGATGTAGCATCAAAGATATATTGGTCATCACCGGTACCGCCGATCAAGGTATCGTTACCATCTTCACCAACCAAAGTATCATTGCCAGCACCACCCACTAATACATCATTGCCGGTTCCTGTTCCGGTGCCAAAGCCACCGGATAAATAGTCATTACCATCACCGCCTTCCAGGCGATCATCCCCACCACCACCAAAGAGTTGATCGTTACCAGCACCACCCCGCAGTAAATCCTTAGTACTGCCACCCACCAAGGTATCCGCACCGGCTGTGCCATCCTGAAGTGTTTCATATCCACCCGGAATACTTTGTGCGGCAATAATTTGTGCAATTTGTGTCGCGGAAATGGAATAACCCCCATCAGGTTGCACATAGCTAATGGCTTTGCTGGCATTAATAAAATGATCTTTAACCCGAATACCGGTAGTCGTGTTTTTATCCACTAAGATCACCAGATCATTACCATCCCGACTGTAACTAAGACGGGTGCTGGTGATGCCATTCGTGAAGAAAATAACATCACTTCCGCCATCGGTTGAATCAATCGTGTCAAAACCATCGCCAGGCTGATAAACATAACTATCATCACCGGCACCACCAGAAAGCAGATCAGAGCCTGTTCGGCCATAAAGGGTATCGTTACCCGCGCCACCATTGATCACATCATTACCTTCACCACCATCCAGATAATCATTTCCGGCATCACCATACAACGTGTCATTACCGCTTTCAGACCAGACTTGGTCATCTCCGGCTCCAGCTCGAATGGTATCATTGCGATCCCGATAGCCAATCAACTGCTCAGCGGCATCTGTACCCAATGTAGTGGTTTTATTTTCTATCTGTGTTGCGGTGAGTTGCGAGCCATCATCAAATTCAAAAATATCAATCTTGAAATGATCGGTTGGTTCATTGAACCAATTTTGAATAGTGAGGGAATCGGTGGTGTTATTAATACCGACCGTCAAATCATCACCTTGGCGGGTATACGTGAGCATACTTTGCGTAATGCCCGCACCAAATATCAGGGTATCAACGGAAGGTGTAATATTGCTGTAAGCCTCACCAGCGCGTCGCTCAATGATCTGATCCTGACCATCACCGAGATTGAACAGATAGGTATCATCGCCAAACGAGCCATAAATAATATCGTTCCCCTGACCACCTGACAGCATATTGGTATTTTGAGTAAAGGGATCGCTATAAGCGATCAACGTGTCATTGCCATTCCCACCCAGTAGGGTATCGCTACCCAGACCGTTCAAGGTGTCGTTACCATCACCGCCATCCAGCAAGCCACTACCGGTCAGGACATCATCACCGGTTTCACCATACAATTCTGAGGACTCATAGTCATTCGTCGTCAACGTATCGTTACCAGCACCACCATACAGCGTGTTGCTATTTTCATAATCAGTGAGAATATCGTCACCATCCCCACCATAAAGGGTGTCATTCCCTTCGCCGCCATCCAGCGTGTCATTTCCATTTTCGCCGTACAGGATATCTTGGCCATAATTGCCATTTAGCGTGTCATTCCCTTCACCGCCAAATAGAGTGTCATTCCCGGTTTCACCATCCAGGAAATCAGCGCCATTCCCACCCAGCAACTGATCGTTCCCGTCATTTCCCCGGACCGTATCATTACCATCGCCCGCAGAAATAATATCGTCATCAATGAAACCTTGGATAACATCATCCCCCGATGTCCCGGTTAAGATCTTATTTTTAACGGTGGCAATATTCCAAACCGTGCCATTGCTGAACTGAAGCAGTTCCACAGCGTTTGAGCTTGTTGCATTGTTCAGGAAATATCGACTGACTCGCAGCGAGTCACTGGTGCCGTCTACGGTAATAACTAAATCGTTATTACTATTTTGCAGATGGATGTTTTCCGGTGTGATTGATGCGTCAAAGAGGATCTTATCAGCATTGGTGTTTAAGGTATCTGTATCCGCATTGAATATGGTGTCCTGACCATAACCTTTGCCAAAAAGGTAAATATCAGCACCTTGGCTGCCTGTGAGCGTATCATTATCCGCACCACCATCCAGCGTGCCATGTCCTGTCAAGATGTCGTTCCCGGCACCACCGGAAAGCAGGTTATTTCCTTCGGTATCGGTTATCGTATCATTACCTGCGCCACCATAAAGCTGGTCATCACCTGCATTACCAAGTAAGTCATCATTCCCAGCGTCACCGTATAATGTGTCATTCCCCGCATTACCTTGCAGAATATCGTCACCTTCACCTGCCGAGATATTATCGTCAGACGCATATCCCAACAGTACATCATTGCCTGTCGTACCCGTCAGAACACGGTGTTTGATGGTATCGAAATCCCAGACAGCACCATTGCCAAACTGGATCGTATTCAACATAGTGAATGCTGCATCATCCCGGAAGTAATTTCTGACCAGCAATTGATCCGTCGTTCCTTGAATGGTTAACAGCAGGTCATCGTCATTACGTTGCAACACAATGTCGCTTTCTGTGAGAGTGGCACCCAGCAAGATCTTGTCTGAATTGGTAATGAGTGTATCTGGATCACTGTTATTGATCGTATCGTGTCCATACCCCCGATCAAAAATATAGGTATTTGCGCCCCGATCACTGTTAAGAACATCATCCCCGGTACCACCATCGAAGATGCCCTGACCACTGATCACATCATCTCCGGCTCCCCCTAAAAGAACATTGTTGCCATCGTAGTCCGTTAACGTGTCATTCCCGTCACCGCCAGAGAGCGTGTCATCACCACTACCACCGAACAACGTATCATTTCCGGCATCACCACTGAGCTGGTCATTGCCATTATCGCCATTGAGTTGGTCGTTACCGGCACCACCGGAAATCTGGTCATTTCCGGCATCGCCGAATAACACATCATTGCCAGCATTACCCGTCATCACATCATCGGTTGTAAAACCGTAAAGTGTGCCACCCGTACTGTCAGCTACCAGGCGTTTTGTCATTAAATCAGCAATGGATGTTTCTGTGCCATCAGATAAACGGACTCGGTAATTGGTGCTATTAGTGATCAGCAGAGAATCATCTGCGCTGTATTTAAGATAGAGATCTGTTGAGCCTTGGTTATGAGCGACCCGCAAATCATTCAATGTGATCCCATCATCAAATTGGATGAGATCATTGCCTTCATTATCATTGAGTGTTTCGTAAGAATAGGACGGCAACCAGATCCCGCTATCAACTAGGAAATTGGGCCAATAGACCATGGTCTCTTTGCTGTGACTGTCTCCGGCATGGAAGACGTAAGTATCATCACCTTCTCCCCCCGTCAGCACATCAAAACCGTCACCACCATTCAGCGTGTCATTTCCTTTTCCGGCAAGGAGCGTATCGTCACCGCCATAACCCGCCAGCGTATCGTTACCATCATAACCAATCAGCGTGTCTGCGTTGTAACTTCCCTGCAAACCAGCCTGCATCAGCTCGGATAGTGTAGAATGACTACCATCAGCAAAATTGAAAGAAAAAGAGCTGGATGTGCCATTTTTAATATTGAAAAGATCAACAGCACTATAACTCACATACAGATCGACACCATTCTGAGCGTGGGTGATTTTGACATTCCCCTGATTAATTGCCGCACCAAATGAGATAGCATTATTTCCACTTAAATCATCGATCCATTCGACTGTGCGGGTATTGCCATTAACGATGGGAACACTGTCGCCAGTATTAAAGATATAGGTGTCATCACCATCCCCCCCCAATAAATTATCTAAATCAGCACCGCCGTTCAGTACATCATTGCCTTTACCGCCCGCCAGATAATCATGTCCAGCACCGCCCGATAAGACGTCATCACCGGTAAAGGTTGCATCTGCACTTATTGCTTTATCATCACCGACCATATAGTCATCACCGGCGCCACCAGTAAGTCGGTCATTACCTCCACCGCCATAAAGAGTATCGTTGCCATCGCCACCGTCAAGCGTATCATTGCCTTGATAGATGGCCTCCAACGCCTCATTATCACCATTAAGATAATCATCACCTGAACCACCTGACAGGGTATCGTCTCCACCATCACCAAACAGGGTGTCATTACCATCCCCGCCTGCTAGGGTATCTTTACCATGGAACTGGCCTGCCAAATCAGAGGCATCGCCCTCCAGATAGTCATCACCAGTGCCCCCCTCTAATTGGTCATCACTGCCGCCCCCCCAGAGTGAATCGTTACCAGCGCCACCCAAAAGTTGATCTTTACCGTGGTATTGCCCCTCAAGATTATCGACACCGTTATCACCATGCAGTTTATCGTTGCCATCACCACCGATCAGTAAATCATCTTTTCCATCACCAAATAGGATGTCATCACCGGCACCACCATCCAGCGAATCATTTCCATCCATGGCTGCGGAATAATGCCCCTCTTGTGCCGCACAATCACCAGACAAAGTATCGTTTCCATTACCACCTAGTAGAATATCGCTACCACCAAAACCCTTCAGCGTATCATTCCCATCACCGCCATCCAGATAGTCGGAACCATGCTCGGTGTCGTTATTCCAATAGGAGTCGCCTCTCAGCGTATCGTCTCCATTTTCACCGAACAGAGCATCATTGCCTTCATCGCCGTACAATTCATCGTTACCATCACCGCCATAGGCTTTATCATTGCCTTTACCAAGCCACGCAACATCATTACCCGCACCGGCATAGACAGTATCATCGCCGCTGCCATCAGGAAGAAATGCATAGGATTCAGAGAGGTAATAGGTATCCCATGGTTTGCTGTCCGTCGATGTATCCTGAAATGTCCATGAATAATTAAAATTATTCACAAAATTATTGCCGTCTGCGTCAATAAAATCATTTCCGGCACCGGAAATAATGAGATCAGCGCCATCACCGCCTTCTATCGTGTCATTTTTAGCGCCGGACACCAAAATATCATCGCCGCTATGGCCCGCTAAAAAATCACCTTTTACATCAACCGACGCAGCAGCGCGGCTGTCTTTAATATAGGTAGCAAGATCTGTGATCTCGGTGTCACCGAAAATAATGTCTTTGCTGTATCCGCCTACAATGGCGTCAGACCCCTCACCACCATAGATTTTATTTTGCCCGGTTCCGGCGTAGATAAAGTCATTGCCGGTTCCGCCATCGATGACATCATTGCCGCCTTGCGTTGCATGGATCTCATCATTGCCACCGAGCCCATTGATGGCGTCATTACCAGCACTGCCATAAAGGATGTCATCCCGACCTGGTAACTCGCCATTCCCAATCACATTACCTAAGGCATCATAACGATATTGAATGCCTGCCGTATTGGGATCGTCATCAATCGGGTTCGGGTCACCGAGAATAATGCGGGTAGTTGTTGAATTAATTGACGTATCAGGAATATCGGCAGCATCGGTATTGCCAGCTAACCCACTGATATTTAAATCACCGTCTTTCCAGCCATTCACAATCAGCTTTTCGCTGCCTTTGAAGATGATGAGCTGATTTTTACCATCCGCCTGAGGGGAGAGGATATAGCTGATATTATTGGTTAAATCCTGCCAGACACCATCCCCAGGATGTTTCCATTTATCGGCAGCTAACCCTGAAGAACCAGAGAGGATCAGATCATCCCACTGAATGTAACCTAAACCGTCGGCATCAAGGATTGTATCGGTGCCTTCGCCACTGACAATCCGGTAGGTATCAATACCTAAGCCACCTTCCAGATAATCATTTCCGGCATCGCCATTAAGCGTATCGTCACCAGCGCCACCGATGAGAATATCGTTATTTTCACCGCCATTGAGAAAATCGACACCCGCATTGCCTTCGAGATAATCGTTACCGGCATTGCCATTGATGACATCGTTACCAGCACCACCATATAGATGATCAACGCCAGTACTGCCATTCAAAGTGTCATCAGATTGAGAACCAAAGGTGATTGCAAAATGATCCCGTAACTGCCCATTATCATATTCATCTTGATAAGAACCATTATTCACCGTAACCGATAACTGTTTATGAGTGGCTAAATCAGATAGTTGCCATGTTTCACTTTTCCCAAGTTCATAACTTGTTACGGCGAGAGAACCATCCGTTGAAGGTAAAATATTCTGCTGGTTGGCTTGAATAATGTAAGACAGCATCTTGGCTCTGTCTTGCAGATAGGTATCGGTAAACGCGCGTTGTGCATCGGGTTTGTTTATATCATCGTGCCATTGCTGATATTCAGGCTCCCACGCTGTTTTTAGTAATGCGTCGAGATCTGCCTGACTCGTTGCGTCATTACCACGAATAACAACAGGGCTTAACGTCAATAGACTTAAAAATACACTGAAATCATTTCTGGCTTGTGACTCACTACCGCTGAATGGCAGTGATAGTGTTACTTTGCCTAGTAAGGTTTCTAAAGAAGAGATTTTGTCGCTAAGATTCTGTAAATTAGTGTGAAAGGTGATTCTTTCCGGCGGCATGGTGTTGTCTTCCCAATCACCTCCGTCATCTACCGCTGGTGTTGGTGTTATCGAGCTTCCGTTAAAAAAACGACGAACACTATCAAGCATATTTTCAAGTGAATTAACGGATTCATTACTACTGGCTTTAGCCAATGCATTCAGTGTTTGAATATCAATATCTGGCTGAAGTTTGGCTAAAGTCACATATAACGCCAGTAAATCGGTCAATTTATACATAGAATGGTTTTGCCAAAGAGCTATGGCACTTTGCTCGTTTTCTAAACCAATACGGTGGCCGATTTGTGAAAATGTCCAGTCGTTGGTTGTTAAACTAAAACCATTTTCTGCGTAATAATTACTCTGTGAGTTTTGCGGTAATACTGCTGTAACGCCTAAGATGTCAGCTAGTTGATCTAGTGGTTTTCCAACCAAAAAATCTTTCATGAGTTTATTTAAAGCATCGGTTGCATAAACACCTGTTGAATCGATACCAGCGCCATTAAAGGTACTGGATGCCGAAACTTGATCATGGAATAAGCTTGTAAATACGGTTGTTAAGTGACCGCCGAGAGAATGACCTACGACACGAAACTGATGGTCTGCAACCGCAGTGGCGATTTCACCGGCGACAGCACCACCCGTAGCGACTTTCGTTTCACCACTGCTAAACGTGCTTAGGGATAGAAGCGGACTGGCAACGATTGACGTATAGGTTGTACCAGCCGGTTTAGATATATCATTCCACCAATTCACCATGCTGGTGATTTCTTTTCGCGCAACACCGGATAAGGCAGCTAAATCAACATCTGCTTTAATATCGCCGCTGTCGCTGGGGTCCGTTCCCCGGTTTGCCAGAATAACGTCACCAGAAACCAAATCTTTAAATAAAACCCCCTGATAGCCAGTGGCTGGGTCGTTTTTGACATCCAGCACAATAAATCGATCACCGATTTGGTCCGCTAATGGCTTGGTTAATTCAGGGGCTATTAATTTAGCTAAATCAGGACCTGTGAGTCCTTTGGTAAACCCCGGTTTGCCGGTGGCTTCGCCATCGAGATTGATATAAACAATATCGGCCAGTACCGCATCGTAAAAAGCGTGCGCAACAGTTTCATTTGTGCTCATTTATTATTTCCTTTTTCTGGATTAAAACGAAGTAGCTCCCACGCATGTGGAAATCCCCGGTCAGTACATGAATAACTTCTGAACATGAGACTAAAACCTAAGACGCGCCGCACCCATCCGCCAGGCGAGAGAATCGTTCTGGATAACACCACGACGCGGCCGGTTTTTTTTTCAAAAATTTCATAATGATACTCGCCAATCGGCATTGGCCAATTGGTGATAAGTGGCCAGGAATCTCTTGAGTCAAATAGTTCATTCCAATCTTTTTTAAAATGAATCATGAAATCCTGCACATCATTCCAACGAGGTTTGCCGTTTTCGTCGAAGAATTTACCGGGTCCAACATCCACCGGTCCGGAAAAAGAGACTGGAGGTAATTGCTGACAAAGCGCCTCAAACTTAGGGGCTCCGAGGATTTCATCCATGAATGGGCCAACAAACCAGACCGGAATAAGCAGCAGCGTCACAATAATGAGTGTCGGCTGATGTCGAATAAATCGTTTAAAGGTTTTTCGCCAGATAAACCGGCCGATAAAAAACCAGATAGACCCAACGACAATAATTCCAAATAATAGTGAAATGGCGATCATGCTGTTTCCTTGTTATGTTCTTCAGCGCATTCAATTTTATGACTCATTTTTAAATCACCTTTCCTTAAAACTTTCACTCTGATATTCCATCAGCGGGCTCAGGAAGTATTCCATCACGCGACGCTTCCCGGTTTTGATTTCTACCGTTACCGTCATGCCCGGTGTTAAATTCACGGTTTTGTTTTCCACCGGAATGGTGGTGCGGTCGAGCTTGACGTGCGCGGTGTAAATTAAGCCTTTCTTTTCATCATTCACTGCATCGTTAGATACATCGGTAACTTCGGCGTGAATGGTGCCGTATTTGGTGTAGGGGAACGTCTCGATTTTGGCTTCGGCTTCTTGCCCTGCATACACAAAGCCGATGTCTTTGTTTTCGATATAGGCTTCAATTTCGAGCGGATTATCTTGAGGCACGATAATCATCAAAGCTTGTGCGGGGGTCACGACACCGCCAACGGTGTGAGTGGCTAATTGCTGCACTGTGCCAGCCACCGGTGCAGTGAGGCGCCGCAGTTTGCCGTGTTGTTGCGCTTTGATGAGCTCTTGCTGATATTGCACAGTTTGCTGTTTGCCTTCGCGCAGTTTGTCTTGCAGGTTGCGCAGCGTTTCCGCAGTGAGTGCTTGTTGCTGGCGTTTCACCTCTTCAATTTCGGACGTTAACTGTTGCAGTTGTTGTTGCTGGTTGGCCAGTTCACCTTCCTGGTCGATAAGCTTTTGCTGGGCATCAAGATAGTCGTGGCGTGGGATATAACTTTGTTTGTCCAGTTTGGCGTAATCAGTGGCGCGTGCGCGGGTGATGACAAGGCTGCGTTGCAGTTTGTGCACCGTTTCAGCGTAACTGCGTTGTTCTGCCTGTTTGGTTTTGAGTGACGCATCAAGCTGGGCTTGCTTGGTGCTGAACTCCTGCCATTCACTGTGCAGTAATGCTTGTTCCTGGGTTTGGCGCAGCGTGGGGACGTCATCGAACTTTGGCAGCATGGGTTCATGTTGGCTGCGATTGTCGGTGTCGAGACTCAGCAACATGGTTTGGGCGCGGATGGTTTGTAAGCGGCCATCATTGAGCGCACTTTGCAGGTGTTCAATATCGGCACTGGCATCAGTGGCATCAAAATCAATCAGTGCGTCACCCGCTTCAACGTGTTGCCCCTCTTTGACATAGATGGCACTGACGGTGGAGGTTTCCAGTGGCTGAATGGTTTTAATGCGGTCACTGGGCACAATTTTACCTTGTGCACTGGCGACGATATCGATTTTGCCAAAGCAAGCCCACAATAGCGCGATGAGGGCAAAGCTCATCAGTAACCACATTGCCAGTCGTGGTTTGGGGGATACCGGGCTTTCTTGTAACGCAAGGGCGGCGGGTAAAAACTGCAATTCATGCGGTAAGCGGTTGGGGGCTTCCATTTCATGGCGACGCGCCCAGGCATGTTGCCAGACCAGGTGGTAACGCTGCATCAACTCTTTGAATGCTGCCATCGTATTTCCCATTCTCATCATCCTTGTTGCAGGTTATACAAGTGACGGTACATGCCACCTTCGTGTTGCATCAGTGCCTGATGATTGCCGGTTTCGATAATTTGTCCTTTGTCCATGACGAGAATTCGGTTGGCCTGACGCACTGCCGATAAACGATGCGCAATGATGATGACGGTGCGGCCCTGACAAATGGCGCGCATGTTCTTTTGGATGATATGTTCCGATTCATAATCCAGTGCACTGGTGGCTTCATCAAATATCAGAATACGGGGGTTACTGAGTAAAGCGCGGGCAATGGCAATGCGCTGTCGCTGCCCACCGGAAAGCCCGGTGCCGTGTTCGCCGACGGGCGTGTCATAGCCTTCCGGTAATTCAGTAATAAACTCATGCGCCCCGGCTAACCGGGCGGCTTGCATCACGGCTTCCAAGGGTGCACCGGGGTCGGTCAGGGCAATGTTTTCCCGAATTGAGCGGTTAAATAAGATGTTCTCTTGTAACACCACGCCAATCTGACGGCGCAGCGACGAGGCATCGGCCACCGACAGGTCAATGCCATCAATCAGCACGCGGCCTTGTTCCGGCACATACAGCCGTTGAATCAGTTTGGTTAAGGTGCTTTTACCCGAGCCGGAACGACCGACCACACCAATCACTTCGCCCGGTGCAATGCGCAGGTTGATGTTCTTGAGAATTAAGGGCGCATCGGGGCGGTAGCGAAAATGCAAATCATCAAAATGAATGGCACCTTTAATCGGTGGTAACACCAGATTATTACCGGCTACTTCAGTTCGAGTATTGAGAATGTCACCTAAGCGTTGCATCGAGATACCGACCTGCTGGAATTCCGTCCACAGCTGGGCTAAACGCATCACCGGTTGGGCCACCTGCCCCGAGAGCATATTAAAAGCAATCAACTGACCCACGGTTAGCTCGGCACCGATTACCGCTCGCGCCCCGAACCACAAGGTCGCCACGGTGACGATTTTACTAATCAGGGTGACGCCACTGTTTGCCAACGTATTCAAAGTGGTGGTTTTAAAGCTGGCCGCTACATAACCGGCCAGTTGTTTATCCCACTGCCGGGTGGTTTGCGGTTCAACTGCCATGGCTTTCACGGTATCAATGCCCGACACCGTTTCCACCAGAAACGCCTGATTCTCGGCCCCGCGCATAAACTTCTCATTCAGGCGGGTGCGCAGCATGGGGGTAAAACAAACCGATAAGATGATGTAACAAGGCAAAGAGGCTAGCACAATCAACGTTAGCGTGGTGCTGTAGTAAAACATCACCGAAATGAACACCACCGAAAACAACAAATCGAGCACCACGGTAATGGCATTGCCGGTCAGAAAGGAGCGGATATTTTCCAGCTCGCGCACGCGTGCCACCGAATCACCCACCCGACGCGCCTGAAAATAGGCCAGCGGCAAATGCAATAAATGCCGGAACAAGGAAGCACCCAATTCCACATCCATTCGACTGGTGGTGTGAGAAAACACATAACTACGCAATCCAGTCAGTATTACCTCAAACGTCACAACCACCAGTAAGCCCATGGCAATCACATCCAGGGTACTGAAGCCTTTGTGCACCAGCACTTTATCCATCACCACCTGAAAGAACATCGGCGTGACTAAGGCAAACAGCTGTAACACCAGACTCACCGCCAGCACTTCCAGCAGCAACTTGCGGTATTTAACAACAGCAGGGATAAACCAAGAGAAATCGAACTTGCGCAGCTCACCGGCCAATGAGGCCCGCGAGGTAAACAGAATCAGCTTGCCACTCCAGCGCTCAGCAAATTCATCAGGGCGAACTACCTGCGGACGACCCACTAACGGGTCTTGAATGAGAATCTGATTTTCATCGGCGCGGGCCAGAATGACGTAGTGCCCGTTATGCAATAACGCCATACAAGGCAATGGGGTTTGGGGTAAGCGAGGCAGTGTGGTTGAAACTAATTTGGCTTTAAGAGAGAGCTTTTTAGCAGCGAGAAGAATCTCGGTATTGCCGAAGGGTTGACCACTTTCGGAGAACTCATGTGCTAGCTGGTCAGGCTCGGTAGCAATGCCATGAAAGCGGGCCAGCATGACCAGGCACAGCAAACCGGTGTCTGGAGAAGGATCGCCAAAATCAACCGCGTCCGGCGGCTCATTAACGGAGGTGTTATCCATATTTTATTCCCGTTGCAGATCGATCTCCGTCGTTCTGCTTTATGTTAACACGCGCAAATTGGTGTTAATTTTTGCAAGAAGTGTAGTTAATCGATGTTTAAAAAACAAACAACAGAATGTGATTTAAATAGATCTTGTGAGCGGGGACATAGATCCGGCTGGTACTAAACAATTCACAAAACGAATTTAGCCTAGGACGCAGTGGTGACAAAAAGGCTTTTGCTGAATAAAGACGCATTATGGATTTATAAGCCATGTTCTCGTCAGTGGATCTATCGGAAAGCGACAAGGACTGATCGCTGATAGTTATAGTAAGTACTGTTTGAAAAGATCAGATCGAATGCAACTGAGTGTGCAAGTCGAATGCAAACAGCCGATCAGATGCAATGCAAGTAAGTGATCAAGTGCATGCAATTACGCACGTGTCCGTATGGTTGAATATTCCCCTGGTTATCTCGCCGATCACTGGTGTAAAAAAGGTCATGTTTTGTTTTGCATTGAAGGTGAACTTCACACTGAATTAGACGATGGTCGAGTGTTTGTTCTTAAACCGGGAATGAGCTATCAAGTAGCCGATAATGCCGAAGCTCATCGTTCTTCCACAATGACAGGTGCTAAGCTGTTTATTGTCGATTAAATTTCAGCTAAACATTTTAGAATGCCAATTCTGGCTGAGGATCTATCCCAGCCAGTGATGTTTTGATTATTCGTTACGCGGGCCATCTTCAATGTGCGTGATGACTCCATTTTCGACCGTCACTAACGCCATGAATTTATCTTTTCCCATATCCATAGTGAAAATTTCGCCTGTTTGAACGACTGATTTCATCCCATTTTCATTCTCTGCGACTGTCGTTTTCACATCTGTGCTTATCGGTGTGCCGCATTTCATCAGCATTTCTGATTTAGTATCGCCCACTGAAATAATTGCACTACCACACCGCATTGCCCCTTCTGCCAACACCGACGTTGAGAGCAACATTCCAACCAGTAATAACCCGATTTTTTTCATTATTCTTCCAATAAGTTGATCATTAAACGCTGACATTTATAGGCTTTAATTTTACAAAATAAAACTCAAATGACTCAATGTTGTTCGTTTCCTAAGATGCACATAAAAAATATACACCCAAGAGTTTTCAGGTTTCATTTGCTAACAAAAACGTCATTCGGCATGATGAAACTAGGCGTCTATGGAAAGACTTTTTGTGGCTCAATTATTCGATGAGGTAAAGATGAGTACCCTTGTTATTGAAAAATTCATCAATGGTCAATCAAACTCAACAATCAACATTCCTTTCTTCGTTGTCAGAGCGGCAAAGAAACTTATGCCTACACCAATGCTGTCTGCATTAGCAGATAAAGGGATCGATTTATCTGCCATTATTCAGGCAAACAAAAGCCACATGCACTACTCATCGACTTTGCGGGTGAAAGAACATGGCATCGAAAAAGTTATCGTAGTATCACTCCAATGAGAAGCTCGACCACTCTAACGTTATGCATCCCAGACAACTGCTAGCATCCGTATTGCAGGGATACGATGCATTCAACACTCAGAAGGACCCAGCCGTGAAATTTGAGTTAGATAAATTCAATGGTGTTATTGTCGATCCGCTTTCTATTCCTGACTGTCCTGATGAATTTCATAAACACCTATCAGAACTCACGCACTTTGCTGTCACTGAAAATAAAAACCTGATCTGGTTAACACTACCGATTGATAAATCACATTTGATCAAATCCGCCACTGATCTGGGGTTTGTCTTTCATAACTGCCTGGAATCAGAATTAACACTGATCCATAAAGCCACTTCAACCACATTTGTTCCTTTTATCCCAACACATACCTTGGGGGCTGGCGCAATCGTGTGCAATCAGCACCAGCAGATCTTAGTGATCAAAGAACACGGCATGAAGGGATATAAATTACCCGGCGGTCATATCGAATTGGGCGAGCGTATTGGATCAGCTATAGTCCGAGAAGTATTGGAAGAAACCGGGATTGAGGCAACGTTTGGATCGATAGTCGGCTTTACTACCAAACATCCATTCCAATTTGGAAAATCCAATCTGTATTTTGTGTGTCGATTAACGCCGCTATCAGAACGGATTCGTATTCAGGATACGGACGAAATCGCGGATGCAAAGTGGGTATCCATTTCCGAGTACATCAATGATGAAAAAAATGCCCTCTTCAATCGACAAATGGTTGCGTCATTAGCCCAATCATCGGGATTAGCGCTTATGCAACTGGACGGTAATGACGGGCCGCATAAGAAACAAGAAACCTTCTTTGCTCAAGCTTAAAAATAGCGATCTTGAATTAAATAAGACGGAACACAACAACGGAGTCATAAGATGGCTGAGCCCATAGTGCGTCGATCCGGTATTCACAATATGCAGTTTGGTCGTAATGTCACCATTATTGAGCCAGTGAATTTGTATGGCAGCCAGATTGGTGATGATGCCTTTATTGGCCCCTTTGTTGAGATCCAGAAAAACGTCGTTATCGGTAAACGAACCAAAGTGCAATCGCATACTTTTATCTGCGAATTTGTCACTATCGGTGATGATTGCTTCATCGGACATGGCGCCATGTTTGCCAATGATTTATTCAAAACAGGTGTTCCCAATCCTGATCCGCAATCTTGGGGAAAAACGAGCATCGCAGATAATGTCACCATTGGCTCTAATGTGACAATATTGCCGGTCAAGATCTGTTCTGGCGCTGTTATTGGCGCTGGCGCCGTGGTAACGAAAGATATCACCACGCCAGGTACCTATATTGGTAATCCGGCCACCCTCTCCCGCGCATTTGTTTGATTTACATAATACAAATTCTGGATTTCTAAACTGTCTTATTCATTATAGGTTGACCATTGTGGATGTATTGATCGTCATTGATATGCAAAAAGTACTATTCCAAACACCGCGCTATCACAGCAGCACAGTTATCGCGAACATAAATCAACTCTCAACAGCTGTTCGAAATAACACCGGAAAAGTTATCTTCATTCAACACAATGGCCATGATGAAGAAGGTTTAACACCGCATACTGAAGGATGGACCCTCCTCGATGAATTAGAGAAACAGCCCGTTGATATAGTTGTTGAAACCATCTGCGACTCTTTTTACGATACGGCGTTAAGCCAAGTACTGGCAGCGTTGGCACCCGAGCGCATCATTATTACTGGTTGTGCGACCGATTTTTGCGTCGACACTACTTTGCGTTCAGCGGTGAGTCATAATTTTAGTGTCGCTGCGATTGCTGATGCCCGTACAACCGCCGATCGTTCGCACTTGGATGCAAAATCAATTATTGACCACCACAACTGGAGCTGGGCTAATCTCATCACACCAAAGGCCCCTGTTGTTGTCATGACAACCAACGAATTGCTGGCGGAGATGAATAACCGCGCGTACTAATTACTATGCATCGTTATTTACCAACGTTGCTGAAGTGATAATCCCAGAGAAGAACCTGATTTTTGTCACCCTCGCGGCCCATTGCCGCGAGAAATCACCCATGTTTTTCTTTGCAGCAGTTGCTGTACCTAAAGGAGATATTTTAAAGACTCTCCAACATTGAATCGTCTGGGATCTGGATATGAATGAAAATGTATTGTGTGTCCAGAACTTAAATGCATGTATATATATACACTTAAAATAATTTAGGACACATTTAGATCTTAAAACATGGCATATTCGAGTGCTTGCACTCGGTTCTAAAAGACATTTTTAAATGTGATAGAAAAATCAACCAGATTATTCTGGTCAAGCAGCGATCACTCGCAACCAATTTGGTAGCGGAGTAGTCTATTACATCGGCTCTGTGCTCAATGATGCAGGCTATGAACGATTATTCTCTCAGATCATTCAGGAATGCCAGATTGAATCTACCGGCAACTTACCAGCAGGTGTGGAGCTTTCGGTGAGAAGTCACGATAACAAACGTATCTTGTTTGCCTTAAACCTAACAAAAGAAAAGAAGCAAATTACGCTAACTCCACGCAACAGAAAATGTGCGTTTAGCGGCCAATCAGTTGATTCAGGCTTAATTTTAGAACCGGGTGATGTTCGCGTGATGATTGAAGAGATGAGTTGATTTTTTTCATTAAGAATATGTAAAAAACTGCCTCCAGCTGAGGTCAGAGTTCAAATAGTTCTCTGTTATCAGCACTTTCACCGCACTCAAATCGAGTGCGGCTTTTTATGTACCGCTTACACGTTCTTGTTATTACAGCCACTCGAATATATGATGCATATACGTTTCATATATAAAGTGCTTTATGGGTATTGTAAAAATTAACGATGTACTCCACGAAGAGCTCCGCAAAGCGAGTTCCACAATGGTTCGTTCTATCAATTCGCAAGCCGAATATTGGATCAAAATGGGTATGTTGGCCGAAACCAACCCAACCATGACTTACAGTGAAATTATTCGTGAACAGCTTCGACTAGCTGATGTGAAGTTAGGTGATGCGATCAATGAATGAGATTGTACTTAAAACGAATGATGAACTTGATTTAATGCGTGAGTCTGGCCGCCTCTTAGCCTCGGTATTTGCCTATCTTGACCCGTTTATAAAACCGGGGATCTCGACCATGAAAATCAATGATCTGGTTGAGAATTTCATTACCAATATCTTGAATGCCCGCCCTGCCAGTAAAGGGCAATACGACTTCCCTTTTGTTCTCAACACGTCAGTCAATGAAGTGGTTTGTCATGGCATGCCTTCAGAAACTCATATTCTGAAATCCGGCGACATCGTTAATGTTGATATCACGCTAGAAAAAAACGGCTTTATCGCCGACTCCAGCAAAATGTATATGGTTGGCGAGGTTTCTCCTTTAGCCAAGCGCTTGGTGGATAAAACCTATGAAGCCATGTGGCAAGGTATCCGCGCTGTAAAACCAGGGGCCACACTGGGTGATATTGGCTATGCGATACAAAAATTTGCAGCTATCAACAATTACTCAGTAGTGCGCGAATATTGCGGGCATGGCATTGGCAAAGAGATGCATGAAGAACCAGCTGTTCTGCATTATGGTACGCCCAACTCTGGTATTGTGCTCAAAGAAGGCATGACCTTCACCATTGAACCCATGATCAACCAAGGTGAAGCAAAAGTGAAACTCAAACGAGATGGCTGGACTGTGGTAACCCGAGACAAAAAGCTCTCCGCTCAGTGGGAACATACTGTCGCGGTAACAGCTGATGGATATGAAGTGTTGACCTTACGAACAGATGAATGTCTTTAATCGCTAAACACTATGTTTATTGAAAAAAAGCCCAGTCAACACTGGGCAAAATCAGTCTCACGGGATTTACTTTTCCAACGTCACCATATCCAAAATCTTAGGATTACGTAGGCTGTTACAACCAACAGTGAAGTCTTAATTCTTCGTTTTATCAAACATCTCAACTCGCCAATTTTTGTGTATACCGACAAGACCCCACATCCTCACCTCGGTAGTTTGAACACCCATAAAATGAGCTATAGGGTCCTTTTTTAATTGAGAGGTCGCCGCCACATTCAGGACAAACGGGTACGCTGGTTTTACAGCTTTCATTAATACAAGTACGAATACCGTTTTGCTCGCGCATTACCGAATCACAGCGTGGACACGCTTTTTGAGTATGGATACAGAGTGGATAATTGGTACAACCGATGAAATTATTGCCGGAAGTGTTATTTTTTCTGACGACTAGCGTTCCTGTCGTACATTTTGGACACCCTAACGACAGCGCTGATTTTTGTACGTCCGAGCATTCAAATTCATCCAGCGCTAACGGGTATTTTTCTTCCATCAGCTCTTGTACAAATTTCGAGGCTTTTGTCATGTCCGTGACGAGATAAACCCGATGCCGAGCCCGTGTCACTGCAACATAAAAGAGCCGCCGCTCTTCTGCATATGGAAACGGTTCTGCCTCAGGTAACAACGCTTCAACTAATGAATTCGTCACGATTTCAGAGGGTAATCCAAACTTACCACTGGTAAGTCCCAACAATACGACATAGTCCGCCTCTTTGCCTTTTGAAGCATGAATGGTGTCGGTCAGAATAGTGAGTCGAGTAAATTTCAGTCCCAGCATTTGCAACTGAGTTTTTGACGGTATCGTTGCTTTGAAACGGGCTAACAGATAAACCGTTGCCCCCTGTGGTGCCAATTTATAAATGGCAGCCAACACATCGACAATGGCGGCGTCATTCGGTTGAGATGTCCGAAAGACAGAAACAGCCGGACCATTCGTCTGCCGATGGGTATCAATGTCTTTGTTCAGTTGCGCCGGATTTTTGAGTACAAACCGGCTGGCTACGGCGTTAATACCATTATTAAAACGGAATGTTTTATCTAATGCGGTGGTTTTAGTGGCACCAAAGAAGCTATTAAATTGCGCCGTTAAACTGATATCACTGCCCGTAAAACGATAGATAGACTGCCAGTCATCACCAACACAAAATAGTGAACCATCCGATTGCTGAGCGCGCAGTGCTTTAATCAATTGTGCGCGGGGACGTGAAATATCCTGAAACTCATCGACCAGAATGTAGCGCCATGGCACAACAAATCGTCCTTCTTCCACATAACCAATCGCTTTATTGACCATATCATCAAAATCGATATGCCCTTGCTGGGCAAGGGTTGATTGATAAGCATCGTAAATCGGCATCAGTAGTGATAACGCCACGCGCATTTGTTCTGGATGTTTAGCCCGACTGATTTTTTGCGCCAATTCATGCTCGGTGAGATTAGCGCGTTTAAACAACGATAATAATTCTGCCAGAACACGAGAGAAGGTATTAATAACGCCATATTCCTGAAAGGTAGCCAACACGGCTTCATCAGGCAGTGGGTTAAACTGAACACCGGCTGCTTTCAGCTTGCGCTCTAACCCTGACAATAAAACGCCTTCTTGCTGTTCATAATGGAATGTTTCAATTAAAGCTGTGCCGTGCGTTTTATGTAATTCTCGTTTCCACTGCATTCCCTCGGTGTAGCTTTGTTTATCAATATACGGTGCGGTATTACCCTGTCGGTCAATACCAAAATGCTCGATGTAGATATCAACATCAGGGAGATAAAAATCTGGCTGATAGGCGCGTCGTTCTGGCGTTTTGGTATCAATTTTATACTTGGCTTCATATTGGTAATTGATCCCTTGGCGAAACAGATAATTAGCAATCTGGCTTTCAGCAAAGCTCTTAACCTGTTCATTGCGCAGTGTGCGAATCTCGTTGTCGCGCAGGTAATTGTAGTAATCGCCTAATGTCTTAAACTCAAATGGATTTTTTTCGGGAAATTGCCATTTTTCAAAATAAGTCAGCAGCTGCTTACGATAAGTCTCGTCGGTTTGTAAGGCGTTAAAGCAGTTTTCAACGAAATAAACTTTTGCCTGCTCATCTTCCGCTAACGGGCTGATGGACGGCATTCCCCTTTCTGCTCGCCCTACAATGCTCCGTCCTAGACTGTGGAAGGTGTTAACGGCTACCCCGTTGATACCTAAGCGCTGTACCAGCCGTTCTTTCATCTCTTTAGCCGCTTTATTGCCATATGCTAGTAGCAATATCTCCTCGGGTTTGGCTTTACCGTTTTGAATTAAGAACGCAACACGTCCCATCACCGTACTGGTTTTACCGGTACCCGCCCCAGCTAATACCAAATTATTATCTTCATCAATGACACAGGCTAACCGTTGCTTTTCCGTTAATGGCATGGACTCCACGGTATCGAATAATGCGGCATGCTGAGCAAGAACGCTGTGAACATACTGCTCACGACTACGTTTCAAATACCATTGCGGTTGCGATACCAGTGTCCAGGCTTTTGTAAAAACCGCATCAATCACAGGAGGCAACTCACCTTCCGGCGGTAACGGCGGTAATCGCTTTTCAAAGACATCAAGTTCACTCTGCATTGCCGACCAATGGGATGTGCGGAAGTAGCCTTTTTGCGCTATTCGTTCATCAATCTGAGTGATAAAAGCATGCACGTATGTGGCTTTTGCTGTGTACCAATGCAGATTAAATGCCCGTTGAAGTCGTTCAATCTCTTTTTTTGTCAAACCAGCAAAAGAAACCCCACCATCCGCTGACGACAAACTGACTTTTTTAAACCAAAGCCGCGAAGTGATGTCTGGAAGGGTTGAAACACAATCCCAATTCAGCTGACGATTCTGCCCCAGCCAATTCGTCACCAAAATGTGCTCCGGAGAAAACGAGAGTGTTTTATGAGTAGCTTTAAACCACCGAGCCCACCAAGGCGATGAATACTGAAATACAGAGGACGGCATAAACAATCAACAAAAGCAGATACAAATGAATAATCAGATGGTTATACTTTTTACGCAGCCCGTAAACAAAAATCATGTGAATAATGAATTGATCATTTCTCGCTGATCACTCGATGAGTTTGATCAGTCCAATTCGCATTTACAAAACACTTTCCTATTTACCGTACCTTCGGTACGAATCAATCCATAAAAGAGCTTTGGAAATGGCAATGCAGTGGTGTAATCCCTTACAAACCAACTGCATCATTTGTTACGTAAATCACGGGATGTTCCCTTTAGCGTGGATAAAACTCAGCGATAACTCAAAATTTCATGGGCTGTAAACAAGGAAGATTTTTCACTCGCCGGTACTTAGCACGGAACGCTGCAACTTCGCCTTCTGGCATCCAGACAGTGAAATCAAATATGCCCTGTTTATCTGAGTTTGGGATCAGCCGGTCAGTTTGAGTCATCGCAATATGGACAGAAAATGGTGAAGCAGAGTGATCTTCAAACATCATTTCTAACGCATCAACACCGCAGAAAAATCCTCGCGTAACGACCACCTGTTTGCCTGTTTTCATCTCCTTAAGTGCTTTTTCCTGTGCTTTTGGCACCAACAATCGGGCCGCTCCCTCATTCCAGCTCAGAAAAAGCAATCCAGCTTTGGCCATGTTACTTTCCCAGTAGTTAGTTTCAGCAATTTTTTGGCCATCGTTCATGATAGAAATCATATTTTCGCCCTCTTTTAGTTAAAATAAATATTAATTATTAATAGCGAGTCAATTCTGAGCCACCCTCAGAAATGAACTTCTCAATTAAATCTTCAGGATCCATGAACATCTCATCTAAAAATAGCCAACCATGAGGACGTTCAACCAATTCTCTTCGTGTAGTTATTTCGCCATCTCTTTCAATTGTGGTCGTTTTCCAATTCATCATTGTGACTATGCCGCATGGGTGCATGAATGCGTAATGTTTCCCGTCAAATGTAATAGGTTCCATAACACCATTTATTTCCACACCAGTTTCTTCATCCTCATCAATGAAATGGAGTATTTCTGACATAACAATTTTATTTTTAAACATTAAAAAACACTCACCGTTTCGCTTTAGTGACTTTTCTTCTTTTAAAACAACACGGTCTTTGCTAATATAGCTTTGCTCCAACAATTGGTTAAGCATTGCAATAACAGCTATGCGTTCCTTTTCGTTGCCAGCACCACTCACAGAGACGGAATAATCGACTTTTTGAGTGTCATATAAATATTTGATTGCTGTGAAACCACTTGCTTTGCGGTTCCATTCAGTAATACATTCGTTCAGATCCATATTATTAGACATAATGTTTTTCCTTTTTTTAGATAAAATATTCCCTCGGATTATTCCGATGAAATAATGGTGATATTTTTATTACTGGGTAAAAATAATGATCACGTCATGCGACATTATTCATTCTAGGGATTACACTGCAAATTTTTACTCTTTTAATACTTCCTCCTTTTTTACCTATTTTTTTCAACTTAGCCAAAGAACCCCTTGCATTAGGCGTTTCATGGCTGACAACAACATCAAACGCCCCTTCCATAACAAACAACATGGTCAATATGATGCTTTCCAGAAAATCATATTGCATATCAATGAGTTCATCCCTAAACATCTTAGGAAAGCACTGCGAAAAACTACGGTCTATCCCTGATTTCAGACTCCAATCGCCTAAATGAACAATTGCAGGTAATAGCGAGTCTCCCGTATCAAGCAACAGGCGCAGTTCTGGTTCATTTCGCTCAAAATCATACTCAATATGAATAAAACACCCTTGTATAAAACCCTCACCAGACAAATCCAAATACAATCCTTTTTTGGAAAAAGCTATTATTTTATCTACTGGTAACTGTTTCGGCAGCTTAGTTTTAGATGCCATATCAAATACATAGTCTGGGATGCAATAGACGATGCGGTCATGTCTCCACGCACCCAAACCAGAGATAATTGCAGTGGTGTTTGATAGGCTGAAAGTCTCAATGTCATATTGAGTGCAAATATCACCCCAAACAGCAATAGGCAAATAACAATAGTCCGGCCACACCTGATATCCACCTTTCATATTTTCATTATGAGAATATTCAGCCGAAGACCAAATACAACTAGGCAAATCACTTTCAATTAAATTTAAATGATCCATTGGGTTTTGAGAAAAGCAGTGCTCGCTCATAAGAATATCTCCAGATGTGGTTAATATTTCTAATATATATTTTGGCTGTTTGAATTAAGTAAATTCGCTTGAATTTCTTATTTACTTAATAGTGGATATTATACAGAAATATATCATTTTGTCAATTCATTCATGGCTGACAAAATAAATCAAATTGATTTTAATGGTTATTTTTAAATAAACATAAAAATTATAAAAAATAAAAACAAACAGGAATCAACTTTGTTTTAGTTATATAAACCACCTTCATTTAGTTGTTTAAATCGCCTTAGATAACACCTAATCCAAAGAATCGCATATTCCTGTTTTTTCTCCTACCTGACTCGCATCGCACCAAATCTCGCTGATTCAGCCTGGCGGTGTATCGCCAGAATTTGTATCCATCTGCGATTTGTCCGTTTTTAATGTGAGTTGCTATAGATATATATAAACAATATGGACAACTTCAATCACAAAGTGATTGGTATCAAGAAAAATCATTTTTACACGGGTTAGCTTACTAACATTAAATTGACCACAGATGAAAAATCGATGACCGCGGCAGCAAAGACAAAAATAAAAACCCAGTTCACCTATTATCCAGAACCCCCAACCGCCCCAAAGCAATACACAAGCATTGCTATCACTCGTACAAAGCGTGGCGACCTACCAGATACTGTTTTACAACTGATTGGTAACCCAGCACTCACGTTGGATGTGCATGCCCACGCTGAGCTGCTGAAAGACACACAGGCTATGCTGTTCAGCTCCTCGACACATGCTTATCAGTCCCTCATCCAGGCACGTAAGTATGGTGTGCAGATCAATATCGACGGCGAGTGTCTCAGCTCACGGTCTATCACTGATTCCATTCGGTTTACGGAGAAACTGGTCAAATTCGCACCCACACTGGCTGATTTTGAAAATCAGCTGGAACAATTAACGGAAATGATAATCAGTTGTCTTTCGAATACGGCCGCTGCACCCAATGAAATTGAACGACTGGCTCAGCTTGTTGACTATATGCCCCATGCATCGCCCGAAGACAAAGCCGTCCGACGAGAAAAAATAAGCCAACGCTTCACGCAATACCTCCAGGATACTAAGCGATTTCATGCCATTGAACTGGCGAACACACAGGCAATTTTCCTGACCATGGGTTATGACTCGGCGTTATTGGATTTCATGAAAGAGGTGAAAAAAAAGAAAAAGAAAGCCATTTTTCTTTTAACTGGCGCGATGGGTTCGGGAAAAACACAGAATGTGCTCCATCCCGCATTTGAATTTTTTTGCGAGAATGGCGATTACCCGCGTTTTGATGTGTGTAAGCGTTCTATGTTGGCCAGCAAAATAGATGACCCACGCCATTACCAGAATGCCTTGCATCGTTTGCAAACGCCAAAGGGGCTGTACAGTGTCATCAATTCCAGCTTTCACGCACGGTTCAAAGAATTCAACCGTCGCAGCAAGGTGCTGATCATTGATGAGATTGAAGAGGTCCGCACCCATCTCGCAGGGCATGCTATTGGTCGCGGTTCATTAGCTGAGCGAGCAACCCTATTGAAGCAACTGGAAGCGCAAGTGTGTGCCGCCGAACTCGTGATCGCGTCAGACGCCCTCGCCTCTGATCACACCGTTGATTGGTTGCACGCTGTCACTGGCTGCAAGATCTATGTTGTCCGAAATGAACCGGTTGTACGTTACGAACAGACTGTGCATCACTACGGCACTATCAATGGTGTTAAACAAGCGATCTCAGTGTTAACTCAGAAGCTCCGTGACGGTGAAAACATTGCTCTCTTCTGTGATGCGAAAAAGGAGAGCGTCTGCGAGTTGCACAGTAGTTTTAAAACAGCCATCCCGGACTTAAAAAGTATTCTGATTGACGGTGAATATGCGTCGACCTCGGAAGGACGTGAATTATTGGCAAACGCGGACGAGCAGCTCAGTCAATATCAGTTAACGCTTATCACACCAGTGATCAATTCTGGTGTTAGCATTCAAACCGATCATTTTCAAAGTGTCTTTGTATTTGCCGCGGGCACCATTTTGCCGACAAACGTGATCCAATCTATGCGCCGTTTCCGTCGCGTCGATAATATTCACTTTGCGATGTTCAATAGTGTGCAAAATCGCTACACCAATCCGGATGTGGTCGAAATGGATGAGCTAACCAAATTTACGCCACCAGAGCAGTTTCATAACAGTCTGCTGACAGAAACCAAAAATAACCCGCACGCACAAAAAATTGTCCATCGGATCGTATTTGAAAATCAGATGCGAACGAACTATGAACGACGAGTATTGCTCATTCTCGATCAGCTAGGCTTTACCGTTAAATTCGTGAAGACTAATCTGAAAGCCCGTAAAGAAGGGATTTCGTTGATGGATGCAGGTTCAATGATTGAATCTGAATTCCGACGAACACATTTCCAAAATGCCAAAGTGCTGCAATTTGCTGAAGTCGCTCTTTTAAAGCAAAAGGAAGATGCAATAACCCGCAAAGAAGCGTTGGATATCCAAGCGTACATCATTCGCAATGTATTAAAGATCGAGCAAATAACGCTCCCTGATATTCAATTTTATGAATCAGGCGGACTTAGCCTTGTACAGCGATTAAAACTTGCCAGGATCGATCCATATCGATTTAAAAAGGCAAATAACACCGCAATGGCGCTCTGTTTGCGGCAAATACTCCAACTGCTTAACCTCGATCCCAACACCTGGCGTGGTGAATACTCCAATGATCATGCGCGCGATGTCATGAACTTTGTTCATCGTGGCTCCATTGATGTCAATGATGTCACCATCCAAGCCAGCTATCTCTTTGGCGAGCTGTTCGGTGATATGCCCCCTTTCCGCAAACGCCCCTCAAGCTACGTCAAAGTAATTTTGATGCGAATGGGTCTAATTGATGAACGAACAGATAAAAAAATCAGATCCGAGTCAGGGGTACGTAATTATGCTCATATCGTTCATCGAAATGAATGTCTGATCCTGGCAGAACAATACTACGAGAAAGGCTACGCGGATCTACCGGCCACAATGAAAGCAGATGAACAGGAATTGGATTAAAAGAGGCTATCGAGGAAGAGCGCACAAATAAACAAGTTTGCTGTGCGCTTAACGCTAAATCATGTCGCGTTCGAGTAAATGATTCAGTGGCACCATGCGTTTGTGTAACACACCAAATACAACCACTTGGTGCTCTTGTTGGATGTAGTAGATCACATGACTGACATGCGGAAAACTAAACACACGCTCGCCAACCTCAGGACGGTGTATGCCAATGGATGGGGTTTCTGCAAGCAAGCGAATGGTTTGCCTTAGTTCCAAAAGATACTTTTTAGACTGTACCAATCCCCACTGTATAACTGTATATCGGCGTATCTCGATCAGGTCTGACTGGGCATCCGGTGTTAAGCGATATGGTCCCGGCATTAGTCGTGATGCCCTGCATCTAACTCGTCAAAGAAAGACTCGCCGTCAACGAGTTTACCCATTGCGATATCCGTTATCGCTTGGGTTGCTCTGGCTTCCAGCAAGCGTAATTTAAGCGCTTCCATACTTTCATATTCATCAGCGGAGATCACAACCGCAACCGGTTTTCCGTTCTTGCTGATCTGGATCGGTGCCCGTTGCGCGTTTAGCAACAGTTCACCAAAGTGGGTTTTGGCTTCGTTAGCTGTCAATGTATTCATTATCATGATCCCGATAATATCGTTCGATTTAATCAATATAGACGAATTGAGCGAATGGAGTCAAAGCAGTATTTGATTAAATAAAATACAACGTTGTATTAGTTACACTTCCGAGAGGAAAAACTGACACACCACCATCCGTTGACTACATTTATCAATGTTATAGATGCAATGAGAGTTATCTGGATGTTTGATGTACAAACCATGCTGTTTATGAATGTGCTAATCGGGCTCTGTATTTCAGCGTCACTATCTTTCAGTCTTCGAGATCGCTTTACGTGCCCTGGTGCTCACTACTGGTGCGCGAGCATGATCTGTTCAACTATCGGATTAATGTTTCTTTGGCTTCGTTTATACACACCATTATGGCTGAGCGTTGTTTTCGGCAATGGGTTTATTGTGCTGAGCTATTCGCTGCTATGGCTCGGTTTTCGCCAATACACTAAATCCATAACACCACAAGATAGGCTATTGATGATCTTGGCGCCGCTCATTGCTGTGATCTTATTTATCCTTCTTCGGCTTGATGAAAACAACCTGGTTATACGTGCCATGCTTGTTTCTTATATCTTGACAGGGCTGACTGCTATGTCGATTTATCAGGCGTTAAAAGGTAGAAAACCAGCGGAGTCTGGTCGTTTATTCTGTGTACTGGCGTTAGTCCTCACATTGTTATGTACATTAGTTAGAGCCTTAACCGTTCAAAAATCAGCGGGATATGTTGGCTTATTGGATACCAACATGAGCAATGTTTTTTTGATGGCAACCTCTGGAATATCCTTATTAAGTGTCGGCTTCGGTGTCATGTTGATTTCGTCTCAATGGTTACAACAACGTTTATACATTCATGCGACATATGACGCACTCACGGGCGTTTATAACCGATACGCACTGATTGAACTCGGTGATACGTTGGAGTTAACCACCGATCTCTCCATCAAAAAGTGGAGTTTGGCCATGATAGATTTAGATCACTTTAAATTGGTCAATGATCGATATGGTCATCCTGTCGGTGATCAGGTTTTACAACGTATTGCTACAACATTGAAAGAGAGTATTCGCCACTGCGATATTCTGGCCCGTTATGGTGGCGAAGAATTTGTCGTTGTATTGCCTGACTGTGATAAAAATAACGCGCGGATTTGGGCAGAAAGGATCAGAAAAAATATTGAAGAAACAACAATGCTAATAAACGATCAACCACTACAAATCACTGTCAGCATTGGCATCGCAACATCCACACCAACTGCTTGCAAACTGAATGATGTACTCCCAATGGCTGATTCAGCGCTTTACGAGGCAAAAAAAGCCGGTAGAAACCAAGTACATGAAGCTATTTTGCCTTGTGTCTAATTTGTAATAATATCCGGTTCTATACCCACGATGGATGCATTCAAGATAGCAATCACATCATCAATTACTGAACGATAAGCGCTATCCACTAATGGATTCAGTTCTTTAAATGCTGTCACTAAGTCAGCCTTTTCGACTCCGTCAGTCACTAAATGATGACAAATCTCCAACAGTTCATTTTTATTATAATTTTTGATGACCGCATTTTCTATCTCATAAAACATTGTGTAGCCCATGTTTTCCATCACTTATTAAGCCCTATGATACTGGCCTAAAGCTCAAGAAAAAACGATTTTAGGTAGCAATATTCTAATGAGTTTTTGTAGTGCCGCTTCGCGAATTACCCATAATTCTATCTTATGCAGCCGCACAAACTGACACTAATTCTTCTGCGGCTAACACAGTAAACCCTTCTTTGTTATGCCCATTCATCCATATACGGTTACCGCTTTGAACAATACGGTCCTGTTGCTCATGCCCAAGGATAACAAAATCAATTCCCGTAGTGACTAAGCCACTCCCCCGTCGTGCATGATAAAATTCCTCATTTCGTGTAAAAAATGGCAGGCGACTTTGCTTGGTTAAATACGATTTTGATAGCAAATCCCAATTACTTGGTGCTTGGGAATTCACCAAGCCAATTTGCCCCCACGGCTGTTCAATGGTCATTGCTAAAGACATTTTCTGGCGGATGTTTTTTGTAATTTTGTCTAGCTGCATGTAGTTAGTATCTTTAATCCAGTTGCCGCCTTGATTCGTAATGTGTTCGTTTCTGGTGTCAGCATCAGTTTCGCCAACTAATAACCAAAACTCCTGTTGTCCGTGCACAGAATAAAACCAATCAAATTCTAGTAGCTTAGTTGCACCAAAGGAATCAATGCCGTGACCAATTATATTGCCAGTACTAAATAGCCTATCTCGATCATAGCTAAAGCCACGATCATCCAAGAGATCTAATAACATCATCCAGTCGCCTTGGATCGGCCCAACAAAATAATCTTTCCCGCTGGTATTATTTAAGGGAATTTGTTTGTGTTGTGTTAGTCCACACATAGCAACTCCTTCCATGAAAAATGGAATTAACATACTTTTTTAATTTATTTGTCTTTTAATATGCGCTATTTAAATGACCAAACTTCTTTTTCACTTAATTGATCAAATTCATGCTCGGTCATGAATAACACCTGAATTCGACCATCCTCACACAGTGATGCCTGCCAACAGACAATGCGTAGTTTGTTATCTTTAATATAACCACAATTACAGGTATCGGCGTCATATAGCGGTACGAGTGCACTATCGATCACAGCTTGTAGCAGTAACTGTGTGTAATTCACGGTTCCTTCATTACCGTACCCATTAAAGCGCTGCATCAGTCGTTTACTAATGCGGGAGAAGACCTGCTCATTCGTTAACGGACAGTAGGAGTCATCATTAAGAATATGAAATGTATGAATGTTTGCATGCCGAATACTCAGTACGGTGTCGCTGCACATATCGACTCCTTTTTAATAATAACGAAGGAAGTTATTGCGGCAATATGGCCAGATATAAAACATCGTGGGTATGAGCAAGATAGCTATTGTTGCATCGTTGTGGCGATATACCCAACTCATGGCCGAATGAAAAAAAGAAATATGTGTCCATGAAAATAACACCCCCATAAAACTTGAAATGGTAGGTATCAATGAAAGGTATATAACATAAAATATGACGCATATAATTTGCATACCGCCTCCAAAAGGGAATAAATAAAATAAAGGTGACATTTAAAAGCTAACCCCATGTAAAAGGTTTGTCAAACTAATTAACACAACAACCACCATGTCAATTGATATTTTAAAATATTGTATTTTATTTTCGCCTCATTTATTTTTCAAATAAATGAGAATTAAACCATATTTTTAAAATAAACAACCAGATCAGTTATTAAGATCTAATTGGCGGACGATACGTATAATTAATTTTATCAGCCTGAATATATTACCATTATTTATTGGTATATTTTGATATCAGATATTCACAATAAGATATCTGGAAATACCAATGAACTAATGGTGTATACCCAGAGCACCTGCATTGGATTTTCTTAGCTCTGGAACACTCACACGAATAGATACTCAGATTTCTCATTTCATTAGCTCCACCTACCTGCACGAGCTCGAAAATGCCACGTTATCGATGATGCAACGACCCAAAACGTATCTACTGCATATACAATAGTGAGTCATATGAGACATTAGACGTCCTTCTTTTTTTACAAGATTATTGGTATCGCAAGTGTTTATAGGACTTAAAAATAAGAACTACAGATCAGATTAACATCACTGAATGTCTGTTCGGTCCAGAACTCAGGATGGTGTATATATATACATATAATCGTTAGTTTTGGACGGATATACTAATGTTCTTTAAATATGGTTATTTCGCGTGCTTTTGCACGCGGATTACAAAAACAAACATGTCACTGTTAATCACATGCCAAGTAAAATCCGATCTTTGTTCATTCGTCGTGAATCCGTCCAAAACTAATTAAACTGTATATATACACATAATACTGTCAGATTTGGACGAACACATACGCATTGCCCAAAACATGGCCACTTCGCGTGCTTTTGCACGCGGTATTGAACTATTTATCTAAATTTAAAGAATTTTTTCCCGTTTTATCATAAATTCCATTCTCTACTTTTTCCTTATCGTTCCTGTTTTGGAGTCTGGCGTGGCTAAAAGCGTAATCCCAACGGTTTATCTCTACACTCAACAGCCCACGCATTCCTTTACGAGGGCTAAATCATCCACGATACAGTGTGTGACAAATTTTCAGCATGCCATTCGCGCACTCCGCCGTGACAATGAAAAAACACATATTTGGTTGGTGGCTTCGCCATCAGAATCACTTCAGCTTTATCAGTTAGCGATTGAGAAAAAATTAGATGGGATCATCGTTGAAGATAAGCGTTTTAAACTCAGCTCATCCACATGCTTCGAACGAGCCCTAGCTCAGTTTGCCTTGTCGCGTCATGAGGACGATGTTCTCAACATTATTGAAGAGTTAATAGAAGAAGCCTTATTTTTAACGCCAGTGAAAGTGGCTTATGAGGAAATGCTGGCCACGTTACGTGCCGCAGCGCCAGCAATTCACCTCCATCAATCCCCTGCCGACGAGCTTATTGAAGCCTCATTCAATGAACGGTTTAACGAGCGAAAACAGCAAATCAAGCGTTTTATCTCCGTTGCCCCAGATAATCCGAATGTTACATTTATCACTGTCAACTATGGGGCAGAGCTCATTTCACAGATGGTAGATAACCCCGGTGTTTATTGCTTAGTTGCACCAATGGGCTCCGGCAAAACTCGCTCCGTCATCTTGCCATTTTTTGAACAACTATGTGAAAACGGACACTATCCATTGTTGGCTGGCGCAAAACGCATATTGATGGGGAGCTTAGTCAATGATGACCGACATTATAAAAAAGCGCGACATCAGCTAGTAAAGCATCCTGATGGACAATTGCCACTGCCAGTGACCGGTACCGCAGGCGTGATCAACACGCTATTTCATGATGATTTTACAGAGCTGAGAGCGCACAGCGACACACTGTTAATTGAAGAGTATGAAGATGTGCAATCGCATCTCGTGAGCCGTGCAATTGGCGTGAGCGGTAAACTACGAGACCAGGCTAAATTAAAAAGCCAGTTAAATGACCAGATCCAAAAAAGCAGATGTGTGGTGATAGCCGATGCCATGCTCAGTGATTTTAGCGCTAATGAACTAGCAAAAATCAGCGGCAAACCGGTCTACATTTGCCATCCAACCACAGTAAATGATGTAAAACCGAACCAAATCCTGTACTACCGTTCTGAATCGCTGCTGATTGAAAAACTGCATACACTGTTAATTGATGAAGAAAAAAATATCTTCACCTTTTCAGATTGTGCCAATAATGAAAATAAATCGCATTTTTTAACGCTTGCCAACCTTTTCAACAAAGCCGCTCGAACCTCTTTTATCATTGATCGCCGAACATCCAATACGGATGATGATATGCCGTATGAAGCGTTACTGAAAAACCTGGATACAGAGTTAAAAAAATACCAACATGTATTAATAAGCCCCATGATTAATTCCGGTGTTAGCATTCAAAATCAGCACTTTACCGAGGTTGCCGCCCTTGGCTATCGCACTTTGATGCCAAATCAGCTTATTCAAACCCTTAAACGGGTACGCGATGCTGAGCGTATTCATCTACATTTAAATCTGAATAACACGTCCGATCCGGCACTTTTTTTCTCCCGCGATGAGCTACTAACCAGTGCAATTGCGCAAGATCATAAAGGCAACAGCAATACAAAACTGCTACGCCAAAACTACATCAATGACCCAGCTGCTATCGCGATATTAGAGCGGATGCTGTTTGAAAATCAGATGCGCCATGACCACGCCAATACCGTGCTGACCATTTTAGAACACTTGGGTTATGAAATCGTTTATCAGCCAAAGGATAAAAAGAAGGAAGAACGAGGCTCCAAATTACTAAAAGCAGCAGAACGCGAAGAAGCCATTATCAAACAGGAAACGTTAACCACTGCAACGAAGCAAGAAAATGAAACGGCTACTTACCTCGAGGCCAAGAATACATTGAGCCAATTTTACAAAGTGGCGACACCCCAAATCCCACAAGACATTGTGGATTTTGACAATAAAGGAAAGGGTCGAAAAATTCTGACTGCAATGAAATATGCCCGACAGCCACCACCAAAGAGTGATGACATCACTATTAGTGAAGCTGCTAACTACACTTTTATAAAAAAGCTATTTAGTCTGCTCAATGTCGATCCCACTACTTTTACGGGAAAATTCAGCAGTAATGATGTAAAAAATTGCGTGGATTGGCTGACAACAGCAAAAGTAGAATTAGGTGATTTTGAGCAAAATGTATCTGCCATACTGAATAGAAATATGCTAAATGTTAAATCTGGCACAGTTAAAAATTACAGTCTAAATAAATTGAAGCAGTTCTTTAAAGAAAATTTTGCTCTTACAATTGAGACGATAAATCGTCCAACTATAAATGGTGTTCGCGAATACATGTACCAGTTTCAGCGTACTGATACCAGCGGTAAAGCCGAAGATTACTATAAGATGATTTATAGCCATGAATAAATAACACAATAAGGCACATTTATCGTTAGTGCCTTATCCGTTCATGGCTATGTCACGTATTTTATATTGGCACGAGTAATTATTACTCTGCCGATTTCCTGATTCTATACCATGCTTGTTCCGGTATATTTTTTGGGTTATCGCGATCAGGTCGATTATATGAGGCTCTAGCAATACGTTCCAATGCATCAAACCAATATCCGGCTTCAGTAACAATACGTCTTAAATCGATAGCTTCTTTTTGTGCTAATTCAAATTTTTCTCGGGCGCCTTTAATTTGGTAATTCATGTTATTTGACATAATTTTGGCAATCTCTTTCAATTTACCTAAATCAATCATCTGTTCAATCAATTGCGTCATTTCAGATCGTGCTGCTTGCAACTGAGTTTCGGTATCAATAACCTGTAATTTCACTTTCGCCAATTCGGCTTGATTTGCCTTCAAAATAGCCGTTTTGGCTTTAATTTCCTCAATTTCATCCAACATTTCTTCGTCTAATTTTAACTCTATCTTTATTTCTTGCAGGATTTCTTCGTTTTTTCTGTTTAACTCTCTGCTTTCAATTAAAATTAATTCTTTTTGCATCCACTGCACCCACGCAATTACTGCCTGCTATTGATCCTCACTGACACCCCAGTATTGATGATCAGGATTATATCTCGGTCTTCTCAGTTTTGATTTCAGTGAGTTGGAAACATGTAAATTCTTTGAAAATTTAATTCTTATTTCACCATCAACTTTTTGAATATTAATATCAAACATTATAATTACTCCGTAAGTTTATATTTTATTTAACCTCCCACCAATCACAGTGATTGAAACTATAATTATTGATATTAAATTAATTGTCAATCTATTTAATGAAAAATTAAAAAACAAATTACATCTGAATTAGCCTAAAAACAAATCCTAAAATAATCACATCAATAGATGTCTTAAATATCAAAAAAAATGATTCCAATATCTATTCTCATTTTCAATAAAAATAAAAATAAAAATACAGCTTAAAAAATTAATTAAAAATACATTATGAATATTAAATCTATCGTAAAAAAAATCGAATATAGCGACCAGCGTCGTCATTACTAGATCCCATAGAAAAAACAAAAAAGAATCGCAGCGGTGAATGAATGTCTATAAATAGTCACCTTACTTAAATTTGGTTATTTTTGTATATAAAGTCGTAAAAAATTTATTACGGAAGACTAAATGATTGTTTAAATAATCAAGTAAATTTGACCACTGAAGGACAAACTGCCCGCTACCAGCCTACCAAAATCGATCATTGACCTGACACAACTTGAATGGGAACGTCGGTGGATTACGCCACCAACAGGTGCTGACTTTCAGGCTATTGTCAGCTGAAAGGAGAAACAGCCACAGTAAACCGGCTAAAAATGATGAAAAGCAACGCAGTGGCTTACACATTATTACCCCATAACAACCCGATATGATAATGCGCGAAACTGCTCCAGCTTACTGGCCTGTTGTATATGTGGTAACCATCGATGTGAAATTGCATGTAGTTTCATTAGAGAAATCGACAGCTCTTAATCATTGCCTTATTTCTTATTTCTATCTGAATTAGTTTTTGACTTATTGATGATCAAGGTCCAGTTCAACATGTTCAAGTGGCACATCAATAAGCGGTTGTTCAAGTAGTATTCGAATTTTTTCATGTAGATTTTCCCGATGTTCTAGAGAATCCATTCCGATTTCAACCTCAAGAATTTCGGTTCCATGCACTTGTAAAACATGGATGCCATGGGACATATAAACTGCTGATACATCTATTTCGTGCCCAATTCTTTTTCCATTAACAACTGGGAATATCCAGTCATGTTGAGAAATTAGGTTACGAGTTAACGCATCAATATCGACTATCATTATTGTTCTCCAATACACATATTTGTCCTTTTGTAACATATAAAAGCAACAATTCAATACCCTGAATACAACAGCAAGATCCTCTTTTCGTCAGCGTCCAATGATCGCATCTGGCATAGGCCATTAATACTCGTGTAGTGGCCCAATGACAAAACCAAACAGACCTAATTTCAGTCCTGCATTTCGACTTGAAGCGGCACAACTTGTGCTGCAACAGGGTTACTCTGTTCGAGAAGCTGCCGAGGCTATCGGTGTTGGTAAATCAACGATGGATAAATGGGTTCGTCAATTACACTCAGAGCGGCAAGGTGTTCTATCCAAAGCCTCTCCAATGACGGAAGAACAACGTCGCATTCGTGAATTGGAAAAACAAGTCAAACGTTTTGAAATGGAAAAAGAATTATTAAAAAAAGCATCCGCTCTCTTGATGTCCGACTCACTGAACAATTCTCGTTGATTGAGCAATTCAAAGAGCTATTCCGTTTCAACATTGTGCTGTGTGTTTCATGTTCATCGTAGCAGCTATCGTTACTGGTTGAATCGAACTAAAAAGCTATCACCCGAAGAACTGAAACTGAGGGTGCTTGTACGAGCAGCGTATGCTGCGTAATTGCATTCATTTGATCACTTAATTGCATTGCATCTGATCGGTTGTTTGCATTCGATTTGCACACTCAGTTGCATTCGATCTGATCTTTTCAAACAGTACTTACTATAACTATCAGCGATCAGTTCTTGTCGCTTTCCGATAGATCCACCGACGAGAACATGGCTTATAAGTCCATAATGTGTCTTTATTCAGCAAAAGCCTTTTTGTCACCACTGCGTCCTAGGCTAAATTCGTTTTGCGAATTGTTTAGTACCACCCGGATCTATGCCTCCGCTCACAAGATCCATTTAAATCACATTCTGTTGTTTGTTTTTTAAACATCGATTAACTACACTTCTTGCAAAAAATAACACCAATTTGCGCGTGTTAACATAAAGCAGAACGACGGAGATCGATCTGCAACGGGAATAAAATATGGATAACACCTCCGTTAATGAGCCGCCGGACGCGGTTGATTTTGGCGATCCTTCTCCAGACACCGGTTTGCTGTGCCTGGTCATGCTGGCCCGCTTTCATGGCATTGCTACCGAGCCTGACCAGCTAGCACATGAGTTCTCCGAAAGTGGTCAACCCTTCGGCAATACCGAGATTCTTCTCGCTGCTAAAAAGCTCTCTCTTAAAGCCAAATTAGTTTCAACCACACTGCCTCGCTTACCCCAAACCCCATTGCCTTGTATGGCGTTATTGCATAACGGGCACTACGTCATTCTGGCCCGCGCCGATGAAAATCAGATTCTCATTCAAGACCCGTTAGTGGGTCGTCCGCAGGTAGTTCGCCCTGATGAATTTGCTGAGCGCTGGAGTGGCAAGCTGATTCTGTTTACCTCGCGGGCCTCATTGGCCGGTGAGCTGCGCAAGTTCGATTTCTCTTGGTTTATCCCTGCTGTTGTTAAATACCGCAAGTTGCTGCTGGAAGTGCTGGCGGTGAGTCTGGTGTTACAGCTGTTTGCCTTAGTCACGCCGATGTTCTTTCAGGTGGTGATGGATAAAGTGCTGGTGCACAAAGGCTTCAGTACCCTGGATGTGATTGCCATGGGCTTACTGGTGGTTGTGACGTTTGAGGTAATACTGACTGGATTGCGTAGTTATGTGTTTTCTCACACCACCAGTCGAATGGATGTGGAATTGGGTGCTTCCTTGTTCCGGCATTTATTGCATTTGCCGCTGGCCTATTTTCAGGCGCGTCGGGTGGGTGATTCGGTGGCACGCGTGCGCGAGCTGGAAAATATCCGCTCCTTTCTGACCGGCAATGCCATTACCGTGGTGCTCGATTTGTTGTTTTCGGTGGTGTTCATTTCGGTGATGTTTTACTACAGCACCACGCTAACGTTGATTGTGCTAGCCTCTTTGCCTTGTTACATCATCTTATCGGTTTGTTTTACCCCCATGCTGCGCACCCGCCTGAATGAGAAGTTTATGCGCGGGGCCGAGAATCAGGCGTTTCTGGTGGAAACGGTGTCGGGCATTGATACCGTGAAAGCCATGGCAGTTGAACCGCAAACCACCCGGCAGTGGGATAAACAACTGGCCGGTTATGTAGCGGCCAGCTTTAAAACCACCACTTTGAATACGTTGGCAAACAGTGGCGTCACCCTGATTAGTAAAATCGTCACCGTGGCGACCTTGTGGTTCGGGGCGCGAGCGGTAATCGGTGCCGAGCTAACCGTGGGTCAGTTGATTGCTTTTAATATGCTCTCGGGGCAGGTGGCCCAACCGGTGATGCGTTTAGCCCAGCTGTGGACGGAATTCCAGCAGGTCGGTATCTCGATGCAACGCTTAGGTGACATTCTCAATACTCGAACTGAAGTAGCCGGTAATAATCTGGTGTTACCACCGATTAAAGGTGCCATTCATTTTGATGATTTGCATTTTCGCTACCGCCCCGATGCGCCCTTAATTCTCAAGAACATCAACCTGCGCATTGCACCGGGCGAAGTGATTGGTGTGGTCGGTCGTTCCGGCTCGGGTAAAAGCACCTTAACCAAACTGATTCAACGGCTGTATGTGCCGGAACAAGGCCGCGTGCTGATTGATGGCATTGACCTGTCGGTGGCCGATGCCTCGTCGCTGCGCCGTCAGATTGGCGTGGTGTTACAAGAGAACATCTTATTTAACCGCTCAATTCGGGAAAACATTGCCCTGACCGACCCCGGTGCACCCTTGGAAGCCGTGATGCAAGCCGCCCGGTTAGCCGGGGCGCATGAGTTTATTACTGAATTACCGGAAGGCTATGACACGCCCGTCGGCGAACACGGCACCGGGCTTTCCGGTGGGCAGCGACAGCGCATTGCCATTGCCCGCGCTTTACTCAGTAACCCCCGTATTCTGATATTTGATGAAGCCACCAGTGCACTGGATTATGAATCGGAACATATCATCCAAAAGAACATGCGCGCCATTTGTCAGGGCCGCACCGTCATCATCATTGCGCATCGTTTATCGGCAGTGCGTCAGGCCAACCGAATTCTCGTCATGGACAAAGGACAAATTATCGAAACCGGTAATCATCAGGCACTGATGCAACACGAGGGTGGCATGTATCGTCACTTGTATAACCTGCAACAAGGATGATGAGAATGGGAAATACGATGGCAGCATTCAAAGAACTGATACAGCGTTATCAGTTGGTTTGGCAACACGCCTGGGCGCGTCGCCATGAAATGGAAGCCCCCAACCGTTTACCACATGAATTGCAGTTTTTACCCGCCGCATTGGCGCTACAGGAAAGCCCCGTTTCCCCCAAACCACGACTGGCGATGTGGTTACTAATGAGCTTTGCCCTCATCGCCCTGCTGTGGGCCTGCTTGGGCAAAATCGATATCGTCGCCAGTGCGCAGGGTAAAATCGTACCAAGTGACCGCATTAAAACCATTCAGCCACTGGAAACCTCCACCGTCAGTGCCATCTATGTCAAAGAAGGGCAACACGTTGAAGCCGGAGATGCACTGATTGATTTTGATGCCACCGATGCCAGTGCCGATATTGAACACCTGCAAAGTGCGCTCAATGATGGTCGCCTACAAACTATCCGCACCCAAACCATGTTGCTGAGTCTCGACACCGACAATCGCAGCCAACATGAACCCATGCTGCCCAAGTTCGATGACATCCCCACGCTGCGCCAAACCCAAGAACAGGCGTTACTGGACAGTGAATGGCAGGAGTTCAGCACCAAGCAAGCGCAGCTCGATGCGTCACTCAAAACCAAACAGGCGGAACAGCGCAGCTACGCCGAAACCGTACACAAACTGCAACGCAGCCTTGTCATCACCCGCGCACGGGCCACCGATTACGCCAAACTGGATAAGCAAAGTTATATCCCACGGCATGATTATCTTGATGCCCAGCAAAAGCTTATCGACCAGGAAGGTGAACTGGCGAACCAGCAACAACAACTGCAACAGCTGACTTCCGAAATTGAAGAGGTGAAACGCCAGCAACAAGCGCTCACTGCGGAAACGCTGCGTAACCTGCAAGACAAACTGCGCGAAGGCAAACAGCAAACCGTGCAATATCAGCAAGAACTCATCAAAGCGCAACAACACGGCAAACTGCGTCGCCTCACCGCACCGGTGGCTGGCACCGTGCAACAACTGGCGACCCACACCGTTAGCGGTGTCGTCACCCCCGCACAAGCTTTAATGATTATCGTGCCACAAGACAACCCGCTCGAAATTGAAGCCTATATCGAAAACAAAGACATCGGCTTTGTGTATGCAGGGCAAGAAGCCGAAGCCAAAATCGAGACGTTCCCCTACACCAAATACGGCACCATTCACGCCGAAGTTACCGATGTATCTAACGATGCAGTGAATGATGAAAAGAAAGGCTTAATTTACACCGCCCACGTCAAGCTCGACCGCACCACCATTCCAGTGGAAAACAAAACCGTGAATTTAACACCGGGCATGACGGTGACGGTAGAAATAAAAACCGGGAAACGGCGCGTGATGGAATACTTCCTAAGCCCGCTGATGGAATATCAGAGTGAGAGCTTTAAAGAAAGGTAATGTAACCATGAGCCGTAAAAACAAATGCACTAAAGAAAACACAAAGGAAACAGCATGATAGCGCTTTCACTCTTGTTTGGAATTATTGTTGTCGGTTCTATCTGGTTTTTTATTGGCCGGTTTATCTGGCGAAAAACGTTTAACCGATTTATTCGACATCGACCGACACTCATTGTCGTGACATTGTTGCTTATTCCGGTCTGGTTTGTGGGTCCCTTCATGGATGAAATTATCGGGGCCCCTAAATTTGAGCAGCTCTGTCAGCAACTGCCTCCGGTCACTTTTACCGAGCCGGTGGATGTTGGGCCCGGTAAGTTTTTTGACGAAAACGGCAAGCCGCGTTGGGAAAATGTGCAGGATTTCATGGTTCATTTTAAAAAGGATTGGCGTGAACTATTTGACTCGAGAGATTCCTGGTCACTAATCACCCGTTGGCCGATGCCGATTGGTGAATATCATTATGAAGTTGTTGAAAAAAAAACCGGCCGCGTCGTGGTGTTATCCCGAACAATTCTCTCGCCTGGCGGATTAGTACGACGCATTTTTGGGTTGAGTCTGATTTTCAGACGTTATTCATGTACTGACCGAGGTTTTCCTCCTGACGAGGAATTAATTCGTTTTAAACCGCAACAAGGAGAGCATAAATGAGCACAGAGGAAACGATGAGTGTCGTTGAGCACTCTTTTTACGATGCAGTATTGGCTGATATTGTGTACGTCAATATTGATGGCGAAGTAACTGGAAAATCAGGTTTTACCAAAGGACTGCACGGGGAAGATTTGGCTAAATTAATTGCACCAGAATTAACCAAGCCATTAGCTGATCAAATTGGTGATCGATTTATTGTTCTGGATGTCAAAAATGACCCAATCAGTGGCTATCAAGGGGTTTTATTTAAAGACTTGGTTTCCGGTGACGTTATTTTGGCAAACCGGGGAACAGCCGGATGGACTGATATAGATGAAGATGTCGATTTAGCCTTATTATCTGGTGTTGCAAGAAATGAAATCATCACCATGGTAAATTGGTGGAATGATATTTCGCGTCCACAAGGGACAGCTTATACAGCATTAACAAACAACTTAGGGGCATTTTCTTCAGCAGGAACACAAATCGCGTCTGGTGCTGATGTTGATGTTATCGCGACGGCAATTGCCCAGAATAAATTTCGTGTAGTCGGGCATTCGCTGGGTGGTCATTTAACCACTGTATTTGCAAGTTTATTTCATGATCAAGTTTCGGCATCCAGTACCTTTAATGGTGCGGGTATTGATTCAATCGGTATTTATGCGACCGGTGCATTAAATCAGCTCATGAAAGATTTTTTGGTCGGGAAACCATTAGATCAACTAGCTGACATCTTAGGTGTTACAGCAGTATTACCGCAAAACTCACAGAATAACTATTACGCAGAGAATGGCTTTAGTTTAACCACCAGTGACTGGATATTTTCACAAATCGGCAAGCATATTGGTTTAGAAAACGAGCAAAGCAACGTGGCATTTTGGCAAAACCATTCGATGTATAAATTGACCGATTTACTGGCATTATATGCAACTTTAGCCAAACTTCAGCCAGATATTGATATTCAAACGCTGAATGGATTGGCTAAAGCCAGTAGTAATGAATCCGTTAATTCACTTGAAAATATGCTTGATAGTGTTCGTCGTTTTTTCAGCGGGGAGTCTATAACGCTAACACCCGTTGTAGATAGCGGAGGCGATTGGGAAGACAACACCATGCCGCCAGAAAGAATCGCCTTTCACACTAATTTACAGAATCTTGGCGACCAAATCTCTTCTTTAGAAACCTTACTAGGCAAAGTAAGACTCACACTGCCATCCAGCGATAGTGAGTCACTAGCCCGAAATGATTTCAGTGTATTTTTAAGTCTATTGACGTTAAGCCCTGTTGTTATTCGTGGTAATGACGCAATGAGTCAGGCAGATCTCGACGCATTACTAAAAACAGCGTGGGAGCCTGAATACCAACAATGGCACGATGATATAAACAAACCCGATACACAACGCACGTTTACCGATACCTATTTGCAAGACAGAGCCAAGATGCTGTCTTACATTATTCAGGCAAACCAGCAGAATATTTTACCTTCAGCGGAAGGTTCTCTCGCCGTAACAAGTTATGAACTTGGGAAAAGCGAAGCATGGCAACTATCTGATTTAGCTACTCATAAACAGTTATCGGTTACGGTGAATAATGGCTCTTATCAAAATGAATATGATAATGGGCAGTTACGGGATCATTTTGCAATCACCTTTGGTTCTCAATCAGATGACTCGTTGAATGGCAGTGCAGGTGTCGATCATATCTATGGCGATGCCGGTAGCGATGTCATCTATGGCAATGCCAGTAATGATTATCTTGAAGGTAATGTTGGCAATGACGAGCTCCATGGTGGGGATAATGACGATATTCTCATCGGTGGCGCTGGTGACGATACGCTTAATGGTGATGCCGGCAATGATTATTTGGAAGGCGGCCTAGGTATTGATACCTACCGGATTGTCAGTGGTGAAGACACCGACACAATCCTTGATGCCGACGGTTTCGGTTACATTCAGTGGGATGATCTGATCCTCTCTGGTTCTTCAGGATTAGCTGCTGATAAATGGAAACATCCTGGGGATGGTGTTTGGCAGGATTTAACCAATAATATCAGCTATATCCTCTCCCTTCAGGCTGATGGTAAAAATCAGCTCATCATCTTCAAAGGCAGCGAAAAGCTGATTGTGAATGGCTGGAAAGAAGGTGATTTAAATATCAGTGGGTTAGCGGGCAATACCGATGCTGCCGATATTCCGGATACGTCGGTGAATTCAACTACTTCCCGCACCATTCTCGGTGACCCGAACCCGATTGATGATGACCCGAATACAGCGGGTATTCAATATCGCTATGATGCCTTAGGTAATGTGATTGGAAATGGTCAGTTACCCGGTCGGGATGACATCCTTTATGGCAGTGCCGGTAATGACGCCATCAATGGGCTCGGTGGCAATGATGAGATCCATGCAACGCAAGGCGGTAATGATGTCATTGATGGCGGAACCGGCAATGACTTTATCTACGCCGGAACCGGGCAAAATAAAATCTATGGTGGTGATGGGTCTGACGCCATTGTGGGAGGATACAGCAAAGACATTATTTTTGGTGATACCGAGGTGACGGACATAGCGGCCTATATTAGCGCGAGTCGTTCAGCTGCATCTGTCGATGCCAAGGGGGATTTTTTAGCTGGCCATAGTGGTGATGATGTTCTGATTTCTGGTGCCAAAAATGACACCATTGAAGGTGGTGATGGTGCCGATTTAATCGTTTCCGGCGCAGGGAATGATTTTATTGACGCAGACGGCAATAATTTTGTGAATAACTTTAACTACTCATGGACATTTCAGGATACCTCGACGGACAGTAAACCATGGGATACCTATTTACTCTCTGAATCTTATGCATTTCTTCCTGATGGTAGTGGCGATGATACGGTCTATGCTGGCGCGGGTAATGATGTGGCCTGGCTTGGTAAAGGAAATGATAAAGCCTATGGCGGCGATGGTAACGATGAATTGTACGGCGATGAAGGCAATGATGTTCTGTTTGGTGAAAATGGGGACGATACACTGAGAGGCGACTCTTATTGGAATAACGACACCGAGCATGGCTCTGACTATCTGGATGGGGGCGATGGGAATGATACGCTGATGGGTTTTGGTGGTAGCGACATTCTGCTTGGTGGCAATGGAAACGATACCTTATCTGGTGATTGTGCGGCACAAGAGGGACATTATTCCGCAACCATGGATGGTAATGATTCGCTGGATGGCGGTGCCGGTGATGACACACTCTATGGGGATGGAAAAGATGATTTGCTGATCGGTGGTGATGGCAACGATAAACTGCATGGTGATAACAGCACCAATAACCTTGAGGGGCAATACCACGGTAAAGATCAACTTTTTGGTGGTGCAGGTAATGATTCACTCTGGGGTGGCGGTAATGATGATCAGCTAGAGGGCGGTGCCGGTGACGATTATCTGGAGGGCGATGCCTCAGATTTGGCAGGCCAGTTCCATGGTAAAGATACCCTGGTTGGTGGTGACGGTAACGATACCCTGTTTGGTGATGGCGGAGACGATGTCCTCTCGGGTGGTTCAGGCGACGATTATCTTAATGGTGATAATGAGGCTTTAGAGGCCATCTATCAGGGCAATGATACCTTGGATGGTGGCGATGGTAACGACACCCTCTATGGCGGTGGTGGTAATGACCGACTTACTGGTGGCGCCGGTGATGACTATATGGTCGGTGATGATAAAGCATTAAGTGCAGATGCAACCTTTACCGGTGATGATGTCTTATCGGGCGGTGCCGGACATGATTATCTGGCGGGCGGTAAAGGCAACGACGTGCTGAACGGCGGTGCTGATTTAGATAATTTATTGGGGGGGGATGGTGATGACACCTATATCTTTAATACTGGCGACAGCGTTCCCATCGTTAATGGCAATGTCCTAACAGTCGAATGGATCGATGATGACAGCGGCAACAACACGATAGCCTTCGGCTCCGCGATAAATCAAAGCGATATTAAAATCACACACAGTCTGAATAGTAACGATCTGAACGTGTGGTAGAAGCGTCGATAAAATAACGCTGTACATAGAACTTAATCATGGCCAAAAGCAAAACAATTAGTCAACCTAAAATTGGTTTAGCAGCGTGCATTAATTACTAATAAAGCACTTTATTCCAATGGATGATCATGAGTTGGGTAGGGGGATTTATGTTAAATATTGAAATTATTAAAAAAGCCTCCAGTACTGAAAGCTGAAGGCTTTTTTAATTCCGCATCCTGCGATGTAAAATCATCCGTAAGTCTAATTTAGTGTAGATATAATTACCTAAAGCCACAAATTTTTCTTAAATAATATTTATGGAATTAATGAATGTCATTTTAAGCACGATGTTTAACCTAATCAGTTCGACAGCTAACACCTATACACAATCGATTTCGGCCCGAGTTTTTGGCTTGATATAGCGCGTTATCTGCCTGGTTCAGCAATAGATCTAAGGTGCAGTCTTGGAATGTTGGTTCACTACCACCTATCGAAACCGTAAAATTAATTTTACTACCGCTCACTAATACTGGTATTGTTTCAACAGTATGTCGAATTCGCTCAGCAACAGTGACTGCGCCATCAACATTAGTTTCGGGCAATAGGACAACAAACTCTTCGCCACCAACACGCCCCACAATGTCGCCTTCCCGTAAAGTGATTCTGAATATTTCTGCTAGTGATTTAAGTACCAGATCTCCGGCCTTATGCCCGAAAGAGTCATTTATTTTTTTGAAGTGGTCGATATCAAGCATGAGAACGGTGAAATGATGACCATAACGTAATGCTTTTTTTAATTCATGTTCAGCTAGTTCCATAAAATAGCCACGATTATTTAATCCAGTGAGATAATCCTGACGTGCCTGTAACTCCAGTTTGGTCAATAAAGCCTGACGTTCAGTAATATCCCGATTAATTTCCATTATCGAGATGGGGACATTATCTTCATCACGTTTTACAGCCCAGCGACTAGTAACAATGATCCGAGAGTTATCTTTGGTCGCGTGTTCAAGTTCCCCCTCCCATTGCCCGGTTCGCAAAACTGTTTGTTCGATCTCAGCTAATGCCTGAGGGAACTTGGTTTGTAATAACTGATTGATATTTTTATGCAACGCTTCGTCATGTGACCAACCATAGGTTCGTTCTGCGCCTCGATTCCAAAACATGATTTCACGACGCATGTTATAAACAATGATGGCGTCATGCGCTAAATCAAGTAATTCGGATTGTTCCTGTATTTTTTTATCGGCCTGCTTTCGTGCTGAAATATCTGTATGCGTGCCTGACATGACTAAAGGTTTACCGTTGGCATCCCTTTTGACAACCTTGCCGTGTGTCAATATGTATTTCCATTGACCTGATTTTGTCCAACAACGTATTTCCGCATCGTGGTAAGGAGTTTGCCCTGCCAGGTGTAAGGCTAAGGAAGGTGCGAACAAGTCAGGGATATGGCCTTTATTAATTCCACACCACTCAATTTGAATTTATTGTCTCAATAATTTTCAAAAAATACTCATTTATGGAACAACTTTCCCTCTATTTGTGGGTATTTCCGGCTTATTACCGGATTTCAGATACACTTCGGGTATATCGCAACATCTGATCGACTCGAACCAGATTGGCCAGTGTAAATAACATCGCTAATTGATTGTCATTTTTTGCCAACCCTTTGTATCGCGCTTTTACAAAGCCAAATTGCTGTTTAATGATCCGGAATGGATGTTCTACTTTCGACCGGATGCTGGCTTTCAAATATTCAATTCGAATGGCAACTTTATTCAGCCGTGGATGCTGTTTTAAGGTTCGGACTTTGCCTGGACGCTCCGCTATCAACCAGTCAACATCCACCTCTTTTAAGGCTTCACGTTTCTCTGCACCTTGATAACCGGCATCGGCTGAGACAAATTTTTCTTGCCCGTGTAATAAGTTTTCTAGCTGGTTCAGATCATGTTCATTGGCTGGCGTTGTCACCAGTGTATGCGTCAAACCACTTTTCGCATCAACGCCAATATGCGCTTTCATGCCAAAATGCCATTGATTGCCCTTCTTGGTTTGATGCATTTCTAGATCGCGTTGATTTTGTTTATTTTTTGTCGATGTCGGTGCTTCAATAATGGTGGCATCAACTAGTGTTCCCTGTTTCATCATGACACCGCTATCCGTGAGCCATTGGTTTATGGTTTCAAGTAGTTGCCGGGCTAATTGATGTCGTTCCAGCAAGTGGCGAAAGTTCATGATGGTTGTCCGGTCTGGGATTGCACCATCCAGAGACAGGTGAGCAAACAGTCGCATGGAAGCAATTTCATAGAGTGCATCTTCCATGGCTCCATCGCTCAAGTTGTACCAATGCTGTAAACAATGGATCCGAAACATAGTTTGCAACGGATATGGTTGTCGACCATTACCTGCCTTTGGATAAACAGGTTCGATAATTTCCAAAAGCATCGCCCAAGGCAATAAAGCATCCATTCTGGAAAGGAATATTTCTTTGCGGGTTTGACGACGTTTAGTGGAAAACTCGCTATCAGCGAAGGTGAGTTGATGTTCCATGATTTAACCGATCCGATGGTCAACAGGATGGTTATATGATCTCACATTAGGGACTTATTCGCACCTTCCCTAGCCAAAAGTGCTTCGAGCGATGTGTCTATACGTCTTTGTTTCATATTGGTTGATCTTCCATGTTTACGATCTGACCTAGTATATTCCAAGGCCTATGCACTGGTGCTTCTTTAATTTCTCATAAGCGCTCCAGCTACGCATTTTTTCCCATGCATGGAACTCACAACCGATTGAGCCACATCAGTTTTTATATTTTTATTATGGTAAGTGTAATTTAAAACATGAAATAGATGATGAAAAAAATTACAACATTACAGCGTTTTTTTGAAGGTGACTTGCAGTAAATTCATACATTGACTAGATTTTAATTGAAAGCAAGGAACGCTTTCACGTGCAATTAAAAGACACCTCCATCTAATGGTAAACCCTAAGTGCACCGAGAACTTAGGGTTTGTTTTTTGCTTTTATATCAGCTCTCTGTCTATCTTAAAATGCAGGTGATACGCCGGTTTAGTGCTATTTATTTCTTAACTTAATGGATTAAATGGCGCAGACCAGCCAAACCAATAATTGCAACCAGTAAAAAATCAGAGCTAGAGCTGTTAATTTTTACTCATAACAGATCCATTATTTGCATTAAAAGTGCTCTGGCTTAGCCATCTGATATTACGAAAATTTGGTAACTGACGAACATAAGACCTAACATAATCATCTTTTCGTAAATCAGAATGGGGCATAACCTAGTTATGTTGAGATGACAAATATCAACGTTTTGTTCTTCATGCTTGCTTGAAAAATAGAGCGCTCCTTGCTCTACATAACAATTTAATACGTAAACGATTCATATTCTTGCATCTGATTTCTCGATGTACTTTCTCTGTTTGGTTGCTCAGATGAAGGTAATTCTAAAGTGTGTGCTGTAGGCTCTTCAAAACGCGTTAATGCTTTACAGTCGTTATAATCACTAAGCAGCATGTCAGTTACCAAGTATGGTTCCACAGCGCTAAAATCCTGATCTGATCCAAATAACGCAGTAAATATTTTTAGCATCGCGTTGACCAGTTTTAGGTGATCCCGTTCAGCCTTTGTTCTGCATAAGTAAAACAATACTGCATTCATACCATTGGATCTGATGTAGTTAGGTCGTTGCATTTTTGTTTTCAAACACCGTACTTTTGATTTGGGTATTTGGAGACAGAGGTAAAAGTAACTATATCCGCTGGCCATGGGTGGAAGAGCAGGGGACTTACTGCTTTGTTGAGTTGGTGATAGATCTGGCAACTCGCGTGGTGCAAATGGACGGGTTTCTCTTTCTTTCTCGTTTGTATGCTCAAGGGCTGGATTATCACGAGCTGGGACATAGGTGATGCCTTGCTTGATCAAACCAGGTAATGCGTATCGGCGATTAGCGCCCAGCTTTCCTCCAGGTACACTCATTTCATTGAACCGATAGCAAATACCTTTGGCTTTGCTGTTTTGGAATTGGATGTAGCAATGTACATCCAGTTTTTCGAGGCGGTGAATTAGATCGGGTAGTGATTTTTTGCCGGATTGCATACATTGATTGATGGCCGTGTCTATATAGATACGCAGTTGGTTTTTGATGGGAAACCGCTCTTTATTGTTGATGTCTTTACCATCAAAGGGATCGGCTACCGTTTCTAATCCATATTTCAGTTCAAATTTACGCATCAGGTTTGTGGCTTTCACTTTTTCCTGCCATTGATTTACTACGGGATGGCGAGGAAGATTTTGAACGGTACACGCTGCTATATGGATGTGTTGTTTATCGGTATCATTGTGCTTAGTAACAACATATTTGCAATGCTGGTAGCCCATTTCTTTCATAAAGGTTTTAGCGACATGGTGCCATTGAACATGGGTTAATTCCTCCCCGACAGGGAGGGATATAATAAAGTGCTTGTAAGGGGTTTTAACCGCTGGATTTAGTGTTGCTTGTTTTTCTATTTCATGAACAAAGCCAGAGATATCTGCGTTATGGGCGGGGATCCGGTGCAGTTCATCGCCATTAAACACTAATGTTGGATCAGGTAGGCTGATTAAATTTGAACATATATAATCAACACTGTTATTGATAGTAACTGATTTTAGATGCTCCTTGGTTCGTCCAAAAATATACTCAATGATATGTGTGGCATCTGCACGGTTACCCGATTTGTTTTTACAGCTAATAATTTCATTGATCATGTTTTTTCTCCAACATGGTCACCAACATATTACTCATTTCATCTGCGGTGAATGTATGGACTGTGAAATGTAATAGCGTTTGTTTATCTAGGCTTCCGTACAATTCTTGCCTAACTAGGGATAATAGATCCATCAAAGTAAAAAGGTTTTGCAATGTTATTTTTATATTTCTCTCTTTCGAGAAACCTTGATCTTTATCTATTTCATTAATCAATAAAGTCACTTCAGAAAACACAGTATTTAGCTTTTCAGCGATTTCTTTATTTATCTCGGGGATTTTTAATTCAGGTGGTTCGAGAGTGCTCGTTGCTAAGGCGCGTAGGAAGGAGGACATATCATCATATCCCCAAGCGATACGTGCCTTTTCGGCAATGTCGAGTTCTATCTTGTTAAAGTTTGTTGTTTCTCGGTTGGTTCTTTTTAAATGATCAGTAATGATGATTTTTTTGTTTCTTGGTATTAAGTTGGCAAATGGATCGTTATAATTATTATTCATGCTCGCACTTCCTTTTTATTATTATATTTATTTTTCTTTTAACTATATTCTACCTATCTCCGGAAGGAGATATCAACTGTTATTTTCAGTAGTTACGATAAGTAACTACTGAAACCTGCTTGCTAGCCAAATAAGCAATAAAAAATATATTTTTAGTGACTCTTGTTTTTAATTGTTCACTTTATGTATTTTATTTGTTTTGCACTATTGGTCTGTGAGTATATTCCCATTGAATTTATTTTGCTTTTACAGTCTGCAAATTATTTGTTAGTGTTTTGTTTTTAAAATTATTTAGCAATTAAGATAAACTGATATTATTAAAATCTCAGAGTTAACAATTTATGATGTGAGTACGGTTCATCTGTGAATACATTAAATAATATAAGAAATGATATATGATTGGAGGTGCTAAATGTAAGTAGCAATAGAAAGATGCTTGGTAGTCAAAGATGTCTATCGTTAGTGGTTCCCTTTTGGAAAGACCTCAAGCATAACGCCGAGAAAGAAGCTAATTATAGTCAATATCGATTTATTTAACTAAATATACAAAAAGACTCATTCGAGTTTTTAATATTAGAATAATCTTAATTATTCTTTAAGATATTTATGCTATGTCTGAAATAAGTATGTTGATTGTAGGGATAAAAGGAGAGTGGTGAGCGAGAACATAGACTGAAGTGGTAAGTGTTCAACTAGAGATAATGGTGCCCGGGGCCGGACTCGAACCGGCACACCCGAAGGCGGTTGATTTTGAATCAACTGCGTCTACCGATTTCGCCACCCGGGCACGGTGTCGTTTTATAGTATAAAAGTATAAAACGGTATAAAACAAATTTCTAAGCCATGTTAACCCTAAAGAAGCTTTAAAATCAACATCTTAAATGACTTTATTCGCTAGGCTCTGTGAATTTTGAATCCGCTGCGTCTACCGATTTCGCCACCTGGGCAACAAATGCAAAACTTAACTCGCTGATTACTCAGTCTGCTTGTCTTACGGGGTCGCATTATACAAAGGTAAATCGCGAGCGCAAATTGTTTTTCACGTGATCTGGTTCAGATGCTGAATAAATGCTCGCTTTGATGATTCGCATATCAGCGACTGACTCGGTTAGAATGCAATTTCCTTGAAGATTGATATGTGTGAATTATGAGTAAATTAAACCGTTCCCGTTCCCGATCGATGTCTGGTAAGTCAACAGCAACATCAACTGGGATCTCACTGAACTTACCCCGAGCCGGGTTTCGTCGCCGCCTTGGTGCTTGGTCAATCGATGCCTTACTTGTGTTGCCATTATTAGTAGCTGCTGGTTATTTAGGTTATGGATTGGCACATTTGCTGGTGGGAGTTGGTTTATTGTCACTTGGTGAGGGAGCTACTGTCGGGGAATGGTTGGCACATCAACTATGGTTTAGCCTCTGGCTGGCAGGAGTGCTGTGCAGTTATTTTGTCTGGTTTTGGTGTCGGGATGGGCAAACGCCGGGCATGGTGCGTTTTCAATTACGCGTACAAAATACCGATGGATCTTTATTGCGGGTTGGGCAGGCTCTGGTTCGTTTAGCAACATCGGCGTTTGGTCTGGGCAATTTTATGGTGATTTTTGATCGTCGCGAGTTTCTGGCATTTCAAGATTATTGGGCCAGTTGTGAAACGGTAGTTACTTCACCTGCAGCAGGACGCTAAAATTAAAAAGGCGTCTGTACTGACAGACGCCTATGTTGTTTGAAATTTAGTTTCGGCGCCGGAGCATATAAATGGCAATGCCCATAAACAATAGGCTAGGGATACTGGCTCCCAGCAATGGTGGCACGTCATAAACCAGGCTAAATGGCCCTAACACCTGATTCAATACAAAAAAGGCAAACCCCATCATTACGCCGGAGATCAATCGGGCACCCATACTTACCGAGCGTAGCGGGCCAAAAATGGTTGAGGCGGCCAGCAGCAGCATGGCAATCACACCGAGCGGTGCTAACAATTTCCGCCAGAACTCAAGTTCATAATCATTAACTTGTTGCCCATTGCTTTTCATATAACTGATGTAGTTATACAAACCCTGTGCAGACAACTCATCAGGTGATACCGATACCACGCCCAGCTTGTCAGGCGTCAAATTCGTTTGCCATGTCCAATCAGTTGGATGGTTAAACTGAATTTGTTGTTTATTCTGCAGTTGTGTTACGACCGCATCCTTTAGATGCCATAGCTGTTGTTTATAAGTGGCTTGCGGCGAGCGAACGACTTCCTGTAATTCACCATTATCGTTAAACCGGTACATCGTCAGGTCATGCAGACTGCCGTCACGAAACAGTGCGCCAATACTGATGAAACGGTTGCCTTCTTTGATCCATACACCATAAGTTGACGCTGTTATTTTACCGCCGGTCAGTGCTTCGGTTTTAATATCATGCGCTTTTTGCTCACCAAGTGGAGCCACATATTCACCCAGTAACATGACTAAAAACATGGCTGGAATAACGGTCTTTAATGCGGATAAGACAATACGGGTACGCGATAACCCAGTGGCTTGCAGAACTACTAATTCACTGCTGCTGGCCAGTTGTCCCAGGCCAATGACACCACCTAACAGTGCTGCCATTGGGAAAAACAGCACGATATCGCTGGGAGTTATATAGAGAACACGTAAAATCGCGCTCATCGTGGTGTAGTTACCTTCACCCACCCGCTGTAATTGATCAACAAATTTGATCAACGAAGACAGGCCTACCAGCGTGACGGTACACATCAAAATAGCGAGTAGTATGGTGCGTCCGATGTAACGATCGAGAATACCAAACATCAGCATTTCTCCTTATGCCAAAACAATCGGATGCGTTGCCATAAGCGTGTGTTGGCAAGGTTCATCGGTACAGCCAGGAACAAAGTAAACAATAGCGGTTGTAGATATAACCCTGGCATGGCAGGTAGATGCCCTTTTTCTACCGCAGATTCGCCAGCACTGAGCAACAAGAAATAACTCAGATAGAGCAAAACGGCAGGCAGCAGTTTGGCATAACGGCCTTGGCGTGGATTCACCATCGCCATGGGCACGGCAATTAGCGTTAAGATCGGAATCGATAGCGGTAAGGCGATGCGCCATTGCCATTCGGCAATTTCTTTCGTATCCGTGCTGTGATAGAGTTGTTGCGATGGGATGGCGCCGGATTTACGACTCGACGGTTCAATGTCTTTACGCTGGATCTGTGCTTTGTATTGCGTAAATTCGGCAACACTAAATTCAGTTGCAGGCGGCGTGCCCGCATAGCGTTTGCCATTGTTTAATGTCACCCACGGTATCCCTTTCTCATCTGTGGTCAGATTGCCATCGCTGGCCACCACAATTGCAGCTTCTTCCGGTTTATCACTGTGTTGTAATAAAAAAATCCGTTGCAGGCTACGTCCGCTTTTCTGTACATCTTCGACATAGGCGACCAGTTTCCCGTCATCCAGATTGAGAAAACGGCCACTTTCCAGTGGTACCGCCAACGGATCTGATTTGGCTTCATCCAGCAGTTGCGTTTGTTTTTCCCGCGCCATCGGCGCCAGCCACATAGTGTTAGTTACAGCAACCGCTGTCGTCAGGAAGGCCAGCACCAAGCTCACTTTCATGATATAGCCAGGGCCAACACCGATCGCGCGTAATACCGTCATTTCACTGTCGGCATAGAGGCGGCCATGTGCAAACAAAATGGCAATAAATAAACTGATGGGTAACAGCAATAAACCCATGTATGGAATGTTGAGCAGCATCAATTGACCAATCAATGATACTGGTATGGAACCATCTGCAGCTTTCGATAACGTGCGGATGAACTGCTGACTGGTAAAAATCAGTAGCAGGATCAGCAGGATTGAAAGCTGCGTTTTGAGTGTTTCTTTAAATATATAACGGAAAACTATCACGCAGGCCTCGGGAAAACTTGTAATTACTGGCGAATCGCTAAAAAATAGTTGCCTTAATTCCATTTTATGATGTTTTGCGTACCGAACCTGTTCATCCTGAACGGGTGGGTCGGCCTCTATTATCGACCAATCGGTGGGCTTTGTCTTTAGTAGCAAGGAGTCCTCATGGAATTCGGCGTTAAAAGCGGCAGCCCGGAGAAGCAGCGCAGTGCCTGTATCGTGGTCGGTGTATTCGAACCACGTCGGTTATCTGCGGTGGCGGAGCAACTGGATCGCGTCAGCGATGGTTATCTGAGTTCGTTGTTGCGTCGTGGTGATCTGGAGGGTAAAACCGGCCAGATGTTGTTGCTGCATCAAGTTCCCGGGGTGTTGAGTGAGCGGGTGTTGCTGGTAGGGTGTGGTAAAGAACGTGAGCTGGATGAGCGTCAGTTCAAACAGATCATTCAAAAAACTATCAGCACATTGAATGAAACCGGATCGATGGAAGCGGTCTGCTTTTTGACAGAATTACATGTCAAAGGACGGGATGCCTACTGGAAAGTAAGACAAGCGGTCGAAACTGCGCAAAACAGTCTTTACACGTTTGATCAATTTAAGACGAATAAGGCGGAATTACGCCGTCCGCTGCGTAAACTGGTGTTTAACGTAGCAACACGTCGTGAGCTGTCGATTGGTGAAAAAGCGATTGCGCATGGTTTAGCGGTATCGAACGGCATGAAAATTTGCCGTGATGTCGCCAATATGCCGCCTAATATTTGTACGCCAGCCTATCTGGCATCACAGGCGCGTCGTCTGGCGGATAGTAGCCAATACATCACCACTAAGGTGATTGGCGAACAGCAAATGGCCGAGCTTGGTATGAATGCCTATCTGGCAGTGGCGCGTGGTTCGTCTAACGAAGCCATGATGTCGGTGATGGAATATAAAGGCCACCCGGATGCCAAACCATTGGTATTGGTGGGAAAAGGGCTGACGTTCGACTCGGGTGGTATTTCGATCAAACCGGCTGATGGCATGGATGAGATGAAATACGACATGGGTGGTGCGGCGTCGGTATTAGGCACCATGACCGCCCTGGCTGAACTGAAACCGCCGATCAATGTGATCGGTGTGTTGGCGGGTGCGGAGAATATGCCTGACGGTAAAGCTTACCGCCCAGGTGATATTCTGACCTCGATGTCAGGCCAGACCATTGAAGTATTAAATACCGATGCGGAAGGGCGTCTGGTATTGTGTGACGTTCTCACCTATGTGGAGCGCTTTGAGCCGGAATCCGTGATTGATATCGCGACGCTGACCGGCGCTTGCGTGATTGCGCTCGGTAGTCATGCCAGTGGTTTGATGTCGAATCATAACCCGCTGGCGCATGAACTGCTGAATGCATCGGAATTGTCAGGCGACAAAGCGTGGCGTTTACCGCTGTGGGATGAATATCAGGAACAGATCGAAAGTCCGTTTGCCGATATGGTGAACACCGGCGGTCGTCCGGCAGGCGCCATTACTGCAGGAGCATTCCTGAGTCGTTTCACGAAAAAATATAACTGGGCGCATCTGGATATTGCCGGAACCGCCTGGAAATCAGGTAAAGAGAAAGGTTCGACCGGACGTCCGGTGCCATTGCTGACGCAGTTCTTGTTGAACCGCGCTGGCGTAGAAGTCGACGATTAGCACAGTCGACCCATTAAGATGAAAATAGGATAGGGCGGCAACGCCCTTTTACTGCATGCCACATGTCACTTTTTATTTACTGCCGGACGACACTGCGACCACGCCGCTGAACAATGGTTTAAGCCACGCGGTGGCGGTGTTAGCTTGCCAGTTAACGACAGCGCGATTCCGCCAGAATCAAACGCTGTTTTTGTTGGCACAGACCCAAGAACATGCCGAGCAATTAGACGAAATGCTGTGGCAGCAAGATCCGAATAGTTTTGTGCCACATGGTCTTTCTGATGAGGCCACGGTGACACAAGCCCCTGTTGAGATTGGCACTGGTATGCCAAAACGCAGTCGACAGGTGCTGATTAATTTGGCCGATAGCATTCCGCCATTTGCTAATCGTTTTGCTCAGATCATTGATTTCGTTCCTGCGGACGAATCGCAAAAACAACAGGCGCGCGACCGCTATAAGCAATATCGGGCGCTGGGTTTCACGCTGGAGACGGTGCCTGCACCGACACTCCCATAAGACAGATGAAGACAGATGGAAAAGACGTTTAATCCAAACGCCATTGAACAGGCGATGTACCAGCACTGGGAAGAACAGGGCTATTTCAAACCAAGCGGCGACACCAGCAATGGCAGCTACTGTATCGTGATCCCGCCACCAAACGTGACGGGCAGCCTGCACATGGGTCATGCGTTCCAGCAGACCATCATGGATTCGCTGATCCGTTATCAGCGTATGCTGGGCAAAAATACCTTGTGGCAGGCGGGTACTGACCATGCCGGTATTGCGACTCAGATGGTAGTGGAACGTAAGATCGCCGCCGAAGAGGGCAAGACACGCCACGATTATGGTCGTAATGCGTTCATCGACAAGATCTGGCAATGGAAGGAAGAGTCTGGCGGCACCATCACCCGTCAGATGCGTCGTTTAGGCGCCTCTGTGGATTGGGATCGTGAAGCGTTCACCATGGACCCTGCTCTGTCACATGCGGTACAGGAAGTGTTTGTGCGTCTGTATGAACAAGATCTGATCTATCGCGGTAAACGTCTGGTGAACTGGGATCCGAAACTGCACACCGCAATCTCTGATCTGGAAGTGGAAAACAAAGAAGTCAAAGGCCACATGTGGCATCTGCGTTATCCGCTGGCGGATGGCGAAAAAACTGCCGAAGGCAAAGATTACCTGATCGTGGCAACCACCCGTCCGGAAACTATGCTGGGTGACACGGCAGTGGCGGTGAATCCGGAAGATCCGCGTTACAAGGCACTGATCGGCAAGTTTATCGAACTGCCGCTGGTGGGCCGTCGTATTCCGATCGTGGCGGATGAACATGCGGACATGGAAAAAGGCACTGGTTGTGTGAAGATCACCCCGGCGCACGATTTCAACGATAACGAAGTCGGTAAACGTCAACACTTACCGATGATCAACATCTTCACACTGGATGCCCACATTCGTGCGGAAGCGGAAGTGTATGACAGCAAAGGCAACCCAAGCGATGTGTATCCGGCGGCATTGCCGGCTGAGTTTGCGGGTTTAGAGCGTTATGCAGCGCGTAAAGCGATCATCGCCGCACTCGAAGCCAAAGGTCTGATGGACGAGATCAAAGATCACGTGTTACAGCAGCCTTACGGCGACCGTGGTGGTGTACCAATCGAACCGATGCTGACCGACCAGTGGTATGTGCGTGCTGATGTGCTGGCGAAACCCGCGATTGAAGCGGTGGAAGATGGCCGTATTCAGTTCGTGCCGAAACAGTATGAAAACATGTATTTCTCTTGGATGCGTGACATTCAGGACTGGTGTATTTCCCGTCAGTTATGGTGGGGCCACCGTATTCCTGCTTGGTACGACAACAACGGTAACGTGTATGTTGGCCGTGATGAAGTGGAAGTACGTGCGAACAATGGTTTAGCGGCTGATGTGGCGTTACGTCAGGATGATGACGTGCTGGACACGTGGTTCAGCTCAGCATTGTGGACTTTCTCAACACTGGGCTGGCCGGAAAAAACACCTGAGTTGGAGATGTTCCACCCGACTGATGTGTTGGTGACTGGCTTTGACATTATTTTCTTCTGGGTTGCCCGCATGATCATGATGACCATGCACTTCGTGAAAAACGAAGATGGCACGCCACAAGTGCCGTTTAAGACGGTGTATGTGACGGGTCTGATCCGTGATGAAGAGGGCCAGAAGATGTCGAAATCCAAGGGCAACGTGCTTGACCCATTGGATATGATCGACGGTATCTCATTGCCGGAGTTGCTAGAAAAACGTACCGGTAACATGATGCAGCCACAACTGGCTGAGAAGATCGGCAAACGCACCGAGAAGCAGTTCCCAGAAGGCATTGAAGCGCACGGCACCGATGCGCTGCGCTTTACTCTGGCGGCACTGGCGTCGACTGGTCGTGATATCAACTGGGACATGAAACGTCTGGATGGTTACCGTAACTTCTGTAACAAACTGTGGAACGCCAGCCGTTATGTGCTGATGAACACCGAAGAGCAGGATTGCGGTTTTGCTGGTGGCGAAATGCAGTTCAGCTTGGCGGATCGTTGGATCACCTCACAGTTGCAACTGACCATTCAAGAGCTGCGTCATGCGATGGATACCTATCGCTTCGACCAAGCGGCGGGTGTGTTGTATGAGTTTATCTGGAACCAGTTTTGTGACTGGTATCTGGAGCTGACCAAGCCGGTATTGTGGCAGGGTAGCGAAGTCGAGCAGCGCGCCACGCGTCATACACTGGTGACTGTGCTGGAAAGCCTGCTGCGTCTGGCACACCCGATTATGCCATTTATGACTGAATCAATCTGGAAGTCAGTGGCTCCGCTGGCAGGTATTCATGCCGACACCTTGATGCTGCAAGCTTACCCTGAGTTTGATGCAGCGAAATTGGATGAAACCGCGTTGGCGGATCAGGAATGGGTGAAACAGTTTATCGTCAGCGTGCGTAACATTCGTGCTGAGATGAACGTGGCGCCAAGTGTACCGTTGACCGTGTTGTTGAAAGCCGATGCGCTGGACAGCCAACGTGCGGCAGACAACGCAGCGTTCCTGAAATCACTGGCTAAGCTGGAAAGCATCACGGTGCTGGCGGCTACTGACGCAGAACCTTTATCAGTGAAGAAGCTGATCGGGAACACTGAGCTGTTGATCCCGATGGCAGGTCTCATCGACAAAGACGCGGAACTGGCGCGTCTGGCGAAAGAAGTTGAGAAACTGGAAAAAGAGTGTGGCCGTATCGAAGGCAAACTGGGTAACGAAGCCTTTGTGGCGAAAGCGCCAGAAGCGGTGATCGCCAAAGAGCGCGAAAAACTGACCGATTACCAAAGTCAGCTGACCAAACTCAAAGAACAGCAAGAAACCATCAAATCACTGTAATAGTCTGATTTGATATGAAAAAAGCGCTGATATTTCAGCGCTTTTTTTTATCCAGCTGATTAGCCAGAAAATCAAGTAACACCCGTACCCGATGGGGCACATAACGATTACTCGGCAGGATCGCGTAAATGCCTAAATCCGGTGTCGCAAACTCATCCAATATATTTTCAACCGCGCCACTGGCCAGATAATCATTTACGATGAAATCGGGTTGCCGTGAGATGCCTAAGCCTTTTGCCACCGCTTCAGTCAGCGCATCGCCGTTATTTGCTTTGATCCGACAGTTGATATAAACCGTTTCATAGCGGCCGTCGATCAGATAAGTCCAGCTTGAGCCGCTGGCGGTGAGGGTATAACCCAGACAGTCGTGATGGATCAGCTCGGATGGATGGGTCGGTCGGCCATGTTTTTGCAGGTAATCAGGGGAGGCAATCGTCAGCAATTTACAGGAACTGAGTTTACGTACGATGTCACCGGGTTCCAGTTGTCCGGCAATACGGATGGAGAGATCCATACCTTCTTCAATCAGGTTCATCCTCCGGTCATCAAAATCGAGTTCCAGATTAATGTCTGGATATAAGGTGGAAAACTCCAGCAACAGCGGCGAAAGCACTTTCAAACCAAAACTGAGCGGTAAACCGATGCGGACATTACCTCTTGGTGTCAGACGCTCTTCCATCACACTGGCTTCGGCGGTATCAACCAAATCAAGAATGACCCGACATTTTTCCAGATAGGCGCTGCCAGCGGATGTCAGCGACAGGCGTCGGGTATTCCGCACCATTAATTTCACGCCAAGGTGTGCTTCCAATGCGGCGATCTGTCGTGTGACGACGGAACGAGCTAGGCCCATCTGTTCGGCAACGGCCGTGAAACTACCGGATTCTACGATGCGCACAAATAAGTGCATGGCGTCGAGTCGATTCATTGTTGCTATTCCAGCAATTGACATTTCTCTATTGTCCTCTATTTAGCATCAATCTAAAAGACTATAGTTCGCTCAACAACACCAACCGGTGTTTGAAACTTGTTCATCACTGATTCCATTTAAATGAGGAGATCCACCATGCAGATCATTAACCGTTTCGGACCACTGGTCGGCCGTATTTTGATTGCGCTGATTTTTGTCATGTCAGGTTTTGGCAAGATCACGGGTTTTGCCGGCACGGTCGGTTACATTGCCAGCCAGGGATTGCCACTCCCACAGTTAGCGGCTATCGCGGCGATTGTTGTTGAATTGGGCGGTGGCTTGATGGTGATCGTGGGTTGGAAAGCGCGTTGGGCCGCTGCCGCAATGTTTATTTTTACCGCGATGGCCGCGTTTATCTTCCATGCTTATTGGGCGGCACCGGTTGAACAAGTGCAAAACCAAATGATCCACTTCATGAAAAATATTTCGATGATGGGCGGTCTGTTGTATGTGGTGGTGCATGGCAGTGGTGCTTTGAGTTTAGATAAAACCAACGTTTCTAAATCATAACGTTGCTAAATCATAACGTTTTTAGGTAATGCTGAGCCACTCAGCATACTTTTAAGTCGTTTCCCGTCGTGATTGTTATCAGAGGAGTTACGTATATGTTGGAAGTCAGAGCGTCATCCGATCGAGGCCATGCCAATTTTGGTTGGTTACTGTCAAAACACAGTTTTTCCTTTGGTAATTATTACGATCCGCAGCAGCTTGGCTTTTCAGATCTGTTGGTGATTAACGACGATCAGGTCAAGCAAGGTAAAGGTTTTGATACGCACGGCCACCGTGATATGGAGATCTTTTCCTATGTGTTGGAAGGGGCGTTGGAGCATAAAGATTCGATGGGTACGGGTTCCGTGATCCGACCAGGCGATGTGCAGATGATGAGTGCTGGTTCCGGCATCCGGCATAGTGAATACAACCCTTCCCGCGAAGAGTTGGTGCATTTTTTACAGATCTGGATCGTGCCCAATCGTAAAGGCGTGACCCCACGTTATCAGCAGCAACACTTCGCGGATGCGGAAAAGCGTGGCCAGTTGCGCTTGATTATTTCACCGGAAGGGGAAGCGGGTTCACTGTCGGTGTATCAGGATATCCGCGTGTATGCCGGGTTGTTTGACGGTGATGAGGCGCAGACGTTTACGCTGCCAGACAATCGTTATGCTTACGTGCATGTTGCGCGTGGCAGCATCGAGATCAATGGTCAGCCGCTATCCGCTGGTGACGGTGCCCGGATCAGACAAGAGCAGCACATCACCTTGCAACATGGTGTCGCGGCTGAAGTGCTGCTGTTTGATCTGCGCCCCAACGAACTGGCACTGGTGCGTTGATCGTTAGTTAAGCGTTTGCTCTTCTGTTGGGATTGCCGCCAGCGTGGCGGTCAGTAATTGCCAGAAACGTTCCACCGAAGGAATGGAAACCCGTTCCTCCGGTGAATGTGCCCCTTTGATGGTCGGCCCGATCGAGACCATATCTAAATCCGGATAGGCTTTCTTAAACAGACCACATTCCAACCCGGCGTGGATCACCATGATATTGGCTTTACTGCCAAATAAGCGCTGATGTTGTTGTTGCGTGATCTGCATAATTGGCGAATGGGGTTCTGGAGCCCAACCGGAATAATCGCCGGAAAACAGACACTGTGCGCCACTTAAACTGGCGATTGCCGAAAAGCTGGAACGCAGATGCAAACGTCCTTCATCGGTGAGAGAGCGCACAAATGATACCGCGGTTAATGTTGTGCCTTCAGTCTTAACGATCCCAATATTGGTCGACGTTTCTACCACCCCTTTTACGGCGTGACTCATGCTGATCACGCCATTCGGCAGGGCGACTAACCCAGCTAACAGTTGTTGCTGGCAATTTTGTGTTAACACCAGTTCTGCTGATGGCGCATTAGCAACAACGAGCTGTAAACCGGCATCACTGTGTTGAAACTCTTTTGTCAGTAACTGTGTTTCTTGTGCCAGCCATGTCGTTAACTCATGCTGCTTTTCAGTTGGAATTGAAATTAGCGCAGATGCTTCCCGTGGTATCGCATTACGCAAGGTTCCGCCATTCAGAGCACTTATTCGGATCGGCAATGCTTGCTGCAAGCGAAATAAGGTACGGCATAACAACTGATTGGCATTGCCACGACCTTCATGAATATCAAGGCCGGAATGTCCGCCACGTAAGCCGGTGAGTTGCAGTTGACAGGTTTGATAATCAGCAGGACTTGGTTCAAAGGTCAGTTCAAAACAAAGTTTTGCTTCTAAGCCACCTGCGCAGCCCATGTAAATATCACCATCTTGTTCGGCATCGGTGTTGATCAGTATTTTACCCTGTAGCCAATCAGGTTGCAGTGCAAATGCACCGCCCATCCCGGTCTCTTCATCAACGGTAAACAGCACTTCCAACGGCCCATGTTTCAGGCTGGGGTCGGTTAAGACCGCCAGACAAGCCGCGACGCCGATGCCATTATCGGCACCCAGTGTCGTCCCCTTGGCGCGCACCCAGTTGCCATCAATATACGGCTGGATGGGATCGCTGGAAAAGTCATGCCCGTTGCTGGCTTGTGGCACCATATCGAGATGTGCCTGCAATATCACTGGCTGGCATTGTTCCATGCCTATTGTTGCCGCTTTGCTGATCAGTAAATTGCCTTTAGCATCACTTTTTAAACTGAGTTTTTGCGCTGCCACCAACGAAGCAATCCAGTCACTTAAGGCCTGCTCTTGCTTGGAAGGGTGCGGGATCTGGCAGAGTTGCGCAAAGAAAGTCCACAGGCGTGATGGTTGCAGGCGGGTTAGCATGGTCATGGTTAGTTTATCCGTGTATGTTTAGGTCGACATGATCTGGCGTTGTACACGATTGGTGATTTTAATCACCAATTCATAGGCAATCGTGCCGATGTGCCGCGCCACCTCTTCGGCTGGCAGGCCATGACCCCATAATGTCACTTCATCACCAACCTGATCGTGGCTCTCTGGGCCGAGATCAACCGTCATCATATCCATCGACACGCGTCCAACCAACGCGACTTTGCGACCATTGACTAAAACTGGTGTTCCGGCAGGCGCCATGCGCGGATAACCATCACCGTAGCCCATCGCAATCACGCCAATTCGGGTATCACGTTCAGCCACCCAGTGACCACCATAACCAATAGTGTCGCCAGCTTTGTGTTCACGCACTGCAATGAGCTGACTTTTCAGAGTCATGACGGGTAACAAACCTTCATCGATGCCGTTACTTTCTGCACGTGGCGAGATGCCATATAACGCTATGCCGGGGCGCACCCAGTCGAAATGAGCATCTGACCAATATAAGACGCCAGCCGAGTTTGACAGGCTTTTTTCACCGGGGAAGGGCGCTGTTGCGGCAACAAAGCGGGTTAATTGCTCCAGCGTGGTGGCTGATGACAACTCGTCAGCCTGATAAAAATGGCTGACAAAACCGACGTCACCCACGACATTTTTTGAATGCATTAATTGGCTGACATAATGCGCTACTTGTTCCGGATAGATGCCGATGCGGTGCATGCCAGTGTCGATTTTTAACCAGACTTTCAATGGGCTGGCTAACGAAGTTGAGAGAAGATCGGCTAATTGCCCGGCATGATGTATCACCGGCTGAAACTGAAATTGCGCGGCGGTGCGTAAATCGTCTGCGCAGAAACAACCTTCCAATAAGATAATGGGCTGGGTGATCCCCGCTTGGCGCAAAATGACGGCCTCTTCAATGCGTGCAACGGCAAAGGCATCGGCGGCAGACAAGGTTTTGGCTACCGTTGTTGCACAATGGCCATAAGCATTGCCTTTCACGACTGCAATAATCTTACTGCGTGGGCTGAGTTGCTTTATGAGATTGAAGTTATGTTGTAAGGCATTCAGATCAATTTCAGCCTTTGCAGTTAACATGGTGACCACCTTAGATAAGGGCTAACGGTAATTCGTACTCTCTGTGGTGTTATATGCTTACAGTTTTGTATTTACCATGTCAAATAACCCTTAAAAACAAAAATATATAGTGAATTAATCTAAAAAATTAAAAAATAAAACACTTTAAATTGGTTTGGTTTTATTTTTTGATATTTTTAAGTTAATAATTTCTAAAAAAGTTAATTTATCAGCATATCTGATTAATTAGTCTCATTTTTGTATTCATTAAAACTAAAAAAATGCCTCAAAATGGCGATCTTAAACTACACATTTGCACTGATTTGATGCAAAAAATTAGAAAAAAATGCTCACAGTGATATTTTATAAAAACACATATAAATCAAACTGATATGTTGATTTGGTGAAAATGGAACACTATAAAAAACTGCCATCAATAAAAAATGAAATAACTAGTGGTTTTTTATTCTGAATAAAAGCAAATATAAGGTTTGTTTATCTATATTTGAATTGATATGTTGGTTTTATATGTTGATATTTACTCATAATTGACAATATTGTTTTTATGTAACTATTATCATCTCAACAAAAACAACCCCTGTTTTTTGTCAGCGATATATCGGTTGGCGTGGTGTCGCTCTATCAGTTGATAATCTTTTTGTTGAGGATGATAAATATGGAAATTCAAAAACCTTACCTGCTGTTTTTAGGCGATGCGCATGACATTCTGGCCGCTAAAGTAGCGATTGGTATCAAGCAATGGCACCCAGAATACTGCGTTGGCCAATTCCGCATGGAAGATTGTCACGCCGATTGCCAACTGCCAGACATGGATATTGCTGCAGCGAAAGCGGCTGGCGCTAAAACATTGGTCATCGGTGTCGCAAACCGGGGTGGCATCATCTCTGACAAGTGGATCTCTATTCTGACCGAAGCGCTGGAAGCGGGTATGGATCTGGCCTCTGGTCTGCACAACCGCCTGACTGACGTACCAGAAATCAAAGCACTGGCTGACAAGCTGGGTCGTAAACTGTTTGACGTGCGTCATCCAACGCAGACTTTCCCTGTTGCCAACGGTAAAAAACGCGAAGGTAAACGTCTGTTGCCGGTTGGCACCGACTGCTCTTGCGGCAAAATGTACACCGCACTGGCGATTGAAAAAGAGATGCTGGAACGCGGTATGAAAGCGACCTTCCGTGCCACTGGCCAGACCGGTATTTTGATCAGCGGCGCAGGTGTCAGCATCGATGCCGTGGTGTCTGACTTTGTTGCCGGTGCTGTTGAAGTGTTGGCGCCAGCGAACGATGCCGATCATTGGGATGTGATTGAAGGTCAGGGTTCGCTGTTCCACCCATCATTTGCCGGTGTAACGACCGGTATCATTCACGGTGCACAAGCTGATGCGCTGGTACTGTGTCACGAACCAACTCGTACCACTATGCGTGGCGTCGATTACCCCATCGTGGATCTGGGCGAGTGCATGGCGCTGAATCTGGCGATGGCGAAACTGACGAATCCAAATGCCCGTTTCGTGGGGATCTCGGTTAACAGCGCTAAATTGTCGGAAAAAGAGGCGATTGCACTGATGGCCGATATCGAAGAGAAATATGGTCTGCCAACGGTTGATCCATTCCGTCAGGGTATGGGCCGCATTGTCGATCAACTGTAATTCGCTAGGGTGGAATGAGTATGGAAATCCGGGTATTTAGCGAAAGCTGGCCGATCCGAGGCTCATTCACCATCTCGCGCGGCAGCAAGACTGCCGCCGATGTGGTGGTGGTAGAACTCACGCAAGACGGCGTGACGGGGCGTGGTGAATGTGTGCCGTATGCGCGTTACGGTGAATCGGTGCCAGGTGTGATCGCTCAGATCGAAGCACTGATCCCGGCGATTTGCGATGGGCTTGATCGCGAAGGTTTGCAATCAGCCATGGTGGCGGGTGCGGCACGTAATGCCCTTGACTGCGCATTCTGGGATCTGGAAAGCAAACAGCATCGCCAGCGCATTTGGCAACGACTGAATAAACCAACACCAGACGCCTTATTGACGGCGTATACCTTGTCGTTGGATACACAGGAAAATATGCAGCGTGCAGCGACAGAGAACGCATTCCGCCCCTTATTAAAATTGAAGTTAGCCGGAGCTGGCGATCTCGAACGTGTGGCGGCGGTGCGTAAAGGTTCTCCGGCGGCGCGCATTATTGTGGATGCCAATGAAGGTTGGAATGAGCAGATCTATCGTGAGCTGATCCCGGAATTGCAAAAGCTCGGCGTTGAGATGATAGAACAGCCGCTGCCAGCCGGTAACGATACCATTTTGGCATCACTGCCACGTCCGATCCCGATCTGTGCCGATGAATCTTGTCACGACAGTGCCACCTTGCATGAACTGGTGGGTCGTTATGACATGATCAACATTAAGCTGGATAAAACCGGTGGTCTGACCGAAGCGCTCGAGTTGCGTAAGCAAGCGGAAGCCGCTGGTATGAAGATCATGGTGGGTTGCATGCTGGCCTCTTCATTAGCGATGGCGCCTGCATTTGTAGTGGCACAAGGCGCACAAGTGGTCGATCTGGATGGCCCGTTGTTGCTGCAAAAAGATCGCGAACCCGGTTTTGATTATTCCGACAACCTGATGCATGCACCCGATGCGGCATTGTGGGGCTAAATTAAATTGAATATTAAGGAGTCGGCCATGAGTCGCATTGTGTATGTTGATGGTCAGTATGTTGACGAAAAAGATGCAAAAATCTCGGTATTCGATCGTGGTTTTCTGTTTGCTGACGCCGTGTATGAAGTGACAGCAGTATTAAACAGCAAGCTGGTGGAATTTACTGGTCACTTGGAACGTTTGCAGCGTTCTTGCCGTGAATTATCGCTGTCGATGCCGGTGTCAGCGGCGCAGTTGAAAATCATCCATGAAGAGCTGATCAAAAAGAATAATCTGGTGGAGGGGGGCATTTATCTGCAGATCAGTCGTGGTAATGCCGGTGATCGTGATTTTGCCTTTCCTTCTGCGGAAGTAAAACCAACGCTGGTGCTGTTCACTCAAGCTCGCCCGGTGATCGACAGCCCGAAAGTGCAAACCGGTATCAAAGTGGTCACTATGCCGGATATCCGCTGGCACCGTCGTGATATTAAAACCGTGGGGTTGCTGGCGCCGTGTCTGGCGAAAGAGTATGCCCATGCCAATGATGCGGACGATGCATTTCTGGTCGAAAACGGCTTTATCACCGAAGGCAGCTCCAGTAATGCGTATATTGTGCTGGCGGATAACACCATCGTAACGCGCCCATTAAGTAACGATATTCTGCACGGTATCACCCGTAAAGCACTGTTGGAACTGGCGGCACGTGATGGCATCAAAGTGGAAGAGCGTCTGTTCACACCCGATGAAGCCTATCACGCGAAAGAAGCCTTTATCAGTTCGGCGACCACCTTTGTGTGGCCAGTGGTCAGCATTGATGGCAAACCAGTGGGTGATGGCAAACCAGGCTCAATTTCACTGCGTTTGCGTGACATATATGTTGAGTTAGCGAAAGCAGAAGTGGCGTAATTACCACTCTTTATCGTTTCTCCTGCCAAAGCCTCTTTCCATAGAGGCTTTTTTGATCTATTCAAAGGTAAAACTTTTCAGATTTATTTGTTACATAGGTAAAACCTATTAAACAAATAGATCACAACTATTGGATAGAAAGACTTTTTTGGGCCAGTATAGATACATCGAGATGCGATGCACTCGAATCTGAATTAGATAACCCAACGAAGGAGCTACACTCATGTCTTTGATTAACACTGAAGTTAAACCATTTGCAGCGACCGCTTACCACAATGGCAAATTCGTGCCTGTGACTCAGGAAGATCTGAAAGGCAAATGGTCAGTTGTATTCTTCTATCCAGCTGACTTCACTTTCGTTTGCCCAACTGAACTGGGTGACCTGGCAGACAACTATGCAGAATTCCAGAAACTGGGCGTAGAAATCTACGGTGTTTCTACTGACACCCATTTCACACATAAAGCATGGCACGACACTTCTGACACCATCGGTAAAGTACAGTACCCACTGGTTGGCGACCCAACTGGCGCGATCACCCGTAACTTCGACGTAATGATCGAAGAAGAAGGTCTGGCACTGCGTGGCACTTTCGTTATCAACCCTGAAGGCCAGATCAAACTGTGCGAAGTGCACGACAACGGTATCGGCCGTGACGCGAAAGAACTGCTGCGTAAAGTTCAGGCTGCACAATATGTTGCGAACCACCCAGGTGAAGTTTGCCCAGCTAAATGGACTCCAGGTGCCGCCACCCTGTCTCCATCTTTCGACTTAGTTGGTAAGATCTAATCTTGCACTGGAAATTGCCGGGTTAGCCCGGCAATTTTTTCTCTGGCTTTAATTCACGAGACGAGACTCATTATGTTAGACGCAAATGTAAAAACTCAATTAAAAGGCTATCTGGCCAATGTGACTCAGCCTATCGAAATCATCGCGTCCACCGATGACAGTGATTCATCTCGCGAGTTACAGTCACTGCTAGCCGATATCGTTGAACAATCCGATAAGATTTCTCTGCGCCAATCGACCGACACAACTGCACGCAAGCCTTCTTTTGCCTTAAACCGTATTGGTTCTGACATGGGCGTGGCATTTGCCGGTTTGCCGATGGGGCATGAATTTACTTCGCTGGTGCTGGCTCTGCTGCAAGTCGGTGGCCATCCACCCAAAGCCGATGCTGAATTGCTGGAACAGATCCGCAATTTGCCTGGCGAATACAACTTTGAAACCTATATTTCGCTGACTTGTCAGAACTGCCCAGATGTTGTGCAGGCACTGAATCTGATGTCAGTGGTGAACCCTAAAATTCGTCATACCATGATCGATGGCGCTTTATTCCAAGATGAAGTGAACGCCCGTCAGATCATGGCAGTACCAACTGTGTTCCTAAACGGTGAAGTGTTTGGCCAAGGCCGCATGAGCGTTGAAGAGATCGTGGCGAAGCTGGATACCGGCGCTTCTGAGCGGGAAGCAGCAAAGATCAACGACAAAGCACTGTTTGATGTATTGGTCGTGGGTGGTGGCCCGGCTGGTTCTGCAGCCGCTATTTATGCGGCTCGTAAAGGCATTCGTACTGGCGTCGTCGCTGAGCGCTTTGGTGGCCAAGTGCTCGACACCATGAGCATTGAGAACTTTATTTCGGTGAAAGAAACCGAAGGCCCGAAACTGGCAACTGCATTGGAACAACACGTTAAAGAATATGACGTGGATATTATGAATCTGCAACGTGCCGCGAAGTTAGAGCGCAATGCCGATCATGTAGAAGTTACCCTGCAAAGCGGTGCTGTGCTGAAGAGTAAGTCGGTGATCCTGGCGACCGGTGCCCGCTGGCGCGAAATGAACGTGCCGGGTGAGAAAGAATACCGAAATAAAGGTGTCGCTTACTGCCCGCATTGTGATGGTCCGCTGTTTAAAGGCAAACGTGTTGCTGTTATTGGCGGCGGTAACTCAGGTGTGGAAGCGGCTATCGATTTAGCGGGTATTGTTGCTCATGTGACCCTGCTGGAGTTTGACAGCAAACTGCGTGCTGATGCGGTATTGCAAAATAAATTGCACAGCTTACCGAACGTCACTGTCATCACCTCTGCGCTGACCACAGAAGTATTAGGCGATGGCACCAAAGTTTCTGCGCTGACTTATACCGACCGTGTCACTAACGAAGCACGTAAGGTTGAGCTGGAAGGGATCTTTGTGCAGATTGGCTTACTGCCAAATACCGATTGGCTGAAAGGCAGTGCGGTTGAGCTGAGTAATCGTGGCGAGATCATTGTTGGTGCCCATGGTAACACCTCAATGGAAGGTGTGTTCGCTGCCGGTGATGTGACGATTGTGCCGTACAAACAGATCATCATTGCGATGGGTGAGGGGGCTAAAGCTTCACTGGGCGCATTTGATTACCTTATCCGATCTTCAGCGCCTAAAGCCTGATTATTGAATTAAATCAAAGCCGGCCTCTGATATCAGAGAGCCGGCTTTTTTATTGTTCTATTTGCTTTTATGTTCATTAACAAAATAGTTTTCGAATTAACTCGCTATTAACAGTACCGTATGTTCTAATCTTCTCCGGCCTGCAAAATCAGACCTATTTATGCCAGACATTTTGAAGTTAAGACCCCTGCCTGACCTTACCGTTTGTGCCGTTGTAGTAATATTTTCTTAGTGCCCCTCATAAGTATTGATAGATAAATCCGGCCATTATTGCCTTTTGTGGCACAAATTTATTTCTAAGGAAATGTTATGTCTAAAGTTAACGGTTCAGTTAAATGGTTCAACGAAACTAAAGGTTTTGGTTTTCTGGCTCAAGACAACGGTGGCAAAGACGTGTTCGTTCACTTCTCTGCAATCGCTTCTACTGGCTTCAAAACTCTGATCGAAGGTCAAGCTGTATCTTTCGAAATCGAAGAAGGCCAACGTGGCCCATCAGCTGTGAATGTTACCATTCGCTAGTTGATAGTTGCGCATCTTGCATGCGCAATCTCCAGTTTATCTGGAAAGAAGAAACCTGCTGCGAAGCAGGTTTTTTTATGGGTGAAAATCACCCTTGATGGCAATTACAGTTCCGTTAATAGCTGCGTTACATACTCTTCTAAATATGTTCTGCGTTGTTCCGCCATTTGTTTGCCTGCGGTTGTTTGCATGGTGTCAGCGACTTTATACAGTTTCACAAAAAAATGATCGAGCGCGAATTGCATATCGTCTAACTGACGGTGTTTGGCTAATGGATCATACGGATCAAACATCTCCCGCTCCATCCGCCCTGAAGTATAAAACACACGCGCCAGCCCAATGGCACCTAAGGCTTCCATCCGATCAGCATCTTGTAGTAATTTCGCCTCCCAGGTTTCGGCGGGTAAATTAGCGGAAAAACTGTGGGCTTCGATCGCATGACCAACGGCATTGATTTTTTCTATGGGAAAACCCAGCTCAAGCAAGATCACCGCCGCTTCTTTAGCTGCCAAACGTGAGCTCAGGTGCCGATCGGGGTGGTTTTTCGGCAGACTGATAATATCGTGCAGATAGGCTGCGGCCAGCAACACCAGCTCATCGCCTTGAGAACCTTCAGCCTCATTCAGTGCGCGTGCGGTTTTCCAGACTCGGCGAAAATGGGCAATATCATGTGCGCCATCGGTTTCGGTGTGGTGTTGTTCCAGCCAGTTTTCCAGCTGTTGTTGCCAGTGATCAAGCATGCTTTGCTTATTTTGATTCATCTTAATTTCTAGTGGTGACGAGATTTTTGAATTCTACACGTTAATTTCCTTGATGATCACAGATCAGATCCGTTTCAAATGATACATCCTTAACTATCCGGTTCTGATTTTTGAAGTTGTTATCTCATAAAGGATCTCTGTTATGAAAAAACATGTCTTGCTGAATGCGCCGTTGTCACATGTGATCGCTACGATGGGCCACACTGATCAACTGGCTGTTTGTGATGCCGGTTTACCTATTCCGGCGGCCCCAGAGCGGATTGACTTGGCGGTGAGTCGGGGTGTGCCGAAGTTTATGGATGTGGTGCAGGCCGTAACCGCAGAAATGCAGATAGAACGGGTGATCATGGCGCATGAATTTGCCGAGGTGAGCCCAGCGTTGCACATCGAATTACTCGCCCATCTGGAACATCTTGCGACTGAGCAGGACAGAACCATTAGCTTCGATTATGTCAGCCATGACGAGTTTAAACAGCTGACGCATTTAAGCCGCGCTGTGGTGCGCACCGGGGAATGTACGCCGTACGCCAATGTGATTTTTGTCTCTGGCGTGGTGTTTTAACGCATTGGATTTAAAATGAAGCGGGCGGTTTGTATCCTTTCATTATTCAAATTTTCCTCTGCCAGATGACAACGACACGCCCTATAACACTTATCGACAATAGATGGGTGTTGTAGGGTTTTTCATTTAATAGCCCACAACAACGAACTCTATTTATAACCTTCTGTTAACACGATTCACTTAAATTTCTCATCGAAACGTTTCGATGGTGATCACAATTATCAATACGGCTGCTGGAAAAGTAGGATGTTCTGGCTAAAACTGTTTATGCAGTACATGACCTTGCTGCTTTTATTTCTACTGTTTACTTATCCGGAGAGCCGGCTCATGAAAAAACATGCTTTGCTGAATGCCCCTTTATCTCATGTTATCGCCACGATGGGGCATACCGATCAGCTGGTGGTTGGTGATGCAGGGTTACCTATTCCTGCTGCACCAGAGCGGATCGATTTGGCGGTGAGTCAGGGCGTGCCGCGTTTTATGGATGTGGTGCGTGCGATCACGGAAGAAATGCAAATCGAGCGTGTGATCATGGCGCGTGAGTTCACCGAAGTGAGCCCAGCATTGCATGCGGAATTACTGGCACATTTGCAACACATCGCTGAGACCCAAAACAAAGCCATTGTTTTCGATTATGTCAGCCATGAAGAGTTCAAGTTAGCCACACACACCAGTAAAGCCGTGGTCAGAACCGGGGAATGTACGCCGTATGCGAATGTGATTTTTGTTTCTGGCGTCGTGTTCTAGGAGGCAATATGCAGCCCTTGCTACAGATGCAAAGCATCGATAAACAGTTTCCCGGCGTGAAGGCTTTATCGGGGGCATCACTGAGTGTTTATCCCGGTCGAGTCATGGCCTTACTGGGAGAAAACGGTGCCGGTAAATCAACACTGATGAAAGTGTTAACCGGGATTTATAGCAAGGATGCTGGGTCGATTCATTACCAAGGTCAGGAAGTTTCGTTCTCTGGGCCAAAACAATCGCAAGAAGCCGGGATCAGTATTATCCATCAGGAATTAAATCTGATTTCAGGTCTTACTATTGCGGAAAATATCTTTCTGGGTCGAGAGTTTGTCACCCGATTAGGTCGGATCGACTGGAAAAAAATGTATGACGAAGCCGATAAATTATTGGCGCGTCTGAAAGTGCCACACTCCAGCCGTAAGCTGGTTGGCGAGCTTTCCATTGGCACGCAGCAGATGGTGGAAATTGCCAAAGCACTGAGTTTTTCTTCCCGCGTCATCATCATGGATGAACCAACCGATGCATTGACCGATACCGAAACAGAAGCCCTGTTTTCGGTGATCTGCGAGTTGCGAGAAGAAGGGCGTGGCATTGTTTACATTTCCCATCGCTTAAAAGAGATTTTTGAGATTTGTGACGATGTCACTGTGCTGCGCGATGGCCAGTTCATTGCGGAACGCACCGTCGCGTCACTGGATGAAGATGCTTTAATCGAAATGATGGTGGGGCGTCGCCTGGAAGAACAATATCCACGCCTGACGATCCCACATGGTGAGTTGCGTTTGCAAGTAAACGACTTCTCTGGTGCTGGCGTAAAAGAAGCCTCTTTCTCGCTGCATGGCAGTGAAATTCTGGGGATCTGCGGCCTGATGGGCGCGGGGCGTACCGAATTGATGAAGCTGATTTACGGTGCTTACACCAAAACGGAAGGTGAGTTGGTGCTTGATGGTGAACCGTTAACCATCAATTCAACGCAAGATGCACTGGATAACGGCATTGTGTATATCTCGGAAGATCGCAAAGGCGATGGGCTGGTGTTGGGCATGTCGGTCAAAGAAAATATGACGCTGACGGCACTCAACTATTTCAGCTCAATCTGGGGTATCAAACATGCGGCGGAACAGCAGGCGGTGAGTGATTTTATTCGTCTGTTCAATATCAAAACCCCGACCATGCAGCAGCCCATCCGCCTGCTATCGGGTGGCAATCAGCAAAAAGTAGCGATTGCCCGCGGGTTGATGACACGTCCTAAAGTATTGATTTTGGATGAGCCTACCCGCGGTGTGGATGTGGGCGCTAAAAAAGAAATTTACCAGCTGATCAATCAATTTAAGCAGGAAGGCTTAAGCATCATTCTGGTCTCTTCAGAAATGCCGGAGGTTCTCGGCATGAGTGACCGGATCTTGGTGATGCATGAAGGAAGAATATGCGGTGAATTTGATCGCGCTGACGCGACGCAAGAACGACTGATGGCCTGTGCCGTCGGTAAGAAAGAAGGACAACAAGCAGCATGAGCACTCAAACCATGAACGCCAAATCTACTTCTGATACATCCCGTTGGTTCAGTAAACAATGGTGGTTAGAGCAAAAAGCACTGATTGCACTGTTGATACTGATTGCGGTGGTTTCGGCACTAAATCCGAATTTTTTCACGGTCGATAATTTACTGAATATTCTGCGTCAAACCTCAGTGAACGCCATTATGGCGGTCGGCATGACACTGGTGATCCTGACGGCGGGTATCGATCTGTCGGTCGGTTCAGTGCTGGCGTTATGCGGCGCTTTTGCGGCAACCATGCTGGATAAAGAGCTACCTATATTATTAACGGTGCCAGCGGTGTTAGTGGCCGGCGCGTTATTAGGTGGCGTTAGTGGTGTCATCATTGCCAAAGGTCGTGTGCAGGCATTTATTGCCACCTTGGTTACCATGACCTTATTGCGTGGTGCAACGCTCGTCTTCACCGATGGTCGCCCGATTAGCACCGGCTTTTCTGATGCCTCCGATGCGTTTGCTTGGTTTGGTACTGGTTATCTGTTCGGTATTCCGGTGCCGGTTTGGTTGATGGTTGTAGTGTTTACAACTGTCTGGTATCTGCTTAATCACACTCGTATTGGTCGTTACATTTATGCATTAGGTGGTAATGAAGCGGCGACCAGTCTCTCCGGTATTAATGTTGACCGGATCAAAATCATTGTCTATGCCGCATGTGGTTTCTTGTCTGCGCTGGCCGGGATCATTGTTACCTCCCGTTTGTCCTCCGCACAACCAACCGCCGGCACAGGCTATGAACTGGATGCTATCGCTGCCGTTGTTCTGGGCGGTACCAGTCTCGCTGGTGGTAAAGGACGGATCTCGGGAACCCTGATCGGTGCTTTCATTATCGGCTTCTTAAACAATGCGCTTAACCTGCTCGATGTTTCTTCTTACTTCCAGATGATTGTCAAAGCGACAGTAATTCTGCTGGCAGTGTTGATTGATCACAAGAGCAGCAAATAACCCCTGAATCGAGGAACAAAGCTATGAACATGAAAAAGTTAGCAATTCTGGTTTCTGCTGTGGTGTTGAGTAGTTCAGTATCCGTTTCTGCTATGGCAAAAGACACCATGGCACTGGTGGTTTCCACTCTGAATAATCCGTTCTTTGTCACGTTAAAAGATGGCGCAGAACATAAAGCCAAAGCCTTGGGTTATGACTTGCTGGTGCTGGATTCACAAAATGACCCGGCGAAAGAGCTGGCTAACGTGGAAGACTTAACGGTTCGTGGGGTCAAAGTGCTGTTGATCAATCCGACCGATTCGGATGCCGTAGGTAATGCGATTGCGATTGCCAATAAAGCCAAACTACCGGTGCTGACACTGGATCGTGGTGCGAACAAAGGCACGGTCGTGAGTCATATCGCTTCCGATAATATCGCAGGCGGTAAAATGGCGGGTGATTTCATTGCGACCAAATTGGGTGAAAAAGCCAAAATCATCCAATTGGAAGGGATCGCGGGGACCTCTGCTGCGCGAGATCGTGGCGCCGGATTCAAACAAGCAGCTGATGCTCATGGCTTCCAGATGCTGGCCAGCCAACCTGCCGATTTCGATCGTACTAAGGGCCTGAACGTCATGGAAAACCTGCTGTCAGGGCATGGTGATGTGCAAGCAGTGTTTGCACAAAACGATGAAATGGCCTTAGGTGCGGTACGTGCGCTGCAAGCTGCTGGTAAAGACAAAGTGTTGGTGGTGGGTTTTGACGGCACTGACGATGGCGTAAAAGCCGTTCATAAAGGCAAAATGGCTGCCACGGTAGCGCAGCAACCTGATCAGATTGGGGCGATTGGGGTTGAGACCGCAGACAAAGTGTTGAAAGGTCAAACTGTACCCGCCAACATTCCTGTACCGCTAAAAGTGGTGTCTAAATAATGTCAGCCAGTACCCGCCTTTGTGCGGGTACTTTTTTATTCCAATAGACGTTTATTCAAACAGACGTTTATTAAGATGAACATTTATTGCGGCTGAAGTTGATTGGAGCTGAAGATGAGTAAAAAACTGGTCGTTCTCGGCAGCGTTAATGCCGATCACGTATTATCTGTGCCGCGCTTTCCACAACCGGGTGAAACGCTAGTCGGCAGCGGGTATCACATCGCTTACGGCGGCAAAGGGGCCAATCAGGCCGTTGCAGCCGGCAGAACCGGTGCAGATATTGCGTTTATTGCTTGTGTGGGCAGTGATGATATTGGCGCCCGCATGAAAGAACAGTTTGTTATTGATGGTATTGATACCCAAGCGGTGATGGCGGTTGAGGGCACAACGACCGGTGTTGCCATGATTTGGGTTTCTGCCGAAGGTGAAAATTGTATCGGCATTTCTGCGGGGGCCAATGCTGAGCTGACACCAGAACGTTTACAGCCGCATTTATCGTTAATTAGCGAAGCTGATGTATTGCTGATGCAACTGGAAAGCCCGCTGAATACGGTAGAATTAGCGGCACAAACTGCCAAAAAAGCGGGTACACAGGTGATCCTCAATCCGGCACCGGCTCAAGCGTTACCGGAATCTTTATTGCAGGTGATCGATGTGATCACGCCCAATGAAACTGAAGCGCAGGCATTAACCAGCATTGTGGTAGAAACCGATGCCGATGCACAGAAAGCGGCGGATGCTTTGCATGCTTACGGTATCAAAACTGTATTGATTACCCTCGGCGCTCGTGGTGTCTGGGTCAGTGAACAGGGAAAAGGTGAATTAATTCCCGGTTTTCGTGTGCAAGCGCTCGACACGACCGCAGCGGGTGATACCTTTAACGGCGCGTTAGTTACCGCGCAGTTAGAAGGGTTACCAATGGCACAGGCCATTCGTTTTGCCCATGCTGCCGCGGCAATTTCAGTGACACGTTCAGGCGCGCAGCCTTCAATTCCACTTCGGTCTGAGGTTGATGCATTTTTAGCTGCAAGGAGTTAGCAGTTTTGGCCACCATGAAAGATGTCGCCCGCTTAGCGGGTGTTTCAACCTCCACGGTTTCACATGTGGTAAACAATACCCGCTTCGTCAGCGACGAAATTCGCGAGCGTATTTTGAAAGTGGTGGCCGATCTTAACTATTCACCTTCCGCCTTAGCGCGCAGTTTAAAACTCAATCAAACCCGAACGCTGGGTATGATGGTGACGACATCCAATAACCCATTCTTTGCGGAAGTCGTCGCTGGCGTAGAGCGTATCTGTTATCAGCGTGGTTATACCTTGGTATTGTGTAATACCGAAGGTGATCCGGAACGCTTAAGTCATAATCTCGAAGTGTTGCTGCAAAAACGCATTGATGGTCTGTTATTGATGTGCACCGAGGTGCGCTCGGCATCGTCTGAGGTGTTTGGCCGACATCCACCAGTACCAATGGTAGTGATGGATTGGGGGCCGTTAGGGAGTATTGCGGATCAAATCCAGGATAATTCCGAGCACGGTGGTTATCTTGCTACGCAACATCTGATTGCACAGGGACATCGTAATATTGGGCTTATTACCGGGCCGCGCGACAAACTACCGGCACAACGCCGTCTGGATGGTTATTGCAAAGCATTACAGGAAGCGGATATTTCATTCCGGCCTGAATATGTTGTCGAAGGTGATTTTGAGTTTGCGGGTGGCATTACCGCGATGCAGCAATTACTAACGTTATCTGAACGCCCAACTGCCATATTTGCGGGCAACGATGTGTCAGCAGTTGGCGTCTATCAGGCGTTATATCGCGCCGGTTTGCATGTGCCGCAAGATATGTCAGTCATTGGTTATGATGACATTGAACTCGCTCGTTATTTGACACCGCCGCTAACCACGATCCATCAACCGCAGGAAGATTTATGTCGGCAGGCAGTTGATACGCTGCTGGAACGCATTCAGGGGGCTGATGATGCGCCAAGGATCATCTCTCTGGAGCCTACGCTCATTCAACGAGAATCGGTGTGTTGTATTAAAAGATCTTAAAAACGATCCGGTTAGATCGATCGGATCTTAAACCTCGCCTGCGTTATGCCGATAACCAAAGAGCAATCTGGTATCTGCATGTTGTACTCGGGAGAGGTTATGCGTATTACCCAGCAAACGTTGTCACTAAAAACAAGTTATGACCATCAGCAGGAATCGGTACGTAAACAGGAAGTCTTGCCCACGATAGCCAAACCTGGCCAGCAGGATGTAAAAGTCGAAGTCAGTCTGCAACAACGTGATGCTCTAGGTGTCAGTCTCAGTCGCCGCGATCTGCAAAAAGCGGCAGAGCAAAATCGTCAGCAACAACCTGCGAACACTACGATCTCATTGCCTTCCAGTAATGCAGCGGTCAAAAAGAATAATACAGATCCCGTACCATCAGCCTCTTCAGGTACGACTTCAAGTCAGAAAACGTCGGATGACTTATCCGATGATGATCTATCTTTAGACGCCCATACTCGTCTCATCAAAATGATGATAGAAGCAATGACGGGTAAGAAGATCAAATTGATGCAACCGATTCAGCACTCCAGTGCAACAGAGCCATCATCAACTGCATCGAATGCGCCAACGACGGGTAATCAATCAACACCCGCTGAACCTGATCATCAGGTTCGCATCACTGAATACACGTCAGAAAGTGAACGATTACGTTTTGCTGCCAGTGGCGAAGTGCAAACGGCTGATGGCCGGACGATCAAACTGCAATTAGGTTTTGCCATGTCTTATCAAGATATGACGTTGTCGGAGCGTTTAACCAAGCAATCAGCATTAAAAGATCCACTGGTACTCAATCTGGATAGTCAGTTTGCTGATCTCAAAGAGGCGCGTTTTAATTTTGATATCGATAGTGATGGCACGAAAGATTCGTTGCCTACATTAGGTAGTGGTTCTTATTTTCTGGCGCTGGATAAAAATAACAATCAACAAATTGATGATGGCAAAGAGCTGTTCGGTGCGCAGAGCGGTAATGGGTTTGCTGAACTGGCGCAATATGACGAAGACGGTAACAGTTTTATTGATGAGGGCGACAGTATCTATGGCCAACTCTCTGTTTGGCGCCCCGGGAAGGGGATGGTGGTATTAGCTAATGTGGGGGTTGGCGCTATCTATCTGCATCCCGTTGAAACACAGTTTCAGAATCTGGGAAGTGATAGTAAAGGGGAAAATTTAGGGGTATTACGTTCCAGTGGTGTTTACTTGAAAGAGGATGGCACGGCTGGCACCGTGCAGCAGCTTGATCTTCGTGCATAAAACTATCTGCTAGTATTTGTTTAAGGTGATCTTTTTGGCCACCCAAGACGTTTTATTCTGAGTGTTATTTCCCCTAGGCCGGAGTTAAAAGTAATGAATAATAAAAATCGGATCATTGCGGCGTGTTGCCTGAGTATGTTGCTGACCCCGTTTAGTTGGGCCGAGACAAAAGAAGTCGTTGTTCCCGTTAAAAAAGAAGTTTCTGCACCGGTTATTCTGTCTGTTGCTGGCCCTCAAGCTGCCGATTTTACGTTAGCGCAGTTACAAGCGTTACCACAAAAGACCGTTGTCACGACTACACCTTGGACGGAAGGCTCACATACTTACACCGGTGTCTTATTACGTGACTTGCTGGATAAACAAGGGTTACAAAAAGCCGTTAAGCTGAATGCCAAGGCTTTGAACGATTATGTTACGACCATCACAGTGGCTGATGTTTATAAATATGATGTACTGCTGGCACTGACTCAAGATGGCAAATTACTAACTCGTCGTAATAAAGGGCCTGTGTGGGTGATTTATCCATTAACTCAGCATCCAGAGCTGGATAAACCCTCTTATCACAGTGCGATGATATGGCAATTACGCTCTATCAGTGTGAGTGATTAATGGGGGGATATTCGAAGTTTATTGTCTTAGGGCTGCTGATCATTGGCATGACCATTGGCATGTTCAGCTCCCTTTACTCTTTTCAGACAGTGTCACAGCGCATTACCGCGCATTCGACACTGAGCGCATGGTCGTTGGCGCAACTTGAGCTGGAATATCAGAAATTAAGTACCGAACTACAGCTCTATCGTGCCGGAAAGAGTGATAGCGATAAACTTTCTTTGGCTTATGACTTAGCCTGGAATCGGATGGATGTTTTTTTACACGGTGCCGAAAGCGCTGCAGTCAGAAGTCAATTTGGTGCTGAAGCTCTGATCCAAAAAGTGTTTTTTTTACTTCAGCAACATGAAGCGCTGATGGAAAATTTACCATCTCCCGATTCCCCTGAGTTAGCCGCATGGGAACAACAATTACTGACGTTGCAACCAGATATTCGCCAGCTCATGATTCAGAATTTTACCGGCCCCGGTGCTAGACGGGGCATGGATTCTATCGAAGCGACGGTTAAGCATATTTCTTGGGTGTTGGCGGTTGTCGCACTGCTGAGTTTACTGGTGAGTTATCTGTTATTCCGTGAATCGCGGCAGCATTGGTTTTTATCACTGCATGATCCTTTAACGACGCTGACCAATCGTGCGCATTTTTTAACATTACTCAAAGAGCGTTGTTATCAGGCGAGTGTAAAACGACAAGCGCTGAGTTTGTGCATCTTAGATATTCAACGCTTTAATGAGGTCAATGACCTGTTTGGTTATCAAAACGGTGATGCTTTGCTGCAAGGTTTTGGGCAGATTTTGCGTTTGCGGTTTGGTAAGACAGCTTTAGTTGGCCGCACCGGGGGCAGTGAATTTGCCTTATTAATTCCCCAGCATGAAGTAACAACTTTGCTGCCAGAGGTGCTGAAAGAACTCGACGCATTTTTGCGAGAATATGATCCAGCGCATCGGGTCTATCTTTGCTGTGGGGTCAGCACCTACCCGGAACAATGTTCGACCGATGGCGAATTATTCCAATTTGCCGAACAAGCATTATCAGCCGCGAAGAAAAATAGTCCTCACCATTACCAGGTGTTTAATACGCGCATGTTGAGTGATTTTCAGCGTCGACGTGAGTTAGCTACGCACCTGCGAGCTGAATTACAAGTGCCTGATTCAGCCAAATTGTTTATGTGTTATCAGCCGGTGCACTCTGTTCTGCCATCAGACAAACTCGGTATGGAAGCGCTGTTGCGTTGGAAGCACCCATTATTTGGCTTTGTAGCGCCGCCGGAGATTATTGAGATTGCGGAAGAGCATGGGTTGGGTGATGCATTAGGCGATTGGATATTCCGGCGTGTATTTAAAGACCTGGGTTCACTGCCGTTTTGGCAGCTCGAACGTATCTCCGTTGCGGTGAATCTCTCGGAATCTATGTTCACGCTGAATTTACCGACCAAGCTGAACCAATTCTTACGCGACTGCCCCATCTTGCATGAACAATTGATCCTTGAATTGACAGAGACGATCGCATTGCATGACTTTACCACCAGTCAGCAAATTCTGCGGGCGTTGCAAAAAGATAATATCCGCATTGCTCTGGACGACTTTGGTACCGGCTTTTCTTCGCTGGCCTATCTGAAAGATTTATCGCTCGATAAATTGAAGATTGATAAATCCTTTATTCAGCAAATTGACCTCGACCCTCGTCAGTTATATCTGGTGCGTCATATTACTGAACTAGCGCATGATCTGGGTTTGACTGTGGTCGCGGAAGGGGTGGAAACGGCCGTAGAATTAGAGGTTGTTGCCGAAATTGGCGTGGAGGAGATCCAAGGTTATCACTACTCCCGGCCATTAGAATTATCGCATCTGATCAGTTATCTTTCGAAACATTTTCATCCGGAAACACCTTCATAAGGGAATAACGGTGTAAACCTTGCTTAGCCTTCCTGATAGGTAAATTTTACCGGAGGATGACATGGATAAAGGGTTAGATCGTGCCCGTGGTTGTCTGGTTGGTTTAGCCGTGGGTGACGCAGTGGGTACTACACTGGAGTTTCGCCCCCGCGGTTCGTTTAAACCGCTAACTGATATGGTCGGTGGCGGTCATTTTTGTCTGCAAAAAGGTTACTGGACTGACGATACGTCGATGGCACTTTGTCTTGCTCACAGCCTGTTAGAGTGCGAAGGTTTTAATGCGACAGATCAGATGCAACGTTACTGCAACTGGTATGACAACGGTTATCTCAGCAGCATCGGTAACTGTTTTGATATTGGTACCACGGTTTCCAGTGCACTTCGTCGCTTTCAGAAAAATGGAAATCCCTTCTCTGGTATGAAAGCCACCTGGACATCAGGTAATGGCTCTATCATGCGACTGGCACCCATTCCAATTGCTTATACGCATGATGCAGAGCAAGCCATTCATTACGCGCGGCAAAGCTCCCGTACTACACATGGTGCTGAACTTTGTCTTGATGCCTGTGGCTGGATGTCGGCCCAACTGCTCGATTTGTTGCAAGGTGGTGATAAAGCAAGTTTGTTGCGTGTGTCTTATCCGGCACAAACTGAAGCGATTGCGACATTACAGCAATTCGATTTTCTGGATAAAAACTATCGCGATTTAAAAGGCACCGGTTATGTACTGGAAAGTCTGGAAGCAGCGCTGTGGTGTTTTTGGCATACCCATTGTTATGCCGACTGCATTCTGGCGGCGGCTAATCTGGGTGATGATGCCGACACGACCGCAGCCGTTGCTGGGCAGCTGGCGGGTGCTTATTACGGTTATCGGGGGATCAGGGAGGATTGGTGTCAGCATTTATACTGGCATGATGAGATCTGCGCACTCTCCGACAAACTTTATTATCTGCAACCTGCTGCTGAAGAATTAACGCCGGAGTGGCCGCATGCAGCCACTACCTGAAGAACGCCTATTACTCGCCGAGTTAACCTTACCGATCAATCGCTGTAATGTGCCGGCACCAGTATTGGCGAGTTTGATCTTTCAGGAACATCCCATTCAGTTACAACTGGATGGGGTAGAGACGTTTTATTCTGAGCTGTTTGATCGTTTGGTTGTCTGCCGTGATGCCCGCCAGCGGGTGGACATCTTTAATGATTATATGGCGGTGCGCTTTCGGCTGCCGGAGGCAAAATTAGCACATCGGCCGGATGCCGACCCGGTGCCGCGTCCGCAAAGCAATTACCGGAAATTATTGCTGGGCTGGTTATTTGATTCCGACAGTGACGCCGGTGCGGCCTGGCGGCAATGGGTCGAGTCCCGATTCGGTTTGCGCACAATTTATCATCATGAGCTAATTTCTGAGCCGGAATCGGATGCGTATATCCGTTATATGCAGGCTTGTGTCAGATCAACTTATCAAACGAACGAATTAGCCAGCCAGCTGGATCTGTTATATAGCTTTTGTCAGTACCAATTGGTGCATCAACATCCAGAACAGCAATATCTGATTCTCTATCGGGGCAGTGATGAATCGCCTTGTTATCACTATCAGCAACATCCGGTATTAATACTGAATAATCTTAGTTCTTGCAGCAGTGATGTCGATGAAGCATACCGGTTTGGCCCTCGTGTGGTCGAGCTACAGGTGCCATTGAGTAAAATTGTTTGCTTTGACGCGTTGTTACCGCGTGGATTAAATGGTGAGCAGGAATACATGGTTTTAGGTGGAATATATAAAGCCAAACAGGTCTGGTGAATAAAACTGCGTGATCCAGTTCATAACATCATGATTTGACAGTGAAGCTTCTCGGCTGTTTACAGCTAACTTAGTATCAATATGGTCTGGGTTCACATCGAATCAGGGAATTTTTATGCGCAATTTTTCTATCCAATGGAAAATAACACTGTTGTCTGCCATTGGACTGCTATCGGCGGTCGTCCTGTTAATTGGTTTATCTGTTTATGCGTTGCAGTCAACCAAAGGGCTGGTGCTGGAACAGACCGACAAAAAAATTAAAGAAGATGCGGTTCAACTGGTGCTGGGTCGTGGTGAAGCGGAAGTTTCTCATGTCACGAGTTATCTGCAGGAAGCTAAAATCCGCACCTCGATCCTGGCGGCCAGCTTGGTTGCGCAAAAACAGTATGCCCAAGAAAATTATTTAGGTTCAGGTATTTTACGCCGTGCGCTGGGTAGCCAAATCTTGCAGGCAGCCAAAAGCGCGCCGTATGCGTTGGGTGCTTATGCGGTCATGTTGCCTGGTGCATTAGGGCATTCTGATGACACGTATGCCGGACAAAGTGATGCTGGTGGCAATGAGTCAGGTCGTTTCTCGGTGTATTGGAGTCGTAATGATAAAGGCGAACTGTTATCAGAAAACCTGACTGAAGCCGATATTAAAAATACTGAACCCAATACGAACGGTTTTCCGTCCAATGAATGGTTTGCCTGTAGTATTCGGATCCATGCCCCCTGTTTGTTGAATCCTTACAAAGACACTAGTAATAATAAAGAATTACTGATGGTGACTGTAACTCAGCCGATCATTGAAGGTGATCAGGTATTGGGTGTGGTAGGGATGGATATCGCGCTGGACTCTTTGCAATCCGCGATAAAAGATCTGGATAGTCAGCTATTTTCTGGTCACGGTAGTGCGGCATTGATTTCTGCTGATGGTATTACTGTGTCTGTCAGCGACATGCCATTTGTGCCGGGTGAGGCAGTAGCAAAAAAAGATGCTAAACAAGCAGAGCAGCTAAAGAGCTGGTTAAAACAAGCCAAAGTTCAGGTGAACTGGCAAGGCGACAAATTACAACTGTTTATTCCGGTAAAAAATGATGGATTACCATCCTGGGGGATGTTGCTGGAGTTCCCTGGCGCAGATGTGTTGGCTGCAGCCCGCGATATCAGTTCATCCTTAGATCAACAAATTGGCAGTGCCATGACCCGGCAGGTAACCACCGGTATTATCATTACTTTGCTGGTATTATTGGCTATGTGGTGGAGTGCCAGCCGTATTGTGGCGCCGATGCGTACGGTGGTAGAGCGTCTGAACGAAATTGCCAGTGGTGATGGTGATTTGACACAACGTCTGCAGGTGCAAAGTCAGGATGAAATGGGGGCTTTAGCGCGCGCATTTAATCTGTTCTTAGATAAGCTGCAAGGTACTATCACACAGGTGGTTGGTGCGGTCGCTGGCACACGAGATACCGCACAGCAAGCTAATGCCGTTTCTGGTCAGACTCGTGATCGTCTGCAATACCAGTTCCGTGAAATCGATCAGGTTGCGGCTGCCTTTGAAGAGATGCATGCGACCTCGGCCAATATTGCCGACCGCGCGGGTCAGGCGGTAGAAGCTGCTGATGAAGCAGAACATGCAGCACAACACGGTAAAGCGGTCGTAGAAGAAAGTCTGCAAGCGATGGACTCACTGATGCGATATATCAGTGATGCCAAACCACAAGTAGAACGTCTGGCAGAAAACAGCAATAACATTAATAAGATCCTGGATGTGATCAAAGGCATTGCCGAACAAACCAATTTGCTGGCGTTGAATGCAGCGATTGAAGCAGCACGCGCCGGTGAACAGGGTCGTGGTTTTGCGGTGGTAGCTGATGAAGTGCGTAATCTGGCCTCTCGGACACAGGATTCTGTTGGTCAGATCCACAATGTGATCAACGAATTACAAAGTGGTACTAACCGCGTGGTGAGCGCGATTTTGGGCAGCCATAAACAAGCTGATGAAACACTGCATAATGTGCAGCAATCGGTGGGCGTGTTAGAGCAAATCACCCGCTCGATTGGTGTGATCCAGGACATGAATGCGCACATTGCTCACGCTGTGCAAGAGCAAAGTAAGGTGAGTGGCGATATCAGTAGCAGCGTGAGTAACATCCGTGATGTCAGCAGTGACATTACCGGCATGGCTGACACCTCGGCAGATAATGCTGGCAAACTGAATGATCTGGCTAATCAGCAACAAGAGTTGATGTCGCACTTTAAGGTCTGATTCAAAGATAACTATTTTGGCAATAGTAAAAAGGCGCGTTAATTAACGCGCCTTTTTGTTTGCACAATAAATGGCTATTTCATCTGTGCAAAACAACGTTCTGCGGCAGCCAGTGTCTCGGCAATATCAGCATCGCTGTGAGCCAGTGACAGAAAACCGGCCTCATAAGCTGATGGTGCCAAATAAATACCTTCTTGTAACATCAAATGATAGAAACGTTTAAATGCCTCAATATCACAACGGCCAACTTGTTCAAAACAGGTGATTTCCAGCTGGTCGGTAAAGAAGAAGCCAAACATTGCGCCGACATAGTTAACCACCATCGGAATATCATATTTCGCCGCTGCCGCTTTTAAACCTTCGGCAACTTGCTTGGTTTTTTCCGCTAGTGTGTCGTAAATGCCAGGTTGTTGAATGGCCTTCAGCATGGCCAAACCTGCCGCCATAGCTACCGGGTTACCCGACAGCGTACCAGCCTGATAGACCGGGCCGGTTGGTGCTATATAGGCCATGATCTCTTTCTTACCGCCGAACGCGCCCACCGGCATACCGCCACCGATGATTTTACCAAGTGTGGTTAAGTCAGGAGTCACACCATAATAACCTTGCGCACCTTGTAAACTGACACGAAAACCAGTCATTACTTCATCGATGATCAGTAAGACACCGTATTGATCGCAGATAGCGCGTAAACCTTGTAAGAAGCCCGGTTGTGGTGGAATGCAGTTCATATTGCCGGCCACTGGTTCGACGATGATACAAGCGATATCGTTACCATAACTGGCAAAGGTCGCTTCCACTGATGCTAGGTCGTTATAAGTACAAGTTAATGTATGTTTCGCAAAATCAGCCGGAACACCTGGTGAATTAGGCTGGCCTAATGTCAGTGCACCGGAGCCTGCTTTAACCAGCAAACAGTCGGCATGGCCGTGATAACAACCTTCAAATTTCACGATCTTATCGCGTTTGGTATAACCCCGCGCCAGACGAATGGCACTCATGGTGGCTTCAGTGCCTGAGTTCACCATACGCACCATTTCCATAGTCGGCATGATCTGGCGAATGGCTTCTGCCATCAGCACTTCACTTTCGGTTGGTGCACCGTAACTTAAACCATTTTCTACGGCAGCCAATACGGCGGATTTGATGGCTGGGTGGTTATGACCAAGCAACATTGGCCCCCATGAACCGACATAATCGATATAACGATTCCCATCGACATCATATAAATAGGCGCCATCCGCTTTGGCGATAAAGCGTGGTGTGCCACCAACCCCATTAAAAGCGCGAACAGGTGAATTAACACCACCTGGGATCGATTGTTGTGCGGCGGAAAAAAGTTGTTCGGAACGTTGTGTGCTGTTGGCCATGGAATTCCTGTCTCTTCTATTTCGTTGTGAAATAATCAACCGACTATAACGCAAAAGCAGATAAAGCAGAAAACATCTACCAATGTTACATTATCGCTAATAAAGCGATTTGGGTAATACTTGAACTGTTTGGTCAGGTATTACATAATTCGCTAATTAAATCGATCAGTTTACAGAGTTGTTTTGGCTATAAGCCATGAGAGGTAGTTATGAGTGACGTAGCAGTGCAGTTTCCCATTGAGATGACCGATGCGGCGGCAGCGAAAATAAAAGCGTTGATCACCGAAGAGGAAAATCCGGAGCTGAAACTGCGGGTCTATATTACCGGTGGCGGTTGTTCCGGCTTTCAGTATGGTTTTACCTTTGATGAGAAGATCAATGATGGTGATACCGTGGTGGAAAAAGACAGCGTCATCATGGTGGTCGATGGCATGAGTCTGCAATATTTGGTAGGCGGTGTTGTTGATTATATCGATGGGCTGGAAGGTTCACGTTTTACCGTGACTAACCCGAATGCCACAACAACCTGTGGCTGTGGTTCTAGCTTTTCTGTCTAATGTTGAATAAAAAACCCGCCAAGCTGATGGCCTGACGGGTTTACCAGATTACTTCTTAGCTTCTTCAGTCGCTGGCGCAGCAGAAGTTGCAGCTGGTGCAGCCGCATCTGCTTTAGCTGGAGCTTCAGCAGCAGGTTGAGCTGCAGGTGCTGGTGCAGCTGCTTCTTCTTTTTTACCGCAAGCAGTCAGAGCTACAACCATCAAACCAGCCAGGATCAGCGCTTTTTTCATCTTGGTATCCTCAGTAAAATTATATTCCCAGTGTCACTTATCTCCCAGATCTTGTGATTTTTATCACAGACTCTGGTGATTCCATTCTACGCTTACACTCGCTTGCCCCTCAATAGTGCAAATTAAAACAGTCATAGATAGTGTTTGCTGGTTAATCTGCCGGATAAAATGCCCCTAATACTGCTTTTCTGCTGGCACCTGTCACTGCGGGCAGGTTTCCCGAGCGACGTTCACAAAAACAGTGGGCTAACCAAGCAAAGGCAATTGCTTCAACCCAATCGGGGTGCATATCCAGCGATGCTGTCGAAGTAACTTGCCAGTCAGCTAATAATGTAGCAATGCGCTGGCACAATAATGGGTTATGCGCACCGCCACCACAAAGGTACAATTGTGCCGATGTTGCTAGTGGTTGCAGGGCTTCGCTTGCAGTCATGGCGGTAAATTCCAGTAATGTGCGCTGAACATCCACCGCACTAATGTCGGCAAAAGTACTCAGTTGCTGCAAAAGCCAATCGAAGGTAAATGTCTCGCGGCCGGTACTTTTCGGGTAAGGCAAAGCAAAGTAGGCATGGGTTAATAATTCATTAAGCAATGAGTGATGGATCTGCCCCGAACTTGCCCACTGACCGCCTGCGTCATAACTACCTGTATTATGGTGGTGACGATACCAGCTATCTAATAGTGTATTGCCGGGGCCGGTATCAAAGCCAAACACCTGCTCGGCATTTCCCGGTAAAACCGACACATTACTAATGCCACCAATATTGAGGATAAAACGCGGCTCATTTTTTTTTCCGAAAACGGCCTGATGAAACGCAGGCACCAATGGCGCGCCTTGTCCACCAAGAGCTACGTCTTTCATGCGAAAATCACAGATCACATCAATATCGGTCATCGCCGCTAATCGGGCGCCGTTGCCAATCTGTAAGGTAAAGCCTGATTCCGGGCGATGGCGGATCGTCTGCCCATGTGAGCCGATCGCACAAATTTGCTCTGGCGTTATATTGGCCGTTTGTAATAGGGCATGCACTGCGTGGGCAAATTCTTCTGCCACGCGCTGATCTAATACCCCCATGCGATCAATTTCATTATCGCCGGGCGTGCAGATCGTATGCAGTTGCTGCACCAGCTCATTGGGCCAGGCTCTGGCATGGGTAGCCAGTAGACGGGGCTGGTCACTATCTGCACCAAACTCCACTAATGCGGCATCAATACCATCCATGCTGGTGCCTGACATCAGGCCAATATAGAGCGCCATAAGATTGTTCTTCGATAATGAATTGAGTTGTGAGTAGTTTACTTGCTTTTCATGTGGGCGGCCATTTCGTAAACTGTGCCCCATTTGCTGAATGTACTGGAGTAATAGCATGTCCAATTTGGAAACCGCATTGGCTGAGATCAAGCGCGGTGCAGAAGAAATTCTGGTGGAAGAAGAATTAATCGCGAAATTAAAGGAAGGTCGTCCACTGCGTATCAAGCTGGGGATGGACCCAACTGCACCGGATATTCACCTTGGGCATACGGTTATTCTGAACAAGTTGCGCACCTTTCAGGATCTGGGACATGAAGTGATCCTGCTGATTGGCGATTTCACGGCGCTGGTGGGGGATCCTTCCGGTAAAAATGCCACTCGTCCACCGTTGTCAGAAGAAGCGATCAAAGAGAACGCGCTGACGTATGCCGAACAAGCCTTCAAAATTTTGGATCCGGTTCGCACGCGTATTGAATACAACTCAACCTGGCTGAAAGAGCTGGGCGCAACCGGCATGATCAAGCTGGCAGCGAAACAAACCGTGGCCCGTATGCTGGAGCGTGACGATTTCAAAAAGCGTTATGCGAACGGCCAGTCGATTGCTATCCACGAATTTTTATACCCATTACTGCAGGGTTATGACTCTGTGGCACTGAAAGCCGATGTGGAATTGGGTGGTACGGATCAGAAATTCAATCTGCTGATGGGTCGTGAGCTGCAAAAAGATGCTGGTCAGCCGACCCAGTGCGTGTTGATGATGCCACTGCTGGTGGGTCTGGATGGCGTGAAGAAGATGTCAAAATCTTCTGGTAACTACATCGGCGTGCATGATGCACCGAATGATATGTTCGGTAAGATCATGTCGATCTCTGATGAGCTGATGTGGAGCTACTACGAGCTGTTATCCACACGCCCACTGGCGGAAATCACCCAGTTTAAAGCTGATATTGCGGCGAACACACTGAACCCACGTGACGTAAAAATCTGGTTGGCGAAAGAGTTGATTGCCCGTTATCACGATGAAGCAGCAGCGGAAGCGGCGCATAACGATTTCACGCAGCGTTTTTCTAAAAATGCGATCCCGGATGAAATGCCGGAAGTGACTGTGTCAGCGCCTGCCGAAGGTATTGCGGTGGGTAATCTGCTGAAAGAAGCTGCGTTGGTGGAAACCACATCCGAAGCATTACGCATGATCAAGCAAAATGCAGTAAAACGTGATGGTGAAGTTGTTGCTGATGGTAAGTTGCTGGTCACTGTTGGTACGGCAGTATGGCAGGTCGGTAAACGTAAATTTGCTCGCATTACCGTTGCTTAAATAAGCAGTTAGTTTTTTATTCTGGATCCCGCCGTTGTGCGGGATTTTTTTTATCTGTCATAATGAAATCAAATGGAACAGCAAAATAATCTGTGTTTTATTTAAAGTTTAAGAAGATACGAGTCGATATGTTTGTTCGAGTTCTTACTAAATAAGAAAGGCATGGTTCGGAATAACATACTGGTAATCAAATAAAGGACAATGCGTGCCATCCTGTCATAAATGGAGATCATATGACCCTGAATATTAAGAATAAACTACTATTAGCGCTGATCGCGTTGCTGGTGGTGATGACTGGTGTGCAGTTGTGGTCGAGCAGTCGCACTCAGGCTGATCAAGCCAGAAAAACAGTAGATAGCTATGCGCAAACCGTGGCGGCCGCGCAGGTGAATTATCTTAAATATTGGCTAGATAATAGTGCCAGTATCGTTAATGCAGCCAAGCAAGTTTTCGGTAAACCGGATATCGATCCGGTTCCAGCCTTAATCCAAGCTGCTTCTGCCGGCAAGTTTGATATGGTTTATGCGGGCACATCCGATGGTCAAATGAAGGTTTCTACTATCGGATGGAAAGCACCGGAGGGTTATGATCCTCGTCAGCGCCCTTGGTATCAAGATGCAAAAGCCGCCGGTAAACTGGTTGTAACTGCACCGTATGAAGATGCATCTAGTCATGCATTAATGATCAGTATTGCCGAGCCTTATGATTTTGGTGCTAATCAGGGGGTTATCTCGGGTGATGTGGTGATCAAAGACCTCATTACTAACGTGAATAAAATTCAGTCCGATGGTGTGAGCGGTGTCTTGGTCGATGGCAGTGGCAATATTGTTGCATCTAAGGATGCAGCATTAACGTTGAAGCCTGCGACGAATTTAGCGGCCGACCTGAGTTTATCTGCTATCAAACAGATGGCGCAGGAAGGTGCATTACACGAAATCACCATCGGTGATGCTTCTACGTTTGTGGTGTTTAAACAGATCCCCGGCTATGACTGGTATTTCGGCTTGTTATATGACGAATCAGTCGCTTTCCAGAATATGCATCAACAACAAACACACACCATGCTATTTGGTTTGATCCAGTTGCTGGTTGTGGTTGGTGCAGCATTTGTGATCATTCGTGGCATGTTACACCCGCTGGATACCATGGCTGAAGCAGTTGCAGCTTTGTCGCGCGGTAATGGTGATTTAACCCATCGTCTGACAGTAACCCAACAGGATGAAATCGGTGTTGTGACTCGACACATCAATACCTTCCTTGATCGACTGCACGACATGATGCTAAAAATTGCCAGCAGCTCGCGTGAATTGGATCAGCAGGCTGGTCAGTCACGAGACATGGCAGCGAAAAACAATGTTTCGTTGCAGCACCAGCAACAGGAAATTTCTCAGATCGCGACTGCAGTACATGAAATGTCGGCAACCGCCAATGAAGTAGCCAGCAATGCTGAGCAAACTGCACAAGCAGTGCGTGAATCGGCGAATAACTGCGAGCAAGGCAAACAAGTTATTGCACGTAATCAGCAATCGATTACCCGTCTGGCTGGTGAGGTAGAACAAGCTTCCAACATCATTCGTGAACTGGAGCAGAACGCGCAGCAGATCAACACGATCTTGGCGACCATTCAGGGTATTGCCGAGCAGACTAACTTGCTGGCATTGAATGCGGCGATTGAGGCAGCGCGTGCGGGTGAACAGGGCCGTGGTTTTGCTGTGGTGGCGGACGAAGTGCGTGTGTTGTCGCAACGAACTCAGCATTCTACCGGTGAGATCCGGGCGATGATTGAAACGTTGCAACGCAACACACACCAAGCAGTTGCAACGATGGATCAAAGCCAGTCACTGGCGCAAGACAGCGTGGATGAAGCGCAAAGTGCGACCATTGCACTGGAGCAAATCACCCATGCGATCACGCAAATTGCGGATATGGCGATGCAGATCTCCAGCGCTGCGGAAGAGCAGCGTGCCGTCACGGAAGAGGTTGGTCGTAACATTCAAGCCACGAAAGATGTGTCTGATGAGTTGAGTGACACCGCGCGTCGTTCAAATGAACTTTCTGCCGATTTGCATGAAATTTCACGTGATTTGAATCAACAGGTGAATAGTTTCCGCGTATAAACCAGCAGTAATGTTGTTGAAAAAAGACCGGCAGATCTGCCGGTCTTTTTGTTTGCCTCGGTTCTCCGAGATTAATTTGATTCTTCGGCAACCACCCCTTGCATCATGCGATCAAACAAACGCACGGCACAATCTGGTTGATAACGGTAGATGGTGGCCAGTGAACCGCGACCCTGAACGCGCTGGCCGGTATCTTCCAGCACATTGGCACTTAAGATCCGTTCCCGAAATGCCCGTTTGTGCAATGGGTTGCCGAGTACTACTTCATAAATGCGCTGTAATTCGGGTAATTTCAATTCCTGTTCCGCGAGATAAAGCGGTAGGGTGCTGTAACGCGCTTTGGTGCTCAGTCGCTCCAGCACTTTTTCCAGCAAGGCATTGTGATCAAAAGGCAGCGTTTGATGACGTATTGCATCAACCGATATCCATTGCGTATCTGCATGTGGTAATTCGGAACGGCTGTAACGGATCAATGCCAGCTGCAAAACGGTCATTGACCAGCCCGCCGGATCACGCTGGTGATTACCGATAGTGGCTACTTGCTCAATATAGTCGGGTTTTAAACCGACCTTCTGTTCCAAAATGCGGCAGGTTGCTTGCTCCAGTGTTTGATCGTGTTCTTCCAACACCCAGCCACCGGGTAAGGCCCATTCACCCGCAAATGCACGGCTATCTTGTGGTCGTTGCCAGAGCAAGACCTGTAATTCATTATCAGCAATGCGCAGTAATACGGTGTCAATCGTGCTGATCATAAAGTCGCGCCACTGTAGACAGGATGTGTAGCTAAGAAATCAGCCACTCTGGGCGTGGTCATCCCGGTGATAGATTGATGTTGTTGTAACGCAGTACGTATTTTTGTACTCCGCACCGAAATTCGCTCTTTGACCACCAGCAATTGCCAGCGCTGACGAATGTCACTGGCGCGGTAAAATTTATCAAAGGCCGCGGCATTATCCGGCCCAATAACCAGCAGCAGTTGGTCATCCGGCTGAATTCGTGTTTGCAATTCTGCCAGCAAGTCAAAGCTATAGACGGGCTTGTCACTGGCAATTTCATGTTCGATGGCACACAGACTGACACGCGGATCGGCGATATCTTCCACAAACTGTTTCACCATTTCACAGCGTTGCGGATAGGGCGCCATACTCTTTCCCCATGCATGACGGAAGGCGGGCACCAGCCAAACCTGATCGCAGTGCTTTAACGCCTGTTCCACCACATCTTTGTGGCCGAGCGACGGCGGATTAAAAGCAGAACCCATCACGGCAATTCGGGACATCTCTAAACCTTATTTATTTTGCTTCTGGGAAATAATAATTGACACATTGGTTCCTCTGCAATACCTTTATTTTTATTGGTATCTCATAGGAACCAAATTGGTTGAATCCCCTATGTCTGACACTCTCTGTGTACAAAGTCTGACCGACACCGACTTTTATAAACTCACCATGCAGCAGGCTTATTTGCATCAATTGCCTAATGCGGAAGGGGTTTGGGAATTTCGCTGTCGCACTGATGAAGACTTAACACCTTATGCTGCTCAAATTCGCGAGCAATTAGCTGCGTTGGCAGATCTGTGCGTCACGGAAAACCAGCTCGATTATCTGCGTAGTCGCGCACCGTATTTAAAAGATGATTATCTCGCTTTCTTACGTCTGTTTCGTTTCAACATGGCGCAACTGGATGTCAGCATCGACAGAGGCAGTTTGGCTATCAAAGTGCAAGGGCCGCAACTGCATGTTTCGCCGTTTGAGATTCCCGTGATGGCGACAGTCAGCGAGATCCGCAATAAAATTCGTTATCCGGAAGTCGATGAATCGCAGATCCGTAACAGCACGCAACATAAAATTGAACAACTGACACGCCTCGGCGATGACGTCGATTTAACTGATTTCCGCTTTTTTGATTTTGGTACACGCCGTCGCTTCAGTTATCGCGCACAATACATCGTTGCCGATATGCTAAAAAAAGCCTTACCACAGCAATTTGGCGGCACCAGTAATCCGCATTTGGCGCAGGAATTACAGCTGCCGTTTTTAGGCACCATGGCACACGAGTGGCTGCAAACACACCAAGGCCTCAACTACCGCTTGGTCGATAGCCAGAAAGCAGCGCTGGAAAACTGGGTGCGTGAATATCGCGGCGATTTGGGTGTTGCACTGACCGATGTGATTGGCGTTGATGCCTTTTGTCGCGATTTAGACCGTTATTTCGCCAAACTGTATGATGGCTTTCGCCATGACAGTGGCGATCCGCTGGTTTGGGGTGAGAAAATCATTGCTCGCTTAGAAGCGCTACGCGTTGATCCAACCCGAAAAATGCTGGTGTTTTCGGACGGGCTGGATTTCACGCGCGCCGTACAAATTTATAAACACTTCAAAGGGCGCATACAAACGTCATTTGGTATTGGCACCTGGCTAATGGCTGATTTTGAAGTGAATAAACCACTGAATGTGGTGATGAAAATGGTCAGTCTCGGCGGACAACCGGTGGCGAAGATATCCGATAGCCCCGGCAAAACCATGTGCCACGATCGCGCGTTTCTGACCTATTTAATGGATGTTTTTGCAGTTGATGCCGGTGTGCGCGAGCATGTGTTGCTCCACGCCGGACAGGGAGTATAACGAATTATGCGTCAAACACTGACAATCGCCACCGCGAGTATTAACACCACACCGCTCGATCTCGACGGCAACCTGGCGTTGATCCGCGCGGCGGTCGCTTCGGCGGTTCAACAACAAGCTGACTTATTGTTATTGCCGGAACTGGTGCTGACTGGTTATGGCTGCGAAGACATGTTTTTCTCCGCCGACTGGATTGAAACCATCCCTGATTATCTGAATCAGTTAGCTGAGTCTTTACCGCCATCGTTAATGGTCGCGGTTGGTTTTCCGTTGTTGATCACCGGCGGGCAAGTTTTTAATGCCGTAGCATTGCTGAGCCAATACCAAATTCATGGTGTGGTGTGTAAACAACATCTGGCGCGCAATGGCATTCACTACGAACCGCGCTGGTTTACGCCGTGGCCAGCCGGCGAGGTGATGACGCTCGATCTGGCAGGGCAAAATGTACCGGTTGGCGACATCGTGTTTGAAGTGGAAGGCATTCGTCTGGGCTTTGAGATCTGTGAAGACTCCTGGGTGGCATCGCGCCCAGGCCGCAGTCTGTACGAACGTCAGGTTGATGTGATTTTGAACCCGTCCGCCAGCCATTTTGCCTTGGGTAAACAAAAGGTACGTCGCCAGTTTGTCTGCGAAGGTTCGCGTGCCTATGGCGCAGTGTATGTCTACACCAACCTGCTGGGGTGTGAAGCTGGTCGTGCGGTATATGACGGTGATGCCATGATTGCTAGCAATGGTGAGTTGGTGATGAGTTCCGATCGTTTAAGCTTTGCGCCGTGGCGTGTGCAGTCGGCTACGGTTGATATCGGGCTGAACCGTTCACAACGTATGATCAGCAGTCAACGTCTGCAACCCGCCGAACAGCGCGGTATCATTGAGGTGCCGTTTAACTGGCATGCCGAAGATTACAGCCGTGTCTTGTCGCCACAAACTGCGTTTGCTGATGAAGATCCGCATGCGGCGGCGTGCCGTGCTATTGCGTTAGGCTTGTGGGACTGGCAGCGTAAAACTTACACCAGTGGTTATGCGTTAAGTCTCAGCGGTGGCGCTGACTCAGCACTATGTGGCACCTTGGTGTGGTTTGCTCAGGTGCAGGCGGCACTGACATTAGGCGAAGAAACTTACCGTCAGGTGTTGGCGCAAGGGCGTATCGATGTACCGGTGCGTGGCGATAAACCGCTGCTGGCGTGGATCCACGATGATGTCATGCCGAATGTGCTGACCACTGTCTATCAAGGCTCAGCGCACAGCGGCAATGTAACGCGCAGTGCCGCTGCCGGTTTGGCCGATGAGATGGGCGCCCAGCATCATGATTGGTCGATTGCCGAGCTGGTGGCGGGTTATCTGAAACTAGTCAACGATCTCACGCCTGAAAACCCAATGACGTGGGAAAAAGACGATCTGGCGCTGCAAAACATTCAAGCGCGGGTGCGTTCACCGGGGATTTGGCTGATTGCGAATCGCCAGAACAAGTTGCTGATGGCAACCTCGAATCTGTCAGAAGCCAGTGTCGGTTATTGCACCATGGATGGTGATACCTCTGGCGTATTGTCACCGATTGGTGGGGTCAGTAAATCGCGCGTGTTGCAGATCAATCGTTACATCATGGAACAGGGAATTCCGTTACAAGACAGCCCGGATCTGCCGCGTCTGGCATTAGCCGCAATGGAAGCTATCGTTCATCAGGCCCCAACGGCTGAACTGCGCCCAGTGGAACAAACGGATGAAGCTGATCTGATGCCATATCCAGTGATGGATGCCATCCGTCGTATTAATCAGACCCAGAATGTGACACCGAAAGGGGTGTTGCAGGTGTTGTTACGTGGTGAATATGCGCAGATGTATTCCAAAGAACAACTGGTGGCGTGGATCAAACGTTATTTCGGTCTGTATTGCCGTAACCAGTGGAAACGTGAGCGTATCGCCGCCAGTTTCCATATTGAAGCCGACAGTGCCGATCCCAAAACCTATCGTCGTTTCCCGATCTTGGCCAATCAGCTCAAACGGGAACTCGCCGAAATGGAAGCGTTTGCGCGACAAATCTAGCGGTACTTTTTATAGAGGGCATGTTTGCCCTCTAAATTCCCCCGATCAGATCACCGCTGGGGTGTAACCCGCATCATCCAGCAATGCGATTAATGCATCCGTTGTTAATGTGCCTTCCACCGCCACGTTATGCTGGCTTAAATCAATCTCAATCTTGGCGTTGTGATCGGCTTGTTGGATCAGTTTCGTGATCGTAGCAACACAATGCTGGCAAGTCATATCCGGTACGTGCAGTGTGGTCATGGTGTTTCTCCTCTGGTCTTTTTATTACTTTGCACCTTCCCATCGTTGGAAGGTCAAGCCGGAATAACAGAAAAAATTGTTTAAATAACCAACTTGACCTTGCCATGATGTCAAGGCTGAAGCTATCACTATAGCAAGTGGGTTGGAGATAAATCATGACCGAACATACAACACAGCGTATCGTTTTACCCATTCAGGGCATGCATTGCGCCGCCTGCGTAACACGGCTGGAAAAAGTGCTGGGGAAAGTGGCTGGAGTGACGAGCGCTAATGTCAATTTAGCAACCGAAAAAGCCCAGATAGAAAGTAACAGCCCGTTACCGGTTGCTGATTTGATAGCGGCGGTAGATAAAGCTGGTTTTGGCGTGCCACAGCGAGTCGTTACCTTACAGATCAAGGGAATGCATTGTGCTGCCTGTGTGACGCGACTGGAAAAAGTCTTACATCGCGAGCCGGGCGTTATTTCGGCGGTGGTGAATCTGGCGACTGAAAAGGCCCGTATTCAAGCAATCGTTGATGTCACCGATGCGCAGTTGTTACAAGCGATCTCGCGGGCCGGATATGAAGGTCTGTTGCCTGACACTAACAACGCAGCCACTGCCGCAGAAAACAAAAATAAGCGTGATACCGACCGCGACTGGTTGATTGCCGGTGCGCTTTTTACCACACCCTTGTTGTTACCGATGCTGGCCGGATTGTGGGGGGCGCAATTCCAGCTACCGGTGTTCTGGCAATGGGTGCTGGCTTCGCTGGTGCAGTTTGGGCTGGGCTGGCGCTTCTACCGTGGGGCTTGGGCGGCCGTGCGGGTAGGCAGCAGCAATATGGATGTGTTAGTCGCGTTAGGAACGACAGCAGCCTATGGCTTGTCGCTCTATCAATGGCTATTGCAGGCGCATCATGCTCATCTCTATTTTGAATCCTCCGCGACGGTAATTACGCTGGTTTGGTTTGGTAAATGGCTGGAGCAACGCGCCAAACGGCAGACCAGTGAAGCGATCCGCGCATTACAGGCACTACGCCCAGAACAAGCGTGGGTGGAACGCGATGGGCAGGCACAATGGCTGGCGCTGGCGCTATTACAACTGGGCGATCGGGTGCGGGTGCGTGCCGGCGAACGCATTCCTGTTGATGGCGTGATTGTCGATGGTGCCAGCCATCTCGATGAATCATTACTGACCGGCGAAAGTTTGCCGGTTAGTAAACAGACGGGTGATAGTGTTAGTACCGGTGCGATGAATGGGGAAGGGCTGTTGTGGCTAAAGACCACGGCATTGGGGGAAAACACCTTACTGGCGCGGATCATTGCGCGCGTTGAACAGGCACAGATGGCAAAACCGCCAATCCAGCAGAAAGTCGATCAGATCAGTGCGGTATTTGTTCCGATCGTATTGGTTTTGGCGCTGCTTACCGTCACGGGTTGGTATCTGTTTACTGGCTTAGGCGAACCGGCACTCATTCATGCGGTTTCGGTGCTGGTTATTGCTTGCCCTTGCGCACTGGGGTTGGCAACTCCGGCGGCAATTATGGCGGGAACCGGCACGGCGGCGCGGCATGGCATTTTGATCCGCGATGCCGAAGTGTTGGAAAAAGCCGAAAAAGTGAACATGGTGGTGTTTGATAAAACCGGCACCCTGACGCAAGGGCATCCGGCATTATGCGCCCAGCAAGCGGTTGGTATTAGTGAGCAACAAGCATTGTTACTGGCGGCGGCATTACAACAGGGCAGCGCACATCCGCTCGGGGTGGCATTACAGAATGCAGCCCAACAGCAAGCCTTAGATTTACCGACATTGTCAGAGGTGAGCACGACAGCAGGGATTGGTGTGCAAGGCCAATGGCAGAATGTCACTTATGCGCTGGTCGGCGGACAAGGATTAATACAACGCCAGTTAACACCAGAAAGCACCTTGCAAGCTGGTGTGGAATTACAATATCAGCAAGGGCGAACCGTATCCTGGCTGATTGCCGGTGAGCAAGTTGTGGCCTGGTTTGCCTTTCAGGATCCACCGAAAGCAGAAGCCGCGGCGGCCATCAAAACTCTGCAACAGCAGGGCATAAAAGTAGCGCTGTTAAGTGGTGATCATCAACAAAGCGTGCAGCAGATGGCCGATCTGCTTGGCATTGATGAAATGGCGGCCCAAGTGTTACCAGAGCAGAAAGCCGAAGCGATCGTCCGTTGGCGTGAACAAGGTTTCGTTGTCGCCATGGTCGGCGATGGTATAAACGATGCCCCCGCCTTGGCTGAGTCAGATCTTGGTATAGCGATGGGTTCGGGCACCGATGTGGCGATGGCCAGTGCTGCGATGACGTTGATGCGTAACGATCCACGTGCGGTAGCAGATGCATTAGTGATTGCCCGTTTAACCAGTCGCAAGATCCGGCAAAATCTGTTCTGGGCGTTTATTTACAATGTGGTGGCGTTACCATTAGCCGTATTGGGTTTTCTCGACCCAATGTTGGCTGGGGCCGCGATGGCATTCAGCTCCGTCAGTGTGGTGACGAATGCGTTATGGTTAACCCGTTGGCAGCCTAAATGGTCGCTTGTAAAAGGAAAAGAGGTGTAGGTGATGTCTGAAATTTTTCTGACCATCGGTGAAATGGCCAAACGCAGTGGGCTGACCGCCAAGATGATCCGGCACTATGAAAGTCTGGGCTTGTTGCCACCGGCAGTGCGCAGTGACGCGGGTTACCGGCATTATCAGGAAGCGGATGTGCAGCAACTGCGCTTTATCCGACAGGCTAGGGAGCTGGGTTTCTCGCTACCGCAAATCGGTGAACTGCTTAATTTATGGCATGACCAACAACGGCCCAGCAGTAAAGTGAAGCAGGTCGCACAGCAGCATATCGCGGTATTAGAGCAAAAAATTACTGAATTAACGCAGATGAAAAGTGCGCTGGAAACACTGGTGAGTCGTTGTCATGGCGATGACAGTTCTGATTGTCCAATTTTAGATGAATTGGCCCAGCCATCGGGTGCGTGTTGTCATAAAGCGGAATTGTAGTAAGGGGATAAGCAGATAGGATAGCGGCATGATTGATCATGCCGCTATGGAGATATTAATGGCGGGTCGGTAATGTATAACTACGAACCATTTCATCCATCACTTGGGCATGGTGGCTCAATGTTTTACTGGCTTGTGCTAAATCAGTGACCACCTGCTCGGTTTCTTCCACCGAATCACGAATAGCCACCAAGCTATCGGCAACCTGATCGGCAACCACACCTTGTTCTTCGGCAGATGCCGCAATCATCTCACTGCGTTCCGCTAATTGACCGGTTTGTGCCGCAATTTCTTCAAAGCCAGTGCTGGCTTTCTGGGCATTTTCGACCGCCATATTAGCGGCATCAATACTGTTTTGCATCAATGAGACGGCCTGCCGCGTGCCTTGTTGCAGGCCTGCGATCATATTGGCGATTTCCTGCGTGGCTTGCTGTGTACGACTGGCCAATGTACGAACTTCATCCGCCACCACGGCAAAACCACGACCTTGTTCACCGGCACGAGCTGCTTCAATTGCCGCGTTCAGTGCCAACAGATTGGTTTGTTCGGAAATGCCGCGAATGGTGTCAACGACCGAGCCGATCACCGCGACCTTTTGCTCCACACCATTTACGGAGTCCGCACTGGTAGACAAGTTATCAAACAGGGTGTTCATCGAATTAATCGCATCACGGATCTGTTTCACCCCAGAGGCGGCGAGATGGTCGGTATTCCGTGTGGCATCCGACGCATCATTGGCATTACGTGCCACTTCTCGCACGGTAGTAGCCATTTCTTCCATGGATGCGGCGACAGAATCCAGGCGCAGGCGTTCATCCCGCACCGCATGATCAACATGACCCATGCCGGTATTCATTTGTGCCGAGGCGCTGGCCAGAGAAAGTGACATCTCTTGTTGTTGCAGCAGCATTTGCGCCAGGTTATTCCGGGTTTCCTCTACCGCGCGGTCAATTTGAGCAAACTCATCTTTCCCGCTGCTTTTTTGTGACTGGCTTAAATTGCGTTGTGTAATACGACTTAATGCCTGCAACGAAGCGTGTACTTGCTGGCCAATTGCCTTACTAAACAGCGTAATAACGCCACCGATCAACAACAGCATGATGGCGATTAGCACGGCACTTTGTTTCAGATAATTGGTAAAGGCGCGATCAGCTCGATCAACGTAAACACCGGAAACCAGCATGTAATCCCCTAATGGGTAAACATGGGCAACCTTAAGAATACGCTCGGTCGTGCCTGGTTTTACATAAGGGTAAACAATCGATTCCGGGGTATTACCGTGACCAATACGTGCAAAGGCTTGGTTTACATTTTCATCACGGCCTTCGACCTGTACAGGATCTAACATCCCGCCTTCACGGCTGGCACTGGGTGGATAAATAAGAAGTGTTCCCTGACGGTCAGTCAGAAAAGCATAACCAGATTGATCTTTTTCCCATCGCGTATTCATCAGTGTTTGACGAGCTATGGGCATAAATTTCGCGGGCTCATTTTGTAATACCGCCGCAAGTTGCGCATGTAATCCCTGCACTTGATTAACCATGCCGTGCACAATTTCCTCTCGGATCACATCTCGCGCTGAATAGGCATTCCATAGGTTACCGGCAATGGTACATAGCACCACCAATGCCAATAAAATCATCATTTTTCCGGCAAAACGGAAGTTAGCGATAAATTTGCTAAAACCGGATACGGAATGGCTCGTGGAGGTGCCATATTCCGCTGTTCGGTAGGTATACGCTTCCTGATAACTGGCCATGTTTTATTCCCTTGTGTATAAAGTTTTGTATTGTTATTTCTCGTTTAAATGAACGTCGGCGACATTTTTATTTAGGAATAAATTTAATATGTCGTCAGATTCTTATTATTTATTATTTATTATTTATTATTTATTTATGGATATATATAACTTATTTTTAATAAACGACCTTGCCATCGGTTGTATATTGCGCAGTTTAGCTGAAATTTATAAAAGGAGTAAAGTATTAGGTAAACCGTTTTCATAAGCGTTATTTGCTGGATTTTGTGCCTTTTTAGTGCAAAAGGCTAATGTTGCATTCATGTTATAAATAATAAAAACATATCTGTAACAATGTTACATTTTATTTTAATTTACTTCATATTATTTCAAATCAGTATTTGTTTAAGATTTATAATCTATTTGTTAAGTCTAAATTTTATTAAAACTGAACAGGGTTTCAGATAACAACCAATCTGATCGAAGATCACAAATTTACATACGAAACTTTCATTATTGAATACGAATACCAGCTTTGGATCTACACTTTAGTTTGAGCTAAACAGTCAGCTGCTTTCTGACTAAGGTGTTTGAAATGACGAAGTGTAAAACGATGGAATTAAGTTACGATCTTGACGGTATGACGCCCGTTGAAGAACAACAGTTCTGGTATGAATTCGAAACCATGTTGTTCCGCGCACGCGATGGTGGTGGTATGCAATTGTCAAAAGTGAACATCATCAATCATTCAGTAACGTCTGGCTCTGAAGCTGAAATTACTCTGCATTAAGCATTAATCCGGCAATGGTGGCCCGACTGCAATGAGCCACCGTCGCTATGACCTGCCGCCATTCAACATTTGTTAATTCTATTGGCCAATTGAGACGCTTATTCAGTAAGGCCTTACCGCAAACAAAACCCACGAGTGGCCCCAGATAAGCCTGTGTTAGTAAGATATTGGCTTTTGTGTCGACTGTTGTATTCGTAATAAGGGCAATCAATTCACCGATGAGTTGATGGACGGGATCAATAAAACCGCGTTGTAAAATCGTCAACGCAGCAGTGGGATGAAACTGTTCTCGGGTCAAAAAAATGAACCAGCTGCTTTGATGCTCAGGAGTGAAGGCAATTTCTGCCAGTTTGACGGTGCATTCCAGTAACAGGTTTTGTGGTGCTTCGTGGTTAAGTCGTGAATGTATGTTTTTTTGCAACGCATTAACTTGTGGGCCCACTGAGGCGGCAATCTGTTCCGCAATCGCCAGATAAACCCCTTCTTTGCCACCAAAATGATAGGGGATTGCAGCCTGATTAACTTGCGCGGTGGTTGCTAACTGGCGAGTTGTCACGCCATCAAAACCATAGCGGCCAAATAGTGTCAGTCCGGTATCAATCAGACGTTGTCGGGTTGCTTCACTACGCGGATCTGTAAGAGGGATCGTCTCCATAATAAGCTCCCGTCAAACTTGGGTTTGTGTGACAGCCCGGCGAAACCGGGTCAGCGCAACCAAAAAAAACACAACGCCAAGTCCGATCATTGCCAACAGATCGGGCCAGACGATCGTCATTCCTGCACCACGGTACAAAATAGCCTGCGCAACCCGGACAAAGTAAGTAGAGGGCGCTGCCAGCATGATGTGTTGCACCAATGGCGGCATGCTTTCACGCGGCGTGATCCCGCCAGAAAGCATCTCCAGCGGTACGATAGTTAAAATGATCAGCAAACCGAGCTGTGGCATCGAGCGGGCCAGTGTGCCGAGAAAAATACCGATGGAGGCCGCGGAAAACAGATAAAGCACGCTGCTAAACAGGAACAGAGGTAGGGAGCCTGCGATAGGAACCTCAAGCACACCTTGTATCACCAAAGTTAATGCGACGATGGTGCCCAACAGTACGGCTAAACTGTTGGCCCATATTTTGGCCATCATAATTTCAAATGGCGTTAGTGGCATAACCAGTAGGTGTTCCAGCGTGCCATGTTCCCGCTCACGGATAAACGCTGCTCCTACCAGAATGATGGTCAACATATTGATGTTGTTGATCACCTCCATCACACCACCGAACCAGTAACCAGTCAGATTCGGGTTAAAACGAACCCGGGTCACCAGTTGGATGGGTAATGTCGCGCTGTCGCGTTTCCCGGTCAGATATTCATTCAGTTCCGCCGCAAAAATTTGCTGGATGTAATTGGCTCCAATAAATGATTGGCTCATGACTGTGGCATCGATATTGATTTGGATAGTGGGGCGACGGCCTGCTTTCAGATCGCGCTGGAAATCAGAGGGGATCACAATGGCAAAAGAGTATTGCCCCTGATCCAGCGCAGTATCCATTGTTGGTAATGTAATTTGTTCCGGTGGATTAAAAAATGGTGGTGTCAGTGCGTTACTTAAACGCGCCGATAGTGGCGAGTGATCTTGGTCGACAATCGCGACTGGCGCATGATTCAGCTCCTGTGATACCCCTTTGGCGGCGCTGTAGATCCCACCGGTAAACGCCCAGACGATCAACAGTAATAGCACGCGATCTGCCCACAGACTGCGTAATTCTTTAATGCCCAATCGCCAGATGTTACTCACATGTGCATTCATGTCAGCCTACCTTTCCTGCTTGGGTAACAAGGCGAGAGAAAGCAGTGTCAGCACAGGAATAAATACGGCCAGCGCCAGTAACGGGCCGATCAGATCGTAAAAGCCAAGCGCTTTGGTAAATACACCGCGGCTGATGATCAAAAAATAAGTTGCTGGAAAACATTGGCCGATACCATATGCCATACCGGTTAATGAACCCACGGGGGTAGTAAGACCGGAAAATTGTACCGTTGGTAACATGGTCAAGATTGCTGTACCAAACAATGCGGCGATCTGCGTGCGGGTGAAGGTGGAGATGACTAACCCAACGCCCGTGGTGGTGGTCACATATAACAACGCACCCAATGTTAAGGTAAACAGGCTGCCTTTTACTGGCACCTCAAATAGCCAGACTGCCTGTAATAACAGACATAAATAACTCGCCATCGATATAACAATGTAGGGCAGTTGTTTACCCAGTAAAAATTCAAGCCGGGTAACTGGCGTGACATAAAGATTAGTGATTGAACCGAGTTCTTTTTCCCGAACCACGCCCAGCGCCATTAAAATGGCAGGAATAAAGACCAGCAATAAGGGAAATACGGCTGGCACCATGGCATAAATGCTGCGGAAATCCTGATTGTAGCGGTAGCGTAATGCCAGATCAGTGGGTAGCAACTGCGGGGTAGTCCCGGTCGTTTCAGTGATCAGATCGAGCAGATATTGCTGATGCAGACCTTGCACATAACCGAGCGCCGTTTCACCCCGATACGGTAAAGCGCCATCGATCCAGGCGGCTATTTCTGGATGCCGGTTGATACGCAGGTTATGACCAAACCCCGGTGGGATCTCCAGCGCCACAGTGAGTTCACCGCTGCGCATACGTTGTTCCAATTCCTGTTCACTGTGAAGCGGAGCTTGCTGCTGGAAATAACGGGAACCTGCCATGTTTTGTATATAAGCACGTGATTCCGGTGTTTGATCACGATCCAGCACCGCAAAGCGCAAGTTTTCGACATCCATCGAAATACCATTGCCCAGCACAAACATCAATAACACCGAACCTAACAGTGCAAATGACAGCCGGATGGTATCGCGTTTTAACTCCAGCGCCTCCCGATAGGCATACGCCAGCAATCGACGCAGGCTAAATACACGGTAGCGCGAGTTCTGTGGTGTCGTGACAGGGGGCTGCTGGTTATCAGGTTGTGCGGCAGCCTCTGCATTGTCGGCAGCCGAAGCCTCTTCCAGATAAGTAATAAATGCCGATTCCAATGTATCGGTGTTTTTGCTCTGTTTTAACGCCGCAGGTGTATCACTGGCGAGAACCCGACCGGCATGCATCAGTGAGATGCGGTCGCAACGTTCCGCTTCATTCATAAAATGGGTGGAGATAAAAATCGTCACACCTTGCTGTCGCGAAAGCTCTGCCAGTAGCGCCCAGAATTGATCGCGCGCTATCGGGTCAACGCCGGAGGTGGGTTCATCCAATATTAATAATTTCGGCTCATGTACCACCGCTACCGCTAACGAAAGACGTTGGCGAATACCCAATGGTAAAGCATCCGCGGGATCATCCAGATAAGGCTCGAGTCCGAAACGGGTCAGCAATGTTGTTACCCGTGCGCTGATTTTGTCTTCCGGCAGATGGAACAGCTGGGCATGTAATGTCAGATTCTGTAACACCGTTAGTTCGCCATACAGCGAAAAAGCCTGTGACATATAACCAACCTGCTGGCGGGTGGCGATATTTTTATTGTCCACTGGCGCACCAAACAGACGGGCATTGCCTTCGGTGGGTGGCAATAACCCAGTCAGCATTTTCATGGTGGTGGTTTTTCCGCAGCCATTGGAACCGAGAAAACCAAAGATCTCGCCACGACCAATTGAGAAACTGACATTATCTACGGCGGTAAATTCGCCAAAGCGTTGGGTTAAACCTTCTGCCTCTATGGCCCACGGCTGATCGCCCGCTTCTCTTGGCGGGATCACTAATTGATGGTGGCCTTGTTGCCGCGCTATTGGCAGCAAGCGGATAAACGCTTCCTCCAAATTCTGACTGTGCGTGCTGGTTTTTAATTCAGTGGCGGTACCTGTGCCAATGACTTTGCCGGCATCCATGGCTACCAGCCAGTCAAAATTTTCCGCTTCTTCCATATACGCGGTTGCCACCAATACTGTCATATTAGGATGGCGAACCCGGATGCGTTGGATCAACTCCCAAAATTGACGGCGGGATAGCGGATCAACCCCGGTCGTCGGTTCATCCAAAATCAATAGATCCGGGTCGTGGATCAGCGCACAACACAGACCAAGTTTTTGTTTCATACCGCCCGAGAGTTTTGCCGCCGGACGATCATGAAATGGTGCCAGCCCAGTTGCGTCGAGTAATTCTTTGATTCGGGCAAGACGTTCATGGCGGTGTTGTCCAAACAGGCGGGCAAAAAAATCGACGTTTTCAGTGACTGACAACGTAGGGTAGAGGTTGCGTCCTAAGCCTTGCGGCATATAGGCAATACGGGGCAGCAGTGTGTCGCGTAAATGGCGATCACCTATATCTGTATTCAGCACTTCAATCTGCCCTTGCTGGATCTTCCGTGCTCCGGCAAGCAAAGCCAACAGTGATGATTTCCCCACACCGTCGGGCCCGATCAAGCCGACCATGCCGCCAGCCGGTAAACTCAGGGTTATTTGATCCAGCGCTTTCACCGCACCATAAATCAGGCTGACGGCTGAAAGCGTGGCAACTGTTTGCGCGGTCATCCTGCTTACCTCACAGGAAAGACGGCTGGCCACTTGGCGTTGGCATCCGTCTGTAAATAAACCACGCCGGGCATACCTGGTTTGGCCTGTGCGGCATGAGCTGCCAGCCAGGAGGGTTCGACTTTGACTTTGATACGAAACATCAACTTTTCACGCTCGTTACGGGTTTCTACTTCTTTCGGCGTAAATTGCGCACGAGGGGAAACGAATATGACTTTGGCTGGAACCGTGTCTGGCAGCGCATCGAGCATAATTTTGGCAGACGAACCCAAGGTGATTTTCCCTGCGTCTGCTGCGGGTAGGTAAACCGACATGGTGACATCATTCAAATCGAGCAAGGTGACTACCTTACCGCCTGCCGCCAGTACTTCTCCCGGTTCTGCCAGCCGGTAGAGGATCCGACCGGCAAGAGGGGCAGTTAAGCGGGTGTCTTGTAATGTGCTGCTGAGCGCATCGACATTGGCATCAGCAGCAGCAACCGCTGCATCGGCTTCTTGTATCTGGTTGCGTACGCCATTCAACGCGGCCTGAGCGACTTGCAAAGCACTCTGGGTTTGATCCAATTGATCTTTACTGACAACGTTTTTACTTATCAGCTTGGCCGTACGATTGTGCGTCAGTTGGGCTAAATGTTGCTGACTTTCGGCGCTGGCAACACTGGTCCGAACGGTTTTAGCATTTTCCCGCGCCTGCTGCGCTTGTGCCTGAGCCCCCCGCAACTGAGCTTGCAGCTCTTTCACTGCTAATGTGGCGACTAATTGCCCAGGCTGCACATCATCCCCTTCGTGTATGGTGACGGAATCTAAGCGTCCGGCCAGTTTGGTGGCTATATCAATTTCGGTCGCTTCCAGCCGACCATTGCCATACACCAGACCTGCGGGCAACGCCTCTGCTCGGTGGTAATACCAATAACCTGCCGCGGCGCTGGCGCCCAGCAGACACAATAATATCCAGGGAAGATTGTGGTGAAAAAAGGAAGGAGAACGCATGGAACACTCCTGTCGCCGGATGGGCAACAATTCAAGTTTCCTGCTTTAAGTATAGTTCATTCATTCAAATGAATTAAAAAATTGGCAAGGTTGAAAGTCTTATTCAAGAGACTGTGAGATGTCGCAAGGGCGATAACGTTCAAATCAGTTATACCTGACTATAATTGTAAAAAGATCAGCGGCTTTCATAGGAGCAACGCGGATGGCGATAGAAAATCCATGCGTGGTGATGATCATCGCAGATGAATCGCAGCAGCAGTGGTTATACGCGTTACTGAGCCATTATTATCGCGTGCTCACCACTTTACCGGCAGACGGCGACATTCAGCACGCCGATCTCTATGTGTTTGATGAATCATCACTTAACGCTCATCAGGCATGGTTAAGTGCCTGGCGAAAACCGCTACAACCTGATTCTCCCTCGGTTTTATTGCTGAGCGACAATCAGCAGGCAACATTGGCTGTTGAATTTGAAACGTTGGTGGATGAAGTGTTACCGGCTGAGATTGAAGCAGAGCAACTCAGGGAACATATCAACCAATGGCTGCAGTTAAGAGCAAGTGTGCTGGTTTGGCAACGCGCGTCAAATAGCCGTCAAACTCTGAATAAACCATTGGTTCACCCTGCGTCAGGGCTAAATTGCCCACTGCCACAAGCCTATCCAGAGCATAGCCACGCACAATCGCAACTATTGCCAGCATTAGAAGCAACGTTAATGACCTTACTGTTTGAAACTTCCTCGCAGGGTATGTTTGTCTGCGATATGGAAGGGCGGCTACTCACGGTTAACCCGGCGTTTGCGACGATTGTGGGTTACCGGCGTGAAGAGTTACTCGGCGCTAAACCGGATTTTCTGATCCCACTGCGTGGGCATGACGAATATTTCCGCGAATTCCGGCGGCGGGTCTACAAACAAAATGGCTGGGACGGTGAATTATCCGCACGTCGTAAAGACGGTGATATTTTCCCTTTATGGTTGACCTTACGTTTCCAGTCTAATCAGCCAGAAATAATTGCAGGCGTAAAAGAGGGATATTACATCGGCATCATCACCGATTTGAGTGTCAGCCGCATGCTGGAAGACAGTGTTTTACAGTTATCCCGCACCGATTCGTTATCTGAACTCAATCGGGTGTTGCTGGAAGATCGCTTATCACTGGCGATCCGTCAGGCTGAACGACAGCAACAAGTGGTGGCTGTGTTGTATATCAATCTGCGTCGTTTTCGCATGGTGAATGACCGCTTTGGTTATGCGATTGGCGATTGGGTACTGATGGCACAATTGCAGCGTTTACGGAATTTGGTTGGAAACCACGGATTAGTCTGTCGTTTGTTTGCCAACAACTATGTGGTTGTGATGTCTGAGCTGGATGATTTGGCACCGGTTCAGGTATTGGCTGAGCAAATCGTAGAGCAGCTGGCGCAGCCACTGTTTTATGACAACAAAGAAATTATTAGCCAACCGGTTGTGGGTATTAGTGATTATCCATCACATGGGCAAACAGCCGTTGAATTGATCCATAACGCAGACAGTGCCATGGATTGGTGCCGCCGTGACGGTGCTTGTAATGTGCAATTATTCACCGAAGATTTACATTCCAACCTACAACAACGCCTTGATTTAGAAAAAGAACTCAAACAAGCCTTACAGCGGAATGAGTTTTTTCTGGAATATCAGCCGCAACTCAATCTGCAAACCGGTGATATTAAAAGTGTTGAAGCCTTGATCCGTTGGAATTCGCCACGGGGTGTCTTGCAACCTAAAAATTTTATTCCCTTTGCGGAAGAATGCGATTTGATTATTCCCATCAGCAACTGGGTTATCCATGAGGCCTGTAAACAAGGTGCAGCGTGGATACAACAAGGCTTGCAACTCACTATCGCCGTGAATCTTTCGGCATCGCATTTCCAAAATGAAAAATTGGTCGATCAGATCAGCCATGCCCTACAAGACAGTGGTTTCCCGGTTCGATTGTTAGAATTGGAGGTGACGGAAAGCTGCATTATGCAAGAGGTCGGCAATAGCATCACGACGCTCAATGCGCTGAAAAAACTGGGCGTATCGGTGTCGGTTGATGATTTCGGTACGGGGTATTCCAGCTTAAGTTATCTCAAACTATTCCCTCTCGATAAGCTCAAAATTGATCAATCGTTTGTTTGCGATTTATCCAGCAGTAACAGCGATGCCGTGATTGTCCGCGCCATTATCGCGCTGGGTCACGCCATGGGCTTAACGATTATTGCGGAAGGTGTTGAGACACAAGAACAATATGCGTTGCTGCGTTCCTGGCATTGCGATGAGGTTCAGGGCTTTTTGTTCGCCAAACCGTGTGGGCCAAAAGACTTGCCTGCTGCCATCAAACAGATCCATGTCCAGTCACAAGATTTTTCACTGACACGAGCCAAAGAAAACGGCCATGTGTTGTTACTGGTCGATGATGAGCCCTCGATTTTGAATGCACTACGCAGAACGTTACGTAGTGCAGAATATAAAATTGTAATTGCCAATGGTGCAGAAGAGGCACTGGATGCGCTGGCTCATTACGATGTCGGTGTCATTATTACTGACAACCGCATGCCAGGCGTCAGCGGTATTGAATTATTTCATCAGGTGAAACAACGTTATCCGCAGGTCACCCGGATCATGTTAAGTGGTTATTCTGATTTCTCATCGCTCTCGTCGGCGATCAATGCGGGAGAAATATTCCGTTTTCTCAGTAAGCCTTGGGAAGATGATCAGCTTAAAGCTGCTGTACATGAGGGCTTTATAAAATTTGATGATCAGAATTTACTGAATCAAATACCCCGTTAATCAGGCTACTGGCTGATAAAAATGAAGGATCATTAGGATGCCGACACCGTTTACCATCCTGCTGGTGGATGATGAAATCAATATATTACGTGCTTTGCATCGCCTATTGCGGCCGGAAGGATACCGGATATTAACCGCTGAAAGTGGCGCAGCAGCATTGAGCCTGATGCGCAACGAACCGGTTGATTTGGTTATTTCTGATATGCGTATGCCTGAAATGGATGGTGCCGTATTTTTGGCTAAAGTACGGCAGGAATGGCCGGACACCATACGTTTATTGCTGACCGGTCATGCGGATATGACGCAGACGGTGGCAGCGATCAATCAAGGCGAAATATATCGCTTTATTGCTAAACCATGGAACGATCAGGAGTTACAACTTATCGTTCGGCAAGCCTTGGAACAGCTGTATTTACGCCGTGAAAACCAACGCTTATTAAAATTGACCGCAGAGCAAAATGAAGCGTTAAAAGAAGCCAATAACACACTGGAACAGAAGGTTGCACAACGCACCGCAGAACTGAGCCAATTAGTTTCTTTTCTGGAACTCACACAAGAAGAGCTGAAAACCTCATTCAGAACTTCTGTACAGGTATTCTCTGGCATTATTGAAATGCGTTTTGCTAATTGGACTGGCCACAGCTTACGAGTCGTGACCTTGGCGGAACGCTTGGCAAAACGAGCTGGATTAAAAGCCGAAGAAATTGAAGCCGTAATGAATGCTGCTATGTTGCATGACATTGGCAAGGTTGCATTACCGGATACTTTACTCAGTAAAGCGTTTGCCAGTCACAATCGTCAGGAGCGCATAGAATATATGGAGCATCCGGCGCTCGGGCAAATGGTGTTGTTACCCATTCAGGAACTAAATCTTGCTGGTGTTTATATCCGCGGGCAGCACGAAAATGTGGATGGTAGTGGTTTTCCCGATCATTTGAAACTCAATGAAATTCCGATCGGTGCCAGAATATTAGCCATAGTCGTTGATTATGATGAATTACAAATGGGGTTGCTGTTGCCTCGGGAAGTGACAGAAGAACATGCTCTTTTGTACATAAAAGAAAACAAAGGGCTACGCTACGATCCTGAATTGGTTCAGCTGTTTATACAATCGCTGGAGGCGGAACAACACCGCTACAAAGAAGTTGCATTGAGTAGCCAGCAATTAAAAACCGGTATGGTTTTGTCCCGGGATTTATACAGCGCCGGGCATTTTCTGTTGTTAGCCAAAGGCCGAAAACTGGATCCATCTATCATCAAACATATTTGCCGTTTTGAACAAACAGACGGTAAACCGATCGTTGTTTATATTCGGCAAGATATAAATTAAGGAGTCATCATGGAAAAAGTTTTGTTGGTAGATGATGAACCATTGATCCTGAAAGCATTAGTCCGGTTATTACAGCGAACCCCCTGTCTCTGTGACGGGCGCCTGTTTAAACTGGAACTTGTGACATTTTCTGAACCGTCCAAAGCACTGGAATATGCGCAGAATCACCAAGTATCGTTGGTTATTTCGGATTACCGAATGCCTGGTATGGATGGGGTTGAGCTGCTGACAGCGATTAAAACGCTGCAGCCGGATGCCGCGCGCCTGATTATTTCCGGTTATGCGGATCTGAATGCATTGATTAACGCCATTAATCGGGCGCATATTTATCGCTTTGTTGCCAAACCTTGGAACGACTATGAATTGGTCGCGACCATCGGGCAGGCATTACGCCACCGGCAATTGATCCTTGAAAATCAGCGTTTGGCTGATTTAGAACGCGTTGCGCGCGGGCAATTATCTGACAGTGAATTGGCAGTAAGACAGTTAGAACGAGAAGCGCCCGGTATTACGAAAGTGAATTGGGCTGCGGATGGTTCTGTAATGCTGGACGATGAGGAATAAGCATGGCGTTGGTATGGAGTGATGAGTATGTCACCGGTATTGCTGAGATAGACCAACAGCATAAAGCCATTTTCCGTGAAATGGGCTCATTGGCGATGAGTTTACTGCAGGGAAAAAACTATACCGATGTGCAACGCGAACTTAAGCAATTAGCTCTCATCCTCCGCGAACATATCAATTATGAAGAACTGATGATGTTTCAGGAAGGTTGCCTGCCAGAAGTAATGTGGGGCCATTCCGAAGATCACCAACTCTTTTTGCAGCACCTGCATACGGCCAGTAATGAGCTGATGAGCCATGATGAAATCCGGGCTTTCTTACGTTATGCCGTGTTTTGGATGCGTTATCACATCCTGACGATTGATAAACCAGTGTGTGCTCAGTTTCTTGCTATGCGCAAAGGCATGAGTTCGGAAGAAGCATATAGCCACTCGGCAGCGGTTGTCATCGAAGCGGTTCCTTTGTTGTTAGGTGGTTTACATCAAACTTACTCCGAGCTTTACGATTCACAACTGCGCGTTGTGCATCAAAATAGCCATCTTTTGGACGTACAGCAAAAACTGAAACAAACCAATCAGGAATTGGAAGATCGGGTAACCCAACGCACGAATGAACTGACCGAGGCCAACCGTAAATTGCAGGATGAATATGAAAAACTGCAATTACTGAATCAGAAATTAGAAAGTGCCCAGGGGCAATTATTACAATCGGATAAGATGGCGGCGATTGGTCAATTAGCGGCTGGTGTGGCACATGAAATCAACAATCCCGTGGGGTTTGTTAATGCTAATCTGGGAACACTAAAAAGCTATGTCGATTCCTTGCTGTTATTGATCAGTACGTTTGAGCAGGTATCTGATGAATTACCGGCTGGCGTACAACAGCGTTTGCATGAAGTAAAAGAGAACATCGAACTGGACTATGTGCGGCAGGATATTATTGAGCTACTCGCTGAATCTGCCGATGGATTGGATCGTGTGAAACAGATCGTCCAAGATCTGAAAGATTTTGCCCGCGCGGGTGAATCCGTATGGCAGGATTCAGATTTGCACCGTGGTTTAGACAGTACGCTCAATGTGGTCTGGAACGAGCTGAAATATAAAGCCAAAGTACATAAAGAATACGGCGATATTCCGTTGGTGCGTTGTGTTCCGGCACAGATCAATCAAGTCTTCATGAATATGATGATCAATGCAGCCCATGCAATTGAGGGTATGGGGGAAATTACACTAAAAACTGGTCGGGAAGGTGAAGAAGTCTGGATCTCAATTACGGATACCGGTAAAGGTATGTCGGAAGCAGTACGCAAACGAATTTTTGAACCATTTTTTACCACGAAAGCGGTAGGGCAAGGTACTGGCTTAGGTCTTTCTTTGGCATACAGTATCATTCAAAAACATAAAGGGCGTATTGATGTTGTTAGCACAGAAGGCATCGGCACAACATTCACTATCTATTTACCTATCGCCGGTAAAGGTGAATCACCCACTGAAAGTGAGTAATTTTTATAATTGAGAAAATCAATTTTGAACGTTGATAGTCAAAATTAACTGAGACTATTTTGTCTGTTGTTTAACCTGAAACAATTCCAGCTTTTCTAATTCCATCTTATTTTCTTTTAGTGCCAATAAGCAGGCAAAAGTAACCGCAGGTTTTTGCTTTTTCACTTCTCCGGTAACCAGCCATTTATTTTGTACCGCCAGCGGTTTTACTTCGGTAACCTGAATATCCAATAACGAGCCCATACGGTAAGCCAACATCGTTTGACAGGTCTGTTGTGCTTGTTGCGCATAATTATCCGTGCTGGCGTGAACCAGAAAACAGAATAAGCCTAATGTCAGTAGGAACAAACGGCCAAGGCGAGATAAGGTCATATTCGAGTTTTATCAGAAACAAAAAAGTAGAACTAATTATCAAAGGATAATGAGTCCGGTGCAATAACAAAAAACCCCCGCCGAAGCGAGGGTCCAATAGGCATTTACTTCTGGCTTACGCCATCTGCACAGGCAGATTAGAAGAAGTATTTGAAACGTACGCGTCCACCGTAATCTTTAACGGTATCTGCTGAATCAACTTTAGTAGTGCCGTAAGAAGCACCTAAGTACATGTCGAAGTTATCCAGACCCATTACACCAGGGATCTTGTAAGAAGCGTAAACTTCGTTCATTTTGGTGTGAGAATCGGTAGTGCCTAATGCTGCATCTGTATCAGTGGTGTTTTTGCTGTACAGGTAAGCAACATAGAAGTTCTGGTATTGAGCACCTGGGCCAACGCTGTAGCTAGAACCAGCTACGTCGTCCAGATATGCGCCACGCAGATTCAGAGACAGGTCGTCGTTAACTTTAACGGTAGTAGTAGCACCGTAACCATTCCAAGAAGACAGATTTTCACCATCTACACCTTGAGTGTAAGCGTCGCTTACCAGGTTAAATTCACCACCAACTGCTACAGTTACAGTGTCACCAGTCCATGCAACAACAGGACGAGCAATCAACGGATCTTTGTTCTGTACTGCGCCGCTTACATTGTGATAGGTAGAACCGTTAAATGCTGGATCGCTACCGAACAGAGTTGAAACTTCAGCGTGCCATTGGCCAGCTTCTTTGCTCAGCATTACTTGGCTACCAGAAGACGCACGACCACGAGCTAACTTAGCACGGTAGCCTTCGTTACCAGTAGTGAAAGTGTCTTGGCCAGCTACAGACAGGTCATAAGCTTCGTAGTGACCCATTTTGAAGCCCCAGTCGTTTTTCACGCCGAAACCAAACCATGCATCTTCACCAGAACCTTCAACTGCGTTGGTATCAAAAGTAGGGTTTACTTTGAATGCAGCGTAGTTGCCGTTAGCCAGAGCACGTTCGCCTTCGATATCAACCAGAATACGACCGTTAGCTGATTGGTTATCAGTAACTAATGCGTCAGCATTGTTATGGGTTGCGTCCAAGTTGTATTCTACGTCGCCACCCAGAATCAGTTTACCCTGTGGAGTGTCGAAAGTCGCACCAGCGTGAGCAGCAGAAGCTACGAACAGTGCCAGTACGCTTGGTACTAATACATTCAAGGTTTTTTTCATCGTCATCTTTCCTTGTTATGAGGGATGCCTGATTAACCTCAGGCTTGGTTAGTCTCTGAAAAGTTTTTTTTAATTTCTTGGGAACTTTTCTTGGGTTAACCATATCTAACTGATAACAGCGGTGCAAATGTGCAAGGCATTGGTGTTGTTGTTTTGTGAGCCAGCTGGCAATCTCTATTTTTGAGCAAAAATGATCTGTGATACTGATCTCTTTCTATCTATTCCTGCGTAGTAAACAATTCATTTAGCCTTTTAGTGACGCTATCCATTGATCGCAATGATGGGCTTGCGTACCATTTCGCTTTCCGCTTACACCACGGAATGGTGTAATATGCATATATATCCACTCTCGTCGCTTGGATACTCAAATTTTTGATATCAGCACCATGATCAGGAAGACAGCATGATCCCGAGACTGACACCCCAAGACAGCCTGAAACAACCTTATATTGCTTTTCTGGCGTCATTAGCGCGCGCTGGATTCAGTGGCGATATCGATTCCTCTTATTCCAGCCGTCTGGCTGTGGCGACTGATAACAGTGTGTATCAGTGGTTACCGCAGGCAGTAGTGCACCCAAAAACCACTGACGATATTGCATTAATGCTGAAACTGGCGTCAGAACCAGTTTATCGCCACATTACATTTTCACCACGTGGTGGTGGTACGGGCACTAATGGTCAATCGTTGAATGATGGCATCATGGTGGATCTGTCATTGTACATGACATCGGTATTAGAGCTGGATGTGGCGGCCCGTCGAGTCAAAGTGCAGGCAGGGTTGGTTAAAGATAAGCTGAATACGACGCTGAAGCCGCATGGTTTGTTCTTCTCGCCAGAACTGTCAACCAGTAATCGCGCAACGATTGGCGGCATGGTGAATACTGATGCTTCAGGTCAGGGCTCGCTGAAATATGGTAAGACCTCGGATCACGTATTAGGTGTACGAGCAGTTTTAATGGATGGTTCGGTAATAGAAGCTTTACCACTGCAAGGTGAAGCATTGCAGGCGAAGTTGGCGCAGCAAGATCGAGAAGGTGAAATCTACCGTCTGGTGTGGGATATTGCCCGAAGAAAACGCGCAGATATCGAAGCGACATTTCCAAAACTAAACCGCTTTCTCACAGGCTATGATCTGACGCATGTCTATGATCCTGCTACTGAAACGCTGGATCTGAGCCGCTTATTGTGTGGTTCGGAAGGCACGTTAGCCTTTATTACTGAAATCTTGCTCGATCTGACACCGATCCCAACTTATCGCGCATTGGTGAATATTAAATACGATAGCTTTAAATCTGCATTGCGTAACGCACCGTTAATGCTGGCAGCTGAAGCGATGTCGGTGGAAACCGTTGATTCACGCGTATTGGATCTGGCGCGTTCTGATATTGTCTGGCATTCAGTGAAAAACTTGATCACCGATGTGCCGGGTAAAGAGATGATGGGCTTAAACATCGTTGAATATGCTGGCGCCGAGGCGAGTGAGCAGCAGCCTAAAATGCAGGCATTGTGTCAGAAAATTGATGAACAGATGGCGGCAGGCAAAGCGGGCATTATTGGTTATCAGATCTGCGAAGATCTCGGCAGTATTGAAGCCATTTATGGTATGCGTAAAAAAGCGGTGGGTTTGCTGGGCAATGCACCGGGGCGTAAGAAGCCTGTAGCATTTACAGAAGATACGGCTGTACCACCTGAGAAATTGGCTGATTTCATCATGGAATTCAGAGCGTTACTGGATGATCATCAATTAACTTACGGTATGTTTGGTCACGTTGATGCGGGTGTGTTGCATGTGCGTCCGGCACTGGATATGTGCGACCCTGAACAGGAAGTGACTTTACGTAAAATCTCCGATCAAGTGGTTAAACTGACCGCGAAATACGGCGGTTTAATGTGGGGTGAACACGGCCGTGGTTTCCGCTCGGAATATGGTCCGGAGTTTTTCGGTGAATTGTTTGTTGAATTGCGTCGTATTAAAGGAGCATTTGACTCAGATAATCGTCTGAACCCCGGCAAAATTTGTACGCCAATTAATTCCAACGATGAACTCGTTTCTGTCGATGCGACCAAACGTGGCGCGTATGATCGCCAGATCCCGGTGAAGATCCGCGATTCCTTTAAAGAAGCTTTAGATTGTAATGGCAACGGCTTGTGTTTCACCTTTGAAACCAGTTCTCCAATGTGCCCGTCATTTAAACTCAGTGGTGATCGTCGTGAATCACCGAAAGGGCGCGCAGGTTTAATGCGTGAATGGCTGCGTCAGCTGGAAGTGCAAGGCGTGGATGTGCTGACCGAAGAAGGGGCCATCCAACATGGAGTGTTCCGCTGGAAAGATCTGGTTGATCGGGCGCTAAACACCTTTGCTAAACGTCGTGGTGAATATGATTTCTCACATGAAGTGATGGATGCGATGCAAAGCTGTCTGGCCTGTAAAGCCTGCTCTAGCCAATGCCCGATCAAGGTTGACGTGCCAGCTTTCCGCTCGCGTTTTATGCAGGTTTATCATCAACGTTATCTGCGCCCTGCAAAAGATTACTTTGTGGCAACGGTGGAAACTTATGCACCTCTCATGGCAAAAACGCCGGGAGCCGTGAATTTCTTTTTGAAACAAAACTGGGTGCAAAAGCTGACCGAAAAAACCATCGGTATGGTGGATGTGCCTATTTTGAGTCAGCCGACGCTGAAACAACATTTAGCCGGCCACGAAGCATTACTGTTCCAGTTGGAAAAACTGGAAGCTATGTCGCCGGATGCACGCAAGAAAGTGGTATTGGTGGTACAAGATCCATTTACTTCTTTTTATGATGCCGATGTGGTGCGTGACCTGATTCTGTTGCTGGAAAAACTAGGTTATCGTCCATTATTGTTGCCGTTCAAACCCAACGGTAAACCGCAACATATCAAAGGGTTCCTGCGTAGTTTTGCGCGTACTGCAGCGGATAGTGCGCAGTTCCTGAATCGTTTACACAAACTGAATGTACCGATGATCGGACCTGATCCAGCCATGGTGCTTTGTTATCGTGATGAATATGTTCGTGCGTTAGGTGATGCACGTGGTGATTTTAAAGTGCAATTACCGCAAGAATGGTTACTGTCAGTGCTTGATTCGTTACCGCAAAAAGAGGCGAGTGATGAGATGTTCTACCTGATGGGGCATTGCACCGAAAAAACCGCAGAGCCAAGCAGTAATGGTGATTGGGCGAAAGTATTTAATCGCCTGGGGGCCAAATTGCAGCCGGTTGCCGTGGGTTGTTGTGGTATGGCGGGAACCTATGGCCATGATGTTAAACATCTGGATGACTCACGTCAGATCTACAAAAACAGCTGGCAACCTGCTTTGGCAAAACTGCCAACCTCGCAGGCACTGGCGACCGGTTATTCCTGCCGTAGTCAGGTCAAACGGATCGATGGTAATAAACTAAAACACCCTGTGCAGGCATTGTTAGCATTGCTGTGAAATTAAAAGCGTAAAGTAAACGGAGAAAACGTGGTGATTTGGCAACGAGATTTTACACTGGCGAGTTTAAATGCCGGCTCGGTAAATACACTGGTCGCTCATCTCGGTATCGAATACACCGCGTTTGGTGATGACTATCTGCAGGCGACTATGCCGGTAGATAGTCGCACCCACCAACCATTTGGCATGTTGCATGGCGGTGCGTCTGTTGTGCTGGCTGAAACGCTAGGTTCTGTGGCGGGGAATATGTGTGTTCCTCGCACACTTTGTTGCGTCGGGTTGGATATCAATGCCAATCATCTGCGCGCGAAACGCGATGGTATTGTCACTGGCACTGCACATCCAATTCATCTGGGGTCGACGACACAAGTTTGGCAGATCAATCTGCACGATGAACGTGAGCGTTTGTTATGCACCAGTCGGCTGACATTAGCGGTACTTTCTCAGAAAAAAAGAACTGTGAAGTAATTGTGACAAGCAAAAATTGTAAATTGGCTGTATAATAACCAGCGTAAAAGAGAGTCGAGTAAGAGACCGTGTAAGCCCACCCGTCTGAAAACTTCTGAAATTGCTGCGATAACTATCACATTTTTGGCGACAAAGCTCGTCCAGTGTGTATAATCGCCACCCATTTCTTTGTTCGGGCCAGCAGCGTCTCCCTCGCTAAGTGCCCATCCTTGTAGAGTAGTGAAAAATAAATATGACTGATACCGAAAAATTGCCGAGCTTTAGCGAGCTGGGGTTAGCTGCGCCTATTCTGAAAGCCATAACCGCTGTGGGTTATGAAGATCCATCACCGATCCAAGCTGCTTCTATTCCGCCATTGTTGGAAGGCCGTGACCTGTTGGGTCAGGCGCAAACTGGTACAGGTAAAACAGGTGCGTTCGCCCTGCCAATCCTGTCTCGTCTGAATTTAACTCAGATGGATACTCAGGTGCTGATCCTGGCACCAACGCGTGAACTGGCTATTCAGGTTGCTGAAGCTTGCCAGAGCTACGCGCAATTTATCCCTGATTTCCATGTACTGCCTATATATGGTGGTTCATCTTACGATTCACAACTGCGCGCACTACGCCGTGGTGCTCAAGTTGTTGTCGGTACTCCTGGCCGTGTTATGGACATGATGCGTCGCGGTAAACTGGATCTGTCTGCACTGAAAACTCTGGTGCTGGACGAAGCAGACGAAATGTTGCGCATGGGCTTTATCGATGATGTGGAATGGGTTATCGAACAATGTCCATTGGATCGCCAGATCGCGCTTTTCTCTGCCACTATGCCAGAACAGATCCGCCGCATTGCGCATCGTCACCTGAAATCCCCAGTGGAAATCAAGATCGCGTCTAAAACCAGCACTGCGACTAACATCCGTCAGCGTTACTGGTTGGTTTCTGGCTTGCATAAGCTGGATGCGATGACTCGTATGTTAGAAGTGGAACAATTCGATGCGTTGTTGGTATTCGTACGCACTAAAACTGCGGCTGAAGAGCTGACCAGCAAACTGTCTGCCCGTGGTCACTCTTGTGAAGCACTGCACGGTGATATTCCGCAGAAACTGCGTGAACGTACGGTAGAAAAACTGAAAGCGGGCCAGATCGACATTCTGATCGCGACTGACGTTGCTGCCCGTGGTCTGGACGTAGAACGTATTACTCACGTTGTGAACTACGATATTCCTTACGATACAGAATCTTATGTTCACCGTATCGGCCGTACTGGTCGTGCTGGTCGTACTGGCGATGCAATTCTGTTTGTTGCGCCGCGTGAGCGTCGTATGTTACGCATGATTGAACAGGCCACCCGCCAACCAATCGAGCCAATGCAGATGCCAACAGCGAAAGATATCAACAAACATCGTTTGGAACGCTTTAAACAGCAGATCCGTGAAACGCTGGATTCTGAACAAGACTTGCAGCCGTTCCAACAGATCATCAACGAATTCCTGGAAGACGAAAGCACTGATCCATTAGATTTGTGTGCGGCGCTGGCGAAAATGGTACAGGGTGATGAGCCACTGTTCATGAACGAAAAAGAGCCAGAACCATTCCAACGTATGGATGACCGTAATGATCGTGGTAGTGACCGTTTTGAACGCGGTGGCCGTAACGACCGTGGCGGTGAGCGTTTCGAACGTGGTGGCGATCGCCCAGAACGCAGTGAACGTCGTTCACGTGCACCAGAAGGCCCAACTTCGCGTTACAAACTGCATGTTGGTCATGAACATGGCGTGAAACCAGGTCAGATCGTAGGCGCTATCGCTAACGAAGCTGGTATCGACAGCAAGTTCATCGGTCATATCGAAATTTATAACGATTTCACTACTGTTGACCTGCCTGAAGGTATGCCTGCAGAAGTCATGAACACATTGAAGAAAGCGCGCGTTTGTCAGCGTCCGCTGGATATCGAATTGTTCACCGGTGAAGTGCCAGAATCTGCTCGTCGTGCACGTCCATCATTTGGTGATCGTCGTCCGCCTCGCGCTGACGGTGCTCGCAACGAAGGTCGTGGTGACCGTCCGTTCAAGAGCCGTTCTTCTGGCGACCGCACTGATCGTCCGCAACACCGTGATGGTGGTGCTGGTGCCGGTAGCAAATTCCGTCGCGATCGTTAATTCACTCTGAATAGCGAATAGAGTCAAAAAACCGCACAGCTTGCTGATGCGGTTTTTTTTCGTCTGCTATTTGTGAAACGGCTTTTACAGCCATAAAAAAAGGCATGAATAATCATGCCTTTGTCATTTTAATCGTAAATTAATTACGTTGTAGCAAGGCCATATAGAAGCCGTCAAAACCGGTTTCTGCCGGGCTGATGCTTTGATCGCGGATCAGTGAGAACTGACCATCACATTCATTCAGGAATTTAGCCACCTGATGTTGGTTTTCGGCTGGCAGCAGACTGCAGGTGGCATAAACCAGCTGACCACCGACTTTGACCATTTTGCTGTAGCGACGCAGAATGTCGGCTTGCAATTCCAGTAAAACTGGCAGACGTTCTGCGGTATCACGCCACTTGGTATCCGGGTTACGTTTTAAAACACCTAAGCCTGAGCATGGCACGTCTAACAATACACGGTCAGCACTTTCTTTCAGACGTTTGATGGTTTTGCTGCTTTCAATCAAGCGTGGCTCGATATTGTGAGCGCCTGCTCGACGAGCACGCAGACGCAGGTTGTCTACTTTCCACTGTTCCACGTCCATCGCTAATAAGCGGCCTTTACCGGCCATCAGAGCTGCCAGATGCAGTGTTTTACCACCGGTACCGGCACAAGCATCAATTACTCGCATGCCAGGTTCCACACCCAGGAATGGGGCAATGTGTTGTGAGCCGGCATCTTGCTGTTCAAACCAGCCATCTTTAAAGGCTTGCGTGCGAAACAGTGAACCATTCGAAGTGACTTCCAGAGCACCAGGTACGTCAGGCACTGCTCGGGTATCAATGTGTTCCAGCTGCAGACGATGTTGTAGCTGTGTCTCATCACATTTTAATGTGTTCACGCGGATATAGCGTTTGGCAGCATGCGTCAGCGCGGCACGTTCTGCCGGCCATGCTTCGCCCAGTTGTTCCTGACCCAGTTGTTCCAGCCACTCAGGGCAGCCGTCCCACAAGGCAGGTTGTGCTTTGGCTAATTCACGACGGGTTTCGAATGCTTTAGTGTCACACAGATCAGAAGCGCGTAAATTTGGTAATTGGCGGTTACGCAACAAGTGCCATTGGCAGATCAATGATTGCACGGCAATACCGGCTTGATCCATTGAGACATCAGCCAGGAATGCCAGCAGGTTGAGGTGGCGTAAAATATCACCGACCGCACCAATGACATGGAGCTGCGCCGCTTCCGGCATAGGTTCTGCTTTAAATTCCTGCGCAGTGGCGCGATCAACTGGTGATTTATCATTTAATACGGCAGACAGAATAGCTTGTACAGAGCCGCATTCCAGCGGAGTGAGTGCATAAGTGCGCATGGATAAAACCTGAATAGTGGAAATGAGAAGATCATAGAAGGTCGCCTGCACGGAGACAAGAAACATTACCGCTTTGCAGGCAATATCACAGACTTGTGATTAACAGTTATGCAGCGCACAATATTAGAATTTCGCATTAATGGGAAGAACAGAAAAATGGATATTGCGGATTTACGTCGTGAATACCTGAAAGGCGGATTGCACCGCGAAGATTTGCCTGTCGATCCGATGGTTTTGTTTGAAAAATGGCTGCGCCAGGCTTGTGACGCTAAATTGAGTGATCCGACCGCGATGAGCGTAGCGACAGTCGATGCCAATGGTCAGCCCTTTCAGCGCATGGTGTTATTGAAACATTATGATGCCGATGGTTTTGTGTTTTATACCAATCTGGGTAGCCGTAAGGCGCAGCAGATCAAGGCTAATAACCATGTCAGCTTATTGTTTCCGTGGCACACGCTGGAACGCCAGATCCATATTACCGGTGTTGCGGAACAGCTGTCGCCATTGGAAGTCATCAAGTATTTTCATTCCCGCCCGAAAGACAGCCAGATCGCGGCATGGGTAAGCCAGCAATCGAGCCGGATTTCTGCCCGCAGTATGCTGGAAAGTAAATTTATGGAGATGCGCTCAAAATTTGCCAACGGTGAAATTCCGGTACCTAGTTTCTGGGGCGGTTATCGTATTCGTTTTGATAGCATTGAATTCTGGCAGGGTGGGGCTCATCGTTTGCATGACCGTTTCTTGTATCAGCGGCAGGGTGATTTCTGGCATATCGACCGTCTGGCACCGTAATGTGAACGAGAGAAGTATTCAAAAAAATAAAGCCCACTGATTTTCAGCGGGCTTTTTAGTCTGCAGTTATCGAACAAGAGGGATTTTAAATCCCTCGTGGTTGCAGGTTATTTTTGTTCTGGGTCCGGTTTTGCTATGGCTGCTTTTGCGGCTGCCATCGCATCTAATGTTGCGGACGCAGCGGCGCCGGCAGCTGAAGCGGCGGTATCCACATTCACCACGTCACCATGCACATTTTTCAACGTCACTTCGACCTGATTAAACGCAATATTGATCCCATGTTCAGAGAACAGATGATCAATCCGGCGATTCAGCTCATCCAGTGCCGGATTACGATCGCCCAGTTCTTGTACGAAGAAGCGCATTTCGTGATCCAGCGTGCTGGCGCCAAACGCGAGGAAATAGACACTCGGTGCCGGTTCTTTCATCACTCGCTGGTTTTCGGCGGCGGCTTGCAGCAGTAAACGACGGGTTAACTCCAGATCAGAGCCGTAAGAGACGCCAATACGTAATACCACACGCGTAATCGTATCGCTCAATGACCAGTTGATCAGACGTTCGGTCACGAATGCCCGGTTGGGAATGATCACTTCTTTACGGTCAAAGTCAGTAATGGTGGTGGCACGGATGCGGATCTTATTAACAGTACCGGAAAACCCAGACACAGTAATGGTGTCACCGATCCGCACCGGACGTTCGAACAAAATGATCAGGCCAGAGACGAAGTTGGCGAAGATTTCCTGTAAACCAAAACCCAGACCTACCGATAATGCGGCAACGAGCCACTGCAATTTGTTCCATTCCATCCCGATGATTGAGAGAGTGGAAATAGTACCGGTGGCTGTTAACAGATAGGATAAAATCGTAGTAATGGCATATGAGGTGCCTTGTGCCAGTTGCAGGCGCGATAAAACCAGCACTTCCAATAAGCCGGGTAAGTTGCGGGTCAGGATGTAAGTCACCATGGCGATGACTCCCGCACCCAACAGATCTCGCAAGCTCACGGCTTCTAGCACGGCATTGCCGTCAGTACCCACGGTATGATGCCACAACGTAATACTATCCAGATAAGCAATTACGGCGACCAGATCGGACCATAACCAATAGAAAGCACCAGCGAAGACTAACGTCAATGCGACGGTCACCAGACGCAGCGTTTGTTCGTTGATCTGTTCCAAGGTGATCGGTTTGTCATCACTGACTTCAACACCATCGGCATTTTCTGTTCGTTGCTGATGTTGACGTTTTGCCAATGCGCGGCGATAAGCCAAACGGCGGGCAGCAACAGACAATCCGCGTAGTGAGGTTTCATACAGCAGCACCCAGACTGACACCAGATAGAAGCTATCGATCAAACGCGCACTGAGTTTTAAGGCGGTGTAGTAATAACCAAAACCTAACAGGCCGATCAGGATCAGCGGCACCAGCCCAAAGGTCAGCGCCGTGATATTACGCCACAAGCCGGTTTGTTGGTTGTTGGGGCGTTTACGTACGGTAGTAAACAGTTCGAATGACAGAAACAGCAAGCTGATCAGGCAGATAATTTGCCCAACCACGTCATTGGCTAAACGAGACGGATCGAGCTCACCCAGTGTGGCGACAAAAATCAGCGGTAACAGGGTGTACCAAATATAACGCAGGGCATTACGCAGGTGCGCCACGGTTTGGGCATCATGGCCAAAGTGTTTTTGCGCCAAACCATCGGGTTTCAGCATGCGGCGCATTGAGCCAAAAGCCATATAGGCTAATGCCATGCGGAATGAGAGTTCACCAATGATCAGCGGGGTGGATAAGCCACTGAAGACCAAGGCCAGACCACCACTCATGATCAGCAGTGCGCCGGGAATGGTACGCAGGAACACCAGCAAAATTGCTTTCGGGGTATGACTGTGCGTATCACTGCGTAACTGGCCAACTTCTTTGGCCAGCTTTTCAAAACGGCTCTGTATCGTTTGGCGTTTCCAGATCATGGCACCCGCGATAACCAGCATCAGCAAAATAGCCGGGAAGACTTTCAGTGATTCCAGCAGCCAGTTATTCAGATTTGCACTGATATTTACGGCTTGCCATTGCATCATGAGCGCGCCTGGTAACACTGTCAGCCATGCCATATCAAGTGGCTTGTTACTGCTGACCCAGAAGATTTGCTGCTGTAAGGTGGATTGCAGCGTTTTACTGACACGCTCGAGTTGCTGTTGGTTCAATTGTAGGTTAATGGATAAATTCAACTGCTGGCCTAGTTGTTTATTCAACTGTTCCAGTAGTTCGCGACGACCATCCAGCGCTTCATTCAACGTTGCCATTTGGTCCGCAGTTAATGCATCACCTTTGTTTTTTTCCAGAATTTTCTGGATGTACTCATTACGCTGATACAGCTGGTCACGTTGCTGGTTGACGTCAAACTGCGCCAAACGTAAGTCAGCGATCTGTTCTTCCGAGCCGCGCACTAAATTAGCATCGGGTAACATCTGACGTTGTTGATAGAGGATCTTCGACAGCAACAAACTGCCTTTCAGCACCGAGATCTGCTCGTTCAGGTTTTGTTCGGTTTGGGTGGTGCGATCCAGCCAGTTTTTAACTTTGATGTTTTCCTGCACCAGCGAGTTTACGCCTTGGGTCGCATCAATTAATTGCTGGCTGAGTTGCTGGTTCAGTTTCAGTTCTTTTTGGATGAATGATGGCAATGCTTGAGAGTTATCATTCTGCGTGGTGCCACTTTCTTCTACGGTTTTTTCAGTGAGGGTCAGGCGCTTATTACTGACTTGCTGTTGTAATAACTGCACCCAGTTATTCAGTTGCGCAATTTGGGCCGTCAAAAAATCGCGTTGTTTATTGTAGAGATCTTGCTGGCTGGTGTTGTTGTCCAGATCCTTCTGGCGTTGCTCTTGTTGCAATTGCAACAGCGCCAGTTCGGTATTCAGTTTTACACGCAGCGAGGGGGTCATTTCCCCATTCTGTTTCAAACCACTCAAACGATTGCGGATATCCTGCATCCGCTGGTAATCCTGACTCATCGCCGATTGTGCGCGCTCAGGCAAAGTTTGCAGGAACGTCAGTTGACTGTTGGCATTGCCTAAATCACTTTGTGCACTTTGTAATTGGCTCAACAGATCGGTCAGACGACCATCTAACTGCGTTTGCGTCAGGCGACTGATTTCGTTTTTTAGTGCTTGAGTATCTTGTGCATCATTCTTTTGCAGTAACTCCAGCTGACGGGCGAATTCTTTCAGTTTTGCTGGTGCTTTTGTAAGGGATTGATCCTGATCTTTTAATTTGATTTTTTCTTTATCAATCGCATCTAAAAGCGTAATAGTTTGTTCGATATCGTCTTTTTGTGCTTTTTCGGCCACAGTCAACGTATCGCGTTTATTCAAAGAGGTGAGTTTGTTATCGAGACTGGCACGAGTTGGCAACTCTTGTTGCTGAGCCGCAAACAAAGTCGTACTGGTTAGAAGAAGAAGCCCGGATAACAGACTGCGGAAAAGAGGCTGTTTTTGCATAGTGGTGCTCACAGTTGGTCATTTGTTGTATTGATGTTGATGTGCTGTAACAGGCTGCATCAAACTTGCGCAAGAATATAGCAAAACGAGAGATGACGCACAAAAAACCGCTGCGTGAGAATAAAAAAAACGCCGGTACAGAGTACCGGCGTTTTGAGGTTCTGGAACGCGAGCTGAAAATTACAGCTTGTGTACAGATGCAGTGTTGGTAGTGCCGCTTGGTACCAGAGCACCAGAAACCATAACCACGATGTCGCCAGCTACAGCCAGGCCAGAAGCCAGTGCTGCTTCTTTACCCTGCACGTAGAATGCATCGGTAGAAGCCAGTTTCTCAACCAGAACAGGTGTAACACCTTTGGTCAGAACCAGTTGCTGAGCAGTTTTAGCGTTAGAAGTCAGCGCCAGGATGTTCGCTTTAGGGAAATATTTACGAACAGCGCGTGCTGATTTACCACCTTCAGTCGCAACAACGATCAGAGGAGCTTCCAATTTCTCGGTAGTTTCTACTGCGCCACGGCATACTGCTTCGGTGATGCTCTTACGATCGTTAGCATTTTCGATAGACAGGTTAGAAGGCATAACTGGGTCAGTACGGCCACAGATAGTTGCCATGATAGAAACAGCGTTCAGTGGGAATTTACCCTTAGCTGATTCACCTGACAGCATAACTGCATCAGTGCCGTCCAGGATCGCGTTCGCAACGTCACCAGCTTCAGCGCGGGTTGGACGTGGGTTTTTGATCATGGAATCCAGCATCTGAGTTGCAGTGATAACTGGTTTGCGTGCTTTGTTACATTTCTGGATCATCATCTTCTGAGCGAAGATAACTTCTTCAACAGGGATTTCTACACCCAGGTCGCCACGGGCAACCATGATACCGTCAGAAACTTCCAGAATTTCGTCGAAGTTGTCCAGGCCTTCCTGGTTTTCGATTTTAGAGATGATCTGGATGTTTTCGCCACCGTGTGCTTTCAGGTGATCACGGATAGCCAGAACGTCTTCTTTCTTACGGATGAAAGAAGCAGCGATGAAGTCAACGCCTTGTTCGCAACCGAATACCAAGTCAGCTTTGTCTTTTTCAGCCAGTGCTGGCAGTTGGATAGAAACGCCTGGCAGGTTAACACCTTTATTTTCGCCTAGGTCGCCGTTGTTCATTACTTTACAAACAACTTCAGTATCAGTAGTAGAGATAACTTCCATACCGATCAAACCGTCGTCAACCAGCACAGTGTTGCCAGCTTTCAGGTCTTTAGCGAAACCTTCGTAAGTCACAGCAACACAGTTAGTGTTACCAACTACAGTTTTGTCTGTAGTGAAAGTGAAAGTCTGGCCAGCAACCAGAGATACGTCGTTACCGCCTTCCAGTTTGATAGTACGGATTTCTGGACCTTTGGTATCCAGCAGGATCGCTACTTTTTTACCGGTTTCAGCACAGATTTCACGGACAGTCTTGATACGACCACCATGTTCTTCAAAGTCACCGTGAGAGAAGTTCAGGCGCATTACGTTCATGCCTGCTTCAATCATTTTAGCCATTACAGCTTTTGGCTCAGACTTAGGACCGATAGTACATACGATCTTGGTTTTTTTCATGGAAGGATAACTCCGATAGTTCAGGGATATAAATATGAGCAATAAATCTGGCGTGCATTATACAGAGAATCATGACATTTGATGATGTCATAACGGATTTTTCTGCGTTTTACTGATCTAACACAATAGTTTTTCATGAACCTGCTGAAAATATTAAATCTTGGCTAAACCGTGTTAGCAATATTCTGCTGATCATCAAATTATGTGGGGTTTGTCACATTGTCAGTTCTGTGTGACACAACTACCGTACATTTCTGACTCGTTTTATATTTATAAAGTCATATTTTTCAATGCATTAAAATAAACTTGGTCATCGGATTGATGTTTGCATCCTTAGATCACAAAGAGTCCAGTGTGATGAGGCAGCAGAATATGACCGAGAATAATTCAACAATGCGACAAGGATGTGGCAGCCAGAAAAAAGGCAGCGGATGTGGGAGTTCCAACGGCGCAGCTGGTTTTTCCATGGCTCAGGCAGAAAAAGTAGCTCATCACCCTTGTTATTCCCCTAATGCTCATCATAAATATGCCCGTATGCATCTGGCCGTGGCGCCAGCATGTAATGTGCAGTGTAACTACTGTAATCGTAAATATGACTGTGCGAACGAGTCGCGTCCGGGTGTGGTTTCTGAACTGCTAAACGTGGAACAGGCATTACAGAAAGCGCGCGCAGTGGCTGCTGCAATCCCGCAGTTATCGGTAATTGGTATTGCCGGCCCCGGTGACCCATTGGCAAATCAAACCCGCACCTTCGACACGCTGGAAGGGCTGCGCTCAGCATTACCGGATGTGAAATTGTGTGTGTCGACCAACGGCCTGGCATTGCCACAGTCGGTTGATTCTCTGGTCGCATTGGGTGTTGATCATGTCACCATCACCATGAATGCAATCGATGCCCATGTATCTGCACAGATCTACGACTGGATTTATTTCGATGGCGTGCGTTACCGCGGCAAAGAGGGGGCACAGATCCTGATCGATCAGCAGATCGAAGGTATGCGTAAGCTGATGGAAAATGGTGTATTGGTGAAGATCAATTCGGTGTTGATCCCCGGCGTGAATGATTTCCATTTGGCGGAAGTGAGCCATGCCATTCGTGATATGGGCGCGTTCCTGCACAACATCATGCCGTTGATCTCGAAACCGGAGCATGGCACCTATTATGGTTTGAATGGCCAGCGTGAACCCACTGTTGAAGAAGTGACGCAAGTACGTGAACGCAGTGGCGCTTTTATGCCACAGATGGCGCACTGTCAGCAGTGTCGTGCCGATGCCGTGGGAATGTTGGGTGAAGATCGCAGCCAAGAATTCAACCTTTCAGCGTTGCCAGAACAGGCAAAAGATTACGCGCCAGTGATGCAACAACGCACCAAAATTCAGGCGGCGATTGCCAGTGCCGGTGCCTCCGAGGATGAAGATGCACGCTTGGTGGCGGTGGCAACGCAGCAAGGCGTTGTTGTGGATCAGCACTTTGGTCACGCCAAACGTTTCCATATCTACAGCGTTAACAGTGAAGGCGTCACTTTAGTGGGTGAACGTCATGTCGCTCAATATTGTCACGGTCAGACGGAATGTGATGATCACGATGATGTCATGACAGACACTCTCACTTTACTGGCGGATATGGATGCCGTGTTCTGCTCTCGCCTTGGTTTAGGCCCTTGGCAGAAGCTTGAAGCAGCAGGGGTGCAACCGGTGGTGGATTACGCGTGGCAGCCGATCCGTGAAGCGTTATCAGCCTGGTGGCAATTACAATCGAAAGCAACCGAGGTGAAACTGCACGTTCGCGGGGTAGCCTAATGAGTTGTGTTATTACGGCAAAATGCGTGGGATGTTTCAGTTGTCTGGAGGTTTGCCCAAAGCGGGCAATCCGCGAGCAGGATCGGATCTTTTCGATCTCGGTTAAACGCTGCAACGAATGTCAGGGACATAGCGTCGGGCCGCGTTGCATCCAGATCTGTCCGGTAGAGGGAGCCATTGCTTATGAATCAGGCCATCCGGTGTGATATGCCGCTACAGGCATCGTTGTTAACCACGACAATACCGACTTCGCCGCAGCAATGGTTGGCCGATCTGGTGTGGCGTTATCAGGCGGGCATTAGCCAGCTGCCGCGTTATATGGGCTTGGGTGCTGATGCTTATCATCAGCTTCTGCAGGTATGCGACACGCAGCCGGTAGTAATTGGTTTGTTGCAACAACAGCGGCAGACGTTACTGTCGGAATTGCTGACGATGCGCGTACAGGAATGTCAGGAGCTGGAACAATGGTTAACCGGCTATCAGCAACCCGATGCGGCGCCGATGGCACAGATCATTGCCGTGGCGTCGATGGGCTTTAACCATCTGTGGCAAGATCTGGGGCTGGATTCCCGTCAAAGTTTACGCGAGTTGATGCGGTGCTGTTTCCCAGAATTAGTCACCATGAACAGCCAGAATATGCGCTGGAAAAAGTTCTTTTACCGTCAACAGTGTGCGTTGGGTGGGAATTATGTCTGCCGTGCACCGAGTTGCGATGAATGTATCGAACGAGCCAGCTGTTTTGCGCCGGAAACCTAAAAGCAGTGCTAGAATCGGACGCATTATTTTGTGCTGATGGAAATCGTTATGCTGAGCCTTGATACGTTTTTGTTATTTCTGACCGCCTCATTACTACTGTGTTTGGTGCCGGGGCCGGATAATATTTTTGTACTGACACAATCCATGTTGCGCGGTATCAGCTCCGGCTTGTTAGTCACGCTAGGGTTATGTACCGGATTATTAGTTCACACCACGGCGGTGGCACTGGGTGTTGCGGTAATTTTTCAGCAATCATTACTGGCCTTTACCATTCTGAAGCTTTGTGGTGCGGCTTACTTGTTGTATCTGGCCTGGGGGGCATTTCGTGCTGGTGCCAGCGGCCTGGGGGCGGCTAAAACGACGACGTTGAATAAAGCCGCGCTCTATCGCCGTGGTATCGTCATGAACATCACCAATCCTAAAGTCTCGATTTTCTTTCTGGCGTTTCTGCCGCAATTTACTAATCCGGCACAAGGTCATCTGACTTTTCAGTTACTGGAATTAGGCGCGATTTTTATTGTGTGTACTTTACTGGTGTTTGGGTTGGTTAGTTTACTAGCTGGTAAACTCGGTAACTGGTTTAGCCAAAGCCCGAAAGCGGAAGTGGTGATGAATCGAGTTGCTGGCAGTGTTTTTGCGGCATTGGCGGTTAAGCTGGCGCTGACAGAACGGTAAATGGATCTCTGTGGAAGGGAGGGCTCTCTCTTCCTTCCATCATATTTTTCTTATTTTTTATTTATTATCTCTAATCCCCTCATATTTTTAGCATAAAATATCGCATTGTGGCTTGTTGCTGCTTCAATTCAGTAATTTTCATGTGGTTTATGCTTTATTCGGCCAGAAAGCTCACGTATGCTTGCACCCCTTTTTATGCTCTTGTGTTTTATGCCTATGTGGTTCGCTGACATGGATAGTTTATGCGCTCCGATATGGTTTGTTATCTGACTGGAAGTTAGAGTCAACAAGCCGTTGTAAGTGGAGTTAGTTTTGAAACAAACCATGACACGAGCCGACTTGCTTGGTCTCGGCTTTATGACCTTTGCCTTTTTTCTAGGCGCAGGCAATATTATTTTCCCTCCTATGGTGGGTTATCTGGCCGGCGAAAACATGAGTTTCGCCATGTTCGGCTTTTTAATCACCGCAGTCGGCTTGCCGCTGGCAACGATTCTCTCTATCGCATTTGCTGGTGGTGGCTTATTGACTATGACCCGGATGTTGCCTGCATGGGCGGGGATGTCGATTGCTATTGCGACCTACATCATCATTGGCCCAGCGTTTGCGACCCCTCGTACCGGTTTAGTGACCTACGAAATGGCGGTAAAACCTTTCATTGGTTCTTTGGATAGCCAGTTCGTATTGACATTATTTAGCCTTTTTTATTTTGGACTAACGCTGTTCCTTTCATTGAATCAGGGCAAGTTGCTGGATGCGGTTGGTAAGATCCTGACGCCAGTCTTGGTTTTATTACTGGCCGCGCTGGGTATTGCCGTTCTGGTCGCGCCACAGGGATCCATTCCTTCTGTCTCCGCTGATTACATTCAGCATCCGGTCGTGAAAGGCCTACTGGAAGGTTACAACACCATGGATACATTTGGTGCGTTGATGTTCGGTATGCTGATCATCGATGTGTTGAAATCTCGTGGCATTGCCGATGTAAAACAGCAAACCCGTTATCTGGCGGTGGCCAGTGTGATCGCTGCGACCGGATTGGCGCTGGTTTATATTGCCTTATTTAAATTGGGCGGAACGGCTGGTGGCGTGATGGCCAACCCACAAAATGGTGGTGAGCTGGTGGCTGCTTATGTGGCTTTGTTGTTTGGCCCGATGGGCTCAGTTGTTTTGGCCGCGATAGTGGGTTTGGCATGTCTGACGACCTCGGTTGGTTTGACTTCCGCTTGTGCCGATTTTTTCCACACGTTGTGGCCACGTTTTAGTTATAAACAATGTGCAGCCGTGATCGCAGTGTCATGCGCTATTGTTGCCAACGTGGGATTAACACAGTTACTGGTGATCTCTATTCCGGTGCTGGTGGCGATTTATCCGGTTGCCATTGCGTTAGTCGTTGTAACTTTTATGCGCAATTTGTTTTTTAATCACAGTTTGGCATTCCGTTTGGTGCTTGGTGTTGCTCTGCTGTTTGGCTGTTTGGACGGTATTAAAGCAGCGGGTGTTGATCTCCATGCTTTGAATTTCCTGCCCTTGTTTGATCTGGGGCTGGCATGGTTACTGCCAACACTGGCAGCCATTGTGGTTAGTTTACTGTGGCGAGTGCCAGCACAAACAGCCGTTGCCGCGGAATGATTTAAATCACCGGTATTTATCCTGCGTAAGTGCCGGAATTATTTCTTGTCACTATTCTGTTACTGATCGTTCAACGAACTGTCATTCCCCGTCGTTAGGGTAGTCATGAGACTATCTGGCGGGGAAGAATATGCAGTTTATTCAGCGTTGGGATCAAAAAACCAGTCAACTCTTCTTATCACACAGTTATAACCAATATCAGGCACGTATTAGCCGTTTGATTTCCCGCACCGGTGATGGCCCGCTTTACCTGCTAATCGCGGTTATTTTGACATGGAACGATGGTGCCCGAGGGCATGATTTTTTCCACTGTGTATTAAAAGCATTTGTTATTGAATTACCCATTTATTGGCTGATTAAAAACAGTTTTAAACGCGAACGTCCGCGTAATTTGCCGGTGTTTATTACCCCTTCCGATCGTTACAGCCTTCCCTCTGGTCATACCGCAGCGGCTTTTTTAATGGCTGAAGTTACTTCGGTTTTTTATCCCATGATGTTGTGGTGCGTGTTTATTTGGGCTGGTTGTATTGGTGCATCCCGCTTATTGCTGGGAGTGCATTATCTGTCTGATCTGGTGGCTGGGGCATGCCTTGGCTTATTGACGGCGTGGTTGGTGCTGCCTTAGGAATCTTTTAATGCGAATTTTGTATGGTGTACAAGGTACTGGCAATGGCCATATATCCCGTTGTCGGTTAATGGCGAAAGCATTGAAAAATGAAGATGTGCAGGTCGATTACATTTTTAGTGGTCGGGATGCGGATGCCTATTTTGATATGCAAGAGTTCGGCGATTATCGTTGTTTATCGGGTTTAAGTTTTGCCACCACAAACGGCGCTATCAATCTTTGGTCAACCATCAATCAAAGTAAGCCATTGCAACTATTGCATGATATTAACCATTTATCACTGGATGATTATGATTCCATCATCAGTGATTTTGAGCCAGTTACCGCATGGGCTGCCAAACGACAAAATCTACCCGTGCTTGGTATTAGCCATCAGGCGTCGTTTCGTTATGCCGTGCCACAAACGGGTGGTGATCCGGTGGCTCGTTTTACCATGCGAAATTTTGCCCCAGTACAGCAAGCAGTTGGTTTGCACTGGTTTCATTTTGGTTATCCCATTTTGCCGCCAATCATCGAAAGTCTGAAACCCAGTAAAGATAGTGGAGATATGTTGGTTTATCTGCCATTTGAATCACCCCATGCTATTTACGAGCTATTATCACGTTTTAAATCCACCCGTTTTATCTGTTTTCATCCTGATTTTTCGATCCCGGTGGAACAAAACAATTTACGTTTTATGCCACTGGGGCGGGAGAGTTTTATTCAAGTCTTACGCGGCTGTGAAGGTGTAATTTGTAATGCAGGTTTTGAGCTGGCATCTGAAGCCCTGACGTTGGGCAAACGTTTGTTATTAAAACCATTACAAGGGCAGTTTGAGCAAGCATCGAATGCGATGACATTGGAATTGTTGGGGCTGGCGATCGTCATGCAACAGCTTGATCCAGGACAAGTAAGACATTGGTTGAATTCAGAGAAAACAGGGCTGATTCATTATCCCGATGTTGCATCAGCGGTTGCTGCTTGGCTGGCGAGTGGGCGAGCAGAAACCGTTATCGATTTGGCGGATCGTTTGTGGCGACAGGTCATTTTTCCTGAGCCAGTGATGGAGCGTATTCATGAATTAGGCTTAGGCGCTGATTTATCGAACGGTCAACTCATGCACGCATAAAAACAAATTAAACTTTTCATATGATTAACCGCTATCTGATCGAATAAATAGCGGTTTTTCCATTTGTAATCGTAACGTGGTTGGTGACTAAAAGTCGGCAAAAATCGCAGATGGATAAGGTAAGAAACGGTAATTTTTGCCGCTTTATTGGCGGTTTAACGTTGTGAAATGTAAGTGTACGGCAAAACGGTTGGCTAATTGTAAAAAATGACCTATTTATTCCACATTAATAGTGTTTGTTCCCTCGCTTAATTCCTTGTTATTACTGTCTATTTACATGATCTAACGAAATCTCACTATGTTTTACTATGACGTTGATTAATAAGAGTATTTTCTGGCCGATACCTTGCTCAGGTAGTCTTGTCGTAATAGCAGCGCCACGATAGAGGCTTGCTATTTAACAAGCACTCCGTTCGGGGTAGTAACTAGTTTATCAGTGAGTCATTGCACTGTATTTGCCAGGAGAAAGATTATGTCTATGAGTATATCGGGATCAAATTCCCTTGCCTCGCTGTTTCAAACCAGTAGCACAACCAGCTCCACGAATACTCAGCAAGCAGATATGCCGCCACCGCCACCTCCGCCAAAAGATGGTGATAAAGAAGGCGGATTAATGTCATCAATTTCTGCTGCTTTATCGAATATGGGGATCTCGCTGGACACGTCAACCAACAGTACATCCTCTACGGATAACACCAGCAGCACCGATAGCACATCAGCAACCAGCTCTAGTTCCAGCAGTAGTGCGGTAAAAAACTTCATGCAAACCTTAATGGAAACGCTGCATGCGCAAAACCAAAAATCATCTGACTCAGATTCAGACTCTGATACTGATAGCAGCGATACCAATACCTCGAGTACCACCGCAACGAATTCTTATCAGAGCGGTAACCCGATGAAGAATGATCTGGACACATTGATCAGTAAATTGACGAGCTCCAGTAGCTCTGATTCAACAACTAGCTCTGACAGCTCTACGTCTGATTTGCAAACTCAATTTGCGGCGATGGTGTCTAGTTTGGGCGGTGATTCAACGTCAGCCTCATTGACTGATTTTTTGAAAAACTTTTCCAGCAGCTTATCTGATAATGCACCTCGTCAAGGTGGCATGGTTAGCACGCAAGCTTAATCATCTCAAGTGATAATCATCTGGAACAAACCGATGATTATCACTTTCCCTGCCTTTTTCATGACCTATCCCGCGTTTTTAATTCCTCTTCGCCTGTTAATGTATTGGCGGATATATAGTTGAAACTGTCCTGAAGATGCGTTGCCTGTTGGCGCAACGGCAAAGAATCGTTAGGATAGAAGCCCTATTGCGGCAAGCGGATGATCTCTTCCACCCGAATAGGTAGCTGATTGCTCTGTCAGGCGGGTCGTAGCGCAAGGCAAAAAGCAGGCTACCAGGAGCCTCCGCAGCCCGTTAGTTGTCTGTTAAGGATGAACAGCGTGGTAGTAAGTCCGCCCTTTTGGCGGCAGCGCGAGCAAACTTCAAGTAATTGAGACAAGCCTTGGAGGGCTTAGCATGGAGATGTTATCAGGCGCGGAAATGGTAGTACGAGCGCTCGAAGACGAAGGGATAGAACATATTTTTGGTTATCCTGGTGGGTCTGTGCTCGATATCTATGATGCCCTATTCGAGAACAGCAAAATTGAGCATATCTTAGTTCGTCATGAGCAAGCAGCGGTGCACATGGCTGACGGTTATGCCCGAGCAACCGGTAAAGTGGGTGCAGTATTGGTCACGTCAGGCCCTGGTGCGACCAACTGTATCACTGGTATTGCCACCGCTTACATGGACTCCGTACCTCTGGTTGTCCTGTCAGGTCAGGTGCCGACCAGTCTGATTGGTAATGATGCGTTTCAGGAAACCGACATGATCGGGATCTCCCGTCCGGTGGTGAAACACAGCTTCCTGTGTAAAGAAGCAGCAGATATTCCTCAGGCGATCAAGAAAGCATTTTATATCGCATCGACTGGCCGACCAGGCCCGGTCGTGGTTGATCTGCCAAAAGATGTGCAGAACCCAGCGATTAAAGTGCCGTATCAATATCCGGAAGAAGTGCATTTGCGCTCATATAACCCGACCAAATCCGGCCATAAAGGCCAGATCAAGCGGGCAGCTAAACTGCTGGCAGAAGCCCGTAAACCGGTGATGTATATCGGTGGTGGTGCGATCGCGGCGAATGCCGACAAACAAGTGATGCGTATTGCGGAACTGTTCAGCTTGCCAGTGACATCAACACTGATGGGCTTGGGCGCATTCCCTTGTTCACATCATCAGTTCATCGGCATGCTGGGTATGCACGGCACCTATGAATCAAACAATGCGATGCATCATTCGGATCTGATCCTGGCAGTTGGTGCTCGGTTTGACGATCGTGTGACCAACAATGTCGCCAAGTTCTGCCCGGATGCCAAAATCATCCACATTGATATCGACCCAACCTCAATCGCCAAGATTGTGCCGGTTGATGTACCGATCGTGGGTGCAGTTGATACCGTGCTGGAGCAGATGCTGGATGCTATCAATGAGATGGCGCTGGATACCGATAATGATGGTCTGGCTGATTGGTGGGAACAGATCGACGGTTGGCGTGCGCAGCGTTGCCTGAGTTACAAGACTGAAACGGCGGTGATCAAACCACAACAGGTGATTGAAGCGCTGTACAAGATAACTGATGGTAATGCGATCGTGGCGTCTGACGTTGGTCAGCACCAGATGTTTGCGGCTCTCTATTATCCGTTTAACCGTCCACGTCAGTGGATCAACTCAGGTGGCCTTGGCACCATGGGCTTTGGTTTCCCTGCCGCAATGGGTGCCAAGCTGGCATGTCCGGATCAAGTCGTTTGTTGTGTAACCGGTGACGGCTCCATTCAGATGAACATTCAGGAATTGTCGACCTGTCTGCAATATGGCATTCCGGTGAAGATCATTGCGCTGAACAACCGCTCGTTGGGGATGGTGAAACAGTGGCAGAAGATGTTCTACGGTGGTCGTCAAAGCCATTCCTACATGGATTCTTTGCCTGATTTTGTCAAACTGGCAGAAGCATATGGTCATGTGGGCATTCGTGTGGATCATCCTGATGATCTGGAAGGTGCACTGGAGCAGTGCTTTGCATTGAAAGATCGTTTGGTGTTTATGGATATCGCGGTTGATCCGGATGAACATGTTTATCCGATGCAGATCAAATTCGGCGCCATGAATGACATGTTCTTGAGTAAAACGGAGCGTACCTGATGCGACATATCATTTCTGTCCTGCTGGAAAACGAAGCTGGCGCTTTGAGTCGTGTCGTCGGTTTATTTTCGCAGCGTGCTTATAACATTGAATCATTGACGGTAGCCCCTACCGAAGATGCTACATTGTCTCGTATGACCATTGTAACCAGCGGTGAAATTCAGATCATTGAACAGATCACCAAGCAGCTGCACAAACTGGTTGATGTGTTAAAGGTAACTGACATTACCGACGGCGCTCATATTGAGCGTGAAGTGATGTTGGTGAAAACCCGTTGTGCGGGTGCTTCGCGTGATGAAGTGATGCGGATGGCCGAGATTTATCGCGGTCAGATCGTGGACGTGACACCTGAACTTTACACCGTACAACTGGTTGGCAGCAGCGATAAGCTGGATGCGTTCCTGAATACGCTGGCTCAGGTCACCGATATCGTGGAAGTGGTGCGTAGCGGTGTTTGTGGCATCGCGCGCGGCGATCGTTCTCTGCATGCTTAATTAAAAAATGTAGATATAAAAACGGCCTCTATTGCAGAGGCCGTTTCTTTTTTCGCGGTAGTAATTAATTACTGCTGATCTGGAATTGTCCGGTCAACGATGACAAGCGGTTGATGGAGTGTTCAGTGTCATTGACGCTTTGAGTGAATTGCTCCAAAGCGGACTGCATACCGGCCGTAACATGATGGATACTTTCCGTTTTTCTGGCATGTTCCTGACCTTGTTCGGTCAGCCCTTGGATGGTCGCCAGCAGTTTTTCCACAATCTGATTATGCTCACGCTGGTCGTCAGTGGAGTTCTCTGCCAACTGCAAACCGGCTTCCATATTCGCCATACTGACATTCATGATCTCGACCGCATTCGTGGCTTGTTGCTGAACGGTTGCAATCATCTCTTCAATTTCATTGGTCGACTGACTGGTTCGGGCGGCCAAATTCCGAACTTCATCCGCTACGACGGCAAACCCTCGTCCAGCTTCACCCGCACGGGCAGCTTCAATCGCAGCATTTAATGCCAGCAAATTGGTCTGTGCTGCAATCGCCTGGATCACGCTGACAATATTACCGATGGCTTTTGTGCTTTGGTTTAATTGCTCAATGGTTTCTGTTGATTCACTGACTGTGGTGCGAATATCGCGAGTACGCGCCGAAACCAGTTGTAACTGCTGACGCGCCGTTTCGGCTTGCTGTTTCATCGCTTCACGCATTTCATTGGCAATATCGTTAGCTGCATCTAACTGCTGCATCTGCATTTGCAACGACGTCTGTGTTTCTTGCATCGCATGCATTACATGATTGGTAGCTCGTACTGCTGCCGTATTTTGCTGCTGCATGTCGCCATTATTCCGTTCAAGGATGCGGCTGGTGGCAATCACCTGGCCTAACACCCCATCCAGATGATCGATCATGCTGTTGACCCAAGTGGCCATCATGCCGCTTTCATCATTTTGTGTTTGTTCGCGAGGAATTCGCATGCGTAAGTTACCGCCACCTTCCACGATCTGACGCAACAAACCGATGGTATCGCGCAAACGTGAAGAGAGCGGTTTACTGAGAAGACTATTAAAAGCCAGAACACCAAGTAACTGTAAACCGAGATAAATCAGAATGGTAATCAGTGCACTGGGTTGCAATGTAAGTTGTAGCAGCGATGCCAATAACGTGGCACTCACGGCGGTGGTTAAATAGCCGCTGGTGAGTCGCTGGCTAATAGAGCGATAGCGATAGGCTTCTTCCAAATCGGCTTCACACATCATTCCCCATACATCAGGTGAGCCTTGCAGCTGAAACGTCACCCCTTTACCAATGACCGGAATGTAGCGATAGTCAGAATAACCGGGGTAATTGACAAATAAATTTTGTCCGTGACGAATAGTTTCCCGCACACCTGGATGTAACTGACCGGTCGATGGGTCATTAAAAATTAACTCAAATTCGGTATGGTTTTTTACCTGCACAACACCAAATGCGGTTTGTACACCATCCTTCAGGTTGTCACCGCGAGTAAATGCCCGATCTTCAAAACGAGAGCGGGAGAGGGCAACACCTTGTGGCAATGAAGAGTCAAAATTGGATTTCACCATGAACAGGTAGTTATCACCTGATTCATGAAAGATATGGCCGGCTTCGCGCTGAATTAAATCGCCAACCACATCATTTGGCACCCGGGCGCAGAGATAACCCACAAGCTGACCATTTTGTTGCAGTGGCTGGTAAAACATCAGCGTCACCGCATCATGAAAAACCGATGTGCTGGCGCCCAGTGCTAAGGTAACCGGATCAATGTACGGGCCATGCAAAAAGGGCTGTTTGGCCGCTTGTTGTAAAATTCGTGTGTTGACGCTGGGGGCTGTGCGTCGCTCGCGGGAACTATGCAGCAATTCACCTTGTGAATTAAGTACAAACAGTTCACTACAATCGGGTAACAGGTGATTTTTTTCTTTTAAAATAGAGGCTGTGAGCGTTTCTGGTTGCAGGTCACTGTCAGCAATGCTGGATAAGATCCGCCATTGATGTTCTGCCCATTGTTGCAGTAGATTAACCCGATAATTTGCAAAGTTTTCAAAGGCATTTTCCATTGCCAGATAACGGTCGCGGTTTAAAAAACAGGCCCAGCGCATAGTGAACTTACCTGTTTTACCAAACCACGGACGCCAATGTCGTTCCTGCGACGACAAAGTCATACGGTTACTCTTCAGTTCCATTGTTACAAGTCCTTTGTAAATCCCACCTGAATCGATATTTGTTTTTTTAGAATAATTATTGTCAAAAATTTCTACTACAGACTATATATTCATCTTGGAATGGTTTGGATTAATTCCTGTCAACCATAATGCCCTTACATTGAGAAAGTTTAATTTATGTATGGTGCGGTTTTTCTGAGTGCATGTATTGCTGAAGAAGCTACGGCGTTATTGCGTAAGATGTCGATTTGTTCACCAGTTAAGATTGGCTACGGCTATTTTCTATTGACAGTTTTATGAGCTGTCCCTATTATCCGTGTCGCTTCCATTATATGGATGCATCCAGCATTGTGGGGTTATAGCTCAGCTGGGAGAGCGCTTGCATGGCATGCAAGAGGTCCGCGGTTCGATCCCGCGTAGCTCCACCAAATTCTGATTCATTTCAGATAGTAAATACCGAATTTCGGGGTTATAGCTCAGCTGGGAGAGCGCTTGCATGGCATGCAAGAGGTCCGCGGTTCGATCCCGCGTAGCTCCACCAAATAAAAAGGCTCGTCATCACTGACGGGCCTTTTTTGTTTTCGGCGATAATTGTTTTTGGCAAAAATAGGAGAGCCCGCAAATGAATTACGGGCTGATGATGTTACTCGTCTTTGCCCAGATGAAACGCAGGCAATGAAAGATGCAAGAAGATCGCCGGCACCCGTACACATAGCAGACTGAGCATGCTGGCGAACATAGAGGTGACGTGCCCCATACCCCATTCCAATAGTAAAACGTAAATTGAACCACTCAGCAGACAGGCAGTAACATATACTTCTTTACGTAATACCATCGGAATTTCCCGCGCCAGAATATCCCGCACCACGCCACCGGCAACCCCCGTAATACAACCCATGATCACAGCAATAACACCTGAGGTGCCATAACTCAGCGCTTTTTGCGCACCGATCACTACGAACAGAGCCAGCCCGACGGCATCCAGCAACGGTAACACATACCAAGGCCAGCGATGCTGCACGCGAGCCACGCCCATACCGACCACTCCAGTCAGCGCAATGGTAAGTAGATAATGCGAGTCTTTGATCCAGAACACTGGGGTGGCGCCAATCAACAGATCGCGGATTGTACCGCCACCAATGGATGTCACCGCCGCTAACACCAACACACCGATAATATCCATCTTCAAACGGCCTGCGACCAACACACCGGAAAAGGCAAAAACTACGGTACCTAACAGGTCGATAAAGTAGATCAGATTGTCGATAAACGCAGGTTGCATGATGTTCTCAAATTACGATGGGGGTAAAAAAGCCAATTGTAAAAGTTATGTTAACTTTGCTCAATTAACGGTTTGCAACGAATTTACCTGTGCCTTGTTGGCCATTTCAACTTTACTGCACATTTGCTCAATGCCTAGCACGATCCGTGGTGATAAGCGGTGTAACCAATCGGCATTTAGCAAATACAGTTGTTTGTTTTTCACGGCAGCCAGTTGTGGCCATTTCAACCAGTGTTGCAGATCACTGCCATGCTGAGTGGCAAAGATCACTTGGGGGTTGGCGGCCAGCACAGCTTCTTCACCTAACTGAGGGTAGGGTGCTTTGCTATCAGCAAATGGGTTCTCCGCGCCACACATGGTCATGATTTCCTGAATGAATGAACCATTGGCTACCGTGGTCAGCGGCGGATACCACAGTTGGTAAAAAGCTTTGATTTTAGGACGTTGCTGGCTTTGTTGGCGATAAGCTGCGAATTTAGTTTCGATTTCAGTCGCAAGCTGATTGGCTTGTTCACGGTGGCCGGTTTTATCACCGAGCTGGCGTAATTCCACCGGCAGATCATCAAGGTGCTGCGATTGCAGCAATAGCATCGGAATGCCCAGCGCCTGAATTTGCTGCTGCATTAACGCCTGTGTTGAACCCCAGGCCACAACCAGATCGGGTTTGACGGCTAATAAACTCTCACTGTTCAGGCTTTGGTAATTTGCCACTTTGGGCAGTTTTTTTACTTCATCCGGATAATCACTGGCTTGATCGGTGGCGATAACTTGCTTACCCGCGCCAATCGCGAACAACATCTCGGTAATATGCGGGGTCAGACTGACAATGCGTTGTGGCGCGGCGAAAACATAAGCCGGTAATAACCATAACGTCAGCAGATAACTAAGCGACCTATTACGCCAGATGAACATAAACATACCATCCATACATTGCAGCCAGTAATAACCAGCACAACCAACCTAAACGGATCAAGCGTTGATAGGCCAATAACAGTGAGGCCGAAGTCGGCTCTTGTACGCCACCAATGCGGGGATAACGGATTTTTTCACCCTGATAAAAACGCGGGCCACCGAGACCGACTTTCAGGTTGGTGCCATAACCGCTGAGTAACATCCCAGTAGTGATGGCTGGCCAATAACGACACTGGCGAAACGCATTTTTGACGCCGGAAAATCCGTGTGGCAGGAAAATTTGCAGCAAAACCAGGAGCAGCACAGGAATGGTATTCAACGTCTGCAACATCCGGGCTGTGAATTCACCACACAGACGGTTAGCGGTCAGTTTCATGTTGCAGCTTTGTGCTAATAACTGGATCAAGCGACAAAACAGCGCACCGTGAATGCCCAGAAACAGATAACTAAAAGCCACAGTAAACCACTGACTGAGCAGACGCAGCAAACTCATCTCGATCGCGGTTTTACACACGCCCATACTGCTCAAGCTTTGCGTGTCACGTAGCACCCAACGGCTGAGTTGTAGACGCGCCAAGGCGAGTTTATTTTGTTGTAACAATTGGTGCACGGCCAGCAGACACTCTTTTATAGGCTGACTTTCCAGTAACCAACTGAGTAACAAGGTATCGAACAGCATTTCCCATGGCGCCAGATTACGGATCGACCAACTGGCAATCAAACTGGGGATGATGACAACAAACGGCAGTAACAAACCGGCCAGCCATTGTTGTTTGGGCGCGGCTTGTTTGGGGTTAACGCGGCGCACCAGACGCTGCAACAGCGGTATTAATGCGGATGGTTTCCATCGAGCAGGAATGGGCATCCAGGCTTCCAACAATAATGCCGCCAGTAAAATCACTGGCGGTGCGTGCAATACAGTTTGAACCCAAACGGGGATGTTCATGACAACTGGTTCAGCATAGCGACAATCATTGCCGATGAGTTTTTCGCTGCCACTTCCAGATATTCTTCAAAGGTGCTGGGTGATTCAGTGCCGGCAATGTCAGACAGTGAACGGATCACCACAAACGGCACTTTGAACTGATGACAAACCTGTGCAATCGCGGCGGCTTCCATTTCAACGGCCATCATGGTTGGAAAGGTTTGGCGCAGTTGTGCGATACGTTGTGGATCGCACATGAATTGATCGCCGGTACAAATCAAACCGACACGACTTTGCAGATCAGGGAATTGGTGCATCACCTGTTCTGCCACGGCGATCAATTTACGATCTGACGCAAACGCCGCTGGTTGTTGTGGCAACTGGCCTGGTTCATAACCAAAAGCGGTGACATCCACATCGTGATGACGCACATCATTGGAAATGACCACATCCCCCACATGCAATTCTGGGTCAAAGCCACCCGCAGAGCCGGTGTTGATCACGCAGTCGGGTGCAAAACGTTCCAGCAAAATAGTGGTGGCAATGCTGGCCGCTACTTTACCAATGCCGGAACGTGTCAAGATCACCTGATGACCGGCTAATTCACCGCTGTAAAATTTGCAGCCCGCCACAGTGATGGTTTCACGATTGTTGAGCTGTTCACGCAAAATGGCGACTTCCGGCTCCATTGCGCCGATGATTCCTATTTTCATCACTACCTCAAAGAGTTCGCCATGCTGGGATGGCCAAAATATGTTGCGGTGGATCATAACAATATCCATCTGCAGTGACGAGCCTGCAGCGATGCGGGATGGCCGCTTTTCCCCTACAATAGCGGGCTAATTTTCAGGAGTCGTCATGCAAATACATTTTTTGGTCAATACCTTCGGTCAGGATCTCCTTCAGCGTTATGGCGAGAAGATCCATAAACTGACGTTGCATGGCGCGTTTACCTGCCCGAATCGCGATGGCACGCTGGGTAAAGGCGGCTGCACTTTTTGCAATGTTGCCTCGTTTGCTGACGAAACCACGCAGCAACTCTCGATCAGTGAACAACTTTCCATGCGTAAAGGGGAAATTGCTCGTGCCCAGCGTTATCTGGCTTATTTTCAAGCTTATACCAGCACTTATGCCGAAGTGGCTTACCTGAAAAAAATGTATGAAGAAGCGCTGCAGGTCGCAGATATGGTCGGGCTGTGTGTGGGGACTCGCCCAGATTGTGTGCCCGATGCGGTGCTTGATCTGCTCAGTAGCTATCAGCAACAAGGCTTAGAGATCTGGCTGGAATTGGGCTTACAGAGTGCGCATGCGGATACGTTAAAACGCATCAACCGAGGGCACGACTATCAAGCCTATGTCGATGCGGTGGAACGCGCGCGGGCGCGAAATCTGAAAATCTGCACTCATCTCATTATTGGTTTGCCGGGTGAAGGGCAGGCTGAGTGCCTAGATACGCTGCAACAAGTGGTGGCGACCGGCACTGACGGTATCAAATTACATCCGCTGCATATTGTAGAAGGCAGCACCATGGCGAAAGCGTGGCGTGCTGGTCGTCTGAATGCGTTAACGCAAACGGAGTATGTGGAAATTGCGGCCGAGATGATCCGGCATACGCCAGCGGAAGTGGTGTTCCATCGTGTTACCGCATCCGCCCGTCGACCTACCTTGTTGGCCCCCGATTGGTGCGAGGGGCGCTGGAGTGTGATGATTGAGATGGATCGCTATCTGAAACAACACGGCGGACAGGGCAGTGCGCTGGGCCGCGCCTTTCAATTTCCAAGCTAGGAAGCGCGTGCATTACCCGCTATGCTGATCTGGCTTAGTTTTTTCGCCATGGGCATAGGAATGGGATAGCGCAATGCGACAAATCAAAACATGGGTGCAGCTTTACGTCGACTGGATCACCCGCATCGGCATCATTCGATTCAGTCTGTTGTTAGCATTCTGCATTATTTCTATTGCAGTCGTGATCCAAGGCACCATCACGTTATTACTACGTGGCGTGGTCGATGTGGTCGATCTGGTACGCTCGGTCTTCTTTGGTCTGTTAGTCACGCCGTGGGCCGCGTATTTCCTGACCGCCGTTATCGATGAGCTGGAAGACTCTCGTCGCCGCTTGACCGATATGGTGCACAAACTACAGGTCATGCGTGAACGCGATCAGGCTTTGAACCAGCGTCTACACAGTAATATCAGCCAGTTAAATAGCCAGATTGAAGAGACCCGCCGTGCCGAAGCCGCACGCTTGCGGGTATTAAGCGAACTGGAAGCCGAAGCGATCCAGCGTGAAAAAGCCCAGAAAGAGCTGGAAGAACAAAGTGCGTTGTTGCGCTCATTTCTCGACAGTTCCCCCGATCTGGTGTTCTATCGCAACGAACGCGAAGAATTCCTCAGTTGTAATAAAGCACTGGAAACCCTGCTCGGGCGCAGCCGGAATGAGATCATTGGCCGCACGCCGTATGGTGTTTACGAGCCGCAAATGGCGGAACAAATTATCAGCCATGATCGGGAAGTGTTTGAACAAAATCGTCCAATTACTTACGAATTATGGTTCCCGTATCCGGACGGTCGTCGCGCCTGTTTTGAAATGCGTCAGGTGCCATTTTTTGCCGCGCATGGTGAACGGCTCGGTCTGGTTGGCTTTGGCCGCGACATTACCGAACACAAGCGTTATCAAGATGAGCTGGAAAAAGCCAGCCAAGATAAAACCACTTTTATCTCGACCATCAGTCATGAACTGCGCACCCCATTAAACGGCGTGGTTGGCTTAAGCCATATTTTGCTCGATACCCCGCTGAATGATTTACAGCGCCAATATCTAAACACCATTCATCTTAGTGCTGTCACTTTAGGGAATATCTTCAACGACATTATCGATCTCGACAAAATTGAACGCCGCCGGCTAAAAATTGCCAACAGCAAAATCGACTTGCGTGTGTTACTGGCCGATCTACAAACCTTAAGCAAACTGATGGTGGAAGCCAAAGGTCTCTATCTACATTTCGATATCGATGGTGATGTACCGCATTGGGTCATGGCTGATGGCACGCGCCTGCGCCAGATCTTGTGGAACGTGCTCAGTAATGCGGTCAAATTCACCGCGGAAGGTGGTATCACTTTCGGGGTGCAGGTTTCCCCGACGGAAGATAACAAAATACATCTGCGGTTTGATATCGAAGACACCGGTATCGGTATTCCGGAGCACGAACAGCAAAATATTTTCGCGATGTATTATCAGGTTCCGGGCACAAAACGCGCAGTGGGTACCGGTATCGGGCTGGCCATTACGCAGCAGTTAGTCGAGGCGATGGATGGCACGATTCAGGTGGATAGCGAACTAGGTGATGGTTCCTGTTTCACCATTGAATTGGACGTTGCCGTTATTGATGACAGTGTGGATGAAACCGAGGTGACACAAGCCCCGGTGATTGCTGACTTGCGTATTTTGCTGGTGGAAGACATTGCCCTGAACGTCACTGTGGCCACGGCGATGCTGAACAAACTCGGTCATCAGGTCGATGCCGCGATGACCGGGACGGAAGCGTTAGAAAAATTCCAACCGGGTCGTTACGATCTGGTGTTGCTCGATATTCAATTGCCGGATATGACCGGTTTTGATGTCGCGGATGAATTGCGCCGTCGTTACCCCGAACAGTTACCGCCATTGGTTGCCTTAACGGCGAACCTCATTAATAACCAGCAGCAATATCAGCAACACGGCATGCAATCGGTGATTGGGAAACCACTGTCGTTGGATAATTTACGCAAAACCTTGAGCGAGCTTTTTATCGTGTGTTCTTTGCCCGTAGAGCCAGTGCTGACTGAGTCGCAGGAAAAACATTTGCTGGATATTAATTTCCTGCAGGATTTCACCAGTGTGGTTGGTTGTGATGTGATGGCTTCAGCAATCGATTTATTTGAACAGTCGATGCCGGAATATCTTGATATTCTGAACAGTGCACTGACGGCGCGTGACAAACAAGGCACAGTAGAAGAAGCACATAAAATCAAAAGTGCGGCGGGTGCGATTGGTCTAAAACGGATCTATCAGCTGGCCCAACAAGCTCAATCGCCCGATCTGCCGGCCTGGCAGGAGAATATCCACGATTGGGTGGAAAGTATCAGCGCGGAATATCAGGGTGATTTGGAACGGCTGCGTCACTGGCTGCAGCTGCAACGTTCTCCGGTACAGGAACATCAGGAATAACCGCCAATATGAAGGAAACGGTTTATGCTGCATTATCCGAACTTGCTCCAGCCTGAACGTTATTATCCGGTCGAACCACAATCTTTACTGGTGGCGACTGAGTTGGATCGGACCCGGATCGTGCAGAGTGCGCCCGTTCGGCGTTTGCAGCAAAAAACTCAAGTCTTTCCGCTCGATGTTAAAGCGTCGGTGCGTAGCCGGCTGACGCATTCATTAGAAGTGCAACAAGCGGGCCGACAGATCATTTTTGCCATCCGCCAAATGCATCGTACCGATTGGATGGAACAGGCGGTCACTAATCTGATTGAGATGTCTTGTTTATTGCACGATGTCGGCAATCCGCCGTTTGGTCATTTTGGTGAAGCGGTATTGCGCGAATGGTTGCATGATGAGCTGGATGGCCTCTTTGCCTCTGCGATATCCGCGCCCGCCAGCGAACAATGGCAAAAAGTGCTGGCGCCGGATCTGTGTAGTTTTGATGGAAATGCACAAAGTTTGCGTCTAGTGCATTCCCTGCAACGACTCAATCTGACCTTAAGTCAGCTGGCTTGCATCATTAAATACCCGCGCGTGATCGATGAATTTGTGACGGCGACTGAAGGTAAGATCGGTGTGTTCATCAGTGAGCGGCAACTGATTGAACGCATCCGTGATGTACTGCAACTACCTGCTGGTGTTCGCCATCCGCTGGTTTTCATCATGGAAGCCGCCGATGACATTTCTTATAGCATTGCCGATGTTGATGATGCTGTTGATCGTCATTTACTGACCTTAGATGCCGTCATTAAATTTCTGACCGAGCAAGTTGATGATGAAACCCGCCACTATTTAAAACCGTTGCTCGATGAAGCGTTACAAGATGAACAGGGTTTTTTCCCGCATTTTCGTTATCTGCTGACCAACGATTGGGTACAGTTGGCGGCTGAGTCTTATCTTCTGCATAAAAAAGATATATTGGCTGGCCATTTTGTCGGACATTTATTGGAATGCGATCATCCGGCAATTCATGTGCTAAATGCACTGAAACGTCTTGCGCGCCAATCCATCTTTGGTCAACGGGAAGTGGAAAGTCTCGAATTGTCCGGTTATGCCGCTATGCGGGGTGTGTTGCTCACCTACAGTGAATTGCTGACATTACCAGCACCAATATTCCGTCAACTGTTAAGCGGGGAAGGACATCACCGTTATCAGCATGCATTGCGGCTTTGCCATCGACTTTCTCGTCGGCATGTGCTGGCTTACCAAAAAGCTACCGATACGCCTGATCCCTTTTTTCAACGACCAGCCGAACAGGAATGGTATTACCGGGTACGTTTGTTACTCGATTTTATCAGCGGCATGACTGACACCTATGTGCTGGAGGAGTATCGGTTATTAAATGGTTGGGTTTAAACTACAGCACTGATTTTTAACCAGTGCTGTATGAAAGCAGGATATCTAGCTGGCCATGCAGCGGTAGCTTTTGTTATCAAAGCTGTCACTAATATCCTGATTCAGAAACGACAACAACAAAATGGCACGTAGTTCACCATCCGGTTCCTGATAAATGGCTTGTAGGCCTTTGAAAGGACCTTCCTCGATGAGCACTTGCTGACCATGTTTTGGCAACCGACTCACCACATCGCGTAATTCGTCGCTGTCTTCATTACTCATCAGCTGATAGATCAATTCTTTTGGCACTTTGCTCCACTTTTCACCATGCCCGATCACGCGGCTAATGCCGCGCGTTGAGCGAATTTTCATCGGTGAAAACTCTTCAATATCGACATGGATAAACAGATAACGCGGGAACATTGGCTCTGTTTTCTCGATCATCTTACCGCGTAAAATTTTACGCGTGAGCACCAGCGGGTAATAACTGTCAATACCCTGATTTTGCAGATGTAATTTGGCCCGTTCTTCTTCTTTAGGATGACAGTAGGCCAGATACCAGTACTTCTTCATTCTGGCTCCTATTTATTATTTTGCTCTTTGTATGTAAACCACGATACAGGGCAATCAGCTCTGAAACTGATGGTTGTGTCCCGTAATCTTTGTCAATTTATCGTGCAGAAAACAAAAAGGCCAACACAGGTTGGCCTTTTTATCGGTTCGCTTAACAAAAACTAACTAAGCGTTCGTTTCTTGTTCTAATTCGGCACAGAAACGATAGCCTTCACCGTGAATGGTGGTGATCAGTTCCGGTGTGTCTGGGTAATCTTCAAAATGTTTACGGATCCGGCGAATCGTCACGTCCACAGTACGGTCATGTGGTTTCAGCTCGCGACCAGTCATTTTCAGCAACAGATCGGCACGAGTCTGGATTTGGCCCGGATTTTCACAAAAATGCAGCAACGCACGGAATTCAGAACGTGGCAAGCGATAAGCCACGGCAGACGGATTGATCAATGAACGGCTGTTGATATCCAGCGTCCAGCCATTGAAGCGATATGCTGATACATTGCCTGCAATTGGCTCTTCAACCGGATCACCGCGGCGGGTACGCCCCAGTAGGTTACGAGCACGGATCGTCAGTTCGCGCGGATTAAATGGTTTGGTCAGGTAGTCATCCGCACCAATTTCCAGCCCTAAGATACGATCGACATCGTTATCGCGGCCCGTCAGGAAAATCAGGCCCATTTCGCCTTTTTCGCGAATTTCACGCGCCAACAGTAAACCATTTTTTCCAGGCAAATTGATATCCATGATCACCAGGTCAACTCGCTGATTCGCTAATGTATGGTGCATTTCGTCACCATTATTGGCTTCCAGAACATGATAGCCTTCCGCTTCAAAGATACTTTTCAGCGTATTTCGTGTGACGAGTTCATCCTCAACAATCAATATCTGTGGTATTTGCATGGAAATTCTCTGCGTTAAATGAAATTGTGTTAATTTTAACATATTCGCTGCATTCATATGACAGTAGATCTGTTTTTTCAATGTTATTAACAATACCTGCCAGCCTGGCTCACAGACTGCGTTTGTTAACCGCCATGAATGGCCCGAAATCGCGAATTGTTACAAAATTTTGTTGACAGAAATGTACCTGATCCGGTATTGGTATGTCACTATTTATGCGAAGTCTAATTATGCTATCTACTATTGCTACCCGCACAATTATTACCATTACCGGCACCACAATTGGTGGTACTGGCGCGGGCTGATGCATAAATAACACAAACAATTATCGAAGCCCGTCCCCTAACCAGGTACGGGCTTTTTCGTTACAGGGAGATGTATATGCGTGTACTTAAGTTTGGTGGTTCTTCACTGGCTGATGCGGAACGATTCCTCCGGGTTTCCGACATCGTTGTGAATAATCAGCAACAGGTTCAGGTGGCATTGGTGTTATCGGCACCAGCCAAGGTAACTAACCTGCTGGTGGCGCTGGTTGCTCAGACCAGCAAAGGTGAAGATGCCAGTGCAACACTCGCCGATATTGAAGGCATTTTCACGCGACTGATCACCGGGCTGAAGACACGTTATGCCAATTTTGCTGACGAAGTGCTGATGCAACGTCTGCAGCAAGAGCTGGGTACTATCCGCAGTAAAATGCAGGGTATTCAGTTATTGAACCAGTGTCCTGACAGTGTACAAGCACTGATCTTAAGCCGTGGTGAAGCATTATCTATCGCCTGCATGGAACAATTGCTGCTGGCGCGTGGTGAACAAGTGACCCTGATCAATCCGGTTGAAATGTTACTGGCGGAAGGTAGTTTCTTAGAGTCTCACGTTGATATCGATGTATCCCGTGCCCGTTTTGCCGAAAAACCAGTCAATGCAGGCCATATCTACCTGATGGCGGGTTTCACTGGCGGTAACGCGAAAGGCGAACTGGTACTGCTGGGGCGTAATGGTTCCGACTATTCAGCCGCCGTGTTAGCCGCCTGTGTGAACGCTGATTGCTGTGAGATCTGGACCGATGTGGATGGTGTTTACAGCTGTGATCCTCGTCTGGTGCCAGATGCGGTATTGCTGAAGCGCATGTCCTATAAAGAAGCGATGGAGCTCTCTTACTTTGGTGCCAAAGTATTGCATCCTCGTACCATCGCCCCGATTGCCCGTTTCCACATTCCTTGTCTTATCAAAAACACCTTCAACCCACAGGGCGAAGGCACTTTAATCAGCGCTGATCACGGCGACGATCAATATCCGGTGAAAGGGATCTCCGATCTGTCTGGTATCTCAATGATCAACGTCAGCGGCCCGGGCATGAAAGGCATGGTCGGCATGGCTGGCCGCATGTTCACTGCGGTTTCCCGTGCTGGCGTATCCGTGGTGTTGATCACGCAAGCCTCTTCCGAATACAGCATTAGCTTCTGTATCCACACCTATGATGCCGAAAAAGCACTGAAAGTGCTGAACCAAGAATTCGAGCTGGAATTACAAGCTAAGTTGCTGGAAGAGATCGAGATCCGTCATGACCTGGCGATCCTGTCACTGGTAGGGGATGGCATGCGGACCATGAAAGGTATCGCTGCGCGTTTCTTTACCTCACTGGCGCAGGCTTCCATCAATATCGTGGCCATTTCGCAAGGTTCCAGCGAGCGTTCTATCTCCGCCGTAGTCGGCAACAAAAAAGTCACTGAAGCGATCAAAGCGTGTCACCAAAACCTGTTCGGCACTCAGCAATTCATCGACATCATTCTGGTTGGGCTGGGTGGTGTGGGTGGCGCGTTGCTACAACAGATCCGTCGTCAACAAGCTGTGCTGAGCAAACAGGGCATCGGTCTGCGTGTGGTTGGTCTGGCCAATTCCCGTAAAATGGTGTTGTCAAAAGACGGTCTGGATCTGGCTAACTGGCAAGCGGCGCTGGAAGTGGCGACCGATCGTTTCAATCTGCAGGCGATCAAACAACTGGTGGATGACAGCCATTTGATCAATCCGGTCATTGTTGATTGTACCTCTGACGAAACGATTTCTGGCCAGTATGCTGATTTCCTGGCTGCCGGTTTCCACGTCGTTACACCAAACAAAAAAGCCAACACCAGCTCTATTCAGTACTACCGCGAACTGCGTCGTACTGCTCAGGCTACGCGTCGTAAGTTCCTGTACGAAACCAACGTCGGTGCTGGTCTGCCGGTTATCGAAAACCTGCAGAATCTGATCAAAGCTGGTGATAGACTACAGGCCTTTAACGGTATTCTGTCGGGTTCACTGTCGTTTATCTTCGGTAAACTGGATGAAGGCAGCAGCTTCTCGGAAGCCACTTTGACCGCCAAAGGCAATGGTTTCACTGAACCAGATCCGCGTGATGACTTAAGCGGTATGGACGTGGCGCGTAAGCTGTTAATTCTGGCGCGTGAATCAGGCATGCCTCTCGAACTGAGCGATGTGGTGGTGGAACAAGCTCTGCCACCAGGATTTGATGCGTCTGGTTCTACCGATGAATTCATCCAGCGTCTGCCAGAAGCCGATGCCTGGTTCCGTGAGCGTGTTGCCGCTGCGAAAGCAGAAGGTAAAGTATTGCGTTACGTCGGCAGTATCGAAAATGGTCAGTGCAAAGTGGCTATTAAAGAAGTGGACGAAAACGATCCGTTATTCAAAGTGAAAGATGGTGAAAACGCATTGGCGTTCTTCTCTACCTATTATCAACCGATCCCTTTGGTCTTGCGCGGTTACGGTGCGGGCACTGAAGTAACAGCGGCAGGGGTCTTTGCAGATCTGCTGCGCACCCTGAACTGGAAGCAAGAGGTATAATTCATGACCGTAGTAGCATACGCTCCGGCCTCGATTGGTAATGTCAGTGTTGGTTTTGACGTATTAGGTGCCGCACTGGCACCTATTGATGGTGCGCTGTTAGGCGATCGTGTTGAAGTTTCCGATCACGATGCGCCATTTGCGTTGAGCTGTCAGGGTCGTTTTTCGCATAAATTACCAGCAGAAGCAGAAAAAAACATCGTTTACGACTGCTATCTGGGTTATGCCGCCGCACTGAAAAAACGTGGCTTAAGCATTAAACCACTGCGCATGGTGCTGGAAAAAAATCTGCCGATTGGCTCCGGTCTCGGTTCCAGTGCCTCCAGTATTGTTGCTGCACTGGCCGCATTAAATGCCTTCCATGATTATGCGCTGGATCAGACCGAAGCTTTATTGCTGATGGGCGAGCTGGAAGGTCAAATTTCTGGTTCGATCCATTATGACAACGTTGCACCGTGTTATCTCGGCGGCCTGCAGTTGATGATCGAAGAGGAAGGTGTCATCAGCCAGTCTGTGCCGACGTTTGATAACTGGTATTGGGTCTCTTGTTATCCAGGGATCAGCATTTCTACTGCAGAAGCACGCGCTATTCTGCCGGCACAATACCGCCGTAGCGATTGTCTGACGTATGGTCGTCGTTTGGCTGCGTTCGTACATGCCAGCCATACCGGTCAGGAAAAATTGGCTTCAGCGATGCTGAAAGACGTTATCGCCGAGCCATACCGTCAGGCATTAATTCCTAAATTTAACAAAGTGCGCCAACATGCTGCCATGTCGGGTGCACTGGCGACCGGTATCTCCGGTTCTGGCCCAACAGTCTTTGTTGCGATGACTGATAAGCAACAGGCATTACGTATGAAAGAGTGGCTGGAAGCTAACTTCATCCAGAATGAAGATGGTTTCTGCCATGTCTGCAAGATTGATCGTCAGGGAACACAAATTACAGGACAAGGACTATGAAGCTTTACAACATCAAAGATCATTCAGAACAGGTCAGCTTTGCGCAAGCCGTGAAACAAGGCTTGGGTCGTGGTCAGGGTCTGTTTTTCCCAGAACAGATTGCTCCGTTAGCCGATGTGAATGCATTGCTGGAGAAGCCACTGGTAGAACGCTCAGTGACTATTCTGAAACACTTGATCGGTGATGAGCTGTCGCAAGAAAAACTGGAACAGATGGTTGCAACCGCGTTCTCATTCCCAGCTCCGCTGGCGAAGCTCGCTGACAACTGTTATGCACTGGAATTGTTCCACGGCCCGACACTGGCATTCAAAGATTTCGGTGGTCGTTTCATGGCGCAATGCTTGACTGCATTCAGCACCGGTGAAAAAATCACTATCCTGACCGCGACCTCAGGTGACACTGGTGCCGCGGTAGCGCACGCCTTCTATGGTCTGCCAAATATTGAAGTCGTAATTTTATATCCAAACGGCAAAATCAGCCCGCTGCAGGAAAAACTGTTCTGTACGCTGGGTGGCAACATCCGCACTATCGCCATCGAAGGCACATTTGACGATTGTCAGGCGATGGTAAAAAATGCTTTTGATGATGAAGAGCTGAAAAAAGCGATTGGTTTGAATTCAGCAAACTCTATCAACATCAGCCGTTTGGTGGCACAGATCTGCTATTACTTTGAAGCAATTGCCCAGCTGCCGCAGGCTCAGCGCGAACAAGCAGTGATTGCTGTGCCGTCTGGTAACTTCGGTAACCTGACGGCTGGTCTGATCGCGAAAGCGTTAGGTTTACCAGTTAAACGCTTTATTGTCGCCACCAATGCCAACGATACAGTACCTCGTTATTTGGCAGAAGGTACTTGGGCACCGAAAGAAACAGTGCCAACACTGTCAAATGCAATGGATGTCAGCCGTCCGAACAATTGGCCGCGTGTTGAAGAGCTGTTCAAGGTTAACGGTTGGGATCTGAAAGAGCTGGGTTACGCAGCCCGTTCTGACGAAGAAACCCGTGCCAGCCTGAAAAAGCTGCATGCAGCGGGTTATTTGTGTGAACCACACGGTGTGATCGCGTGGGATGTACTGCAATCACAATTAGCTGCTGATGAAACCGGCATCTTCCTGTGTACTGCTCATCCAGCCAAGTTCAAAGAAAGTGTGGAAGAGATCCTGAATATCACATTGCCATTGCCAAAAGAGTTGGCTGATCGTGCCGATCTGCCACTGCTGTCGGCATTTATGCCGGCTGATTTTGCCAAACTGCGTGAGTTTCTGTTGGCGTAAATCATTTGGTTTACTGATCTGCACTACAAAGACCCTCTTCGGAGGGTTTTTTTATGGCTACGATTTACAGAAGTGAAAATATCAGGCTAGAGAAATCAGCGGTAATTGACATAATAAAAAAGCCGACTTTGCAGCCGGCTTTTTTTAATAACCTAACGGGTTATTATTTCTTGATGCGCAGTACTGGGCTTTCACCCAGAGTCACAGGACCAGACAGTTTGGTCATTGACTTCACGTCATCCATGTTAGAAATAACAACTGGAGTCAGAGTTGATTTTGCATTGCTCTGCAGGAATGCCAGGTCGAACTCAATAATAGTATCGCCTTTCTTAACCTGCTGGCCTTCCTGCGCGATGCGGGTAAAGCCTTGGCCTTTCAGTTCAACAGTATCAATACCGAAGTGAACAAACAGTTCGATACCTGAATCTGATTCCAAAGAGAATGCATGATTCGTTTCGAAGATTTTACCGATCACGCCGTCACATGGAGCAACCATTTTGTTGCCTGTTGGCTTGATAGCAATACCATCACCGACGATTTTCTCAGCGAAAACCACGTCTGGTACGTCTTCAATCGGTACAATCTCACCAGACAATGGAGCAAAAATTTCGATACCGGCAGTATCCGTTGCACCGTTGTCAGAAGAGACCATCTTCTTCAAAAAATCAAAAAAGCCCATGGTTTAGCTCCTGAATAATTATGTTGATCAATACGATTCTATCAGACTGCTCTGTTCTTCACAAAGTACTCATCTACAATCGCTTCAACCTCAGCAGCTGTAGCTGATGCCAATGCACGGTCAGCCAGATCTTTCGCAACAGCATAGCTGGTGCTACGAACCAATTGTTTCACACGTGGGATAGACATCGCACTCATTGAGTACTCATCCAGACCCATACCCAACAGCAGTACGGTAGCGCGTTCGTCGCCAGCCAATTCGCCACACATACCGGTCCATTTGCCTTCAGCGTGCGATGCATCGATAACCTGTTTGATCAGATTCAATACTGCTGGAGACAGTGGGTTGTACAGACGAGAAATCATCTCGTTACCACGGTCAACCGCCAGCGTGTACTGGGTCAAATCGTTAGTACCGATACTGAAGAAGTCAGCTTCTTTGGCCAGATGACGAGCCATCACTGCGGCAGCAGGTGTCTCGATCATGATCCCAACTTCGATGTTTTCATCGAAAGCGACACCTTCACTGCGCAGTTCATCTTTCAATTCCGCTAATTCTTCTTTCAGTGAACGGAACTCTTCCACAGAGATGATCATTGGGAACATGATACGCAGCTTGCCGAACACAGAAGCACGCAGAATCGCGCGTAACTGAGTGTGCATGATGTCTTTGCGATCAAAGAAGATACGCACAGCACGCCAGCCCAGGAACGGATTCATCTCTTTCGGGAACTTCATGTAAGGCAGTTCTTTGTCGCCACCGATGTCCATGGTACGAACAATGATTGGCTTATCAGGCATGGACTGCGCCACTTCTTTATAAGCCTGGAACTGTTCCTGCTCAGATGGCAGAGAATCACGATCCATAAACAGGAATTCGGTACGGTACAGACCAACACCTTCAGCACCATTACGGTGTGCACCATCCATATCTTTCAGGGTGCCGATGTTAGAGCAGACTTCTACCTGGTGACCATCAGTTGTGGTTGCAGGTAATTCACGCAGTTTAGCCAGCTCTGCTTTTTCTGCCAGGAATTTAGCCTGAGCAGCTTTAGTTTTGCTGACAACTTCGTCAGTCGGGTTGATATGAACCTGATTGTGGATAGCATCCAGGATCAGGAAATCACCGCTCTGTACACGTTTAGTAACGTCGTTAGTACCTACAATCGCTGGCAGTTCCAATGAACGCGCCATGATAGAGGTATGAGAGGTACGGCCGCCGATATCGGTTACGAAACCACGCACGTAGTTCAGGTTGATCTGAGCGGTTTCTGATGGAGTCAGATCGTTAGCAACCAAGATCACTTCTTCATCGATAGTGCTCAGGTTAACAATTTCCATGCCCAGTACGTTTTTAACCAGACGATTACCGATATCACGGAAATCGGTGGCGCGTTCGCGCAGGTATGGGTCATCCAGTTCTGCCATCATAGAAGCGTATTGCTCAATGGCTTGGTGGATTGCACGATCAGAACTGAACAGTTCATCGCGGATCAGGGTAAGAATATCCTGTTCGAGTTCTTCGTCCTCGAGCAGCATGATATGGCCTTCGAAAATAGCCTCTTTCTCTTCACCGAAAGTCTTACCAGCCATTTCTTTGATGGCTTCCAATTGTTGTGCAGACTTGGTGCGAGCTTCGTAAAAACGAGCAACTTCGCTATCAACCTGAGAAGAAGAAATTGGAGCCTGATTGATAACAATGTGTTGTTCTTTCAGCACCAGGGCCTTGGCAAATGCAACGCCAGGCGATGCCAGGATACCAGAGATCATAGCCGTACCTATGTTGTTGTGTTAACAGGGATAAAAAGTGCTAATGGAAAAAACCGGATTATTCCAGTGTATCCATCAGGGCAACCAGTTTATCTACCGCTTTCTTCTCATCGCTACCTTCAGCACGGATAGTGATAGTGGTACCTTTAACCAGACCCAGAGTTTGCAGTTTGAACAAGCTCTTAGCGCTAGCAGATTTGCCGCCGCTGATCACAGTTACTTCGCTTTGAAATTCTTTGGCTTCTTTAACGAATTGCGCAGCAGGACGTGTGTGCAGACCGTTTTCAGCAGTAATTAGTACAGACTTCTCGTACATTTGTTCACCCCAAATTAAATAAAACCATATTGTTGAGCCAGCTAAGGATACCATCGACCTGCTGCGGAGATAAACGATTTTGCATATTAAAACGCTACTTTTTGCATAATGTTACTGAGTTGTTATTGATAAAATAATAGCTTGTAGTATTGGCACTGCTGCCTCGTTAACCAAAGAGTAGATGTTTTGAGGCAACTGCAGCATAAATCGGTGGGAAATCGGTAAAAGTGATGTATATAACAATGAAAAAGCACGCTGAAGCGTGCTTTGAATGTAATGCGTGGTGCTATGGTTTTATGATTGCAGCTCTTGTTCGGTGAAAATACCTTGGAATAACACGCTAGACAGATAACGCTCACCAGAACTTGGCAGAATAACAACAATAGTCTTGCCTTCAAACTCGGGTAATTCAGCCAGACGGTTGGCAGCTACGACTGCGGCGCCTGAGCTGATACCGGCCAGAATACCTTCTTCTTCCATCAGACGGCGCGCCATGGCAATCGCATCGTCGCTGGCGACTTTTTCTACGCGGTCCAGCAATGACAGATCCAAGTTGCCAGGAATGAAGCCGGCACCGATACCCTGAATTTTATGTGGGCCTGGTTTCAGTTCTTCACCGGCCAGTTTCTGGCTGATCACTGGTGATTCTGCTGGTTCTACGGCGACAGAGATGATCTGTTTACCTTGTGTTTTCTTGATGTAACGAGAGATACCGGTAATAGTACCGCCAGTCCCTACACCAGCCACTACGACATCGACTTGACCATCGGTGTCATTCCAGATTTCTGGGCCAGTAGTTTTTTCGTGAATTTCCGGGTTGGCCGGATTTTCAAACTGCTGCAGCAGCACATATTTTTCTGGATCAGAGTTAACCAGCTCTTCGGCTTTAGCAATGGCGCCTTTCATGCCCAGAGGGCCTTCAGTCAGCACTAAATTAGCACCTAATGCTTTCAGCAGTTTACGGCGTTCCAAACTCATGGTTGCTGGCATGGTCAGGGTGATGGCATAACCACGGGATGCAGCAACAAATGCCAAAGCAATACCGGTGTTACCGCTGGTTGGTTCGATAATTTCTTTGCCTGCTTTCAGGATGCCTTTTTTTTCTGCGTCCCAAATCAGATTGGCGCCGATACGGCATTTAACGCTGAAACTTGGGTTACGGCTTTCGACTTTCGCTAATACATTGCCTTTACTGACGCGGTTCAGGCGAACCAGGGGAGTGTTTCCGATGGTCAGTGAGTTATCTTCAAAGATTTTGCTCATGTTCGCTCCTGCGAGTAGGTCTTTATTGAAAGTAGGTTAATCCTAAAAATCAGGATAGGAAATGCTGTTTTGTTATAACCATATGTAATAACAAGATATAGCCTGCTATTTGTGCATGTCAGCCCCAGACTGATTAAAATAATCTGCGCATGCTATTTTCTTTTAGGCATAATTAGCATAATCAGAAGGATAAGATTATAGCTTACCCCTGTTATTTCACCGATGTGAACAGGGATAAGGAGGAAATAATGCGTGGCAAATTTATGTCAACAGCAGCAATTTTGTTGTTGGCATGGAATAGTGGTAGTTTTGCAGTAACAACCGAACTGCGTGCAACAGCAGCCAAGTCAGGGGCGGAAATAGGTAATTCATTGCCATTACCTTCCGTGGCAGTCCGGAGTGAATTGACTCAGCAACTGATGGAAGTTGCCATGGCGGGTATTCATCCGGCATTTGCAAAGAGTTGGTTACAGCTGACAAAACAGCCTGAATTGGCTAAAAATCCTGAAACTTATTACCAGATCTATAGTCTGCTACATCAGTTCCGTCATCAGTGGCATGAGCTGGATGGCGATTCTCGTGAGCGTTTTCATTTCAAGAATTTTAATCCGGTATTATCTGCTGCAGATCGTAACGAATATATCGCGTTATTACAGCGACCGGATGTAGATCTGGTCATGAATAAGCTACGTCCACAGACGGAAAATTATTTATCTTCCCGGCGTGTGCTGCTGTCATTATTGGATGAATCAAGAAAAGCGCCTTGGCCAAACTTACCTGATTTAAAAGTGAAACCGGGTGAATCGAATGAGGCTTTACCGTTAATTCGTGACGTTTTATTGCGTAGTGGAGATCTGCCGAATGGGCAATTAACCGCTGAGCAACTCAAACTCACCACCTATGATGAATTAACTGTGCAGGCCATGCAGCATTTTCAGCAACGGCATGGTCTGGACGGTGATGGCGTAATTGGCCGTCGTACATTGACCTGGCTGCGTTTACCGCCAAAAGTACGCGCTGTCATCTTAGCGCGCAGTATTTTACGCGGTGATTTGCCACAACAAATTTCCTCACAACGCCATGTTCTGGTCAATATTCCCGAATATCGACTCCGTGTATTGGATGGCCAACAAGAGATTTTCTCCAGCCGCGTTATTGTGGGTCAGGTAAAACGCCAGACTCCAATATTATCCAGTGAAATTTCAAGCATTGTGGTTAATCCGGCCTGGCATGTACCTGCACGTATTTTGCAGCAAGATTTAGTGCCGAAACTGGTTAAAGACAAACATTTCCTGGACAAAGGCCAGTTTGAAGTGGTTGATTCACAGGGCATGACCGTGGATCCAACGGCCATGGTTTGGGATGGTACGGAAGAGAATTTCCCTTATCGTCTGCGTCAAAAACCAGGTGATCATAATGCGCTGGGTCGTTATAAATTTTATTTGCCCAATAACGATGCGATTTATCTGCATTCCACCTCTTCACCCGGCTATTTTAAACGTGATTTAAGAGCGCTGAGTTCTGGTTGTGTGCGGGTCGAAGAGGCGGATAATTTTGCGAAATTGCTGTTAAAAGGCTCAAAATGGAATGTCGATAAACTGGATCAAATGCTCAAAGAAGACACCACTAAGTGGTTGGCTATGACAGATCCGGTGCCAGTTTATACCGTTTATTGGCGTAGTTGGGTCGACAAACAAGGTCAGTTGCAATTCCGTGATGACATTTATCAGTTTGATGATGACGCTAAAATGGCGAACAGCGCGGTGATTGATAGTTTAGTTGATCATACGTAATTGGCTGAAACGCAATAAAAAACGGGGACTATCATGTCCCCGTTTTTTATTGCTGTTTGGAATAGATTATTTTTTCTGATCGTCAACCCACATGGCAGTGCTGGCGCAAATAGCCATCGGCATCAGGAATAAATTCAGCAATGGGATAGAGCCTAATAACATGATCAGGCCACCGAAATACAGGTGTCGCCAGCGGTTTCTGGCCAGCTGGTTTCGCATATCAGGAAAAGTGATTTTGTGATTATCGTAAGGATAATCACAATATTGAATCGCCATCATCCAGGCAGAAAATAATAGCCATATCCAGGGTGCTAAAAATTGCCCGGCAACTGGAACAAAAAACAAAATAGCGCAGAGCAAGGTTCGTGGTAACCAGTATTTGAGCTTTTGCCATTCTCGTTGAAAGGCATGGTGAATTTCTTGCCAAAGTGGTCGATCATCGACTCGGTGAATATCAGAGGCGAGATATTGTTCCACTCGGGCGGCCAGCATGCCGTTAAATGGTGCGGCTATCCAATTGGTCACCATGCCAAATATAAAACTGAACGCAAATAAAATAGCGAGCACAGCTAATGGCCAAAGTAAAAAGGTTAACCACTCCAGCCAGCTTGGTAACCAAGCGGTTAATGCATGCATGGCAATATCAAACCGATGAAATAGTAAATAAAAGCCGGTAGAGAACAGCAATATATTGATTAACAATGGGATCCAGACATAACGCCGGATGCCGGGTTGCGTCATCAGATGTAACCCCCGGAGCAGATAACCAAAAGCATTAAGCGGTTGAATGTTTACCATTATTATTTTTCCAGTAATGATACTGATTGCGACTATTACAGATAGACTGTTATTTTGGTAGGGGTGGTGAGGGCAGATTTTATTTAAATACGCTATTTTCTGTGAATAAGCGTTGTCAGCCTGCCCAGCAAAACGGATAATGTGAATCAGGAACAATCACTTATCGTTTATTTGTGCGAAGGTATGATTGGATTAATCAGAGAAAGCAGCTCAATCTGTCTTGAATAGTGTTTTTATCAGGGGCGATTGACATGGTTTCTTACCAATGTGTTGAGCAAATAGCGGCGAGCGGGAAATTGCAATCGCGCAGGTTCCACATCGGTAAAGGGAAGATTGATAACCAATTAAATAGAATAGAGCAACGACGATGCAGGATTTGCGAATAGTACTGGTTATAGTGGGAGCACTGGCGATTGCGGCGCTGGTCATCCATGGCTTATGGACAAATCAACGAAATAAACGGGCACAATTAAAAAATTCACCACCTAAGCCTGTTCCGAGTAAACGCGGCCCTGAAAGTCGGGATGTAGATGGCTTTGATGCTGACGGTATTGGTCAGGTGCGGGTTGTCGCACCACGGAATAGTGCGCTTGGCCGTGATGCTGAACCGGTTATCTCTTCTGTTCCGCAGTTTTCTGCCGGTGATGAAGATGAAGCTAAAGTATCACCTGTACCAGAAGAAACCCGGATTGAACCACAAGTTGAGCCACGTAAAGGGATCTGGAAAGATGTCTACGTGATCAATATTGCTGCACGAGACGGTTCTTATATTTATGGTCGTGATTTAAAACACGCATTACGTATTCTCGGTTTCCGTTTCGGTGAGATGGATATCTACCATCGTCATCTGGAAATGGACGGTCAGGGTGATGTGTTATTTAGTCTGATCAATATGATCAAACCAGGCACTTTTGATCCAAGTAAAATGGATCGACTAATGACGCCAGGTGTCTCACTATTTATGCAGTTACCGGCTACCGGTCGTGGTTTGGCACACTTTGATTTAATGCTGAAAGCGGCAGATAAATTAGCCAGTGAAGTTGACGGTCTATTATTTGATGCAGCGCGCCAGCCATTGAATGAATATTATTTGACGCAATGTCGCGATGAGCTGAAAGCTTACGATCATCAGTAAGTGCTACAATTGATTAATCTTAAGTGCGGCTTCGGCCGCATTTTTTGTCTGTGGATCTGAACGAATATCATGAACGAAATCCAGTCACGTATGCATGCGCTGCAACAATTACTTGAGAGTTATAACACCGAATATTATCTGCATGATGCGCCTTCTGTGCCCGATGCGGAATATGATCGTTTGATACGCGAACTGCGGGAGCTTGAGCTGGCGAATCCGCAATGGCTGGATGCTAATTCGCCGACACAGCGCGTAGGTGGCGCTGCATTAACGACATTTGGCTCGGTGCAGCATGAACAACCAATGTTATCGCTGGATAATGTTTTTAATGCGGAAGACTTGGCCGCATTTGGCCGCCGAGTACAGGAACGATTATTTCGTAATGACGCGATCACGTTTTGTTGTGAACCTAAGCTGGATGGTCTGGCCGTCAGTATTTTGTATGAGCAGGGTGAACTGATGCGTGCCGCGACCCGCGGTGATGGTGTCACGGGTGAGGATATTACACAAAATGTGCGTACCATTCGGGTGATCCCATTACGCTTGAGTGGTGAACAGATCCCTGCTCGACTGGAAGTGCGTGGCGAGGTGTTCATGCCGAAAGCTGGTTTCGAGCGTTGGAATGAATTAGCGCAAGAGCGGGGTGATAAGGTCTTTGCGAATCCGCGTAATGCGGCCGCGGGCAGTTTGCGTCAGCTTGATCCTGCTATTACTGCACAGCGCCCGTTGGCTTTTTATGCGTATGGCATTGGTGTTGTTGATGAGTTAACGGAATTACCAGCTTCGCATTATGAGCGCATGCAATATCTGAAACAGTTTGGTTTACCTGTTTGTGATGAGATCCGTCAGGTCACTGGTATGGATGGTTGTCAGGCATACCACGATGCTATTTTAGCGAAACGCGATGCATTGCCATTTGAAATCGATGGTGTGGTGTTTAAAGTTGACGCGATTGCGCAGCAGCAGACTCTGGGATTTGTCTCGCGGGCACCGCGTTGGGCAGTGGCACATAAATTTCCGGCCCAAGAGGAGCTAACGCGGCTAAACGATGTTGAGTTTCAGGTTGGGCGTACCGGTGCGATCACACCCGTTGCGCGTTTAGAACCAGTACAGGTCGGCGGGGTGACGGTTTCTAACGCCACATTACACAATGCCGATGAAATTGAACGCCTTGCGGTAAAGATCGGTGACTGGGTTATCGTGCGTCGAGCAGGGGATGTCATACCGCAGATTGTGGGTGTAGTGCTGGAGCGTCGCAACGAAGCGGAGTGTCGCGACATTCATTTCCCCGCACAATGTCCGGTATGTAATTCACAAGTTGAACGTCTGCCCGGAGAAGCCGTGGCACGTTGCTCGGGCGGTTTATATTGTGCCGCGCAACGTAAAGAAGCGCTGAAACATTTTGTCTCGCGTCGAGCCATGGATGTAGATGGACTGGGCGATAAGCTGATTGAACAGTTAGTCGATCATGAATTAGTACATAATCCGGCAGATCTCTTTGCGCTGACGAAAGCGCAACTGCTGGGGTTGGAACGCATGGGCGAAAAATCGGCCGACAAACTCCTGCTTGCATTACAAACCGCGCGTCAAACGACCTTCGCACGTTTTCTGTTTGCCTTAGGTATTCGTGAAATTGGTGAAACCACCGCGCAGACATTGGCGCAGCACTTTTCCGATCTACCGGCGCTGCAAGAAGCGTCCATCGAATCGTTATTGAAAGTGGCGGATGTAGGTGAAGTGATGGCAAAACATCTCTATTACTTTTTCCGTCAGGAACATAATTTAGAAGTGATCCAGCGATTAGTGGCTCCGGTCAGTGCTGGTGGTGCCGGAATTAATTGGCAACCAGTCGAAAAAGTGGCGGTGGAAGCACTACCTCTGAATGGCAAAACTCTGGTCTTAACTGGTACGTTGTTACAATTGAACCGTGATGCTGCCAAGCAAGCCTTACAGGCGTTGGGCGCCAAGGTCGCCGGTTCTGTTTCGGCAAAAACTGATTTAGTGATTGCCGGTGAAGCGGCTGGCTCTAAACTGGATAAAGCGCAACAGCTCGGTGTTCCGGTTTGGAATGAAGAACAGCTCGTGGCGTTGTTGCAAGATCCGACTGGCGTGGAATTACCGGTTAAAGCGTGATTGGGCTGATGAGGTGTTAGGGCTTATTGTGCCGTCTGTTTAGCTACAAACGGCACACACTAATTCAGAGTTGTTCCGAAATCAGAAAAAATGAACGGTGACGATGCAGGTTTTTGCGGTGTCGAGCAACTCGGGCTACCAAGCGTCGAACGCCAGTACGCAGCGTTGGTGTTTTACGTAAACGAATTTTTCTTCTTGCTTGCATAGGGATTCCCCCTCTTTCTTGTTGTCTTGTTGTTATCAGATAAGTGATATCACATCCAATACGAGAAAGAAAAGGGAAAAGCTCACGTTGTTACATGCTTTACATACTAAACCTGCATTTAATCGTACTGTTCCGTGACAGATCGCAGCTTTTCGGTCGACAGTTACCCTCCCGCCTTCCTATAATACGCACACTGCAATTTCCCCCCTCTATTACTTAGTGAGAGAACTGGCAACATGGAAATCTTACGAGGTGCGCCTGCGCTATCCGAGTTTCGTATCAGCAAATTGAAGGATGCATTTGCTGAAAAATCCTTACCTGTGCATGATGTCTATGCTGAATATATGCACTTTGCCGATGTCTCGGCCCCCCTCTCAGAGGCGGAACGGGTAATATTGGAAAAACTATTACGGTATGGGCCAACCATCGCTGAACATACGCCGACAGGCTTGTTAGTTTTGGTTACTCCTCGCCCTGGCACTATCTCTCCTTGGTCATCGAAAGCAACAAACATCGCCCACAACTGTAGTCTGAAGCAAATCAACCGTCTGGAACGTGGTATCGCCTATTACATTACGGCGGATGCATTGACGGCTGAACAACAGCAGACCATCGTTGCGCTGTTGCACGATCGCATGATGGAAAGCGTATTCGCGACACTGGATGATGCTGCTGCGCTGTTTGCTCACCACGAGCCTCGTGCATTAACAGCCGTTGATGTGTTGACTGGCGGTCGTGATGCACTGGTGAAGGCTAACGTTCAGTTAGGCTTGGCGCTGGCGGAAGATGAAATTGATTATCTGTTGGAAAGCTTCCAGAAGTTGGGACGTAATCCAAACGATATCGAACTGTATATGTTCGCGCAGGCTAACTCTGAGCACTGCCGTCATAAGATTTTTAATGCTGATTGGACAATTGATGGTCAGAAACAGGCGAAATCGCTGTTTAAGATGATCAAAAACACCAATGAAAAACACGGCGATTATGTGTTATCTGCCTATAAAGATAACGCCGCGGTGATGGAAGGCAGTGAAGCGGGCCGTTTCTTCCCAAGCCCGGAAACTGGTGAATATCAATATCATCAGGAACCGATCCACATTCTGATGAAAGTTGAAACCCATAACCATCCAACGGCGATTTCTCCGTTCCCGGGTGCTGCGACTGGCTCTGGTGGTGAAATTCGTGACGAAGGCGCAACCGGTCGTGGTTCTAAACCAAAAGCTGGTTTAAGTGGTTTCACGGTGTCTAACCTGCAGATCCCTGGCCATCATCAGCCGTGGGAAACTAACTTCGGTAAACCAAACCGTATCGTTAGTGCGCTGGACATCATGCTCGATGGCCCACTCGGCAGTGCGGCATTTAACAACGAATTTGGTCGTCCAAACATTCTGGGTTACTTCCGTACCTATGAAGAAAAAGTACCAAGCCATAATGGTGATGAGATCCGTGGTTATCACAAGCCAATCATGCTGGCGGGTGGCTTAGGTAACATTCGTGGCGAACACGTACAAAAAGGCGAGATCTCGGTCGGCGCGAAACTGGTGGTGCTGGGTGGCCCAGCCATGAACATCGGTTTGGGCGGTGGCGCTGCGTCTTCGATGACCTCTGGTCAATCGGCAGAAGATCTGGATTTTGCTTCGGTACAACGTGAAAACCCAGAAATGGAACGCCGTTGTCAGGAAGTGATCGATCGTTGCTGGCAGATGGGCGAACACAACCCGATCCTGTTTATCCACGACGTGGGTGCCGGTGGTCTGTCAAATGCAATGCCGGAACTGGTGAACGACGGTGGCCGTGGCGGTAATTTCTCACTACGCGCTATTCCGAACGATGAACCAGGCATGACACCGCTAGAGATCTGGTGTAACGAATCACAAGAACGTTATGTGCTGGCTGTAGCGGCTGATCAATTGCCACTGTTTGAAGAGTTGTGCCGTCGTGAACGCGCGCAATATGCAGTGATTGGTGAAGCGACCGAAGCGCAACATCTGACACTGAACGACAGCCATTTCGATAATAAACCGATTGATATGCCACTGGATGTATTGCTGGGTAAAGCCCCGAAAATGCATCGCGAAGTGAGCACGCTGTCTGCAAAAGGCAAGCCGTTAGATCTGAGCGGTGTTACCGTGAAAGATGCGGCGGAACGCATCATGCGTCTGCCGACAGTGGCCGAAAAAACCTTCCTTATCACCATTGGTGACCGTACCGTAACGGGTCTGGTGGCGCGCGATCAGATGGTTGGCCCTTGGCAGATCCCAGTTGCGGATTGCGGTGTAACTGCTGCGTCTTACGACACTTATGCGGGCGAAGCGATGTCGATGGGTGAGCGTTCACCGATTGCACTGCTTGACCATGCTGCTTCAGCGCGTATGTCGGTGGCAGAATCACTGACCAATATCGCGGCCACGCAAATTGGCGATCTGAAACGCGTTAAATTGTCTGCAAACTGGATGGCTGCTGCTGGTCACCCTGGTGAAGATGCAGGCTTGTATGCGGCAGTAAAAGCGGTTGGCGAAGAGTTGTGCCCTGAGCTGGAACTGACCATTCCGGTGGGTAAAGACTCTATGTCGATGAAAACCCGCTGGCAGCAAGATGATGAGCAGAAAGAGGTGATTGCACCGCTGTCGCTGATCATCACTGCATTTGCTCGTGTCGATGATGTGCGTAACACCGTGACGCCACAACTGCGTACCGATAAAGGCGAAACCGATCTGATCTTAATCGATCTGGGTAGCGGTAAAAACCGTCTGGGTGCGTCTTGTCTGGCTCAGGTTTACAAACAATTGGGCGACAAAGCGCCGGATGTTGATTGCCCGGCACAGCTGAAAGGCTTCTTCAATGCCATGCAGGCACTGGTTGCCGAACGTAAACTGCTGGCTTACCACGACCGTTCTGACGGTGGTTTGTTTGTGACATTGGCCGAAATGGCGTTTGCCGGCAAAACCGGTATCAGCGTACAGCTGGATCAGTTAGCCAGTGACGACTTGTCTGTGCTGTTTAACGAAGAGCTGGGTGCCGTCATTCAGGTTGCTCGTGCCGATAAAGAAGAAATTCTGACCATTCTGGCCGGTCACGGTCTGGCGGCGAATACCTTTGTGATTGGTACACTGAACCAAAAAGACACACTGTGCTTTACCCGTAACGATCAGGTGGTGTTGTCTGAACCGCGTGTTCACTTCCGTAAAATTTGGGCGGAAACCACCCATCTGATGCAACGGATGCGTGATAACCCAGCCTGTGCTGACAGTGAACATCAGGCCAAACTGGATGTGAATGATCCAGGTCTGAATGTGAAACTGAGCTTCGATCTGAATCAGGACGTAGCGGCACCTTATATTGCAAAACGCGCGGCACCAAAAGTGGCGATCTTGCGTGAGCAGGGCGTGAACTCACAAAGCGAAATGGCGGCGGCGTTTGATCGTGCGGGTTTCAGTGCTATCGACGTGCACATGAGCGATATTCTGGAAGGCCGCCTCGATCTGGCAGAATTCCAAGGCTTAGCAGCTTGTGGCGGTTTCTCTTACGGTGACGTATTGGGTGCCGGTGAAGGTTGGGCGAAGTCAGTGTTGTTTAACAGCCGTGCGCGTGATGCATTCCAGAGTTTCTTCCATCGCAATGACACCTTTGCGTTGGGGATCTGTAACGGCTGTCAGATGATGTCTAACTTGCATGACTTGATCCCGGGTGCTGACCTGTGGCCTCGTTTTGTACGTAACGAATCTGAGCGTTTTGAAGCCCGTTTCAGCTTGGTTGAAGTACAGCCATCGCCCTCGATCTTCTTCCAAGGTATGGCTGGTTCTCGTATGCCTATCGCGGTGTCACATGGTGAAGGCCGTGTTGAACTGCGTGATGCGGATCATCTGTCTGCACTGCAAAACAGTGGCACGGTGGCGGTGAAATTCGTTGACCATTACGGTGTTGCAACCGAACGTTACCCGCTGAACCCGAACGGTTCACCAGCCGGTATCACTGGTCTGACGACGGCGGATGGTCGCGTGACCATCATGATGCCGCACCCAGAACGTGTGATGCGCACGGTGGCGAATTCATGGCACCCAGACGATTGGGCAGAGAACAGCCCATGGTTACGTATGTTCCGTAACGCGCGTGTGTTTATTGGTTAATCACCACTGATTAAACAGACTAAATAAGAGAGCCGCTGATGAAGCGGCTCTTTTTTTATCTGAATTTTTCTATCTCTGAAGGGGCAATTTATACCCAAAGTAATTGCTGCAACTGCAAGTACGAAGGGTGTTGGTTATTGTGATAAACGTCGGGCCTGCCAGTAATAGCGTTGCCAGTAAGGTTGATTCAGATCGGAAATCATCACACCCTTACTGCTCGAGGCATGCAGAAATTTATTGTTATCGACCATCACACCAACATGACGGGTGCGCTGGCCGATATTAAAAAACACCAAATCGCCGGGGCGTAATTGACGGCTGGAGACAGCACGTCCGATATGCGCCTGACTATCGGTATCGCGGGGCAATTGCATTGCAAATTGCTCGCGAAACGTGAGTTGCATAAACGCAGAGCAATCGACACCACGACGACTTTCACCACCAGTCCGGTAAGGCACACCTTGCCACGCTTGATATTGTTCATATAACGCCGAGCGGGCATACGCCGGATCACTTAACCCGGATGCGTAGTGCGGCGATTCCGAAATCTGACTTTGGCAGCCAACTAGCAATAATGCTGACAGCACCAGCCAGAACAATACAAAACAAGGTGACGAGTGTCGCGGTGAACTCATTCCGTTGATCCTGTTTTATCCGTATAGAGTCTCAGTTTTCCCGGTAACAATTCAAATCGTGTGACATGCTGTTTCAACCAGCGCTGTTCTTTATCTTTGGTGTTAAGCACATACGCAGGTTGTTGTTGCAGGCGGCTTTGTAACCCTTGCACCAGATAGCCTACCAATGGTGCAAATTGCTCCTGTACTGCTGCTGGTTTAATTTGATAGCTGGTCAGCGTGAAATTGTCGAGATAGATCGCGCCATTTTGCAGATGGTAGCGCGGTTTTGCTTCAAAATCAGCGCTGATTGTACCATCGACCGAAGGTTGCCCTGGCAGGGTGAGAGTAAAGCGTCCATTGCTTAATACTTGTGCCATATTGGCTTTTTGTCGTCCAAGGCGAACCTGCATCGAATCGATATTGAGATCTACATCAAACAGACCCGGCAAACCATATTGTTGTTGGTATTTGGCTTTTTGGTTCACATATTGAGTTAATTCTTGTTCTGTAATGTCAATTGGCCCTGCAGTTTGGCCACTGAGAGATAGAGTTAAAAGAAGAGCGTGCAACATGATACCGCCTTATCAAATAGCCTGAACGCGGGCTCATCATAGCATTCGTTACGTATCATGCCAGAGCCGGAAAAAAAGGATTAATAAATGCGACCACAAATGACTTTGCTGGATGTGCTGTATAACTTGTTTGGTTTTTTGGTCTTTGGTTTTTATACCTTACTGGTTGTCGGTATTGTGGTTCGTGTGATCATGAAACGGCGGCCGATCGGCGTTTCACTGGCGTGGCTGGCCTTGATTTTAGCGATCCCGGTGTTGGGCGTTTCAGCTTATTTAATTCTGGGGGAAGTGCGGTTGGGGCGACGTCGGGCGCAACTGGCTCAGGCCATGTATCGGCCTTATGTTGCCTGGTTACAACATCTGGTCGCCGGGTTTCCGCATCAACCAGTAAAGCCATCGGTTAAAGCTAATCCACTGGTAGCGTTGATCCAATCAAGGCTTGGCATGCCGTTATTGGGTGGCAATCATCTGACATTATTATCAGAGCCGGAAACTATTTTGGAAAATCTGATAACGGATATTCAACAGGCAAAAATCTTCTGTTATCTCGAATTTTATATCTGGCAAGCGGGTGGACGAGTTGACGATATCGCTGAAGCATTGATGCAGGCAGCAAAACGGGGCATCGATTGTCGGGTATTGCTTGATTCTGTGGGGAGTGCAGATTTTTTTGCTACTGATTGGCCGCTACGATTACGCAGTGCCGGAATTTTACTGGTAGAGGTATTACCAGCTAAAGCATGGCGAATGCCATTCCACCGGCAAGATCTGCGGATGCACCGCAAATTAATGATTATCGATGATCGTGTTGCTTACACCGGGTCAATGAACCTGATTGACCCGCAGTTGTTTAAACAGAATATGGGGGTTGGCCAGTGGATTGATGTCATGGTGCGGGTACAGGGGCCGGTGGTGCCGGTGATGTGGTCGCTGTTTGTCCGTGATTGGGAAATGGAAACTGGCGAACGGTTACTGGACTCTCGCCAGCATGAACCAGAATCCTGGGCCCAACAGGAACATCATGTCCAACTGGTGCCGTCCGGGCCATTTACCGGTGGGGATTGTGTTCAGCAGATTTTGTTGCAGGCAATTTATCAGGCTGAACGTAGTCTGGTTTTGACGACGCCGTATTTTGTGCCGGATGATCCCTTGGTTGCGGCACTGCAATCAGCGGCAGATCGTGGTGTCTCGGTGCAACTGATTATTCCTGAGCGCAACGATTCCCGTATGGTGAATTTTGCCTGTAATGCATTTTTGGAAGAATTACTGACATCGGGCGTTGAAATTCATCGTTGTCGTAAAGGCTTGCTGCATACTAAAAGTGTGTTGGTAGATGATGAGATTGCGTTGATTGGTACTTTGAATCTGGATAAACGTAGTTTATGGCTTAATTTTGAAGTCACACTTTTGGTGGATGATTACTCATTTGCGACTATGCTGAGAGAGCTGCAACAAGGCTATCTGCACGAAGCAAAGCAAATTGCGTTAGCTGATTGGCGTGATCGCTCCTGGATACAACGAATGCTGGAAAATGTATTTTATTTGTTCAGCCCACTGCTGTGATATTTTCATGGTAAGCAAACAGAATGCTTAATTTATGGAAAAAACGATAAGAAGAGGGATAGTTTTATGAGTTCAAACGCGACTAAATATACCTTATTAGGTCTTGTTGTAGCGGGCTGTGCCGCTGCTGTAGCAGCAAGTTGGTACACCATAAAATCATTAGATGAACATATTCTGTCGAGTGTTGATGCCATTAACCGCAGCGGTGTGATGCGGGCGAGCTGGTACCCCGAATCGAGCATGCCGTTTTCCCGTGATGGCGTTTTACATTTGGTCGTAATCAATCAGCATATGCGACAAAATCAAAATGCCGGTGCAGTTGATAGCAATGATCCTGAATCATTACGCGCCACGCAAGATGCGATGACGGACCCCCTGCCAGCCGAGCCACAAAAACCGGTCGAGCTGTTTGTGAATGTCTCTAATACAGTCCTGCCTTTGATTGTAAAGGGCGCGGCGACGTTAGATATGTCGCGGGGCAGTATGGTGGAATTGGTAAAACAGCAAGCGGTTCCGGCCTCTTTACCTATGACATTAACATGGAAATTTTCTGCCTATAACCAAGGGCTGGACATGCGCCTGAGCATGGATCACTGGATGATTGAACATCCTGATCTGATGGTGAAGGTGGGTGCAGCCGAACTGATGTTAACTGGCGATCTTAGAAATACGTTGGAATTTCATTATGGTTGGCAGGGCATAAAAGTTAACAATAAACCGGCGACGCTGGGTGAGATGGATATTATGCCAGTAGACGGCAGTACATTGTTGCGCCGTTTTGCCGGTACTTGGATTTCTCCGGAAGGGCATATGACTCTGGAAGGCGCACATTTTTCTGCTCCGGATGCCAAAGGGGAATTAGGCAAGTTTCAATTTGATGCCATGATGGATGAATCACCGTCTGAAACTGGGGTCATGCTGAATGTGAAGCACCATATTTCATTATCGAAATTGGCGATAAATACAGCGCAAGATCAGTTCAGCTTAGAAGATTTGTCATTGGGTCTTAATCTGACCGGTTTAAACAAACAAGGGTTTGAAGAGCTGGCACAATTGGCGGATGCAGAAAAACCGGATTTTATGCAGATGATGAAAAGTCTGAATAAAATCACCACCAAAAGTGTACGTCTGGAACTTTCTCCTTCACATGTGAAGTTGAATAAAGCCATGGTCACCGCCAGTGGCAAACTGGAAACATTGCCATTTGAAGTGGAACAGTTGATGCGAGCTAGTGCGGCAGATACACCACATCCATTCAAATACATGGTGCAAGGTGATTTCACACTCTCCGCAGAACCGAAAGCCGTATCAGGGTTACCCGCTGAGTGGCAACATCAAGTCAGCGCATTACAACAGCAGGGCTTTATTAAGTCAGACAACAAAGGTTTGACGAGTAATCTGTTGTTACGCAGTGGTGAGGTGACGGCGAATGGAAAAGTGGTACCGCTCAATGAATTCAACACTCAGCAGGAGTAATCAACGGCTGATATTGTCAATGTCATAGCCTTGTCATATCCTTGTCATATCCCTCCTTTATGTTGCTGCCGGATGAGAGTTATCCGGCGCCGCATAAAGGATGTGTGATGCGTAAATACCAAAAAATTGTATTTTGGTTTGTTGCCAGCAGTTTATCTTTATTGCTGGCGATGACTTGGTTCACTGGTTATCAGAGCGATCGCCTGTTATCTCAATGGTTAGTTCACGCCAGTCAGACACCGGGTATTGTAACCAGCTGGTTTGATCAGGAAAAAAGTCTTTTTAGCCGGAAAGCTGAATTACACCTAATGATCGCGGAACCCGCGCAATTACTTGTTGTTTCACCAGTACTAAGCGGTGACAACCAGTTACGCCGCGGCTTGCAGGAATTAGGGCCTATAGAGCTGTATATTGAATTACAGCAACAGATCTTCCCCGGATTTACGACAGGCTCCGCGCATATCAATATGCAACGGGGTATGTTTGCTGATTTACCTAACATGCCCAATATTCCTCATCAACTTCATTGGCAGGTCAACGGGCTTACTGGGAATATACTTGCCCGCCTCGACATGGCGCAGTGGAATTGGTTACGTGATGACTTGACGTGGCTGGTGGCGCCGTTCAGTGCTGAAGTTGAGATCCCCGATCCTAAACAGCTCCATCTGTCGTGTTTATGGCAAGGCATACAATGGCGTAACGAGCGGACAGCGGTGCGGGGTAATTTAGGTAAATTTTCATTTAGTGCTCAGTTGCTAGAAAATGATTCACTGTGGCTGATACCGTCAGCTGATTTGATGTTAGACCTGCTTGATTTACGGCAACCGGAGCGCCAATTGCAGTTGTCGCAGTGGCACTGGCAGACGGGTGTCAGAGAAAACCGGGATGGTTTACTCAGTGTGGTGGATGTAAATAGTCATTCCAATATTCATCATCTTTCTTATCGCAGCCAACAAAATGATTATCAGCTCAGTGACTTAACTGCGGGTTTGGCGCTGGGTGGTGTGAATCGTCAGGGGTTTGAAGCGTTGCTGATGAATTCAGGGTTGGATGCGACCAATCTGGCGAAATGGAAAACCGGGCTTAATTTAATTACCCGCGCGGGTGTGCAATTTAAACTGGATCCTTTTGATTTAAAGCTGAACCGTGAGCCGTTTCGCATGCATGGGCAACTCACCACGCGGCCTTTTGATGTGGCGCAGGTGCATGGTATAGAGTCGATGCGATCGTTGCTACAAGGCGATTTATCGGTAGAGGCGACGCCAGCGTTGACACAGCAATTTGCACCCGTTGCCGAGGTATTGCCCGATCTGTTGTCGGATGGTTATCTGGAGTCGGAATCGGCTGGCCGTATTTCAACGAAATTGCGGATGGTGAATGGTAAGTTGTCGGCCAATGGTATTGCGGTGCCGTATTAGCATTGGCTGCAATAAAAAGGCGGAGCCAAGCTCCGCCTTTTTATTGCCTGAGAAACGACTTATTTGAATACGACAGTTTTATTGCCGTAAACAAACACGCGTTCTTCAGAGACAGCGGTTAATGCTTGATTCAAAACAGAACGTTCGCCATCACGACCGGCTTTAGCCATATCTTCGGCTGAGAAGTTGTGGTCAACGCGGATCACGCCTTGCTCAATGATCGGGCCTTCATCCAGATCGTTAGTCACGAAATGGGCAGTCGCACCAATGATTTTCACACCACGATCAAAGGCCTGCTGATAAGGGCGGGCGCCGATAAATGCGGGCAGGAATGAGTGGTGAATATTGATGATGCGATAAGGGTATGATGCGACAAAACCTGGCGTCAGTACGCGCATGTATTTTGCCAGCACGACGTATTCTGGTGCGTATTCATCAATAATCGCGCGCATCTTGGCTTCGTGTTCTTCACGACTTAAGCCTTCGTGGCTGACATGATGAAACGGGATATTGAATTTGCTGGTTAAATCAGCCAGCACATCATAGTTACCGATAACCGCAGCCACATCCAGATTCAACGCACCTTCGTAGCATTTGATCAGAATATCACCCAGACAATGCGCTTCTTTCGTCACCATGATAACGACACGTTTCTTGCCAGCAGGAACTAAACGACGTTTCGCGCCTTGTGGCAAGGTGTCATCCAGATCACCGAGCAGCGTTTCATCATTGAAACGACCTTCCAGCTCGGTACGCATAAAAAAGCGCCCTTGCGTATGATCAACAAACTCATCGTTCTTGATGATGTTCAATTGATGTTTGTAACAAATATAAGTGATTTTTGCGATCAGACCCTGTGCATCAGGGCAGTCAGTCAGCAGGATCTTACGTTTCATCCCGTGGTTTTCCTTGGATATGAGTCACAACCAATAATGGCGCAACACTATGCCATAAAACTACCTTCATGCCAGCGAAAAAAACCAGTAAACGTGAGGAATTGAGGGATTGAAGTCATATTGCGGGCATAGGTGAAGCGAACAAGATGCGTTACTATTTGTTTTACTGTCACTGCTGGATGAGATGTTAATTATGTCTGCTGAAATGAATACCGATCTGCGTTTTACCCGCACTCTTGCGGCATTTGATGAAGCGAATTCACATGACCCTCGTCAGGAGTTAGATGAGAATGGGGTGGCGGTGGCCTATGAAGTATTATACGCCCGTCGGATGAGCCAGATGCTGCAAAGCTTCTGCCCTCAGGCATCAGAAGCATTAAAACTGGCCGCGCATAGCCAGCATATTGAACGCTGGACGTTACCACGCGAGCTTTATTCGCTCGATCGAAAAGGCTATTTACAGTGGCGTAGCGATTTAAAACTGCGTCATGCGAGCCGAGCGGGCGAGATCATGCTGGCACAGGGTTATGACACGGCGATGTGCGAACGTGTTGCCGCCTTGTTGAAAAAAGAAAAATTGAAAAGTGATGAAGAGAGTCAGGCGTTGGAGGATGTTATTTGTTTAGTCTTCCTGCAATTTTATTTTTCTGAATTTTCGAAAGCGCATGATGAGGCTAAATTAATTGATATTTTGCAAAAGACCTGGCGCAAAATGTCCGCAGCCGGTCATCAGGCAGCACTCAGTTTGCCATTGACCGATGAAGAAAAAACACTGGTTGCGAAAGCACTGGCGTAATAGGTAAACCTAAATAAACGTTATGAATACAGGAGTCGTTGTATGTTGAAGTGGTGCCGTTATGTGTTGGCAGGGGCTGCATTATCTCTTGCCGGTTGTGCTGCGTTACAGCCGAAACTGGAAGCACCGACCGTGGCGGTTAACTCTGTTCGCGTCATGCCGGGGCAGGGGCTGAATCTGCGTTTTCTGATCGGTTTACATGTGCAGAACCCGAATTCGCTACCATTGCCAATCCATGGCGTTAATTACACGGTGGCGTTGTCTGGTCAGCCGGTAGTGTCAGGTAATAGTCAAAATCAACCGACAATCCCAGCGCATGGCGAACAGGATGTTGAAGTAGAAGCAGTGGCCGATCTGGTGAATGGTTTGTCTTTGGCTAATACGTTGCTGAGCAACCCACTGCAACAGGAAGTGCCATACGCAGTAAAAGCCTCGGTTGATGTCGGCGCTTTTCTGCCGAATATTCCGGTACAAAAAAGCGGGGTTGTTAACCTGACGACAGGCGCTATTCGTTAATTTCTCTTCCTGCATAACTAAAACGCCCGGACATATCTTTGTCCGGGTTAACGCGCGATATCACGTATTTCGCCAGAAAAATGGCACCACTTTCCCTCCTGTATATACTCAAATAAATATGTAACTGGCTCTTCATTATCCTTTTTACTGAAGGAATGGCGCACTTTGATAGCGTTTTTCACGCTAAATGAGCTACTCATGAAAAGATATATTCCTCTGCTATCGTGTTTGTATCTAGCGTTATGCTCTGTTGATGTCTGTGCTGTGGAATTATCCGATACCTTTTCAGTCAATGGCTTCGGTACGTTGGGTGCAACGAAAACGAGTGCTGATTCGCTGGGTTTTCGGCAAAACATTTCAACAGATAATGTGACTGATGGTGATTGGAATCTGGCTTCCCGTTCGTTGCTTGGTGTGCAGATGAATGCAAACTGGAATGCCCGCTGGAGTTCGGCTTTACAGTTGGTGCAGCAAAAGCGAGTAGACAATAATTTTGCTGATAGTTTACAACTTGCCTCAATAAGTTATATGCCGAGCCCTGAATGGGCGTTTCGCCTTGGCCGTCTTTCGCCACGAGTCTATATGCTCACGGATACCCGTAACGTAGGGTATGGTTATTTGTGGACCCATCCGCCGATGGAGTTTTATGGCCAGCTGCAGACCAATTATAACGATGGTCTGGAGGTCAGTTATACCAAACAGTTTGCTGATGCGGATATGTTTCGTGCAACCTTAAGTGGTGGCAGGACAGGCATGCAAATGTCATATCCGGGTTATAACTTTGAAGCTGATTTTGGTCGAGCCTGGGCTTTAACATTGGAATATGAAGATGAGGCTTGGTTATTTCGCGGTAGTCTCAGCTCAGTAACGAATCAGAATCAGTGGGCCACCCTATTAAGACAATCGTTGGACGCTTATTCAGTTGGACTACCGGGTGCAGCGTCAGTCAGTGACGCATTAAATACAGATAATTCGCAATTGTGGTTCTATTCGTTAGGCATGAGTTATAACGATAGCCAATGGACGATGCAGTCGGAACTCAGCCGGCTGGATTCACACAATAATATTACCCCAGATACTATTGCCGGCTATTTAAGCCTCGGGCGCCATATCGGTAAATTCACTCCTTATGTTGTGTACTCTCGGGTACACACGACATCCGCCGATTATCAATTACCCGCCGATGTCAGTTATTACGCGCAATACGACAATCAATTGAATTATCTAACTACCACATCCTTGGCATTTTTGAATAGCCGATTCGATCAAAAAGGCATCGCAGTCGGCGTACGATGGGATCTCAATTCACATCTGGCATTAAAAACACAATGGGATCGGAAATTTATTTCGCCGGATGGTAATCATCTCTGGTGGCATGTAGATGGCAGCAATTCATCTACAGAGGATATTTTCACTCTCAATCTGGACTTTGTATTTTGATGAAACAGATCCTGATGATTTTACTGCTGAGCATTCTCTGGGTGAGCCCTAGGCTGACTTATGCTGAGGTCTGGGTCATCGTTAATCAACATAATCAGATTGATGCCATGGATAAATCAGAAGTGACTGGTTTATATCTGGGGCGTTATCAGAGTTTTCGAGATGGATCGGTGGCGCATCCTCTGGATCAAGATAAAGATGGCTCTGTATATGAAGCGTTTTATCAGCGTTTAACCGGGAAGTCGGTGGCATATATTAATGCCTATTGGGCACAAATTTTATTTACCGGGCGCGCTAAGCCGCCCAAAGAGATCCTAACTGAAGCTGAACTTATTAAAGCGGTACGCCAAGATCGCAATGCCATTGGTTATGTAAACGCAGGTGCTTCTTTGCCAGGTGTGAAGGTGGTGCTGCGCTTATAGTGTTGCGGTTTGAGGGTTATAAACCCGAATGCCATTTTTACCGGCTTGTTTTACCTGATACATGGCGACATCAGCACATTCAAACGCGGCATTGAAGCTCGCCGCGTTGTCCGGGCAAATCACAATACCGATACTGGCACCGACAATTGCAGTTTTATCTTTTCCAATATCAATGGGTTGACTGATACTTTGTAAAAATCGTTGCGCTAACAGCATGGCTGTTTCCTGCGAGGCATCATTCAATGCAATCAGAAATTCGTCGCCGCCCCAACGGGCGACAATATCACTTTTTCGCGTCAGGTTGCTTAAGCGATTGGCCACCTCAATGAGCACCTTATCACCGGCATCATGACCTTCAGTATCATTTACTTTTTTAAAGCCATCGAGATCAAGCACGATCAACGCAAGAGGCTGGTGAATACGAGCTGCGGTGTGGATCATCTGATCGATTTGTTGTTCCGCCACACGGCGGTTTTTCAGATGCGTGAGGTGATCATGGCTGGCATCGTGGACAGAGGCATTTAAGGCTTCGTGTTGCCGGGTAATGTCATTGATGAAAATCAGAATGATGCTTTCACCGTAATCATTAACAGCTTCTTTGGCATTAATACTGACCCAACGGCGGCGCCCATCTTCATGTGACAGTAATTTTACATCAAAACAGTTGTCTGATTTTTCTTCTAACAACTGCGTAATTTGTTCCATAAATTCATCGGGATTTTTTACCAACAGACTTACCCATTCCGCCGTATGCGGTAGATGCCGATTACCGGTTGCCGATAAAACCAGATCTTGAAATGATGGGTTATAAGTCAGTAAATTCATGGATTTATCGGTAACAATCAGTGCATTAGTCGATAAATCAAAAACCATTCTGAAATTATTGGCGATCAGCTCAACCCGATCGCGAAGTTTTCGTTCTTCGGCGATCTGCTGCTGCACTTTATCCAGCAACTGGTTCACTGTTTTCGACAGGGTTTCCAATTCTGTTTCCCGTAATAACACGGGAATAGTCAGCCGCTTATCATCACCGGGTCGGATCAGATAAAGCTCGCTGGCCAGTTTACTGACAGGGTTGGTGATAAATAACCAAATCACTGCCATCATACAAAGCAGTGTCACGATAATCAGCAAGGCCATTAATACGGTAATTTCTAAGGCGATCGCTTTGGCTTGTACATCAATAATATCTCGGCTGGGGGTGATAATTAATTCACCGATTTTGTCATTGCCCCCAAACGGTGAATACAATATTTGAGTGATTGGCGCGAGAGATGCGCCATCATTGCGGCCCTGATGCAGTGAGAATTGATCGGTATTAATGGTGACACTGTAGATCAATTTATTGCGTAATAAGCCGTCAAGGACATCTTCGGCGATGACTCGATTGCCCGCATACGCGGCGATTTCGGCTGTTTTATAGACAGTCGCGGAGAGCTGGGTAACGGCTTGCAGACTACGGGTTTGTTCCCGGTTGTAGGTGAAATTGTAAAAACTGTAAGACGCGATAACGGTCACACCGGAAACGAATAAGGCAACAATCAAAGAGAGACGCAGATGAAGGTTGAGTTTCATGGATAAGATCCTTAATGAAACATCTGATGCGATAACTTAATAATAATCTTAAATTTGTTAACTCAGATGTTACTCTTCAGCCGCGTCATATAAAAGATGAGTAAAATGGTTTAATTATAAGAAGAAATTGCTGCGATATACCGGATCACATGATTAGAAGCATGTGTGCCAGCGATCAGCAATATTCCCCTTCCACCAAAAACTCATCGATAATATCTGTAAACTCCGGCCATAATTCTTCTGGGACAGCCGCTTCCGGATCATCTTCATTGTCACCGTAGTCATCCCAGAAATAGGCGCGCAGGGCATTGGCAAACTCGTCATCCAATTCAGCTAACTGTGCCACCGTACCGCACCAGATGATACGGCGCAGGCTTTCAGTCAGATCATTGAGTTGCTCAACCAAAATGTTGTCACTGTGACTTTGTTCAATCAGGAGTTCGAAACGTTCACGCGCACTTTCGGCTTGTTCTTCGTCTAATTCACCGGTATCGGCCAGCAGATAAATATAGTCGCCTAATAAATATTCGATTAAATCATCGCGGCTATGAAACCAATGCCATTGGCTCCCTTTATTCCCCAGTAATGAAGCGTCAAATGAGCTGTCAACGTGGCAGATTGCCCATTGATTTTCCATTGTTATGTCTCCGGTAAGTTCATCGGTGGATATCTGGTTGCGGATATCTGGTTGCGGATATGTGGCGAAATATAATGTATTTCCGCCACACTCACTATAGCTGTTACTGATGAGGTCAATATCCGCGCTGGCGATCGACGATACCTTGTACCGGATGCCCATTCGCCAACGCCTGTATGTTCGTCGCAATTTGTGCCACGGCCTCTTCTGGAATCGTGTCGGCTGCGACATGTGGAGTGATAATCACCGCCGGATGTTGCCAGAACGGGTGTGCTGCCGGTAATGGTTCTGTCGCAAAGACATCCAGTAAAACAAAACGCAGGTGTTGTTGATTGAGCAGACTAAGCAGCGCCTCTTCATCCAGCAATGTACCGCGTCCGGCGTTGATCAAGGCTGCATCTTTTGGCAATAAAGCCAAATGCTTGGCATCGAGCAGATGCTTGGTTTCATCGGTTGAAGGCAGAATACTGAACAAAACATCAGTTTCTTGCAGTAATGCACCGAGCGCATCGCAGCCATGCACACAGTGGACATGCTCAATGTTTCTTGGCTGCCGACTCCAGCCACTAACTTGGTAACCCAGCCCTGCCAGCGTTTGCGCCACATGTACGCCAAGATGGCCGAGGCCCAAAACCGTAACCCGCGTGTCTTTGGCGAGACGGGTTGGCTGTGGTTGCCATACCGTATTTTGTTGTTGGCTTCGGTAAATATCCATTTTCCGTTGGAAATGCAGCAACCCGTATAACGCATATTCGGTCATCTGCTGTGCCATGCCGGCATCGGTCAGACGGATAATAGTGACATGTTCTGGAATGTCGTCGCGCTGCAGAAATTTATCGACACCGGCACCGAGGGTAAAAATCACCTGTAAATTAGAAAAGCGGCGGAAGAAATTAATCGGCGGTTTCCAGGCGACCACGTGCGTTATCGCTTCGGCATTCACTTCCTGCGGCCAGCAAGCAATCGACCAATCAGGCAATGCTTCTTGCAGCAGATGATGATAGTGATCTTGCTGTTCAGGAGAGTAGAGATAGAGCATAAGACAAGCCTCTGTAGATCAGATATCTCTGCAGTATAGCAGTAGCTGATGTCAGAGACGGAAGGTCATTGATTAAGCTTGGTTACGAAAAAACATATCCGTGCTAGTTGGTTGTCGATAACCAGTCCAACACGGATATAACAAGACGATTAAGCCAGTACTTTCAGTGCTGCATCGTAGTTTGGTTCATGAGTAATTTCATCGACCAGCTCTGCGTGCAGTACTTTATCTGCTTCATCCAGCACTACAACCGCACGAGCAGTTAAACCACCCAATACGCCATCGGCGATCGCAACACCGTAGTCGGTGACGAACGCGCCGCTACGCAGGGTAGAAAGGGTAACCACATTATCCAGACCTTCTGCACCACAGAAACGGGCTTGCGCAAAAGGCAGATCGGCAGAAATACACAATACGACGGTGTTGTTCAGTTTGCTGGCAGCTTCATTGAAATGGCGAACAGATGCGGCACAAACGGCGGTATCGACGCTTGGGAAAATGTTCAGCACTTTACGTTTACCGCTGAAAGAGGCCAGTGTTACATCAGCCAGCTCTTTATTGACCAGTGAAAACGGTTTTGCGGTGGCGCCAGTTTGTGGGAAATCACCATTCACAGTTACCGGATTACCAGCCAGAGTTACAGTTGCCATGTCACTATCTCCTTGCATGTAGGAATATTAATTGCGCGCAATATAGTTGCTAACAATTAAATGTAACCGATTTAACAGATACTCAACAAGTATATTCGGTTTAGTAAATTATGCCGGAATAGTCATGGTGATAAGAAAAAGCCTCCGTTATGTGTTCGGAGGCTTTTATCGCGGTGGGGCGTTGCTGAGAGTTTAGTGTGCAGTCACCAATGAACCAAAGCGTACCTTACAGCCAGCACCTGGTGTGGTTTCGTAATTGATTTTTTCCTGACAGTACGCACCGGCTTTAAAATAGAACTTCTGATTCATCCAGTTCGGGTCGCCAACCACATAATCATAAGTTGATGTTTTGCCGCCATCGACAGATACATTGAGCACGCCCGCATTAGAGTCGATGGTGTAGCAGAATTTATTTGTACTGGGTGCTGCCAGTAAGGTTTTGATGTCACCATTTGAACCATCTTCATTCCGTTTGGTCAGTGAATAAACGGAACCGTTTTCCCACTGCAACTTGATCAACGGATTGTTGTAACTATGGATCTGGCCAATGACCACTTTTTTAGTCGACGGCACTTGGGCAACCCATAAGCAGGCTTTCATCGTGTGATGACCTTCCCAGTTCCAGTCATCACGATCGTTATCACCAATCATTTCGCGTAATTCGGAACGTGGATAATCGGAATTTTTGGTTGTAACGAGATCGGCGCCATTCACTGGAGCCCAGAACGTCATTTTATTATTACTGTCTAAATAGAAATATTTGCTGGCATAAGTGGCTAATTGATCGGGCATTATTTCAATCAGACCACCACTGCTGTTTGCAACTGGTAAAGTTTCTTTCCATTGACGTAAATCAAATGGGCCAGTAGCTGGAGCTATATAAGTGGTAGCTGCATAAGCAGAAGTTGCAGACAGAACACATAACGCAATTAATTTTTTCATAAAACCGCCAAAAATAGACAAATAAACGCTTTCCACTTGTGACTGTGGGAAACTAATAAATAAATTCCTGATTTACGGAATAGCGAAATATCTGAATATACGAATTCAGATGATAAATAATTAATTCAACATCGTTTATTCACTTCAGGAGTGTCATTTTTTTGGGGGGTGCTTTGCAGTTCCGCAATAGCGCCATATGTAATAGATACACAGCGGCTATTGCGAACGGACATACTGTTCGCATTGGGCTTCATCTTGGGTTCCTCGAGCTTTTCAAGGCAATTACACGCCTGCTACCACTAACAGTACAGGCAAGTATTCGAATAATTCCATGATGGATATTATTCGGATGACGGGATAATGAACGATCTAAAATAAAGATCAATAGCTATTTTAATGGAAAATGATATTTAATAAGTAACTTTATGATTGTTATTATAATTTATTTTTAAGTTTTTATTGTTTAAATAATGTTGGTTGTTTTAGTCGGATATAGGAAATTATCACAACTTAGTCTATTAACTATTTTGGTGCGTTTTTTATTTACTATTTAATAAATTAGCTTTTAATTAATTAAGATTGCAGTAAATAATACATTACTACTCTGGTTTTCCGATCTAAATCAATATTAGTCATCGATTATTTCCAGCATTTTATTCAATTGTGTCATTAATCTGACAATTGATTCGAATTGGTTCATTTGTTTTATTGTGAGTCACCAGAATGATCCAAATAAGCGGGATGCGGAAGCGCAACAAGTGATTACCACAGGCCTTAAAAGAGTCTTCTTGGCTAAAAAACAATCATATTAATGATAATAAAAATCAATTGATTAGTTCGCAAATTGCAAATCAAATGCTATTGAATTGTTAAGTTGGTCAAGAATTGGCCGCTTTCTTGCTCTGGATCAAATTGCGCAATGTTTAACCGTATTGGGAGTTTGTCACTTACTGAAAGTTCACGGCGTTGATGCATCCATGATGGATGACATAACTTGAAAAGGAGTGTTTCATGCGTATCAGTATCTTTGGTATGGGTTATGTTGGCGCAGTTTGTACTGCCTGCCTTGCACAGCGTGGCCACCAGATCATCGGGGTCGATGTTTCCAAACATAAAGTTGAACTGATCAATGCCGGCCGCTCGCCGATTGTGGAGCCGGGATTGGATGAATTACTAGCTGCAGGTAAAAACGCCGGTCGGATCCGGGCGACAAATGATTACACCGATGCCATTCAGAACAGCGACATTACCATGGTCTGTGTTCCGACACCGAGCAAACGTAATGGCGACTTGAGTCTGGAGTATATCGAGGCCGTTTGCCGTGAAATTGGCCTGGCTATGCGCGATAAACCTTCCCGGCATACGGTGATCATCCGCAGCACCGTCTTACCGGGCACGGTAAAAGGGGTAGTGTTACCGATACTGGAAGATTGTGCCCAGATGAAAGCCGGGGTGGATTTCGGCTTAGGGGTTAACCCGGAATTTCTACGGGAAAGTACCGCACTGCGTGATTACGATGAACCACCTATGACCGTGGTGGGGGTGCTGGATGATGAAACGGGTCGGTTGATGGAGTTACTTTACAGTGATTTGCACGCGCCGTTTATCTGCAAACCGATTGAAATCGCCGAGATGGTGAAATACACCTGCAATGTCTGGCATGCGGTAAAAGTCAGCTTTGCCAATGAAATTGGTAGTATAGCAAAAGAGCTGCATGTGGATGGCCGTGAGGTCATGGATGTGGTGTGCCGCGACAATAAGCTCAATATTTCCAGTTATTACATGAAACCCGGCTTTGCTTTTGGTGGTTCGTGTCTGCCAAAAGATGTACGGGCGCTCAATTACCGCGCATCTCAATTGGATGTGCAAACGCCGCTCATTTCCTCGTTAATGCACAGTAACGAAAATCAGGTGAAACGTGCGTTTCAGATGATTGAGTCACTGAACAAACGCAAGATCGGCATGTTGGGCTTAAGCTTCAAAGCGGAAACGGATGATCTGCGCGAAAGCCCGCTGGTGGAACTGGCCGAGATGTTGATCGGCAAGGGCTATCAGCTTTCCATCTATGACCGCAACGTAAAATTTGCCAGTGTGCACGGTGCCAACCGTGATTACATCAATGGCAAGATCCCCCATGTCTCTTCTTTGTTGGCGGAAGACGAATCGGAGCTACTCGATAATGTCGATGTACTGATCGTGGGCAACAAAGATAAGGCATTTCAAGCCATGCTGGAGTCGTGGCCGGAAGAGAAATATCTGGTCGATTTGGCCGGTTTTATGACGAACACCTCGGTCGTCAATAAACAGGGTATTTGCTGGTAACCATACGATCAGCAGTCTGAGGTTCTGACTGTCTGCTCATCACTGATTGCAACACTTTTGCCCCATGTTGTCATGGGTTGGGTGACTTTTTCCCGACGCAGAGCAGAAGTGTTGCGATCCCCTGAATATTCATGCCGGGACGGGCTGAAAGGGGGTGAGTTATGCAATGGATGCAAACTACGACAGGCTGGTTATTGCTGGGGTGCTTGCTTTGCTCGTTGGCATTGTTGGTGCCACCCGAAGTGTTTTCCGCCGGGCACCCTGAGTTTTTGCTGGTGGTCGGTGGGATCGGGTTGTGGCGTTATGGCGTGGGCTTAATGCATTACCTGCGTGGGCTGTTCTTTTGTTATGTCGTGTTTCCCCGCCATCGTAAGCAAGCGGCGGCGGCGGTGCTGGCACAACCACCTTCACATATCTATTTGATGGTGACCAGTTTTCGCATCGATGCGATGACCACGGCCATGGTCTATCGCTCGGTGATCAGTGAGGCCATTCATTGTGGTTATCCGGCTACAGTAGTGGCGTCGATTGTTGAGTTGTCGGATGAATCGCTGATCCACACCTTGTGGCAACAAGCTGCACCACCGCAGGATCGCGTCACGTTACGATTCGTCCGTATTCCTGGCACCGGCAAACGTGATGGGCTGGCGAATGGTTTTCGGGCCATTGCGCGGGATATGCCGGATGCACAGGCGCTGGTCGCGGTAGTGGATGGCGATACGGTGTTGTCTGACGGCATTATTCGCCAATCATGTCCTTACTTTTCGTTATTTCCCAATGTTGGCGCGCTGACAACCAATGAATATTGCGATGTGCTGGGCAGTTACTGGATGAGCCAGTGGCACAAGCTGCGTTTTGCCCAACGACATATCAGCATGTGCTCAATGGCATTGTCAAAACGGGTATTAACCCTGACTGGACGTATGTCGCTGTTCCGCGCCAGTGTCGTGACCGAGCCGGAGTTCATCTCGGATGTGGAGAGCGATCACCTGGATCACTGGCGACTGGGGCGCTTCAAATTCCTGACCGGCGATGACAAATCGAGCTGGTTTAGCATGATGCGTCAGGGCTGGGATACCTATTATGTGCCTGATGCGGAAATCACAACAGTCGAGCACCCACCGTCAAAAAGTTTTATAGCGGCAGCCCGTCAGTTGATGTTTCGCTGGTATGGCAATTCATTACGGCAAAATTCACGGGCCACCCGTCTTGGTATCAAACGTCTGGGCTGGTTTACCTATTACGTGTTGTTCGATCAACGCATCTCGATGTGGACCAGTGTCTTGGGGCTGACAGCCGCTGTGCTGGCCGGTTTCAAATATGACATTGGTTATCCGGTGATTTATCTGCTGTGGATCGCACTGACCCGTACATTGGTGTCACTGATGCTGTTGGCTTCCGGCCACAAAGTGGGGCCGGGTTTCCCGCTGATGCTCTATTTCAACCAAATCTTTGGCTCGCTGATCAAAATCTACGTGGTGTTCCGCCTGGATCGCCAGTCGTGGACACGTCAAAACACCAAGCTGAAACATGATCATGGTGCGTTTCAAACCTGGTTTAACCGCTGGTCCACTTCTGCCATGACGTTTTCGGCAGTCAGTGTGTTTCTGGCGGTAGTAGTTCATCTGGTTTAGTCCGGCCAATCGGCTTGTTAAGCCAATGACAGGATGACATTGAGGCTGCATAGGAAGGGGATGAAAGATGGCGACTGCAAATTTAAATCTGGTTCATGAGACCGAAGCACAACGACGCCACGCACGGGTGAAAATTCCAGCACGGTTGATCGTGACTGATCCGCAACATAATCAATATGTCATGGAGTTGAACGAAATTTCAGCGAGTGGTTTCAGTGTAATGAATGAAGATGCCCGTTTGCATGTTGATCAGGTCTATCGGGGACGTTTGTTATTTAACTTTGATGCTGTGGAATTTGTGCTGAAAGTAAATTTCAAGGTGATTCACCAATGGGCAGATGAACATCGGTTCGGCTGCGAATTTCAGGATCTGGGCACACAGGAGATATCTACTTTACGTTTGCTGATCAGCAAGTTTTTGGGTGGTGAAATTGCGCAGGTCAATGATGTATTAACGACGCTAAGTCGGGAAAACTTCACTAAAGCGCGAAAAGCAGTCAACACCAGCGCCGGGTTGACGGGGTGGGCGAAAACCAAGGCCTTGTTGGCAACGGCACTCATGTTTGTGGTGGGGCTGGGGGCATTTTCTTATTTGCTCAGCACACTGGCGAGCCATTATCTGGTTACCGCTGCGCGCAGCGCATCCGTGACCTTGCCACAACAAGCGGTGTTGATGCCAAAAGAAGGGAATGTCGAATTATTGGTCAAGGTGGGCGCTACGGTTAAAGCGGGTATGCCGGTGGCAAGAGTGCAAGCGCCGTGGGCTGAACAGGTTACTACATTATTAAAAGCCAGTGCGACACCGGATCCGAAATTACTGTCGTTATTACAAACCCAGATGGATTACACCCTACCTAGCCCCTGTGATTGTGCTGTGTTGAGCACCGGTGTGACCAACGGCCAGTTTTTGGAACGGGGAAAACCGGTCGTGCAACTGGTGCCGCCACAGAGCCAGCCTTATGTGCAAGCGAATTTCGATTATGCCGATTATGCCAAGCTGACCGCCGGACGTAAGGTCGTGCTGACTCTGCCAGATGGTTTGCCAGAGGTCAGCGGCACTATTTCTCAGGTGCAGATGACCGACGCCATGCCAATTCCGGCATTAGGTGCGGTGATGGTGAAGATCAAACCGGATCAAGCTTTACCCGCGGGCACAGTCAGTTCGCCGGTGGCGGTTTCTGTCGCACCTGTTTGGTTTGATCGGCTGCGGATGGCCGTCGCGATGCAGGTGAAAAAGTTCACTCAAACTGAGGCTGGTTAATCATGAAACGGAACGTTTTGATTATGGTGCTCATGGGCTTTGGTTTATCGGCTTGCCAAAGCTATACCGCGCAAATGCAACCGCAGCAGCATAGCCGAATTAAAATTTCACCGGCGCAACAATGGTCTGCCTTACAGGATGTCGGGTATGACGGTGTTAAACCGGAGAAGGTCACTGATTATCTGCTGCTGGGGAAAAATGCTCAGCAGCGAGAGCAGGCCAGACAGCTGTTAAAAGCACAGTTACAGCATGATCCGAGTGGTGAAAAAGAGCTGCTTTATATCGCTAATTTAATGCAGGTCATCGATCTGGAGCCGGGCTGGGCGGATGAGATCCGTAAAACGCTTTGGGCACGGCAGCAACGCCGGGGCGATGTGATGTATGAACTCATTACTTTTTATGCCCGGTATCCACAGCAGCCCGGTTATGCCGATTTGCGCCAGCTGGTTTCGCAATCGGATAAACGGCTGGCACCGAATCAGCGGGCCTGGTTGTGGGCGATGGTACGGTTGCCTGACATGCTGAAAACACAAACGACAGCGGCTGAATTGCGCAGCATGTGTCAGCAAATTTCATTTAATACGCCAGCGTTTGGATATGTGCAGCCATCCGATCTGCAATTGTGTCGCCGCGCACAGCTGATGGTATTGCGCCAGAACGGTAGTAACGATTGGCCTGAGCTGTTTACGGCGATCAGCGCTGAACTCAAAGACGGGCGGTTGCTGGACAGTGATCTGTTACCGCTGATGCAAATATTGCAAAGCACAGTGGCAGGGGCGCCGATGAATGAACAGGCACTGGCATTAGGCCGGTTGGCTCAATCGCAAAATCACGATGTCGCGTTGGCGGTTATCTCGATATTGCTTAGCCAACCGGGCGATGAAGCCGAAACCAAGCGTTTAGAGCAACAATTGCGGCAACTACAGCAACAAGGTGATCCGCAAGCAGCCTACTTACTGGGGCGACTCTATCTGGAAGGGCGACGCAAAGCGGCTGATCCTGTGGTGGCGGAAAAAATGCTGAAAGCTGCAGCCGACATGCCTGAAGCCAACTATTTATTGGGGCGTCTGTATCTGAGTGGCCTGCTAACGGGAACACCACAAATTCAGCAAGGCGTCGATTTACTGGTGCAAGCAGCTCGCCAAGGTCATGCCAGAGCCGATGAGGCTTTGGCGATCGCTTTTCATAACACACCTGGTGTGAAGGCCAACCCAGTCTATGCCTGGGTGTTTACCTCATTGGCTCAGCAAAAACTCAATAGCCCGTCATTACAACAATTACGTTCGTCATTGGCCTTAGATCAACGGCACCAACAACAAGCCAATACGCTGCTAACACAAGAACTACGCGCGCGTAATGTGGATGGCATGCCGTTATCAACCGTGCCGCAATTGGCATCGGAGGGGGAAGGAACCAACAGTGAAGAGCAGAAAAGAAATGATTCAGAGCTGGTGAATAATTTCTGAGTTGTCTGCCGATCCCTATACCGAAGTTCAGCATCAAGGAGCAGATAATGAACAAAATTGTGATAGTCGGTCTTCTCGCGTGCGGGCTCATGTTTACACAATGGGCGCAGGCCGAGTTCTATACGGTGCAAACCGTTTCGACACAGGTTGCAGATCCGGCGTTACCTGCTTTGCCGGATATTCGTGGTTATAACCGCGATGCCATTTTACAAAAACAGGCTGCATGGCAGAAACCTGCCCATATTACCTTTGAACGTATGATCAACAATGTGGCAACCCGGAAGTTTTTTAAGGGTGGCAAACTGGGCATGTGGGCGCAAAAACAAGGCCAATTCCCCAAAGCGATCTATGTTCACGATGGAATTCTGACGTTGCCGGCTTTGCATAACACCATGCCAGATACGTTGGTTAAATTGAATAAACATCAGTATTTGCTGCGGTTTCCCATCGTGGTGATGAATCATGCCGCGTTCGCGATTGCACCGGGGGAAGAGCTGTTGCTTTCTCATGAACGGGGCAGTTTTCTGGTGAATGCGGGTGATGTCTTTATTGTCGATGGCGCTTTACGTGGCTGGAGCGAGAAGACCAATTCCCCGGCCAAATATAACGGCAAAAAAGAGGAGTACCGGCCATTTTATATCGGCTGGAGTGGCTCGGAGACCTATGCCTATGGTTCGTTAATTGAGAGCCTCGGTTCACTGAATAGTAAGGCGTATGGTTTTACGTTGTCGACTTATTCAGAACAAGATGAGATGTATGCTCCGCTGACCCTGAACCGGTTGCAACATCCCCGCGGTTGGTTGGTGAACAACCGGATCAGCGATATGTTTTATGGCTTCTACTCTTATGAAGCGAATGATGTCGTGCTAGTTGGTAATAAATATTACGACAACATTTATTACGGCATCGACCCGCATGATCGCTCTCATCATTTGATCATTGCTAATAATGAGGTGTGGGGCACTAAAGTTCGCCATGGCATTATCGGTTCACGTGATGTCAGTGGCTCGTTCATTTTTGGCAATGTGTCACACGATAACAATCAAGCCGGCATCATGCTTGATCGCGCCAGTAACCATAACGTTGTTATGCAAAACAGCAGTTATAACAATGGGAGTGATGGACTGGCAGTATATGAAAGCCATCATAATCTGATCGCCGATAACCGTTTTTATAATAACCAGCATCACGGTATCCGCTTTCGCAACAGCCTTGATGTGACCCTCAAAGACAACCTCATTCTGCAGAATGGTCATTACGGAATTTATGGCTATTTAAGCGATCTTTCTGCGCACGCCCCGTTACCCGGTCATGAAGCCCGCGATCTGAAACTTGATCCGTATGAGATGCGCGGCTCTGGTTCTATCAGTGGCGGTGTCATTGCGTTAAATGGCAGTGGCGCACTGTTTACCACCGGATTAGAGGCCGTAGAAATTGGCAAATTAGCCTTAGATGAAAATGGTAAACGTCGTGAAATTACCTTGGGTGGCGATTTAGTTCCTTATACCGATGTGATTTCTACCGTCTGGTATGGCGATGTCAACGAGGTGTTGTTCAGCCGCGCCGTCTCAACGAAACGCTCAAACGTGCGCAATTCTGTTTCACTGGAGGTGGCCAATGACTAAGTTCGCACCCATTTTTAGTGTTCTGACATTTTTATTGAGTGTCACTGGCGCTGGTGTGTCACAGGCAGCGGATAATGATGTACCCAAATATGCCGCCGAACCTTGCTGTCAGTTGTGCCCGGAAGCACAAAAAACATCGGCCGAAGTTGCGTTGCAGGAAGGCAGCGCCGGTTGGTTGTTCGCAGCTACCGAGCGGGCGAACAATGCCGAACCATTAACAACCCCAGAGCGCGCTTTTTTGCTCAAATTACTGGTGCAGGAGTTGGCGCAAAAAGGTACCACTGTGATGCTGGTTATGCCGCCATCGCGGGCGTTGATGTATGCGGATCATCAGCCGAGTAAGGAAGCCCCTGCAACGACGAAAGAATATCTACAGACTTTGAACTTTTTTCGTCAGGCCGGTTTTTTAGTGCCCGCGTATGAGCGTTTGCAGCCAACTGTGTTGGGATCAGCCGAGCCGTTTTTCTTCAAACGTGACATTCACTGGACCTCCTCTGGTGCGATGCAAACCGCACAATTAGCGGCCGCGGATATTCGCAAATTAGCGTTGTTTGAACACCAACCGGAACAACGTTTTGAAACCACTGCACAGGGGGTGCTGAAAATCAGTGGGCTGCTGAATAATCAGTCGCAGGCGTTGTGTGGTGGCCAGCGTTATCCACTGGAGTTCACGCCGCATTTTGTCACCAAAGCGGTTGATGAGGCGACAACGACATCTGCTGATGACATCTGGCTGATCGGTTCCAGTCAATCGGTGGAAAATCGCTTCAATTTCAGTGGTTTTTTACAACAGGATCTATCACGAAAGGTCAGTAATTATACGCCTGATGACGGCAACAGCAGCGTCGGATGGACGAAATTACTGACTTCGGAGGCCTTCCAAACTAAACCGCCGAAACTGATTTTATGGGAACTGCCGTATGAGTATCGCAAACTCAGTGCGTCGCAATTACGGCAAATGATCGCGTTAGTGAATAACGGTTGCGAGTCTTATCCGACGCTGGAACAGAAAGCGCAGGTTTTTCAGGGGAACAAACTGAACGATGTGATATTCGGTGCCAACCTGCTGAAGACGCACCCTAGTCAGTTGATCTTTGATTTGAAATTAAGCGATCCATCCATCGAACAGTTACTGCTCACAGTCTGGTATTCCGACGGTGGCAAAAGTGATTTTCAGATCAGAAAAAACAGTCAGCTCACTGACAGCGGGCGTTTTAGTTTTGTGCTGGGTAATGTCGAGATGAGACAGCCGCGCTTTTTCGTCTCCCTTGATTTAGCCCTGCCTGGCGCTGCGCGTGGAAAAACCACCATCAACGCCAGCGTCTGTCATTTCCCCGATAACTTGTTACAGACCGCAGGGAGATGAAGATGAACATAGCACGCCGTTATTCGCTGATTTCTCTGACGGTTTTTCTCTTGGCTAGTCTCTTTGCCTGTTTTGGGGCTGCACCGGCTAATGCGGTATTGCAGGCACCGGTGGGCTATCTGCAAGGCCATCTGACTATTGGCGTATCAGAGCAGGCCACAGATTGCCCGCCACTGAACGTCTATCAGGGCGGGCTTGAGATCCCCAGTAAATATGTGCAGTCGGAAAAATCGAAAGATGTGATCGACGATGACAACGAAGCGCGCTATGCCGCGTTGTCGGCACCGATGTCTGATTTACAGCAATTATCGGCGGCGTTGACGGACAAATTATTTAAAGGCAAAGGCACCGAGCAGGATCTGCAATGCTTACGTCAGCATTGGCTGGCGTGGGCCAATGCTGGTGCGCTGCTGCAACCGACTAAGTCGGCAGTGGGAAAAGCCATTCGGAAATGGACGTTGGGGGCTGTTGCTGCCAACTATCTGAAAATAAAACTAAACCTGCCAGAGGATGACCCCAGCTTTCCGAAAGTGGAACGTCAGGCGTTGGAACGCTGGCTGGGGTTAGTCGCTGGTGAAGTAGTAAAAGATTACAGCCATCGCAAACCAGAGCAGATCAACAATCACGATTATTGGGCCGCCTGGGGGGTGATGACGACTGCAGTCATACTGAATCGTTCCGATCTGTTCAATTGGTCTGGCGAGGTTTATCTCAATGCGATGGCCCACATTAACGCCGATGGTGAGTTGCCCAATGAGTTGAAACGTCGCAGCCGGGCTTTGAGTTATCACAACTTTGCCCTGCAACCCTTGGTATTGCTGGCTGCTTTTGGTGAAGCCAATGGTCAGCACTGGTTGAGTGCTGATAATGCAGCATTGCAACGTTTGGCGGCACTCGTGATCCGCAATTTGGATGACAGCAGTGCACTGGCGCAGGCGGCTGAGGCTAAACAAGTCAAAGAAAGTCTGCGTGAACACGGGCGGCTTGCCTGGCTGGCTCCTTACATCGCCATCTCGGGTAACCGGGAGTGGTTACCGTTACTTAAATCGTTATCAACACTGAAAATGACCCGCTTGGGTGGAGATCTTAGTTACCTCTATTTGCGCAACGAGTTTGGATTTACGCAATGAGCCAGGGCTGGCTGACAAACAAGCCCGTGTAGTCATAGGGACAATGTCCTTAACAGCATGAGCAGCATGGAGCAACAATCATGATCCCAGTCATTCTCTCAGGTGGTAGTGGTTCACGTCTTTGGCCGCTTTCCCGTAAGCAATATCCAAAGCAGTTCCTGAACTTATTAGGTGACCACACGCTGTTACAGCAAACAGTCATGCGGTTGCCGGAAAAACAGTTCGGTAAACCGTTTTTGGTTTGTAATCAGTTGCATCGTTTTATCGTGCGCGAACAGATGCAACAAATCAGCCGTTCGACACACAGCGTGTTGCTGGAACCGTTTGGGCGGAATACAGCACCGGCGGTGGCATTATCCGCCATGTTGATCACTGAGGAAGAGGGTGACGACTTGATGCTGGTATTACCGGCCGACCATGTGATCCGTGATTTAACGGCGTTTCATGCGGCCTTAGAGCGCGGGCGTGCGGAAGCGGAGGCCGGAAAACTGGTGTTATTCGGCATCGTGCCGACCGCACCGGAAACCGGTTATGGTTATGTGAAAAGCCATTCGGTGAATGGGCTGGAAGCGGTGCCGGTAGAGCGGTTTGTTGAAAAACCCGATCGTGCCACGGCGATCAGTTTTCTCGCCAGCGGTGACTATTTCTGGAACAGCGGCATGTTCATGTTTAAAGCCAGCCGTTTCCTGCAAGAGTTGAAAAAATTCCAGCCGGATATTTACGATATTTGTCAATTGTCACTGGAACGTAAGTTCCGCGATCTCGACTTCTGGCGCATTGATCCCGATAGTTTTGCGTTCTGCCCCGATGATTCTATCGATTACGCTATCATGGAAAAAACCGATGATGCCGTGGTGGTGCCGTTGCAGGCGGGCTGGAGCGATGTTGGTAGCTGGTCGGCTTTGTGGGAAGAACAAGATAAAGATCCGCAATCCAATCTGGTGAAAGGAGCGGCGGAATTGATCGAGACTGATCATTGTTATGTACACACCACCCACCGCATGGTCAGTCTGATCGGCATGCAAGATACCGTGGTCATTGAGACCAAAGATGCCGTGCTGGTGGCGAATATTAATAAAGTGCAAGACGTCAAACAGCTGGTGAAAAAACTGGAACAGGCGGATCGCCCGGAAGCACAACATCATCGGGAAATGTTCCGGCCATGGGGCAGTGTGGATGCGATTGATAAAGGGCAACGTTTCGGTGTGCAGCACCTGACGATCCAGCCGGAACAAAGCATTTCACTGCACCGTCATTTGCATCGCTCAGAGCATTGGGTGGTGGTGTCGGGGTGCGCACAGGCCACCATTGGTGAAGAAACCATTTTGATGGGGGAAAACCAATCTACCTATATCCCTGCGGGTGTCTTCCACCGACTCAGTAACCCAGGCCAGGTGCCACTGGAAATCATCGAGATCCAGACTGGCAGTTATCTGCAGGATAAAGATATCGAGCGGGTAGCAGACATGTATGGTCGGGTTAATGAACGGGATTCGACGCCAGCGCAAAACTGGCCGATGGCACAGGGGGTGCGCATCGTTCCGCATTAACCATGCGCTGACAGAATGCTAATTCCGAGTGCTTTCTGTCAGTACTTTGTTGCAACAGGATCGTTGATAGCAGAGGACAGCAAAATGGGATCATTTAATTGCTTTAAAGCCTACGATATTCGTGGCCGTTTGGGTGACGAGTTAGACGAAGATGTTGCCTATCGTATCGGGCGTGCCTATGCCCGTTATCTGAACGCGCGTGCCGTTGTAGTGGGCGGTGATGTGCGTCTTTCCAGCGAAGGATTAAAACAAGCGCTGGTACAAGGATTACGCGACAGCGGTGCCGATGTTATCGATTTAGGCATGACCGGCACCGAAGAGATCTATTTTGCCACTTGGTTTTTGGGCGTTGATGGCGGCATTGAAGTGACCGCGTCACATAACCCTATCGACTATAACGGCATGAAACTGGTGCGCAGTGGTAGTCGGCCCATCAGTGGCGACACCGGTTTGAACGAGATCCGCCGCATGGCTGAAATGATCGATTATGGCCCGCAAGCCGGTATTCCGGGGTTGTATCGTCAGGAAAATATTCTGTCGGCGTATGTCGATCACCTGATGGGTTATATCGATTTCAGTAATTTAACGCCGAAAAAACTGGTGGTGAATGCAGGTAATGGTGCTGCCGGCCATGTGATCAATGCCATTGAAAAGGTATTTATCAGCCAACGGGTGCCGGTGCAATTGATCAAGATCCACAATGAGCCGGACGGTACATTCCCGCATGGTATTCCTAACCCTTTGTTGCCGGAGAATCGTGCTGACACGGCCAATGCAGTGCATGCCTATGGGGCGGATATGGGCATCGCGTGGGACGGGGATTTTGATCGTTGTTTCCTGTTTGATCAACACGGTGAATTTATCGAGGGCTATTACATCGTTGGTTTGCTGGCAGAAAGTTTTCTGTTGAAGAAACCCGGTGCCCGCATTATTTACGATCCGCGCCTGACGTGGAATACCGAAGAGATCGTCACCAAAACCGGTGGGGTGCCGGTGATGTCGAAAACCGGTCATGCCTTTATCAAAGAACGCATGCGGGCTGAAGACGCGGTCTATGGTGGCGAGATGAGTGCCCATCACTATTTCCGTGATTTTGGCTATTGCGACAGCGGCATGATCCCGTGGTTACTGGTGCTGGAATTGCTCTGTGTCCGCAAACAACCGCTGTCGACGCTGGTGGCCGAACGCATTGCCCGTTACCCATCACCCGGTGAAATCAACAGCCACCTCAGCCATCCGCAGCAAGCGATCCAGCGCGTGTTAGATGCATATAGCGGGCAGGCGCTGAACATCGATTACACCGATGGCATCAGTCTGTCTTTCGATGATTGGCGTTTTAATCTGCGCAGCTCGAATACCGAACCGGTCGTGCGACTGAATGTTGAGTCACGGGCTGATGAAGTGTTGATGCAACAAAAGACAGCGGAAATTTTGTCGCTGTTACGCCAGGAGGGCTAAATCATGAAAATGATGGAAGAGACATTTCAGGCTGCATGGCAAGCCATTGGCGGTGAAATGCTGCAACAGCCATTGTGGCTGATCAACAGCCTGCAATCTTATGATTGGGGTACGACTGATGTGTTGCCTTGGTTACTCGGTATTGAAAATCCGCAACAACAACCACAGGCGGAAGTGTGGGTCGGCGCCCATCCGAAAGCGCCGTCACAGGTGGTGTTCCCTGATGCGCAATTTTCGCTGGAGCAACTGATCGACGGGCAGCCACATGCCATTCTCGGTGCGCGCGCGATCCAGCGTTTCGGGCCGAAGTTACCGTTTTTATTCAAAATCTTGTCGGCCAAAAAAGCTTTGTCTATTCAGGTACACCCTGATTTGGCGCAGGCGCAAGCAGGTTTTGCCCACGAGAACGCAATTGGTATTCCGCTCACCGCTGCAGAGCGTAACTACCATGACGCCAATCATAAGCCGGAGCTGTTATACGCGCTGACACCGTTTGTCGGCTTGGTTGGGTTCCGGCCCATTTCTGAGATCGTGCGCTTGTTAGTATTAGTTGGTGAACACCAATTGCTGACTTGGGCAAAACGACTGCAAAAAGAGGGGGAAACCGCACTGGCCGCTTTTTATAGCTGGCTATTGTTGTTGTCGGGCAAAGAGCTGGAACATCTGCTCTCTGCTGCTGGTCCCAGCCTGCAATTTCAGCATGAACCCGCTTTTGCTGAAGTACGGCGGTTAGCACAGGAACATCCGGGAGATAGCGGGATTTTGTCTCCGTTAGTGCTGAATCTGGTCTCGCTGGTGCCGGGGGAGGCGATGTTTATTCCCGCTGGCACACCGCACGCTTATTTGCGCGGAACGGGTGTTGAGGTCATGGCCAGTTCAGACAATGTGCTGCGCGCCGGATTAACGCCAAAACATATCGCACCGGATGAACTCTTATCGACGGTGATCTTTCGCAGTATGACGCCGGACATTATGCGTCAGCCGGCGAACAAAGTAGAACAGCGGTTTCCCGTACCGGTGGATGACTTTGAGCTCTCGATTCTACGCCTGCAAAGTGGCGACACTTTTCCGGTCGGATTGTTACCCGAGGTTGAACTGTTATTTTGCCTGAAAGGCACTATCACGCTAACCAATGCTCAAGGCGAACCGTGGACACTGACGCCCGCGTCCAGTGTGCTGCTGCCGGCCGCCAGTCAGAGCTGGCAACTGAGCGGCCATGGCAAAGTCGCAAGAGTGCGCATTGGCCCCTCATTAATGCATTAACTTCATCGATGCCACGTTATGACTAAAGTGGCAAAGAGGTCTCCTCTGGAGGATAAAGTAATGAACAAAGCAGGATATCTGATTGCACTGTTGCTCGCGTCCTGGCATTTGCCAGGGCTTGCAGCCAGCAGTTGTACGACCGCTAATCTGCGGTATGCCAGCTCCAGCAACACCTTATATCTGCAAACGGGCGGTAGTTGTCGGGTTGCAGATATTGCGGCATTGAAACCACTACAACTGGTTAATCAGGGCGGTGGTATCTATCTGTTAAAGGCGAACCTCAAATTAACCGATGGTTCTGCGTTACTGATTGATGGTGATGATCCGACTGATCCCGTCGTTGAGTTTCGTCTATTGTCTAACAACACCGGGCTGGCTAATAGTGTCGTTAATCTGACCGCCGATTACGGCATTGTGCAAATTAACCATACCAAAGTGCTGTCGTGGGACGAGGCTGTGCAGGGGCCAGACACTGATTACACCACGGCTAATCGGGCCTACATTCGTGTGCGATCGGGCGCTGCCGATAAACAGTCACGCATGGATGTCACCGGCAGTGATATCGGGTATCTTGGCTATTACGCCTCGGAATCATACGGGTTAACCTGGAAAGTATCGGGTACGCTGAATGACGTTCGTGTGTACGGCAATATTCTCAATAGCCGCATCCACAATAACTATTTCGGGGTGTTCACTTACGGTGCTTACGGCATGATGATCACCGGTAACGAGTTTGATCATAATGTGAAATATGGTCTCGATCCGCACGATGATTCCGATTATCTGACTATCACCAATAACACCTCACACCATAACGGTGACCACGGCATTATCTGCTCGCAGCGTTGTAATAATCTGGTGATCCGCTACAACACCAGCTACAACAATGCCGGTCATGGCATCATGCTGCACCGCTCGGTGGATTATTCGCTGGTGGAATACAATCAGGTATTTGATAACGAAGATACCGGTATTGCGTTGTTTGAAAGTAACAACAATATTATTCGCGGCAATATTGTGCAGGGCAATAAAACCGGCATTCGGCTCTCAGTCGGGTCATCGTATAACAGTTTTCAGGGCAACATGATTTACGGTAGCACTGATAACGGTATTTATACCTATAAAGGGACGGATGAACCTGAGCGAGTAGGCAATGATGGCATCAATCGGGGCAACGTGTGGTCGCAAAATGATATCGCGGCGACAGGCGCTTATATTCTCAAATTGAATGCTACTGACAGTGACACTTTCAACGGCAATGATTTTACTGGTAATCCGTTGGCTAAGTTTTATGTGAAAGGTGCAACTAATACCACCTATACCAATAATTTATTGGATGCCGGCACGTCATTGCCTTGAGGCGCTATTTCCGAAAATCTTCCCTTTTGCCCGGAATTTTTCCGGGTTTTTTTCTTAGAGTTAACATCATTTAGCTCGGTGTTCATCTCTGAATGCTAAAGGGCTTATCGATAGATTGGTTTTGAAAAAACGGCTAAAAACACTCTGGGATGAAAATCCGATCGATTCACTGATCTCTTGCATGGTATATTTTGATTCGATTAATAACTCACAGGCCATTTTTATTTTTGTCTCTTTTAGTAACGTAATAAAAGAGGTGTTTTCATTTTGTAATTTCCGATTTAGTGTCCATCTGCTGATACTCAGACTGTTACAAATATCTTCCAATATTGAATCATCGCCATCAAATCGTCCTAAATGAATGGAATGGATTATCATCTCTTTGATTAACGATGAATAATCATCTTCACTCTCCAATTTACGGCAGAGTTCATTTAGCCTTACCTTTTGCATGGAATTTAGGTTGTGATTATAACCTTGCTGTGGTTTCTCTAATTCATGATTATTAAAAGTAATATGGTTGCTGTTTTGCTCCCACAAACATTGGGTATTAAAAAACACATCCAGTAAGTGTTTTCTCTGTGGTGGTTTGCCAACGAACCCGATGTTAATGCTGAAAGAGTCGGAATAGTTTTTAACTATGCTGTAAAGCATGATGAAATTAAAAATAGCCTGCGAAGCGCCAAGTTCCTTTGGCCCCAGATTAATATAATCAAATCTGCTTTTTTCAGTGCCAGTGCTTTTAACCAGATCATCGCAGTTACCAATCATGATGCGATATCTGATATATGAATCGAGCGCTTCTTTGGCGCTGCTTTCATTTAAACAAATGCCAATAAAATCAGGGTGATTGTGAAATGAAAAAGCCATAAAGTTATCAAAAATAAACTCATTAACCGGCTGGATATATTCTTTGGTCTTTAGCATGAAACGATAATGTTTCTGTTCTGTTATGCGCCCATTATCTCGTTCAATTTCATAATCAGTTACGCCACAATATTCAATAATAGATTTTGTGTTAATACCATCGCCTTTTAATCGCTGTAGTACATTTCTCATGATGACATTTGAAACGCTTTTGGGCATGGCAAACTCCAAACTCTGTAAGTTAATATTTTATCGCTTTGACCACTTTAATAGTGAGGGTTTAACTTCAAATTATCCCTGTGTTTTATTTAGTGAAAAAATATTTGGCTGTTATTTGTCGTTCGGAAGTATAGATGTGAGGCTTGGTTATCGCTTGTAACAAAATGTAAACATAGTGGTGGCTTCACATATTTAACATGCTGCTCCATTTTGCAAAATTGATGCACCTTGCGGTCAATTTTTTCAATAAATAACTCGCTACCTTAATCACCGTAGAAAAAGGTAGTTATGCATTGTTTATTTGGAAATGTTTTTAAATGAGTATCGAGTTTATTCGATGCGAATGACATTAAAGCATGCTGAATCGATTAAAGGAATAAATATGAGTGATTTCAAGCCACAATTAAAAATTGTCACTATGGCCGTTGCAGTAGCTATTTCCGGTTTCATGATCGGTTGCAATGATAATTCATCTGAGCAAGCGGTGGTAAAGGATGACGCCTATTATAAATCATTAGCCGAGCAGATGGTTGCTCAGATGAGTATTAGTGAAAAGCTTGATATCGTTTCCGGCCCAGGCATGGATTTTACGACATTCGCCAATAATACCCCCATCAATTTATTAAGTGATGCACCTGGTGTCGCTGGTTATATCAATGGTGTTAAAAACGATAAATTAGACATTCCAGCTGCTAAGTTGGCAGATGGTCCGGCGGGTTTGCGCATTAATGGCACTCGTGATGGCGACAGCGGTACTTATTATGCGACAGCATGGCCGATTGGTTCATTGCTAGCCTCAACATGGGATACTGATCTGGTAAAACAAGTGGGTAAAGCGACCGGGGAAGAAGTTAAAGAATATGGGGTCGATTTATTATTAGCACCGGGCATGAATATTCAGCGTAACCCGCTGAACGGGCGTAATTTTGAATATTATTCGGAAGACCCGCTGGTCACCGGGAAAATCGGTGCCGCGATGGTGGAAGGGGTGGAATCGAACGGCGTAGGTTCTACCATCAAACATTTCTTTGGCAACAACTCTGAAACTAACCGCAATTACATTAACGATATTGGTGAACCAAGAACCTTCCGTGAAATTTATCTGCGTGGTTTCCAGATCGCAGTGGATGAAGCACAGCCTTGGGCAGTGATGACCTCATATAACAAGGTCAACGGCACTTATGTGAATCAGCGTAAAGATGCAGTGACCCATATTCTGCGGGATGAATGGGGTTTTAATGGTTTGGTTATGTCTGACTGGTTTGCCGGTAATGTGATGGGTGATGCCAATTCTGCTGCTGCGCAAATGAATGCGGGCAATGATTTAATTGAACCGGGCGGGCAAAAAACGAACCTGCAAGCGTCTATCGATGCGGGGTCATTAACCGAAGCGCAGGTGACGCAAAACGCTGTGCATATTCTGACACAAGTGCAGAAATCACCGTCTTATAACCATTATGCATTTTCAAATAATCCTGATCTGAATGCGCACGCCGTGTTAGCGCGTCAAGCAGCTACGGAAGGGATGGTGTTGCTGAAAAACAATGCTGCATTGCCTATTGCCAATGGCAAAACGCTGGCAACTTTTGGTGTGAATCAGGTGAATACCTACAAAGGTGGTACGGGTAGTGGTGACGTGCACGCCGCTTATACGGTGTCGATTGCCAAAGGGTTGGCGAATCGTTTTACCGTTAACAGCGAGTTACAAGATTACTACACCACTTATTTTGCCACGAATAAGGTGGAACATGCCGGTAGCTTTGGCGGTGCCAGCACTTATTCTTGCGATGAAGCGACTGTAACCAACAACAGTGATTTATCCACGTTGTTAACTACTGCGGTGCAGACGAATGATACTGCGGTGATTAGCATTGGTCGTCAGGCCGGCGAAGGGGCGGATAGAACCAATGCTAAAGGCGATTATCTGCTGAGTGATCAGGAAGTCGATATGATCACAGGGGTTGCGGACGCATTCCATGCACAAGGTAAAAAAGTGGTGGTGGTGCTGAACGTCAATGGGGTTATCGATACCAGTGCGTGGGCAGATAAAGCCGATGCAATTTTGTTAGCCTACATGGGGGGGCAGGATACCGGCAATGAAGTAGCCGACATTCTGTCTGGTGATGTCAACCCAAGTGGTAAATTGGCGCAAACCTTCCCGGCCAGCTATGCCGATGTGCCATCTTCCAGCGCTCGCGCTTTCCCGGGGGTTGATACTGATAGTGATGGTACGCCGGATGATGTGTATTACAACGAAGGCATTTATGTTGGTTATCGCTATTATTCCACTTTTGATAAAACGGTTTCCTACCCATTTGGCTTTGGTTTGTCATACACCTCGTTCGGATACAGTGGTGCGGCAGTCACTACCAACACGTTAAGCAAAGGGGTATTAGGCAGTGTGACCTTAACCGCTACCATTACCAACACCGGCAGTGTGGCGGGTAAAGAAGCGGCACAGGTTTATGTTTCAGCACCCGAAGTGAAATTGAAAAAACCAGTGATTGAGCTAAAGGCGTTTGCTAAAACCAGCAAGCTGGATGCCGGTGCGACAGAGAAACTGACGTTCAATATTCCGGCGAAGATTTTGGCGAGTTTTGACCCAAGCAGCAATGAATGGATTGTGGAACCTGGTACTTATAAAGCGTATGTCAGCCCATCTTCCAATGTGGCGGACGTGACACCGGTGACCTTTACCGTTGATAAAGAGATCGTGGTCAGTCACACCACCGCGGGGGCACTGGCATTGCCAGAGGGAGTAGATGCCGCGACAGTAACCACAATCACTAAGTAATTTACTTCATACTGGTAATAGTTGACGCGCCTAAACGGCGCGTCTTTTTTTGCTTACGGATGATTGCCTGCCCACACCACTATCACTTTATCTTGCTGATCCTGTCGGCTAAATGCGTAATAGCCATTCGACGACAAGGTGGTTTGCTGGCCGCGACCTATTGCGGTGTGACGGGCGCGGAACTGGCTGATTTTCTGCCAGTGGGTAAGCAATGCGGCTTTGTCACCGTTCAGCTCATTCCAGTTCATATCGGAACGGGTGCCTTGGATCGGATCTGAGCCGGTGGCGCCGAACTGACGGCCACTTTCGTCACCGTAGTAGATCTGCACCGCCCCCGGTGCCAACAGCAATAAATCAGCAGCCAGTTTTTGTTTTTCTACCGAACCTTTGGCATCGTCGTGGAAAAATAACCGCGTGTCATGTGACGACAGATAACTCAGCACATTGATGTCTTGTAGCTTTTCTGCCATTTGACGGTAAGTGTCATCAATGTTGGCGTAACACGCCAGCGCTTGCTTGGCCTGATCCTGAAAATCGAAATTGATCATGCTGTCAAACCCATGCTGGAAGTAGTCACTTTTCATCACCCCATGCCCCCACGATTCGCCCGTCATCCAGAACGGAGCGTTATCCAACGCTTCCTGAGGATGCGCTTTTTTCCACTCGGCCAAGGCTTGTGTGGCTTGGGTTTTTAACTGATCCCAAGCGGGTTTTTCGACATGTTTGGCAGTGTCAACGCGGAAGCCATCAATGCCATAATCACGCACCCACTGACTCAACCAATGCGTGATGTAATCGCGCGGTGTGTAGCCGGCAATTTCTTTGGCATTCGTATCTTTTTTATAACGATAAAAGTTGGGTAACCCGCTGGCCTGTTTGGATTCGGTTTTTACATCGGGCAGGAAAGCGAGTGACATGGTCAGGTCGTCATAACCGGGGGCATCATAATCACCAATGCCACTGCGCACCCATTTTTTACCCCACCATTTTTCCCATGCCGCGCCATCGCTAAAATTGATGTAGTTATTAAAGCTGTGCCAGTTTTCCGCTTTGCCGGGCCGCCAGTCACCCCAATGCTGGCCCAGTATTTTCTGTTGTTCGTTTTTGCTCAGATGTAATGCGCCAAAATTAAATTCCTGCATGTCGGCTAATGTCGCATAACCGACATGGTTCATGACGACATCAAACAAAATACGAATGCCGCGTTTATGCGCCTGTTCTACCAATGTATGCAGTTCTTGCTCGGTGCCCATGTTGGCGTCGAGTTTGGTCCAGTCTAAAGCGTAATAACCATGATAGGCGTAATGCGGGAAGTCGCCGTTGCTGCCACCGCCAATCCAGCCGTGGATCTGCTCCAGCGGTGAGCTGATCCACAATGCATTGACGCCGAGTTGTTGCAGGTAATCGAGCTTGCTGGTGAGGCCCGCCAGATCGCCGCCGTGGAAGGTGGCGATCTCTTGCTGACCATCGTTTTGGCGGCCATAACTGTGGTCATTCGCAGGGTTACCATTGGCGAAACGATCGGTCAGCGCAAAATAGACAGTGGCGTTGTGCCAGTTGAACGGGGCTTTCGCTGCGGTGTTTGCCGCTTCCAATAACAGTAAACCTCCGCTCTCGGGTGCCGGTTGTAAGGTCACTTTGCCTTGGGCGACGACTGCTGTCTGGCCGCTGTAATAATCCCGCACGCTGTCGCCGTCTTTAAAGCTGTGGCTGACATCAATGGTAACCGGCTGGTTGTGCCAGATCGGGCAGGTTTTTGGCTGTGCCGCCGTTTGTGTGACCGGTACGCTTTTCATACTCAGCAACAAGGTTGGCGTGCCACTGCGGGTATCGATGGTGATCTGGTAATCCCCATCTTTATACAGACGCCAGTTTATCGCGGGTTGTGAACCACAAGGCTGCAACGACAGCATTTGATTGAGTTTGGCAGCGGCGGTGGGTTGCCAGCATTGTCCGTCGTGTTGTAACTGCAGCGGGTAATTGCCTTTGTTCAGTGTGGTGGCACTGTGGAACAGGCCACTGGGTTGTTCGGTAAAGTTTGGAAACGGGGTCAGCGTCCACTGCGCAAACGCAGCGGGCGATAGCAGTAACAACAGAGGCAGCGAGAGGCGGGCCATGAGCATTCCTTTGATTAAATAGAATGAGGGTTAAGTAAATGAGTTGGGGGCGAGGATAGTTTGCCTGTCGTGGCTCAATCGGCCTCATCCTTGCCAAGTTATTTACAGGCGGAGAGAACAGGAGGAGAACGAAGGGAACAGATAAAGAAAGAAATCGCGTGCCAGATCGGCTTGCCAGGTTTGGCCCATAACTTTGAACCACTTCACAAAGCTGACATTACCTTGTCCATTTCCATACAAAACGTCCGTGTTTGTATCGATCGTTTCTGCGACATAAATCACTATTTTGAAAATAATCGTTATATTTCAATATGTTGTTTTGTTTGGCCTGATTGGTATGTGACGTGCATTTATATATCCGTCAACGTCATTCAGAGGAGAAACGACATGGCCTTACGTCAATGTGCAATCTACGGGAAAGGTGGTATCGGTAAATCGACTACTACTCAGAACCTGGTTTCTGCATTAGCAGAAATGGGTAAAAAAGTGATGATCATCGGTTGTGACCCGAAAGCGGATTCTACTCGTTTGATCCTGCACGCAAAAGCCCAGAACACCATCATGGAAATGGCAGCAGAAGTTGGTTCGGTTGAAGATCTGGAATTAGAAGACGTATTACAGATCGGTTACGGCGGCGTTCGTTGTGCTGAGTCTGGTGGCCCAGAGCCAGGAGTTGGTTGTGCAGGTCGTGGTGTTATCACTGCTATCAACTTTCTGGAAGAAGAAGGTGCCTACGAAGAAGATTTAGACTTCGTATTCTACGACGTACTGGGTGACGTGGTATGTGGTGGTTTCGCGATGCCAATTCGTGAAAACAAAGCACAAGAAATCTACATCGTTTGCTCTGGCGAAATGATGGCGATGTATGCCGCGAACAACATCTCTAAAGGTATCGTGAAATACGCGAAATCTGGTTCAGTGCGTCTGGCTGGCCTGATCTGTAACTCACGTCAAACTGACCGTGAAGATGAATTGATCATCGCACTGGCTGACAAACTGGGCACTCAGATGATCCACTTTGTACCACGTGACAACATCGTTCAGCGCGCAGAAATCCGTCGTATGACTGTCATCGAATACGACCCAACCTGTAAGCAAGCGAACGAATACCGCACGCTGGCGAACAAAGTTGTTAACAACAAACTGTTCGTTGTTCCAACACCAGTAACCATGGATGAGTTGGAAGAGCTGTTGATGGAATTCGGCATCATGGATGTTGAAGACGAATCTATCATCGGTAAGACCGCAGCAGAAGAAGCTGCCACAGCTTAAGGTCTTAACCCGGCGGCTGGCAGGGATGCTGCCAGCCCGGATTGTCCGCCCATTCAAGGAATTACTGCTATGACTAACAGAACTCGCGAAGAGAATCTGGCGTTAATTCAGGAAGTGCTCGAAGCCTATCCAGAAAAAGCGCGCAAGGATCGTTCCAAACACTTAACCGTGAACGACCCAACGCTGGAAAAAGCCAGCAAATGTATTACTTCTAACCGTAAGTCTCTGCCGGGCGTTATGACCATCCGTGGTTGTGCTTACGCCGGTTCTAAAGGGGTAGTATTCGGCCCAATCAAAGACATGATCCATTTGTCACATGGTCCTGTTGGTTGTGGTCAGTATTCCCGCGCTGGTCGTCGTAACTATTACACTGGTATGACTGGTGTGAACAGCTTCGGCACCATGAACTTCACGTCTGATTTCCAGGAAAAAGACATCGTATTCGGTGGCGATAAAAAGCTGACCAAAATCATTGATGAAATGGAAATGCTGTTCCCGCTGGCGAAAGGCATCACCATTCAGTCTGAATGTCCGGTTGGTCTGATTGGTGACGATATTGAAGCAGTTGCCAAACAGGCGAAAATTGCGACAGGTAAAACCGTTGTACCCGTGCGTTGTGAAGGTTTCCGCGGCGTGTCTCAGTCTCTTGGTCACCACATTGCGAATGACGTAGTTCGTGACTGGATATTGGGCAATCGTGATGAGCAAGAATTTGCTGGCACACCTTACGACGTGGCAATCATCGGTGACTATAACATCGGTGGTGACGCTTGGTCTTCACGCATCCTGTTAGAAGAAATTGGTCTGCGTGTGGTAGCTCAGTGGTCTGGCGACGGCACCCTGGCTGAAATGGAAAACACACCAAAAGTGAAATTGAACCTGGTGCACTGCTACCGTTCAATGAACTACATCTCTCGCCATATGGAAGAGAAGTACAACATCCCTTGGATGGAATACAACTTCTTTGGCCCGACTAAAATCGCGGAATCACTGCGCAAGATCGCTGCTCAGTTTGACGAAACTATCCAGAAAAAAGCGGAAGAAGTTATCGCCAAATATGAAGCACAAACTGCGGCCGTTATCGCTAAGTACAAACCACGTCTGCAAGGCAAAAAAGTCATGCTGTACGTCGGTGGCTTGCGCCCACGTCACGTGATCGGTGCTTATGAAGATCTGGGTATGGAAATCGTCGGTGCCGGTTATGAATTCGCGCATAACGATGACTACGACCGTACGCTGAAAGAGTTACCTGAAGCAACGCTGTTGTTTGACGACGTGACTGGTTATGAATTTGAAGAGTTCGTGAAGGCAGTGAAACCTGACCTGATCGGTTCTGGTATCAAAGAAAAATTCATCTTCCAGAAAATGGGCATCCCATTCCGTCAGATGCACTCTTGGGATTACTCAGGCCCTTACCACGGCTTCGACGGCTTCGCCATCTTCGCGCGTGATATGGATATGACCCTGAACAATCCGTGCTGGTCAAAACAGACTGCGCCATGGAAGAAAAGCGCGTAATGGCCCCGGTATTTGATTCCATTACCCCGTTAGTTCACAGATGAGTGGCGCGGGAAGGAGAGTTGTATGAGTCAGAATATAGAGAACATCAAATCCTGTTATCCACTGTTTGAACAGGATGAATATCAGAATCTGTTTGCTGATAAACATGCGAAATATGAAGAAGCGCATGGCGAAGAAAAAGTTCGTGAAGTATTCGAGTGGACAACCACTCAGGAATACAAAGATCTGAACTTTAGCCGTGAAGCATTGACCATTGACCCAGCAAAAGCTTGCCAACCTTTGGGCGCGGTGCTGTGTTCACTGGGCTTTGAGAAAACACTGCCTTATGTACATGGTTCTCAAGGTTGTGTGGCTTACTTCCGTACTTACTTCAACCGTCATTTCCGTGAGCCAGTGGCTTGTGTATCTGACTCGATGACTGAAGATGCGGCGGTTTTCGGTGGCCACGCCAACATGAACGATGGTCTGCAGAATGCGCTGGCACTCTACAAACCAGAAATGATCGCGGTTTCTACCACCTGTATGGCGGAAGTTATCGGTGATGACTTACAAGCTTTCACCAACAACGCCAAGAAAGATGGTTTTGTACCGAAAGATTTCCCAGTGCCTTATGCACATACCCCAAGTTTCGTGGGCAGCCACATTACGGGTTGGGACAACATGTTTGAAGGTTTTGCTAATACCTTCACTGCGAAAGATGTTGAATACAAACCAGGTAGCAACGGCAAACTGAACATCGTTACCGGCTTTGAAACTTATCTGGGTAACTACCGCGTTATCAAACGCATGCTGACCGAAATGGGTGTGCCATTCTCTATGCTGTCTGATCCGTCAGAAGTATTAGATACCCCATCTGATGGCCAATACCGCATGTATGCTGGTGGCACGACTCAGGACGAAATGAAAGATGCGCCAAACGCCATCGACACCCTGATGCTGCAACCTTGGCACTTAGTGAAAACTAAGAAAATGGTAAAAGAAACTTGGGGCCAGCCAGCGACTGATCTGAGCATCCCTATGGGTCTGGAATGGACAGATGACTTCCTGATGAAAGTCTCTGCACTGACTGGTAAAGCGATCCCTGCTTCGCTGGAACTGGAACGTGGCCGTCTGGTTGACATGATCACCGACTCTCACACCTGGCTGCACGGCAAGAAATTCGGTGTTTATGGTGACCCTGATTTCGTCGAAGGTCTGGTTAAATTCCTGCTCGAATTGGGCTGTGAGCCAAGCGTGATCCTGTGTAATAACGGCAGCAAAAAATGGAAAAAATCCATTGAGAAAATGCTGGCTGATTCACCATACGGTCAAGGCAGCGAAGTGTACGTGGGTCACGACTTGTGGCACTTCCGTTCACTGATGTTCACTAATAAACCAGATTTCATGATTGGTAACTCATATGGCAAATTCATTCAACGTGACACCTTGGCAAAAGGCAAAGCGTTTGAAGTGCCATTGATCCGTCTGGGCTTCCCAATCTTCGATCGTCATCACTTGCATCGCATGACTACCCTCGGTTACGAAGGTGCCATGTATATGCTGACCACACTGGTTAACGCCGTGATGGAAAAAATTGATAGCGACACCATGGAACTGGGCAAAACAGATTACAACTTCGATTTGGTTCGTTAATCGAGCACGTAATCAGGGGCAACTGGTTTGCCCCTTCAAGCCCGGAACCGTTTTTGCAACGTTCCGGGCTTATTTGTTTCAATCATAAGAAATTCAATCGATTGCAAAGGGAAGGGGTTGTCGCATGCCTAACATTATGTTCCGTCAACACGACGATGGGTTGTACTGCTACATAGCCAAACGTGATTTAGAAGCCAAAGTCGCTCAATTGGAATTTGAGCAAGACGACAACTGGGGCGGTCGGGTTGATCTCGATAATGGCGAAGCTTATTTCCTGGAACCGCAGGTAAAACCTTCATTGCCAATCACTCTGCGTCTGAAACGCGCAGGCGAATAACTTAATCAGGTTACGGGAGGCTGTGATGAAAACTCTGTTAGAAAGTCAGGTTTACTGGCGTCTCATCGCATTAGCACAGGCAGTGCCGGAAGTGGGTCAATCGATATTGTTCGACTGGGTCAGTGGCGCGTTACAAGGCCCGCTGAGCATCGCCCAGATGGAAAAACTGACGGTAGAGTCATTGAAAGCATCCGCACCAGCAGAATTGGCGGGCTTGAGCAATGCGCGCTGGCAGGTGTTGCTGGAATGTCTGCAAGGGCAGTTACCGGTGCATCTCGACCCGAAACCTGCGGTTTCCGACGCTGATGCACTGCGCGTGGCGTTTTCGTCCAGTGACGGTTTAACGGTGAATGGCCATTTCGGTAATTGCCACCTGTTCTTCATTTATCAGGTGACGGAAAAAGGTGCTCAGCTGATCGACATTCGCCACTTCGTTGCTGATGAAGCGCAAGAAGATAACGAAACTCGCGCCCGTTTACTGCACAACTGCCATTTGCTGTTTTGTGAAGCGATTGGCGGCCCTGCAGCAGCACGCGTGATCCGCCACGGCATTCATCCGGTCAAAATCAAAAAAGACAACCGTATCAGCACCCAGTTAGATGCCTTGCAAGAGCTGATGCAAGGTCAGTTACCACCTTGGTTGGCGAAGGCATTAGGGCGCAAAGACGATTTGGGTAAACGCTTCAGTGACGAGTTGTCCGAACTGGATTAATCATCCCCCTCGTGGGTATAAACGGTAATTGCAGAATCAAAGCTATCGCCCTTGCTGATTTGGCTGGGGGGTGAGATCCGCAAGGGTGATAGCGTCCTGTAGTGTCGTGATTGTTACAAAGATGACAATGATAAAAGTATAAAAATCAATAAATTGCAGATGGACTGCTCCTTGCACCACTAAAAACTGAGAGCTCGCGCACATTTCAGGAGGGAGCGATGAAAGGCAACGAAATAGCGGCATTGATGGATGAACCCGCCTGTGGCCATAACAGCAAAGCCAAATCAGGCTGTAGTGCGCCGAAACCCGGTGCCACCGCCGGCGGTTGTGCGTTTGATGGTGCGCAAATTACTTTATTACCGATTGCCGATGTTGCCCATCTGGTGCATGGCCCGATCGGCTGTACCGGCAGTTCATGGGATAACCGCGGCGCCCGCAGTTCCGGCCCCGCACTCTATCGTCTGGGCTTTACCACCGATTTAAACGAACAAGACGTGATCATGGGGCGTGGTGAACGTCGTCTCTATCATTCCGTCAAACACATCGTCGATCGTTATCATCCGGCAGCGGTGTTTGTTTACAACACCTGTGTGCCAGCGATGGAAGGCGACGACATCATCGCCATCTGTAAAGCGGCAGAAACTAAAGTTGGCGTACCGGTGATCCCGGTGGATGCCGCCGGTTTCTATGGCAGCAAAAACTTAGGCAATCGTATCGCCGGTGAAGTGATGGTCGATAAAGTGATCGGCACTGCGGAACCGGCACCGTGGCCAACCGAGCATCCGATCTCTGCGGAACGGGGTCACGACGTGGCCTTGATTGGTGAGTTCAATATCGCCGGTGAATTCTGGAACGTGCAACCACTGTTTGATGAACTCGGCATTCGCATTCTCTGCACCTTGGCCGGTGATACCCGCTTCCATGAAGTGCAGACCATTCATCGTGCCGAACTCAACATGCTGGTTTGTTCCCGCGCCTTGATTAACGTCGCACGTAAGCTGGAAACCAAATATGGCACTCCGTGGTTTGAAGGCAGTTTCTACGGCGTGCGTGACACCTCGAAATCGATGCTGACCATTGCCGAGATGCTCGGTGATAGCGATTTGATTGCCAGAACGCAGGAATTAATCGCACGTCGAGAAGCGGAAACCGAAGCGCAACTCGCACCATTCCGCGCCCGCTTAAAAGGCAAACGTGTGTTGCTCTATACCGGTGGCGTGAAGTCGTGGTCGGTAGTGGCCGCATTGCAAGATCTCGGTATGGAAGTGGTGGCGACTGGCACGCGTAAATCAACCGAAGAAGACAAAGCGCGCATCAAAGAGCTGATGGGTGACAACGCCATCATGCTGGAAGACGGCAATGCCCGCAATCTGCTGGATGTGGCTTATCAATACCGCGCCGATCTGATGATCGCCGGTGGTCGCAATATGTTTACTGCCTATAAAGCGCGGTTGCCGTTTCTGGATATCAATCAGGAACGTGAACATGCGTATGCCGGTTATGAAGGCATGGTTGAGCTGGCGCGTCAGATCTGCCGCTCGTTGGAAAGCCCGATCTGGGCGCAAGTGAAACAACGTGCGCCGTGGCAATAACGCAGGCTGTCATGCAGGAGACCCCCTATGGCTCAAGTCATTAAAACCCGCAAACCACTGGCGACCCAACCTATCAAAAGCGGGCAACCGCTGGGTGCAATTCTGGCCAGTCTCGGTATCGAACGCTGCATTCCGCTGATCCACGGTGCGCAAGGTTGCAGTGCGTTCGCGAAGATTTTCTTTATCCAGCATTTTAACGAACCGATCCCGCTGCAATCGACGGCGATGGACCCGATCACCACGGTGATGGGCTCTGACGACAATATCATCCAAGCGCTGGCGCATCTGTGTGAAAAGAGTAACCCGCGTCTGGTAGTGCTGATGAGCTCGGGTTTATCAGAAGCGCAGGGTTCGGATATGAACCGCGCGCTGAAAGCTTTCCGCCTGCAATATCCGAAATTTGAGCGCAACGAAATCGTCACCGTCAGCACACCCGATTTTTACGGCTCGCTGGAAAACGGCTACAGCGCGTTAATAGAAAGCATGATTTCGCAACTGGTGCCCGAGCAAAAGCTGCGTAGCATCCGCAAAAAACGCATCAACTTATTACTCAGCCACATGCTGACACCGGGCGATATTGAGCTGATCCGCCAATATGTCGAAGCCTTTGGTTTGCAGCCGATCTTAGTGCCGGATATTTCCCGTTCGATGGATGGTCATCTGGCCAAACCCGATTATCTGGCGGTGAGTCAGGGCGGCACCGACGTCAACATGCTGCGCCAGTTAGGGCAAAGCAGTCTGACCTTAGTGGTTGGCCCTTCCATGCAACGCGCGGGGCAGATCTTAAATTCCCGCAGCGGGGTGGAAAGTGTCTATTTTCCCCACCTGATGACACTGGCCGAGATGGATCGTTTTATTCAGACCTTACAGCAACTCTCCGATCGTCAGGTGCCGGAGTGGATCGATCGCCAGCGTGGTCAGGTGACGGACACCATGATCGACACCCACACTTGGGTCAACGATACCCGCATTGCGATTGGCGCTGAAGCCGACTTGCTGGTGGCGTGGCTGGCGTTTGCCGAAAGTGTCGGCATGCAGCCGGTCTCGGTGGTGGCGCCGGTCAATCAGCCGTGTCTGGCGACATTGCCGGTCGACACCGTGCTGATCGGCGATCTGGAAGATCTGCAAGATCAACTCGCCGAAAAAGGCTGCGACGTATTGCTGGCCAATTCGCACGGTGCGGTGATGTCAGAACAACTCGGTTTGCCGCTCATGCGTATCGGTTTTCCTATTTTTGACCGTTTTGGTGAATTCCGCCGTGTACGTCAGGGTTATGCCGGTATCCGCGATAACCTGTTTGAAATTGCCAACTACCAACAACAGGCCTGCCATGGCCGTCCGGTTTATCACTCACCGTTGAAACAGCCGTTTGCGCAAAAACCAATGGCTGAGGAGGTCTTAGCATGAATCATTTGCAGCGACATTTACGCGTCAGCGAAGTTCACGTTCCACATCTCAAAGTGGCGTTCGCCAGTTCTGATATGAAGACGGTGAACCAGCATTTTGGTTCGTGTGAAAGCCTGCTGGTGTATGGGGTGGAACCCGATGGTTATGAGCTGATCCAAGCGGCAGAATTTCAGGTGGTGGAAGGGCATGTACCCGCCAAAGTGACCACTCGGATAGAGGTGATTGAAGGGTGTTTTGCGGTGTATTGCAACGCCGTCGGCGAGGCGGTGTTTCGTCAGCTCATGACACACGGCATTCGCGCGATCCGTGTGGAGTCCGGCACGCCAATCACTGATCTACTGCATCAGTTACAAGCGCAATGGCCACAACGTATTCCACAAAAAGCCGTACGCGCCACGTCTGCGGACGATCTGGTTGATGCCTTGGAAGAAGCGGGTTGGGACGAGTAATTATCGATAGCAAAACAAAAACTTAGCTCAGAGGAGAGAAAAATGAGTGGATTTATTACTGGTCTGACGCGTGGCGGCGCGGCTTGGACACCCGAGTTTGTTACTGGCGTTGATGCCCACACCTGTATTGGTTGTGGTCGCTGCTACAAAGTGTGTTCCCGTGATGTGTTCAATCTGGTCGACCGCGCCGATGTGCTGGATGACGATCTGGATGATGAAGAAGACGATGCGATGATGGTGATGACAGTCGCTAACGCCGACGACTGTATCGGTTGTGGTGCCTGCTCACGTGTGTGCCCGAAAAACTGTCACTCACACGCAACTATGTCTGCGTAACTTGCCGGCTTAATTTTATATACCCAAAGTAATTGGCGTTGCAGCAAGGCGACAAGTGAGCGAATCCCCATGAGCATAGAGATGCTATGTGATTGGGGTGAGTGAACTTTGTCAACGATGCTGCAACTTCAGTACGAAGGGGATACAGAGTCCTTTGCAATCTTGGGTGGTAACACCCGAATGCGTTTTCACCCGGGAGTAATCCCGGGCTTTTTATTTTCCGCGCATGATGCTGGTCAGGCACAAATTGGTCTGCTGCACGAAATGAATGAAATTAAAGAAATCTTCACCCTCCAGCTCACGGCCACTGGCGGCGCGATCGGCATAAAATAAGCCGATGCTTTGTTTATCAATCACGATGGGCGAGAGGAAAAAACCGCGGGCACAGCTGATCGCTTTGGTGGCGGCGGAAAGCAGATGATTCCAACGCGGGTCAGTATGGCTTTTGATCCACAAGGTTTCCTGCGACTGTATACAATGATTGAAGATCGAACGCACGCCGGTCAGCTCCACGACAAACACTTCTTTCAGCTGCCCTTCGTCTAATGACAAGGCAAAGCGTGGTTGTAATTGCGTTTTTTCCCGATTTAACAGCAACACCAACACCCGATCCATACCGACACCGGTATAGATCCCTTGTAATGATTTTTGCATGATCAGGTTAATGTCGGCCTTTTCATGTGCTAATGCCGTGAGTTCCCGCAGTGTTTTCAGCTGAATTGCATCATTGGGTTCATTCACCGGTATGACGGTTTTTTCTGAAGTTAACAACGGTGCAAGGCTGGCATCGAGATAAGGGGATAACATTAACGCGCCATAGGTATAAGCCAGTTTGATGGTCTCTTCGGCGCAGTTTTTGGCCCGCTTTTTTACCTCTTTGACATCCAGTTTCATCAGCTTGCTGAGCACATTTAACTCTTGCTCGATTTGTACTGGCGTGGTTTTAGGATTAAGCAATAACGCACTAAATGTATTAGCTTCGGCAATGGCTTGTAACTCGGGTGTACGCCGTTCCGGATCTTTGAGCGACAGTTGTAACATGCTGCCCATATTCCACGAGCTGGCTAATCCGGCACTGATCTTGGTAAAGCTGGTGCCGAGCATTTCGCGGATGATTTCATTACTATCGCCCTGCGGTTGTCGCAGTTTTTGATCCAGCTGTTCAGTGATTGGGCCACCCATGCTCCAGAATGCGCTCTCGCCGAGATTATGCAGCAGGGCTGCAATATAGGCTTCTTCGCGGGTGGCTTCGTCGTAGTCGGCGAGGATCATGCGGGCCAGCATGGCGGCATGAAAAGATTGTGCGATCAGACGTAATAAGCGTTCGTAAACGGGCTGCGAGATATCGTGGCTTTTCAGCAGGCTATCGACCAGTTTGGCGGTAATGCAGATCTGTTTTAGCGCATTAAAACCCAGCAGCACTACGGCTCGGCTAATGGTGGTCACCTGATTACTGCCGCGGCTGTAGGTGACGCTGTTGGCGACGCGTAAAATGCGGGTGGTTAACCCATTATCATGCAGGATAGATTTACCCAGATCGGCGAGCGACATATTGTCATCCTGCGCCATCTTCTCCAGCATCCGGACCGTGGCACATAGCGCCGGCATTTCCTGCACACTGATGCGCTCGATCCAGGCATCGGTTCCACGGGTTGTTTGAATCGCCATCGTCCTGATTTCCCGCCGTTATTTTATTATTGCTAACCCTAAGCATAACGAAAAAAAGCGAGTTGTCTGCAGACTTAATTTACTCTTGTGCGCTCAACCACTTAGTGATGCCATGTGCGGCCACATAACCACTGGCAAAACAGCCGGTCAGCAGATAACCACCGGTCGGCGCTTCCCAATCAAGCATCTCACCAGCACAAAAAGTACCGGGTATTTCGTTGAGCATCAGTTGCACATTTAATGCAGAAAAACAGACGCCCCCAGCGGTGCTGATAGCTTCATCCATCGGCGTGGTGCGTAACACCTGCAACGGAAATTGTTTGATGGCCGCAGCCAGCAGCGTTTCGTTGGTAAAGGTTTCTTTGCTCAGACATTCACGCAACAGTGCGGCTTTGACGCCATCAATGCCGACTTTGCTTTTCAGTTGGGTTGACAGTGATTTAGCGCCACGTGAACGCAGTTCTTTTTCGATCTGCGTTTGTGATTTATGTGGCAGTAAATCAAGCGTTAGTGTGGCGTTTCCATGTTCTGAAAGTTGATCACGCAGCTCAGCGGCAAACACGTAAATCAGACTGCCTTCGACACCACGTTCCGTGATCACAAACTCACCTTGGCGCTCGGTCAATTTGCCTTCACGATCAGTCAAACTCGCCACCACGGTTTTCATCGGTGTTCCGGCAAAACGGCTACGAAAATCGTCCGACCACGCCAGTTCAAAACCACAGTTGGCGGCCTGTAACGGGGCCACGGCGATATGGCGGGCTTGTAACAAAGGCACCCAGGCACCATCAGAACCCAGCCGCGACCAACTGCCACCACCTAAAGCCAGCAACACCGCATCGGCAGCAACGCTTGTTTCGCCATCCGGTGTTGCAAACAGCAGTTGCTGTTGTTCATTCCAACCAAGCCAGCGGTGGCGAACATGAAACTTCACCCCTGATTCTCGCAGACGTTGCAGCCAGGTACGCAACATGGGTGCCGCCCGCATATCGGTTGGGAACACCCGGCCAGAGCTACCGACAAAGGTGTCAAAACCCAGTTCATGTGACCATTGGCGCAGTGCGTTGGCATCAAAGGCTTGTAGCAGCGGTAACATCTCTTGCTGACGATGCCGGTAGCGACTGACAAAATCGGGAAACGCTTCGGAGTGGGTGATGTTCATGCCGCCTTTACCAGCCTGCAGAAATTTACGCCCTACCGATGGCATTGCATCAAACAGATCGACCTGAACGCCTTGCTGGCTTAACACCTCTGCCGCCATGAGGCCGGCAGGGCCACCACCAATAATAGCCACCCGTTTTGTTGATAATGCCACCCTGTTCTCCGTCGCTTTCCTGAACGCAATAATGGGAATTGTAACATTCAATCTGGTTGACTGCAGAAACGGTGCTGATGTCTTTGATAACACACCATTCGACATACTGTCTTAACTGCGACAAAAGCTGACAAAGCTCGCTCTGTTGTCAGACAAAATAGCCTTCACTATGTTTTATCTATATGAAAAACAATGATTTTTTATGTGGCACTTCATTTGCAGCTTTGTGATCACGGTCACAGGGAGAGATATCATGATTCAAATCGACGAAAGCGCACTGACGCAACTACATCAACTGCAGCAACAACTGGTGCAGGAATGTATCGGTTTGCGTCTGATAGCCAAGGGCGACCCTTGTTCTGGAATCAAAGTAGATATGGGCTGGACTGCCACGCAACAGCCTGACGATGTGTTGTTCCGTCAGGATGGCCTGGTGTTTTTAGCCGATCGCCGTCAATGGCCTTTATTAAAAGATTGTCAGATCTCACTGGCGGAACGTCAGGGGCAACCGGGTTTCAACATTCAGCCACAACCTGCAGATTGTAAATGCAGCAGCGGCAGTTGCAGCCCGACACAAGCCACCAACTGCCCATCCACCGCCAGTGTGAACTAAAAATACGCGCATAAAGATATGCACAAAGGAGACGAGTCATGTGGAACTATTCAGAAAAAGTTAAAGATCACTTCTTCAATCCACGCAATGCCAAGGTGATTGCCGATGCGAACGCCGTAGGTGACGTTGGCTCGATCAGCTGTGGTGATGCGTTACGTCTGATGTTGCAAGTCAACACAGAGAGCGAAATTATTGAAGATGCCGGTTTCCAGACCTTTGGTTGCGGCAGCGCGATTGCTTCTTCTTCTGCGCTGACCGAGATGGTGATTGGTAAAACTCTGGATGACGCGCTGAAGATCAGCAACATGGATATTGCGGATTATCTCGATGGTCTGCCACCGGAAAAAATGCACTGCTCGGTTATGGGTCAGGAAGCGCTGCAAGCGGCGATTGCCAATTTCCGCGGCGAAGAGTGGCACGATGATCATGAAGAAGGTGCATTGATCTGTAAATGCTTTGCGGTCGATGAAGTCAAAATCATCAAAGCGGTGAAAGAGAATGGATTGACCTCGATTGCCGATGTGATCAACTACACCAAAGCCGGCGGTGGTTGTGGCGCCTGCCACGAAAAAATTGAACAAGCACTGCAGAAAGTGCTGGCAACTCAGCCTTGTAACGAAGCGCGCATAGCAACTACCAGTCTGGAACGTAGCAAAGTCGCACCGCATGTCGATCTGTCGAAGAAAGATGAAAACTGGCGCACGGTGGCGTCTGTGTTGGAAGAGATGCGTCCACGTCTGCAGGCTGATGGTGGTGATGTGGCCTTGATCAGCGTCACCGACAGCAAAGTCGAAGTGGCACTGTCAGGTAGCTGTGTCGGCTGCATGATGACTGACATGACGCTGTCTTGGATCCAACAGACTTTGATGGAAAAAATGGGCCGTTACATGCAGGTTGTGAGCGTGACTCAGGCTGAAACAGCACTGGTTTAAGGAGACGGAACATGAAAGCGATCTATCTGGATAACAACGCCACCACCCGTCTCGACCCGATGGTGCTGGAAGCCATGATGCCGTTTATGACCGAACATTATGGTAACCCTTCTTCCATTCATGGCTTCGGGGAGCCGGTACGCAAAGGCATCGAACGCGCGCGGGAGCAAGTAGCCGCGCTGTTAGGTGCGGCGCACGACAGCGAAATTATTTTTACCTCTTGTGCAACAGAGGCCAACAGCACGGCTATTTTGTCGGCGGTAGAAGCTTTACCCGAACGTAAAGAGATCATCACCACCGTGGTCGAACATCCGGCTATTCTGGAGGTGTGCGAACATCTGGAGCGTCGTGGTTACACTATTCACCGGTTGCCCGTCGATAACCAAGGGCGTCTCGATCTTGATCATTACCAATCACTGCTCAGCGAAAACGTCGCACTGGTGAGTGTGATGTGGGCGAATAACGAAACCGGTACCGTATTTCCGGTGCAAACCATGGCGACTATGGCAAAAGAGAAAGGCGTGTTGTTCCATACCGATGGTGTACAGGCGGTGGGCAAGTTCCCGATCCACTTGGCCAGCAGTGACATCGACATGCTCTCTTTTTCCGGCCATAAAATTCACGCACCAAAAGGCGTGGGCGCATTGTATGTCAAACGCGGCAGCCGTTTCCGCCCACTACTGCGTGGCGGTCATCAAGAACGCGGTCGCCGAGCTGGCACCGAAAACGCGGCGGGTATCGTGGGCTTAGGGATGGCCTGTGAACTGGCCGAAGTGCATATGCCCATCATGTCGCATCTAGCGGAATTGCGTGACGAACTGCAGGCTGGTTTACTGGCAAAAGTGCCTTGCTCTATCGTGACCGGTGATATTGAAAACCGCACCCCGAATACGCTAAACATCGCCTTTGAATATATCGAAGGGGAAGCCATTCTGCTGATGCTGAATCAACTCGGCATTGCCGCTTCCAGTGGTAGTGCTTGCACCTCCGGCTCGCTTGAACCATCACACGTCATGCGTGCGATGAGTATTCCCTACACGGCTGCACATGGCAGCGTGCGTTTCTCGCTGTCGCGTTACACCCGCCAGAAAGAGATCGATTATGTGCTGGAAAAACTGCCACCAGTGATTGAGCGTCTGCGTTCACTGTCGCCTTACTGGGTGCAGAACAAACCGGATCTGGAAAAAATGGGCGAGTTTGCGCCGGCTTACGGTTAACCAAATCCGCACATTATTTTTTATATCGTGGGGGCCTTCTGGCCCCTTATTTTTTGCGTGTTTTTATGCCGCAATTGCTTTATTTCACCTTACTGTAGGCGAGGGTGTGTTATAACTTTTGAAAACTCACCTGTGCTAGCGATGAATGCGCTAAATGACTTCACATCGCAGATCTCAGAGCATCTCGTTGAAGCCGTTAATGGATTTAAGGTGTAACGTATGTTTTCAGTAAAAAAAACACTATTAGTCAGTATTGTTGTCGGGCAATTGCTGGCGGGTTGTCAGTCGGTTAGCGATAGTGAAAAAGAAAAAGCTTCTACGACCAAACAGAGCAAAGAACCCTCACAGTTATTTTTGGCTGATTTAAAAAAGAACGGTGACCATCTGTTTTGTGAGCAACCGGCCTATCTGCATTGTTTCCGCCAGACTAAAACCAAGTGTTTAAAAGATTTGGCAGCAGTGAAAGAACCATGTTTGCAAAGCGCCCTGCAAAGTAATGGCGGTCAGGTTGCTGACAGTAATTACAAGAAAGTCGGTAATGATTTTGCATTATGTATGTTGGTCAAGCATGCCTTGATGTATCCGCAACGGGCAGATGCCATCGGGCATTGTTTAGACGAAGCTAAATTTGATAACAAACCAGTAACAAATTGATTTTAAATTATTTTATAGCAAATCACTTTTCTTAAGATGAGGTAATAGATTTGCTTATAAAATAAGCAGTGAGAATGTGTCTTATTTGTTGGCGACTTTCTGCCCTGCCAACTATGCTGATCCTATTAGGAAGGATCAGGAAGCCAGCCATTGGTATCTACTACAAACGGTAATATCGCCGCCGTTGGCACGATCACGATTGATGAAATGGGTTGTATTACCGCTTTTGATGATGTGGCGGTGCGCCTGTTTGGGTATGAATCAGTTGAGGTTGTGGGCCGAAATGTCTCAATGCTGATGCCAGAGCCTTACCATTCCCAGCATGACGGTTATTTAGCGCGTTATCACCAAACATCGACGCCACACGTAATTGGTAAAGGCCGCGAAGTGACCGGACGACGGAAAGACGGTTCGTTATTTCCGGTCTGGCTGGCGGTCAACGAAGTCACTTTTGGCGCTAATCGTCTGTTTGTCGGCTGCATCGTCGACTTATCCGATCTCAAAGCCACGAAAGCCGATCTGCTTAGCAGCACCGAAGTAACGCGTGCGATCCTTGAAACTGCGGTAAATCCAATTATTACCATCGACGCAAAAGGGCATATTTGTTCCTTTAATCCCGCTGCGGAACGCATGTTTCAATACACCACCAGTGAAGTTATCGGTCGTAACGTCAACTTACTCATGCCTTCTCCTTATCGGGAAGAACATGATGGTTATCTGTCACGTTATTTACATGAAGGTAACCCCCGGATTATTGGTGTCGGCCGTGAGGTGACGGCACAACGTAAAGATGGCTCCATTGTTCCTATTCATTTGTCGGTAGGGGCGATGCAGATCAGTGGTGCGCCCATGTTTGTCGGCATTATTTCCGATATCAGTGAACAGAAACGCCATGAAGCCGAGTTGCAGGCGAAAAAAGCCGCAGAAGCGGGTTCCCGTGCTAAATCCGCTTTTTTGGCGCACATGAGCCATGAAATTCGTACGCCGATGAATGCCATTCTCGGGTTTACGGAATTGGCATTACAAGATCACACGCTGTCGGACGAAACCGCCAAACATCTGGACACCATTTACGGCTCCGCGCGTGCGCTGCTGACTATCATTAATGACATTTTGGATGTCTCCAGATTGGAAGCGGGGAAATACAAACTGGAAATCATCGGCTTTCATCTGCCGAATATGATTGCCGAGACGGTTGAGTTAATGCATCAGCGCGCCGCAGAGAAAGATTTGATCATTGGCATCGAATACGACCGCCACTTGCCGCAACGCGTGCTGGGCGATCCGACCCGGTTGCGTCAGGTGATCCTCAATTTACTCAGCAATGCGGTGAAATTCACCCATAAAGGCTCGATTAAAGTGGTGGTTTCAGCCACCAATCGTGCAGAGCGTATTCAGTTCGATGTGATTGATACCGGCATTGGTATGTCGGAAGTGGAAATGGCCAAAGTATTTGAGCCCTTCATGCAGGCCGATAGTTCGATTTCCCGTCGTTTTGGCGGAACCGGGTTGGGTACGACGATTTGTAAACAAATTATTGATCTGATGAGTGGTGATATCTGGCTTGAAAGTCAGTTAGGCGTTGGCACCACCGTGCATTTTGTGATCCCATTGCCGGAAGCGGAACCAGACCAGATTTGCTTGTATGAAGAGATCGCCAATAAAAGCGACGATTTTATTCCGCCACGATTATTTAATGTGCTGTTGGTGGAGGATCTCGAAAACAACGCGTATCTGGCTACCATCCGTCTGAAACAGATCGGGCATGAAGTGGAATGGGCCAAAAATGGACTGGAAGCGCTCGAGGCATACCAAAAAGGCGGGCACGATTTGATCTTGATGGATGTCATGATGCCGGTGATGGATGGCTTACAGGCCACCCGAGAGATCCGTCAATTAGAGGCACAGCAAAATCAACATATTCCCATCATTGCTCTCACTGCGAGTGTCATGAAAGAGGATGAAATGAAATATCTGGAAGCCGGCATGGATGCTATTGCCGGCAAACCGATTGAATTTGATCAGCTATTTACATTGATGGAAGCCATGGTGCCACAAGGTGCGGGGCGAATTAACCATGCCATCATGATTGAAATGCCGGTGAATAAAAATATTGATTTAACACCGTTGAGCCCGGTCGCTGATTACCAGAAAGCCATGAAAAACTGGGTGGATGTTTATGCTTATATCAAAGCGTTGACGCAATTTTCACAACAACAAACGGATGATGCCGACATTATTGCGCGCTTACTGGCGCAACACCCAGATGATACCGAACCTGCACGAGCGGTTGCACACGCACTCAAAGGGCTGGCCGGTAATTTGGCATTATCTAAAGTGGCTAATTTGGCTATTCATATTGACGGATATTTGAAATCAGGGCGACGTGATAACGCGAGTCAATTGCTGGCGCCATTACGTCAGGCGTTAATAGAGGCCGATAGCTGTATTCAGGCATTGTCACTACCGAATGATGCCAGTGTTCTCCTGAAAGATTTTGATCGGGTTGCGGTACAACAGTTGTTCCAACAATTGTCACTCGCCTTAGACGAACTCAACCCTGATAGCACCGAACCAATTATGAAACAGATCAGCGAATACGTTCGCGGCAGCGATCTGGCGGAGATTTATCACCATATTGAGCGATTTGATTTTCATAGTGCGAAAAAAGAGTTGAAAAAATTAGCACAAAATCTGCTCGCCAATAGGAGGTCAGAATGAAGAAAAAGATCCTGCTGGTCGACGATGAGCCGAATAACCTGCAATTACTCCGGCAGATATTGAGAACGTCATACCAGCTTATCTTCGCGCATAACGGGCAATCCGCGCTTGCCGCCGTAGCGGCGCATCATCCGGATCTGATCTTGCTGGATGTCATGATGCCGGATCTGGATGGTTATGAAGTCTGTCGTCGCTTAAAAGCCGATCCGTTAACCCATGACATTCCTGTTATTTTTGTCACAGCAATGGGCGATGTTGATGATGAAGCCGCTGGGTTTGATGTGGGGGCGGTTGATTACATCCATAAACCAGTTTCTCCCGCGATTGTGATCCGCCGGGTGCAAACTCATCTCTCATTGGTACATGTCAAAGAACTGGAGGATAGCCAGCGCGAAGCGATTTATATGCTCGGTGCGGCGGGTCACTATAACGACAACGATACCGGCCTGCATATCTGGCGCATGGCCGCTTATGCCCGAGCCATCGCGGAAGCTATCGGTTGGCCTGAACATATGGCGGAACGGCTTGAACTTGCTGCGCCGTTGCACGATACCGGTAAGATTGGGATACCGGATGGTATCTTGAAAGCCCCACGCAAACTAACTGCGGAAGAGTGGGTGATCATGCGGCAGCACTCCCTCATTGGTTATGAAATATTACAATGCAGCGACACACCCATTTTCAAAATGGCGGCTGAAATCGCACTCTATCATCATGAAAAATGGGATGGCAGCGGCTATCCGAAAGGGCTGGCTGGTGACAATATCCCGAAGTCTGCCCAGATTGTTGCCATCGCCGATGTTTTTGATGCGTTAACCATGAAACGTTCTTACAAAGAAGCCTGGAGTGTTGAAGCCTCACTCGAAGAAATGCGAGCCAACAGCGGCACACATTTTAATCCGGCATTGCTGACGGTATTTTTGAATATCCTGCCTAAAATCCTGAATATCAAAAATGAGTGGGACGAAAAGGGTTAGCGTTCGTATCACTTTACATAACCGCTATTGCTGATATTGCAATTAACATGACATTGCATTAACTGATTGTTTTGTAATCGAACAGTCTGAGTTTGGTTTGTATTGCTGACTTAAGCCAACTACGGTTAGAGTAACAAAGGAAGTTGTCATCCGTCTGTCATTTCGGTGTGTTGTAACTGACATGTATTTGTCATCTGGCACACCAGCCAAAGGAGGCTGCCTATGGATTGCGATGAACGTAAACTATTTGTCCTCGATACCAACGTGCTGTTGCACGAACCTCTGTCCATCTACTCCTTTCAGGAACACGACATTGTCATTCCGATGACAGTGCTTGAAGAGCTCGATAACATCAAAGATCGGCAAAAAGATGTCAGTCGCGAAGCGCGTGTGGCGATCCGCACGCTGGAAGATGTGTTTCGTGATGCCACACCAGAGCAAATTACCAGTGGTATTTGTCTGACCGAAAAAACCAGCGGCGCAGGTTGCTGTGGTTTGATCTCCATTTTCAGCGATCACCATTTACCGGGTGGAGAAGAAGTTTTTACCAGTAAAGAGGCCGACAACCGCATCATCAATCTGGCGCTTCATCTGCAAAAAGTTCGTAAAGATCGCGTCGTCGTGCTGGTCACCAAAGACATCAATATGCGCCTGAAAGCCAAAGGGGCGGGGCTGGAAAAGGTTGAAGATTATCGCACCGACCAATTGATCGACGATATTCGCCTGTTGGCAAAAGGCTTTCAGAAGATTGACGGAGCGTTCTGGGACAAAGTTGGTCAATGCGAAACCGTCTCTTATGGTCGCGATGTTAATCATCAGATCGATGACACCATCTTGCCGGGAACGCACATTAATCAGTATCTGATTGATGAGGCACAAACCTTTGCTGGGCGAGTGCAGAAACACGAAGACGGCAAATTATTTATTAAAGATATTGGCTACGACCGCCTGATGAACCGTCATGCCTGGGGTGTGCATCCGAAAAATATTTATCAGGGCATGGCGCTGGATGCGCTGCTTGATCCGACCATTGATCTGGTGATCCTGACCGGGCCGGCTGGGTGTGGCAAAACGCTGCTGGCGATGGCTGCCGCATTGGAACTGGTCATCGAACGTGGCATTTATGAACGCATTATCGTGACTCGTAACACGCCGGAAATTGCGGAAAGTATTGGTTTTCTGCCCGGTACGGAAGAGGAAAAAATGCTGCCGTGGCTGGCGGCCGTCACCGATACACTGGAAGTCTTGCACAAGCATGATGAAAGCCGTGAAACCTCGCTGCAATACATTATGGAGAAAGCCAATATCCAGTTTAAATCAGTGAATTTCATGCGCGGTCGTAGTTTTCAGAATACCTTTGTCCTATTGGATGAGTGCCAAAATCTCACCGCATCACAACTGAAAACTATCATCACCCGTTGCGGCGAAGGCACTAAAATTGTCTGCTCCGGTAACTTGGCGCAGATCGATTCTAACTATCTGACCCCGGTGACATCCGGCCTGACCTATATTGTGGAGCGTTTCAAAGACTTTGAGGGCAGCGCCAACATCTTCTTAAATGGCGTTATTAGAAGTCGATTGGCCTCGTTTGCTGAAGAGAATTTGTAATTTCCTGCCTGCCCCCTTGCTGATGCTAGGGGGCATTAAACACTACAGCCCTAGGTAAGCGGCGAAGGCTCGACTCGGTGGCTGCTGCAGTGCTTCCATCGGTGCGATAAAGGCCAGTTTCCCGTTATCGACAAATCCCAGCCAATCAGCCAGCTCTTTTGCTTCTTGTGGTTGATGCGATACCAACAGCACACCAATGCGTTGTTCTGTCGCCAGCATTCTCACTTCCTGCATCATCTCCTGACGCAAAGCAGGGTCAAGTGCTGAGAAGGGCTCATCCAGTAACAGATAGGGTTTACGTCGTACCAGACAACGGGCTAACGCAACGCGTTGTTGTTGCCCACCAGACAGCGATGTCGGTAAACGATCGAGCAATTCGCTGATCTGTAAGCGTTCTGCCGCCTGCTGTAATGCGTTTTGCTCCAGACGTGATAATTTCAGATTAGGCCGTAAGCCTAGCCCGATATTCTGGCGCACGGTTAAGTGTTCAAACAGGTTGTGTTGCTGAAACAGCATGGTGAATGGGCGGGCAGCCGGTGGTTGCGTGGCGATATTCTGACCATCGGCGAGCAGGGCTCCGGCGGTGAGCGGTACAAATCCGGCGAGCATTTCCAATAAAGTCGATTTACCGCTACCGGAGCGCCCCAGCAATAAGCCTATTTCGCCCGGTTGCAGGCGCAATGAAAACTCAAACTGGCGCCCTTGCCGTTGGGTTTGTAACTGTTCGACCAATAACATTATGACTCCAGCAATGACGGCGGTTCGCGGTGTTCAGTGCGGCTGGCCAGCCATTCCACCAACCAAAGTAATGTAATGCACAGCAACAACAAAATAAGTGCGGTTGCCGCCGCCGCGCGCATCTGATAATGCCCAAGCTGTTGATAGAGCAACCACGGCAGGGTTTGTAGCTCATCACTGCCAAACATAGCGATAGCGGCTAAATCGCCAAGAGAAAATATCATTCCCAACGCTAATGCGCGGCCTGCCGGTCGGCATAATAACGGCCATTCCAGCCAACGCAGACGGGCAAACCCGGTTAAGCCTAAGCTGTCAGCCAGTCGATCGTAACGGAGCAATAAATCGGCCATGGGTTCTTGTAAGGCGCGTAAGGTATAGGGCAAGGCCGCTAAAGCATTGAGCAGCATGACCAGCCAGAAACCATGCGCAAAAAGATCGATTTTTTCCTGCAGCAAAATAAACAGACCGGTGCTGAGTACCGAGGTGGGGATCAGCAAGATCAATGAACCGGAGCCAGCCAGCAAACGCCCCCAGCGTGGCGACTGACGACGCACACTGAGATGGCGACAGCTCAATAACAAACCGATGCTTAAAACCAGCGCTAATGTGCCTGCACTTATCGCTATTTGTAATGATTGCACGGTGGTGTGCAGCAGCATCGATTGTTGCCATGCCAGATCAAGCAAGGCTTGCAAGCCATACCAGACAATTGCTGTCAAAGGGGGCAGGAACAAACCTAAACCACACACTAAGGCCAGAATGTCTGGTAACAGTGCATGACGCTGATAATGGCATATCGGTTGATGTGATGATGACAAACTCGCAGTCGCCGGCTTTAACCAGCCATAACTGAGCACCACCAATGTTCCTAAGAAGAGCTGCCAGCACGCCAGTTGCCCGGCAGAAGCCAAGTCAAAATCAAAGCGCAAAGCCTGATAAATGGCGACTTCCAGTGTGGTCGCTTGCGGGCCGCCGCCTAACGCCATCACGATGGTAAAGCTGGTAAAACAGAGCATGAAGATCAGACTGGCTAAGCCCGGCAATAAACGACGCATCGCAGGCCATTCCAACCAGCAAAAACGGCTCCATTCTGGCATATCCAGCTGAGCGGCTTGGCGCCAATGATTAGCTGGAACTTGTTCTAATGCTTGCACCAACCAGCGGGTTGCCAGCGGCATATTAAAAAAGACATGTGCCAGTAAAATGCCCGATAAACCAAACAGATAATCAGGTAGTGGCAGGCCGATTTGCCGCATGAATTGCGTGAGCCACCCTTGCGCACCATGCACGGCGACCAACCCAAACAGGGCAATAATAACCGGTAACACCTGCGATAACCCAAACAGATGTAATAACAGCGTCTTGCCGGGAAATTGACGGTGGAATAAAGCCCGGGCCAGCGGAATAGCCAGCAGCAAACTCAGCAGCGCAGAAAGTGCTGCCTGTTTGAGGCTAAACCAAGCTACATGGGTCAGATAGCTGTCTTGCCATAATAAGAGCGCGCTGGTTTCCGGCTGACTTAACAGGGCAGCCAAAGGGCCTAGAGTGACAGATAAAATCAGGGCGGCCACCAGACCGCCCGAGACCCACCAGAAACGGCGCAACATCAATGGCTGACGGCCTGTAGCCATTCTTTTACCCAAACTTTACGTTGTGTGCCCAATTTTTTGGCATCCACCGATAATGTTTTGGCTGGGGTTTCGTTTTGGTTGAAATCTTTTGGCAGTGTCACATTGGTAACCGGATACATCCAGTTGCCTTCCGGGATCAGATTCTGGAAGCGATCCGTCAGCATAAATTGCATAAATTGCTGTGCCAGTTTTGGTTGCGTGGCCGTTTTCAATTGTGCTGCGACCTCAACCTGACGCACATGCCCTTCACTGAACAGGGCAGCCCGATATTGCAGATTGTGTTCCGCCAGACGGTGATAAGCCGGCGACGTGGTGTAAGAGAGCACCAAATCAGACTGACCTTTCAGGAACATGCCGTAAGCTTCGCTCCAGCCTTTGGTCACCGTTACGGTTTTTTTCGCCAGTTGTTCCCACGCGGCCGGCGCTTTATCGCCATACACCTGTTTGACCCACAACAACAGACCTTGCCCCGGCGTGCTGGTGCGCGGGTCTTCATAAATGATTTTCAGATCGTTACGTTCAACCAACTCTTTCAGACTTTGCGGTGGCTGTTTCAGTTTGTTGCTGTCATACACAAACGAGAAATAACCATAATCAAATGGCAGGAAGGTGTTGTCTTGCCAACCGCCGGGCAGGCTTAAGCTTTTCAGATCAGTGTGGTGTGGTGTAAACAGTTTACTGTTATGGGCATCGGCCAGCATGGCTTCATCCATGCCCAGCGCAACGTCGGCTTTGCTGTGTGAACCTTCCAGTTTCAGACGATTGAGGATCGCGACGCCATCTTCGAGTTTGACCCATTTCAACTCGCAGTTACATTCCGCTTCAAAGGCGAGTTTGATTTTCGGGCCTGGGCCCCATTCACCGGCAAATGAGTCGTAGGTATAAACGGTTAACACCGGTTTGGTTTCTGCGGTCTGAGTAAACCCAGATGCGGCGAATAAAGCGGCAGCCAGTGACAATGACCAAGAAAGACGCATGCTGTACTCCATAAAATATTTTAACGGTTCATCATGAACCTTATTGAAACAACAGGATGATCAGAACGGGCGTCAATCGTTTGTAACAGAAACGGCATAACATGGCTTATCTCAAATCCCTACGCCAGTATGAGCTGGATCAGGTTCACCGGGTGTGATCTCAGCGGACGCCCGCACCCCGTTTGAGAAAAATCTTATTTTAGTATCGAAACGTTATTCTAGTAACGAAACTGGGGTAAAACCAGTGACGGAACGGTTGAGTGGTGCTAGTTTTTGATGGTATCCGGTTGAGTTTACAGAAGCCATGACTGATTTTTAATCTTTTTTCGAGGAGAACACTATGCTGACGACTACCCGGGAACGCCGTACCTTCATGCGCATGGTGATCAATGCACCTGTCACGTTGGTGCGTGGTTCAGAACGGATTATTGCAACTTGTCGTGATCTCAGTGCTAATGGGATGTCGATTGAAGCAGAAGTGGCTGCTGTTTTTACCATCGGTGAACAACTGAGTGTGAGTTTGTCGACCAACAGTAATGCGCTACCGCCGTTTGTCGCCGAGGCCAAAATTATTCGTGCAGATAAAGTAGATGGTGTTTATCAGTTAGGGGTTGAGTTTGTAGTGGTAAGCTGAACCCGCTCATATTGATACTGATTATTTCGAATGTATAACTGACTTTTATCTCCCGCTATTCCCGGTGGGATCTCTGCCGGGCCAGTGACTTCCAGCGGGATAAACGGTTGACCATCTATAGTGATGGTCTCTTCATTGCCTGCCCGTCGTGATAGCGTGATCGCTAAGAATGCATGATCCGGCACATAGACAATCGCTTGCGGTAAATCCGGATAAAGTGCCATCAGCAATGACATCAGCAGTGTACTTTTGCTGTCACAATCGCCCCGATTTTGCGCTAACACTTGTTCGGGCATCAAAAAACCAACGCCACGCTGACCATTCGCGGTTTCCAGTGGGTCGTACGGGATCGATTGCACGAAGTTTAATAAACCCGCGACCACCAACGATTTTTCGTCATTCTGATAACGCCGTTTTTGTTCTTCAGACGCCGAGCTGATGATCATGCGCTGTAGTGCTTGTGCTGTTTCCTGCAATTCCGGACTGTTGTCAGTAGCGATCCGTACATGATCTGGGCGGATCAAATGACCATTATTACCATCGTGACGTTTGTAGTAGTGTTGATCAAGATAAGCCATAAACAAGGTTTCTTGTTGCTGTGCTAACCAGCTTTTTATTTGCGGTAATAACGCTTGATCTGCTGATTGAAAATCTACGGCGCTACCATCAGCAGTTTTACTATAGCGAAAGCTGGCATCTGGAAATTGCTCGCGGGCATCGCGGAGTAATTGCTGAAATACAAATGCATCGGCCTGAGCAGGCCGCCATGCGCTCCAGGGCGGCAAGGCGGTTTCTTCCGGTAGCGTCAGGGTAAAGGCTTGTGTCGCGGCTGTTTCATATTGCCAGACATAATGCAGTTGTAAGGTTTCGCGGGAAAAGGCGAGTTGTCGTGCACTGGCCGTGCCGCATAGCACCGCCAGTGTCAGACTCAGCATGGGGATCAGGCGAATTGCCATTGTCCATTTTCCTGCCATAACAGCTTTTTCTCGTGGAACGGATGCAGGGTGCTGCGATGGCCAACACTGACCATAATGGTCTGAGGCAACTCCTGACGCAGCAAGCGATACAGCAACGCTTCGCTTTGTTCATCCAGCGCGGAGGTTGCTTCATCTAAAAATAGCACATCCGGCTTCACCAGTAGAATACGGGCAAACGCGACCCGTTGCTGTTCACCGAGACTTAAAATCTGCCCCCACAGTTCGACGTCATCCAGTTTAGCGGCGACTTTTTCCAGCCCGACGGCCTGCAGTGCTTTCATGGCATCGGCACTGCTAACTTCCGTCAGCGGGTAACTCATGGCCTGTCGCAGACTGCCTAATGGCAGATAGGGTTTTTGTGACAAAAACAGCGATTGGCTATTTGCCGGGTAATTTACTTTACCGGTCGCGAAAGGCCATAAACCAGCCAGTGTGCGTAGCAGTGTCGATTTACCACACCCTGACGGGCCTTGGATCAGTAAGGAATCGCCGGCGGTCAGCTGCCAGTTGGCATTTTCCATTAAGCTGGCACCATCGGGTTGTGAGATGCCGACTTGTTGTAACTGCAGCGCGTTACCGGTTTTCTCTGGTTGCAGGCGCGGTAAGTTCTCTGCCTGTTGTAAGCCTTGTTCAAAGGTCGCCAAACGGTCGACCACCGATTTCCAACGCGCCAGGTCGGTATAGCTGTCGACCAGCAATGACATCGAACCTTGCACAATACCGAACGCAGAGAGCGTCTGCATCAGATCACCCAAGGTGATCTGTTTGGCGAAATACAGTGGCGCCGCCAGAATGACCGGAAAAATCACCGCCGTCTGGTTAAAGCCTAGCGTGAAGAAGCCGAGGATTTTCTGGCGTTTCATCAGCGCATAGAAGTTATCGACCACTTGCAGGAAGCGTTGGCGCAGATAACCACCTTCTTCCGTTGCACCTTGATACAGTGCGATAGACTCGGCATTTTCGCGCATACGCACCAGCGAAAAACGAAAATCCGCTTCATAGCGTTGCTGGTTGAAGTTCAACCGAACCAACGGGCGACCGATCCAGAATGTAATGACAGTACCAAACACGGCATAGGCCAGTGCGGCCCACACCATGTAACCCTGTGCCAGTTGAAAGGTGGTGTTACCGAGAGTCAACGTAGATGGTTTGGATAATGTCCACAACACACCGAGGAAGGTGAACAAGGTGGCAATTTGTGACAAGAAGCCAATCGACAGCGACAGCGTTGAACCCACAAACTCATTGATATCTTCAGCGATACGCTGGTCGGGGTTATCGGTTTGCCGGTCGGTCAGTTGCAGGCGGTAGAAGTTATTGTTTTCTAACCAGTGCGCGATCCGGTTCTGTGTCAGCCAGCGACGCCAGACGATCTGCAGCATCTGATTGAAGTAAGTACGGTGCACACCGACTAACACCCAGATCGCCGCCAGCCAACTGAAGGTCAGCAATAAACTTTTAAATTCGGGGAAGTCATAACCCTGAATCGAGTTATAGAACTGGTTATGCCAGCTGTTCAGCACTTTTTGCAGATAGACGGAGCCAGCACTCAGTGCCAGCACCACAATCAGCAGAATGAGACCTTTTGTCTTGCCTTCTTTCGATGCCCAGAATGGCTTTAACAGCATCCAGAAGTTGCGCCACAGGTGTTTGACCGGTGGGGTAGGTGTCATGATTTAACTCCCGTTATGACAGCATGTTGCGGTCATGTTGCCAGAGTTGTATGTCAAATCAAAGTGATAGAAAAGAAGATATAAAAAACCAGTGGCAGGTGACCACTGGTTTTGGATTGGAACATGCAATCAGCCTGCTTTATTGACGTTAGTCAGCGCATTGTGATGCGTTATTTTAAGCCCAAAGCGGTACGGATCGTGAAGTGCAAATCAGTCTGGTCAGTTAAACCCACCACGTTGCCAGCATACGGTCCAAAGGCTGCAATACGCAATTGGGCACCGGTGTGTTCCTGATCGTCGGCATCTTCGGAGTTACCATAGCTGACCGTCATTGGTGAATCATCATGTGTGATCAGTGTTTCTGCTAACCCAGGTGCTTTCACATCATTTGGAATGATCTGGCTGGCATGCGCATGGTCTGCCGTTACGATCACCAGCGTGTTGCCATCTTTGCGTGCAAATTCTAATGCTTTTTGCACTGCTTCATCTAAATCAACCGTTTCACCAATCTGGCCACAAGGGTTGGCTGCGTGATCCTGTTTATCAATCGAAGCACCTTCTACTTGCAGGAAGAAGCCGTTTTTATTGGCTTTCAGCAGATCAATGGCTTTTCCGGTCATATCGGCCAAGGTTGGAATGCTTGCGGTTCTAGCATCATTGATTTCACATTTTACCGGGTCTTTTTCCAGATTGGCGTGTAGGGAGGCTTTAGGCCCTTTCCAGCGGACTGGCATATTGCCTTCGGCAAACAAACCTAACAGAGGTTGTTTCTGGTTTGCCGTTTTGATCGCGTTCAGGCTGTTGAGATCACTTACCATTTGGTAACCCTCGGCAGTTGCAACATCCTGCAACGTTTTGCCTTTCCATGTACCTGCAGGGACTGTTTCAGCAAACGTTTTCGCACCGCCACCTAACGTGACATCGGCGCGCACTTTCAGCATTTGTTCGGTGATAGAGCCTAAGCCGCCATTTTCGATGGCATTATCGGGGCATTTTTCGGTGGTGGCTTTTGGGCCATAACATTTACGTGCGGTGACATGGGCAAACAGCGCGGCAGGGGTGGCGTCTTGTAGTTCTGCGGTTGACACGTTTCCTGTCGCTTTACCTGCTTTTTTTGCCATTTCCAGCAGCGTTGGGAATGGTTTGCCGTTCACATCGACAGCCAATGCACCATTATAGGTTTTCACCCCAGTTGCCCAAGCCGTTGCTGACGCGGCGGAGTCGGTGACATAGTTTGGTTTGTGTGTTTTTTTATCCAGCGAGTAGTGCGTGTATTGGCCTGTGAGTGGCAAGGCATCAATACCTTTGAAGTAACCACCAGCGCCCATGGCATAGTTACGGGCGATCGTAATTTCAGAATCGCCCATACCATCACCAATCAGCAGAATGACATTTTTGGCTTTTTTAGCTGACAGAGAGGCTTTCAGCAGTTCGGTTTGATCGCTGGTTAGACGACGAGCACCGCCTTGTTGAGTGATATCACCTTGTGCATGGCGGTCGGCGTAATTGACAGCCGCAGAAGCAGAAAAAGTTATTGAGCTGGTGCCGAGTGCCAAAACCAATGCGGAAGTGGTGAGGTTAAGAGTAAATGATTTATCCATCGTGCTTTCTCCTGTTTCGAATAAACAAAAGAGTGTCGGATTCATCTGACGAATTCATGACAGCTGGATAACAAAAATATGACACAAAGAAAAGGGAGCCGAAGCTCCCTTGTGGCATGAAGATATGAATTACAACCAGGCCGGTTGTTTTGCTTCATACGCATCAATCGCATCCGCATGTTGCAGTGTCAGACCGATGTTATCCAAACCATTCATAATGCAATAGCGGCGGAAATCATCGATTTCAAACTTGAAGCAGTAATCTGCAGCGCGTACTTCTTTCGCTTCCAGATCGACGGTGATGGTTTGACCTTCGTTGGCTTCCACCAGCTTGAACAGCGCATCCACTTCCTCGTCTTTCAGACGTACTACCAGCAGGCCGTTGTTCAGTGAGTTACCGTAGAAAATGTCGGCAAAACTTGGCGCGATCACCGCTTTCAGACCGTAATCTGCCAGCGCCCATGGCGCATGTTCACGGCTCGAACCGTTACCGAAGTTTTCACGCGCCAACAGGATAGAAGCACCCTTGTAGCGTGGGAAGTTCAGTACGAATTCTGGGTTAGGCTGCGTGCCGGCATCATCCAGAAAACGCCAGTCATGAAACAGATTCTGACCAAAACCCAGTTTAGAAACGCGTTGTAAAAACTGCTTCGGAATGATTTGGTCAGTATCCACGTTGGCACTGTCGAGAGGTACAGCCAGACCGGTATGTTGTTTAAACTCTTGCATGGCGTTGCTCCTTACAGTTCACGAACGTCAACGAAATGACCGGCAATCGCGGCAGCGGCAGCCATCGCAGGGCTGACCAGATGAGTGCGACCACCACGGCCCTGACGGCCTTCGAAGTTACGGTTGCTGGTGGCAGCACAACGTTCGCCCGGTTCCAGACGGTCGTTGTTCATTGCCAGACACATAGAGCAACCCGGCAGACGCCATTCAAAACCCGCTTCGGTCAGGATCTTGTCCAGACCTTCCGCTTCCGCCTGTGCTTTCACTTGCTGTGAACCAGGCACTACCAGCGCCTGCACGCCAGCGGCGACTTTACGGCCTTTGGCAACGGCTGCTGCTGCACGGATATCTTCGATACGGCCATTGGTGCAAGAACCGATAAAGGCTTTATCGATCTTCACGTCAGACAACTTTTGACCTGCAGTCAGTGCCATGTATTCCAGCGCTTTTTGCGCGGAACTACGGGCGACCGGATCAGCAAAATCTTCTGGTGCCGGGATCGGCGTATTGATGCTGATCACTTGGCCTGGGTTGGTGCCCCAAGTCACTTGTGGTTCGATAGCGTTGCCATCTAATACCAGTTCGGCATCGAATTTCGCGCCGGCATCGGTTTTCAGGGTTGACCAGTAGGCAACCGCCGCATCCCAATCTGCGCCTTTCGGTGCGAACGGACGGCCTTGCAGGTAATCAAACGTGGTTTGGTCGGCAGCAACCATACCCGCTTTCGCACCCAGCTCGATTGCCATGTTACAGACGGTCATACGTTCTTCCATGGTCAGCGCCTGAATAGCAGTGCCACAGAATTCTACGACATAACCAGTGCCGCCCGCAGTGCCGGTTTTACCGATGATCGCCAGCACGATATCTTTTGCTGTCACGCCAGGGCCGACTTTACCGGTGACTTCGATTTTCATGGTTTTGGCGTGGCTTTGTTTCAGGGTCTGGGTTGCCAAGACATGCTCAACTTCCGACGTGCCGATACCAAAGGCCAGTGCACCAAACGCGCCATGCGTTGCTGTGTGCGAGTCACCACAAACGATAGTGGTGCCCGGCAGTGTCAGGCCGATCTCCGGGCCCATTACATGCACGATACCTTGCCATTTGTGGTTCAGACCATATAAAGGCACACCGAAATCTTCAGTGTTTTTCATCAGCGTTTGCATCTGCACGCGCGCCATCTCGCCGGAAGCATTGATGTCGTTGGTGGTAGTGGAAACGTTGTGATCCATGGTCGCCCAGGTGCGGTCGGTGCGACGTACTTTACGGCCTTTTTCACGCAGACCATCAAATGCCTGCGGGCTGGTGACTTCATGCACCAGATGACGATCGATATAGATGATCGGGGTTTCGCCTGCCGCTTCGTGAACGACATGTGCTTCAAATACTTTCTGATACAGTGTCTTAGCCATGCTTAGATCTCCCGGATGCGTGCTGCAATCTGTGAACCCATGTCGCTGGTGCTTTGCACTGGATGTTTACCAACACCTTGTGTCAGGTCGCCAGTGAAATAACCATCGGCCAGTGTTTCGGCAATTGCGCGTTCAATCGCTTGGGCTGCATTTTCTTCTTTGAAGCTATAACGCAACATCAGAGCAGCAGACAGGATCTGCGCCACCGGGTTAGCAATGCCTTTACCGGCGATGTCAGGTGCCGAACCACCGGCTGGCTCGTACAGACCGAAACCGTCAGCATTCAGGCTGGCTGATGGCAGCATACCCATGGAGCCAGTGATCATCGCGCATTCGTCCGACAGAATGTCGCCGAACAAGTTAGAGCACAGCAGAATGTCGAATTGGGATGGATCTTTCACCAACTGCATAGTCGCGTTGTCGATATACATGTGGTTCAGTTCCACATCCGGGTAATCTTTCGCAACTTCTGTCACCACCTGACGCCACAGAATTGAGCTCTGCAACACGTTGGCTTTGTCGATGGAAGTCACTTTGTGACGGCGAACTCGTGCTGATTCAAACGCGATCTTAGCGATACGTTCGATTTCATAGCGGTGATACACCTCGGTATCAAACGCTTTTTCCATCGCGCCTTCGCCTTCACGGCCTTTTGGTTGACCGAAATAGATGCCACCTGTCAGTTCACGCACACAGACAATATCGAAACCGCGATCAGAAATATCGGCGCGCAGTGGTGACAGTGCGTTCAAACCCTTGTGGATCTGAGCCGGGCGCAGGTTACAAAACAGCTTGAAGTGACCACGTAATGGCAGCAAGGCACCGCGTTCAGGTTGTTCGTTAGGTGGCAGATGTTCCCATTTCGGGCCACCGACTGAGCCGAACAGCACCGCATCCGCGGCTTCACAGGCTTGCAGTGTGCTCGCTGGCAGGGGGCAGCCGTGATTGTCGATAGCAATACCACCGACATCATGTTGGCTAAATTTAAATTCGATGCCAAAAACGGACTGAACCTTGTCCAGAACCTTGATCGCTTCGGCCATTACTTCCGGACCGATGCCATCACCGGGCAACACCGCGATTTGGTAACTTGCCATTACAGAGTCTCCATGACTGATTTTTGTGCGAAACGTTCTTTATGCTCTGCAACCTGCAAAGCACGATAAATATTGTTGATCACATGCACTAAGGCTTGTGCTGAAGATTCAACGATGTCGGTGGCCAAACCCATGCCGTGGAATTTACGGCCTTTGAATTCCGCCACAATATCAACCTGACCCAGCGCATCTTTACCAATGCCTTTACTTTTCAGATCATATTTGCTGATATTGATTTCATAGCCAGTGATGCGGTTAATACATTGATACACCGCATCGACTGGGCCGTTACCAGTCGCCGCTTCAGTGACTTCTTCATCACCTACTTTCATGCGCACACTCGCGGTTGCCATCACGCTACCACCGGATTGCACGCTTAAGTAGTTCAATTTGAAGTGTTCCGGTTCTTCCTGAATTTGGCTGAAGAACAACAAGGCTTCCAAATCATAATCGAAGACTTGGCCTTTTTTATCAGCTAATTGCAGGAAGCTGGTGTAAATCTGATCCAAATCATACGAGCCTTCGGCATAACCCAACAACGCCAAGCGGTGTTTAATTACATGACGGCCAGAGCGAGAGGTCAAATTCAAGGTGTTTTGGTTCAGACCCACACTTTCCGGGGTAATGATTTCGTACGTGTTCTTCGCTTTCAGCACGCCATCCTGATGAATACCTGAGCTGTGCGAGAAGGCATTACCGCCGACAATGGCTTTGTTCAACTGCACCGGCATATTGCACAACTGGCTGACCAACTGGCTGGTGCGGTGAATTTCCTGATGTTTGATGTTGGTGTGCAAACCAATTAAATCCTGACGTGTTTTCAGGATCATCGCAATCTCTTCCAGCGAGGTGTTGCCCGCGCGTTCGCCGATACCATTGATAGTACATTCGATCTGGCGTGCACCCATTTGCACTGCACCAATCGAGTTGGCAACTGACAAGCCCAAATCATCGTGACAGTGTACTGAGATGATCGCTTTATCAATGTTTGGCACACGGTTAAACAGGTTGTGAATAATGCCACTAAATTCAGTTGGAATGGTGTAACCCACGGTGTCTGGAATATTGATGGTGCGAGCGCCAGCGTTGATGGCAGCTTCCACCATACGGCACAAATTGTCGATCGGCGTACGGCCCGCATCTTCACAGGAAAACTCTACGTCATCAGTAAAACGACGTGCGTATTTCACTGCGTTCACGCCCATTTCCAACACATCTTCAAAGCTTTTCTTCAATTTGCTTTCAACGTGAATGGTGGAGGTCGCCAAGAAGGTATGAATACGGAACTGATCGGCCACTTTCAGCGCTTCGGCAGCAGCATCAATGTCTTTTTGCAAGGCGCGCGACAAGGCACACACACGGCTGTTTTTGATCTGACGCGCGATAGTCTGTACTGATTCAAAATCACCAGGCGAAGACACTGGGAAACCCACTTCCATCACGTCAACACCCAGACGCTCCAGCGCCAACGCGATCTGCAATTTTTCACGTACAGTTAAGCTGGCTGGTAATGCCTGTTCACCATCCCGCAAGGTGGTATCGAATATGATGACGCGATCTGACATATGAATTCCCTCATTAAACTGATGGTCTTGCGCCTGGCGGTAATAAAAAACCCGCGTTGTCTGCGCGGGTTCGTTAGATTCTTAGCCTTTATTCAGCTGCAACTAACCCACGCGAAAATCCGCGATGAGAAGGAGTAGGAGCAGAGAGATAAAGCGCATAGATATATCCTTTTTTATCTGTTGAGTAATGAATACGCCTTTTGCCGGAACTTGTCAAACACCACTTGCATGGTTGGTGTTATTTTTGATGATAAATAGCTTAAAAGTGGTTTAATTTAATTTTTTATTGCGCAGTTTTGGCGGTTGAATGCAACAAGTAGGATGTGGTAGCTCTGTTCAACCCGCTAGTTAATAATCAGAGTTGCATGACAAATTGATCGCTCTGCTGCGAACTGCGTATTGCTGAGTATAGTCAACAAATCGCAACTAAGAGCTCGATGCATGGCATCTTTGAATTTCGATAACCGCTTTATTCGTGAACTGCCAGGCGATCCGCTGACAGTAAATCAAACTCGGCAGGTCAATGCAGCATTCTGGTCAACTGTTACTCCAACGCCGGTGCCACAACCCCAACTGATTGCCAGTTCGGCAGATGCGGCTATGTTACTGGGTCTGACACCGGCTGAGTTACAACAACCTGAGTGGGTGGCGGCCTTATCGGGTAATGAATTATTAGAAGGAATGTCGCCCTTCTCAACTTGCTATGGCGGCCATCAATTTGGCCATTGGGCCGGCCAACTTGGCGATGGTCGTGCTATCAGTCTGGGGGAATTACTGCATAATCAGCAGCGCTGGGAACTGCAACTGAAAGGGGCGGGGCCTACACCTTATTCGCGCCGTGCCGATGGTCGTGCCGTATTGCGTTCATCGATCCGCGAATTTCTCTGCAGTGAGGCGATGTTCCATCTCGGCGTGCCGACGACCCGGGCATTGAGCCTGGTGCTGACTGGCGAGCCGATCTGGCGGGACATGTTCTATGATGGCAACCCCAAAGAAGAGCCTGGAGCAATTGTCTGTCGCGTCGCACCTTCTTTTATCCGCTTTGGCCATTTTCAGCTGCCCGCGATGCGTGGCGAACTTGGCCAGTTAAATCAGCTGATCGATTTCACCATCGATCGTGATTTTCCACATTTGTTAGCTGAACCAGCGGAACAACGCCGTGCATTGTGGTTTCGAGAGATCTGCCGTACCACGGCAAAATTGATGGTGGAATGGACGCGGGTGGGTTTTGTGCATGGCGTCATGAATACCGACAATATGTCGATCTTGGGGTTAACCATTGATTACGGCCCGTATGGCTGGGTCGATAATTTTGATCTGCATTGGACCCCCAACACCACCGATGCCGAAGGCTTACGTTATTGTTTTGGCCGGCAACCGGCGATCGCACGCTGGAACCTACAACGCCTTGCGGAAGCATTAGCGACAGTGATACCCGATCAGGCTATTTTTTCGGAAGGTATCTCTGAGTTTGATGAGGTTTTTGCGCTGGAGATGGGCAACATGCTGGCAGCGAAATTAGGTTGGCAGCAGTGGCGGCCGGAAGACAGTGAATTGGTTAATCGCTTGTTTGATCTATTGCAGCAAGTAGAGGTGGATATGACGTTGTTTTTCCGTCTTCTCGCACATATTGATGTGTACACACCGGATTTATCTCTGCTGGCGGAAGCTTTTTATCGCGATGATTTGTGGAACCAATATCAACCGGCTTGCTCGCAATGGCTGGATGATTACTGTGTTCGGGTATTAGCGGAAGGTGCGTTGCCAGTCGATCGTGTGGCTCGTATGGAGAAGGTCAACCCGCTGTATGTGTTACGCAATTATCTGGCGCAACAGGTTATTGATGCGGCTGAACAAGGGGATTATCAGCCGATCGCGGAGTTGTTAGCGGTGCTGCGTCACCCGTATACCGAACAACCAGGAAAAGCAGCCTATGCGCAAAAACGGCCTGATTGGGCGCGACATAAACCCGGTTGTTCGATGTTGTCCTGCAGCTCTTAAATTAAGGTTTATCCATCAGGCTAATGGTTTACTTAATAATTGCGACGATGCCGGGCAAAGTCCGGCAAATTGCGAGGTGGTTCGGATCACATCCGGCGCCTCATTGCGTGGGGTGATCGTATAACCTTGACGACTGAAAAATTGCTCGGCAGTTTGCGTTAATAAATACAACGTCTTGATATTTTTATCCCGAGCTTGCTGCTCCAGATACGTCACCAGTTTTTGTCCGATCCCCTGCTGACGTTCTGTTTCATGCACGGCCAGAGAGCGTAGTAGACCAATGTCGCCATAACATTCCAGCCCGATGATGCCGGTCAGTTTTTCGCCGGTGAAATAACCCCATAAGCTAGTTTTAGCTGGTTGTAGATCGGCGCTGTTCAGCCCGGCATCTTGCAACAGTTGGTGGGTGGTATCATCTACCGTGACTGGGCGAATATTAAAACCAGATTGAATCAGCAGCTGATCCAACGTTTCGATCAGCGTATTTAATAATGATAACAACTCACCCGAACCGCTGGCGGATAACGTCAGGATCTCGCTGATCTGCGCTTCCATATTGTTGGGCAACAATGCGGCCTGCTGTTTTAACAGCGGCAATATCTTTTTCTCACCAGGGTGTTTTAGCTGGTTAACTGCAAACAAAATATCGAAATAACTGGCTAGAAAAGCAGCGATCCGATGATTCACGGATACCAGATCATGACGCAGTAACGCTTTCTCAATTTGGCCAAAATAAGAGGGGATCTTACCGCGCAGCAAGGCCCGATTTTTATCGATGATATTGCGCTGCAGTCGAATCGGATAGGCGACATCATATAGGTGTTGCAGGTGGGTAAATTGATGATGACGGTCAAACAAGACAATGCTGTTAACGACGTTACTCCAGAAACAAGTGCTGTAGCCGGTCTCCGCCTGACAATCCACCACGGTGCGTTTTAAGGTATTTTCCAGCCAATCCCAATCACGATAAATCAGCTCAATCTCTTTGCCATTGAGTAAGACACCATCATCCTCTGTTTCCCAATACTGATTATTAAACTCCATATAAGAGTAAAGGCCAGCTAAGGCTTGCTTGCGTAGTTCTACATGAATCGGAGTGCTGCTATACACATAAACATCATAATCAGAATGATGGTCGGTAGTTTGTGTCGCGTAAGAGCCTGCTAATACTACCGCTTCAACAGCAGGTAATTCCGCTAATCTGCGTACCACGTTTTGCAGTTGTTCATCCTGAATCATAGTTATTTCCGTCATGTTGTTTGGCTATGCAATTGACGTTTTTTAACACAGAAAGGACTCAAAAAGTGGTGGTTAAATCAAATGCTCGGCAATATGAGCATCACATAACGTCATCTTCACATTGTTGAAGCAAATTGCCGGAGAGATGGTGTCGCTGATTTGAACAGTGTTTTCAGTATGAACAGAAGATGATTTGGCTGGGGAAATGCGGCTAAAGTTTGCTTGCCATAACTTCTTTATGAAGGTGATATGGCAAGCAATACAGATGCCTTATTCGAAGATTTCAGACTGATCGCCTGGGCGAAGTTTTAGCTGAATACCTTTTAAGAAATTGCGTAAGATCTGATCTTTGCATTCACGGTAATGTTTATGGTCTGGTTTGCGGAAAAAGGCACTCAGTTCATGTTTACTGATGCGTAAATCAGCCAGATCCATGAGGGCTAAGATGTCATCATCTTTCAGATCTAATGCGATCTTCAGTTTGCGGAAGATAATGTTATTGGTCAACGATTGCTCTGGTGCTGGTTGTGCGCCTTCTTTTTTACCGCGTTTTTCGTTGATCAAACCATTCAGGAACAAGGCAAAGGTGGCGTCATTGCAAGCTTGATAATCAGGATCTGAATCGTTTTTTAACCAGTTACTGACCTGCGCGCGGGTTACCTGATGATCAGCTAAGCCAAATACAGCGATCATTTTGGTATCGTTAAAATCGAAGGTGTAGCGGAGGCGGCGCAAAATATCATTATTGGTCACAAACATATCCTGATTTGAACTGCAGTAGTGTCACCGTGACCCACTGCTAAAATGTCTGAGAATTTTAACAGATATTCGTGTGGTCGCTGTCAGTTAGATGATGTTTTTTGCAAACAACCGGATGTGGCCATCCGGTTTGGTATTTAATCTTATGCTTTTTTCACAAATTCGGTTTTCAGCTGCATCGCACCAATACCGTCGATTTTGCAGTCGATGTCATGATCACCGTCGATCAGGCGGATATTTTTTACTTTAGTGCCGATTTTCACGACTAATGACGAGCCTTTCACCTTCAGATCTTTAATGACTGTTACGGTATCGCCATCTTTCAGTTCATTGCCATGGGCATCACGGAACACTTTGGTTTCTTCTGCGCTTTCGGCGGCATCTTTAGACCATTCATGCGCACACTCAGGGCAGATGATCATGCTGCCATCTTCATACGTGTATTCGGAGTTACATTTTGGGCACGGAGGTAAACTGCTCATGGGGCACCTTTGCTGATTAATTGACTTGTTGAAAGGCGAGTATCTACCGCCATTATGAGTTTTTGAGTCACATACTATGTGCATGTTTGCTCAAAGGGGCGACATAATAGCGCCTGTTTTAGTCCAGTTGTACTCAAAATGTGGTGTTAGTACGGAAAATAAGCAAAAAAGTGCCGAAGTATAGTGCCGATTGATGCAGATAATGTGCTTAAACAGATAAACCATATTCTTTTCGTTCGGTCAGACATTCGTGTTCCGCCATTTCAAAATCTCTGCAAATAGCCGGGCGATGTTCGTAAATCGTGCACATTAACGTTTCCCGATCGAGTGCTGCACACCAGCCATCATCAAGCCTAGCCATCACTTCACCGCCCCAGGCATCGATGTCAATTAAATGCTCTGGAACGCCAGTATCTGAAATCAGCATGACCTCTAACCGACAACAACAGGCCTGGCAGTTGGCACAGGTAATTTCTGACGTATTTAAATTCGTTATTTCGATGGACATAAATCTCTGCGATGGGTGAGGTGACTAATCCGATAGTCATGACGAGATAGTGTATACGCATTAGGGCGTGGGTCATGAATTTCCTTTGGTTAGTAATAAATATCTCGTTCCCACCGGTATTGATGGGAACGAGTTGGCATTAAAAAATGGCCGGCTAATTAGCGTTCCAGACCGGAACAAAACCAGAGCTTGTTACCTTCACTGTCTAAAAAGCTGCCGACATAGAAGCTGGAATCATATACTTCTACCGGGTCAGCGATCGTGACCCCGCGTGATTGCAAGAATTCTGCTGTATCAGGTGCGTAATCGCAGGCAAACGTGATCCTTGGGTTAGGCTCTGCTGTAGGGATGCCATACCAGTTATCGTTGATGTTTTTCAACATTAGGATAGTTTGCCCCAGCGAAAAGCCAACTAAGATGTTCGCTTCATAAGCTGGCTGTAGGCCGAGTGTTTCACCGTAAAACTGTTCCGCTCTTTTTTGGTCTGCGACAGCCAGCGCAATGACTTTAACGTACTGCAAACCAAGCGAAAGTGTTGCCATATCATTGCTCCTTAGAGAACGAGTATAAGCATATTAAGTATAATTCTTATTATCATTTGATGATTGAAATTTAATACGCATACAAACACGATGGCGGCGGAAGCGGATATATAGCGAAGAAAAGAATAGCTGTAGGGCTAGGGCCGAATTCGTTTAGTTTGATACATCGCATCGTCGGCATAACGGATCAATTCATTACTGTCAGTGCCGTTTTCTGGATATACAGCCACACCAATGCTGGGGGTTATTTGCAGTGTTGTTTTAGCGAGTTGATAAGGTTCAGATAGGGCCGTGATGATTTTTGCTCTGATCCGGTCGGTATCTTCACGTTGTGCTATTTCATCAAGCAAAACAATAAATTCATCGCCACCTAAACGCCCAACTGTGTCGGATTCACGAATACAGTTGGTTAAACGACGAGCCACTTCCTGGAGTAAATGATCACCGGTTATATGCCCATAGGTGTCGTTGACTTGTTTGAATTTATCTAAATCAAGATACAAAATGGCCAGTTGAGAATGTCCTCGGTGCGCTCTGGCTAAGGCCGTGTGTAGGCGGTCTAAAAACAGAGCCCGATTCGGTAAATTAGTCAGTTGATCATGACGTGCCATGTGTTCTAGCCGAGAATGCATTCTTTTGCGTTCAACCGCCGCCGCCACCTGAATAGCAATAAACTGCAGTAATTCTCTGTCTTGTTCAGTAAAACCAACATCGTCAGTTGAGCTCAATACAACAAGCGCTCCGATCAAGTCATCGGCTGATTTTAATGGTGCACCAAGCCAGTTTAGTTCATCCAAATTGGCGCTAATATCTAACTGTGATAACAGTGATAGCGCATTTTTCGGTGTTAGCAACAGGCTTTGGCTCGTGTTAATAACAGTCGAGGTTAATGCGTGTAATATCTGTGCCTTAGGTGTCGATATAACACTTTCTGGATGCGCATAGTAAGGATAATGGAGCTTGTCATTTTGTGCGTCGTAGAGTGCGACAATAAAATTCGTGGCTAGTAGCAGTTCATCCACTATTTCGTGAATGCGGTGGAACAGTGCCGTTAAGTCGCCTGGGGTATTAGCGGCCTCAGAGATAGCGTAAACGGCCGCTTGCATGGATTCAGCGCGTTTTCGCTCTGTCACATCGCGAGCTACCGCGACCCTGACTTGCTCTGACTCTGACCAGCGTGCAGACCACATGATATGAGCTGTTTTACCATCTTTACGCACATAACGGTTTTCAAAGTAAGGTTTTAATTCACCGCCCATAATTTCATTGACGGTATTGAGCGTCTTTTCCTTATCTCCCGGGTGCACAAACTCGATCATGGCTCTGCCAATCATCTCTTCTGGTTTATAACCAAAAATTTGTTCACTGGCCGCGCTGACGAAAAGAAAATAGCCGTCCCGATCTACTACGCAGACGGCATCGAGCAGTAAGTCAGTGAAATTATGTGGCGGTGCGTGAGATATTTTTTTCATAAAGTCACTATAGTACTCAATGAGCGAAATGCGCTAGTGCTGGAATCTTTTGATTTCAACAGAAATTAGGTCATCTGCCATATCGGTTACGGCGTCACTTCTTCTGAGCGTAATACGTAACTTATCTGTCCGTTATATTGACCACATTTTGTGGATGGCCATTAAAAAAATTAACGACATTTTCAAACGCTGTTTTGAAATACAGCTCATAGCTATTTTTTTCAACATAACCCAAATGTGGTGAACAAAGCACATTCGGCATGGTTAGCAGTGGCTCTATTGCTGCATTCATCGGTTCCGTCTCAAAAACATCTAGTGCCGCAAAACCGGGTTTTCCTGCCTGCAGTGCACGCAGTAACGCAGATTTTTCTATCAATTCAGCACGACTGACATTAACCAACAATGCATCAGATTTCATCAGTTGTAGATCATTAAAACGAACACATTCGCGTGTTGCGTCATTTAATCTCAGGTGTAACGAAACAACATCAGCTTGAGAGAAAAAATCGGATTTTGATGTAGCTGTCGCAAAGCCATCATGAATGGCCTGCTGTCGGGATGCTTCACTACCCCACACCAAAATATGCATACCAAATGCTTTAGCATATTGTGCGATGCGTTGACCAATTCGCCCGTAGCCCCAAATACCGAAGGTGAGCCCGTCTAGCGAACGACCTAAACCTAAACTGCCGGCGTTTTGCCACAAACCCGTCTTAAAATTTTGCGCATACAGTACAAGATGCCGGCTTGCGGCTAGCACTAGTGCCCAACATAACTCCGCAGGTGCAATTGCAGAACCCACACCTTCGGTAATAGTCACGCCATGTTGGTGACAAGCCATAATATCAATATGCTGGCTGATTTTGCCGGTTTGACTGATGAGTTTTAGATTAGGTAATTGCGTTAGTAGCGCGTCTGTGATTGGCGTGCGTTCGCGGATAAGAACAACCGCATCCATGTCGTAAAGCCGTTGGATCTGAACCTCAGGCGACGTCGGCTTATCCGTAAAAACAAAAACCTCATGCTCATTTAGCAAAGAGAAACATGGCAGCGCTTTTACTGCATTTTGATAATCATCAAGAATGGCAATTTTCAATATCATCAACCTAAGTCGTAGAGTTTTAAATTTATCCCGTTCGATATTTATACTATTGGATGCTTATTTTATGAAGACAAGGCAGTGTAAATCCTAAACTTACCGATCTTGCGTCCACAGTTTGTGTTCTGGCTGGTATAATAAACAATTACTTTTTTACTTGGTTAATCCATTAATGAACGATCCAGTTGGCTATCAGAACAACCCATTACATGGTCTTAGTTTAAAAAACTTACTCACTGATATAGTCAATCATTACGGTTTTGAAATTCTTTTTGCCTATCTGAATATCAACTGTTTTAAAAGCAATCCAAGCATTGAATCCAGTATTAAGTTCCTTAAAAAAACCGACTGGGCCAGAGAAAAGGTTGAAAATTTCTACCTATATCAATTCAAAAGCTTACCTAAAGCATCAGAAGCCCAATTTCAGCTGCCGCCAAGAGAGCGTATTGTGCCTGCCGATCAGGTTCCAGGCTTGCCTGCTGAACTAAGTTTGGAAGATGCCGAACGGCTACGTGAAAAACGCTCGAGAAAAGCGGCTTCGCATAATCAGAGTCGTAGTCATAATTCAAATTATGCTGGCCGGTCTTCATCGCCAAAAGAGAATAAATGGTCTTCGCCATATTCTGCAGCCCCAGCGGTTAGTGATGATCCATGGGCCAAATGGCGTAAATAAATATTTTGTAGATTGTTACAATAAAATAAACAAATTCAGCCATCACAGATTTCTGTGCCGGCTTTTCATTGAGATGATGAGGAATCAATATAATGAAAGAAATCGAAATTACACAAGAGCCAGTCGAGCTTTATAAAATTTTAAAATTTGAAAGCATTGTATCAAGCGGTGGCGAAGCCAAAGCAGTTATTGATGATGGTCAAGTGCTGGTGAATGGGTTGGTAGAAACCAGAAAACGTAAGAAAATTATTTCTGGCGATATTATTGAATTCATGGGTAATGAATTTAAGATTGTACTGAAATAAAAATATTTAAGCAGGGCAAGATTCGTAAAGAATATGCCCCGCAATCAATTTACACCGATAACCTCACTGAAACCTCTAAACATTCTTTGGTCAAAGAATCTACCTGTTAACTTTCACGAAATCACAATAAAATCAATTAATTCATGTTGTTATGTTGTATGAATGGAATCAATTAAATAACGACAGCAGAGCCGCAGTAAAAGTTATAGTAAGATTAGAATACTGTTTTTATATACAGATTTATATTGAATGCAGAAACCTTCTTCGCCGTTTTTAGCCTCAATTTTTGAGTATATGGTTACGCGGCAATATGCTCAAAAAACGATAGAGTCTTATATTTACTGGATACGTATGTTCATTCGTTTCCATCACAATCAACACCCAACTCAGATGGGAAATATTGAAGTTGAACAGTTTCTCTCTTTTCTAGCCAATGACCGAACTGTGGCAGTAAAAACACAAGCTTTAGCTTTAAATGCGCTGGCGTTTTTATATAAAGATATTATCGCTGTGCCATTAACACTAACGCTTAATTTTCAACGCAGTGCAAAACAGCGCAAGTTACCAACAGTATTAACGCCCACAGAAATTCGCGATTTACTGGCCGTGTTACCTGCGCATTTACGTTTACCGGCGCAGTTGATGTATGGCAGTGGATTACGGGTCATGGAAGCCATGCGTTTACGCGTACAAGATGTCGATTTCAATTATTTATCGTTAATGATTTGGAATGGCAAAGGTGGCAAACATCGGCGAGTCACGTTAGCACCGGAGTTGGTGCCCGCGTTAAAAGAACAAATTCGGCAAGTGACGTTCTATCATGAGCAGGATCTGGCGCATCCGAATTATGCGGGGGTGTGGATGCCGTTTGCATTAGCAGTAAAAACACCGGAAGCGCCAAAGTCTATTTTGTGGCAATTTTTATTTGCTGCTCGCAATTTAAGTCATGACCCTGAAAATGGTGCGTTACGGCGTCACCATATCGACCCTAGCTCAATACAAAAAGCCGTGAAACAGGCATCTCGCGAGGCGGGCATTAGTAAGAATGTTAGCTGTCACACCTTACGACATTCATTCGCTACCCATTTGCTGTCCCGAGGTACCGATATCCGAACCGTACAAGAACAGTTGGGGCACAGTGATGTGAAAACCACGCAGATCTATACGCATGTGTTACAGCATGGCGCCAATGGCGTGCGTAGTCCGTTTTCTGATTTATAAGTCTTAAGGCTGTTTTTATTCGTTCCCGCTGCATAATTGGCTTTTGAACTGATTTTCATAAGCCTCGGTGTGCGAAGGAAATAAGCTGGCGTAATCCTGTTTCGGGATACCGGTGATTTCGATTTCGAAGCTGTCGCTGTCAAAACCTCTGATCGTAGCAACTTCACCAACGATGGGCATGTCTTTCGCATTGAAGATGTTTAACCCACGAATTGATTCGGCATCAATAAATTTAAAGTCCGGGTAATCCACGTTGATTTGGGATTCGGTTTCTTTGCAGTACACGGAAAAAAAGTCATAACCTGACTCGATATTTTCGAATTCCATTTTACCGGATACCATGCCAAGCGGCGGATCGGCTTTTTCAAGCGAAGTGTAACCGATCACGACATCGTACAACTTGACCGCGTATCTTTCTGCCACCGAAACACCCCTTAAACATCATATCTGACTAATTAGGGCTACAGGTTAAGTGAAACGAATCAGCATTGGCAAATGAAACAGTGGCTAAACTTACGATCCAGATCAAATTGCTGAATTGAATTTTGGGTTGCTATCTTGCGAGTATAAAAAAAGCCCACAAATTGTGAGCTTTTTCTTTTTGCGGGATATTTTGGTCGGCGCGAGAGGATTTGAACCTCCGACCCCTGACACCCCATGACAGTGCGCTACCTGGCTGCGCTACGCGCCGAATGTTAAACAAAATAACCGCTTAACGGTTGCAGAGTCTATGTGCCGACCTTGACCCTGTCAACCGTGCTTTGTTTTTCATAGCAATAATTGCAGGTGCTGTGCAATTAACCTCGGTTAAATAACAGACGCTGACCAAATTGGCTGGTCTGAATTTGGCCATTTTGATAAGCCACGGTACCGTTAACCAGGGTGGTATGGATCCGGCTACGGAATTGATAACCTTCAAACGGTGACCAGCCACATAAATACAACGTGTTTTCTGGTGTCACCAGATACGGGCTATTCAAATCAACCAACACCAGATCAGCAAAATAGCCTTCACGGATATAACCACGCTCGCGGATCTGATAACGTTCAGCCACGGCATGTGAAGTGCGTTTTACGATGGTTTCCAGTGAGAAAATACCGTTATGGTAATGTTCCAATAAAGAAACCAACGCATGCTGACACAGTGGTAATCCAGACGGTGCTTTGAAATAGCTATTCTGTTTTTCCTGCCAGGTGTGCGGCGCATGGTCGGTAGCAATGATATCAATCACTCCGCTATTTACGGCAGCCAATAAGGCTTGTTGATCGGCGGCTGTTTTGATGGAGGGGTTACACTTAATCAAATGGCCTAAACGATCGTAATCAGCCTGATTAAAGAACAGATGATGCGCACAAACTTCAGCGGTAATATTTTTGCTGGCCAGTTCGCTTAATGTTTTGCTGGCAGTAAATAGCGCCAGTTCTTTCGCGGTTGTAATATGCAGCACATGCAATTTGGCATTGTATTTTTTCGCTAGTTCGACCGCCATGCTGGATGAAGCATAACAGGCATCCGCCGAGCGGATATTGGCATGTTCGCGCGCTGGTACATCTTCCCCAAACCGTTCGCGTGCAGCGTCTTCCAGCACTTTGATCATCGGGGTGTTTTCACAATGTGTGGCAATCAACATCGGCGCTTCATGGAAGATTGCAGCGAGTGTATCGGCATTATCGACCAGCATATTGCCGGTTGATGCGCCCATAAATACTTTGATGCCACAGGTCTGGTTTGCATCAAGTCGCTTGATCTGATCCAAGTTATCGTTCGTAGCACCAAAATAGAAACTGTGATTGGCGATCGCTTTTTGGCTGGCTAACGCATATTTCGCCTCCAGCGCTTCGACCGTCACTGTCTGCGGTGTGGTGTTGGGCATTTCCATAAAACTGGTGGTGCCGCCAGCGACCGCCGCGCGAGATTCACTGGCTAATGTGCCTTTGTGCGTCAGGCCTGGTTCACGGAAATGCACTTGATCGTCGATCATACCGGGTAAGAGGTGTAAGCCGGTGGCATCAATGAGTTGTGCTTGGCCATCATGAGGAATATTGGCCGCGATTTTTTCGATCCGCTGATTAACAATCAAGACATCGGCTTGTTGCTGACGATCTTCATTGACCAAGGTGGCATTTTTGATTAACAGTCTGTTCATAGAAGTCACATACTTATTAGCAGGAATGTTGTAATAATGATAAACGCAAATGCGCCTGTCAGGTACTTAAGATAATAGGGCTATCACATGATTTTATTTGTACGCGATCTGACCGTCATTGACGCCGCCTATTTATGTCCGCACCGGGGCGTGGTTGGTGAGAGCTGGTTGGTAGATGTTGAGTTGACCGGTGAGCTAAACGAAATGAGCATGTTGTTTGATTTCGCCCGAGTGAAAAAACAACTGAAAGCGATCATTGATGCGGAAGTCGACCATCGTTTACTGGTGCCAAAGCAGGCATCTGAAACCTTAATTGAACCCGCTGCGGCTGGGTATCTGTTCGTGGATTTTCTGGCCGAAGATCACACCATTCATTTGAATTGCCCGGAACAGGCGTTTGCAATTATCCCGGCGGCTGAAATCAACATTGAAACCGTCACTGACTATTTGCTGACGCTGATCCGTTCACAACTACCGGGTAATATTGATGGTCTGAAAATTACATTACGCCATGAAGTGATCCCAACCCCAAGTTATCACTACACGCATGGCTTGAAAAAACATGATGGGAATTGTCAGCGCATCGCACATGGCCATCGTTCGATGATTGAGTTGTGGGTTGATGATGTCCGAGATCATGCGTTGGAACAATATTGGGCTACTCGCTGGCAGGATATTTATCTCGGTACTAAAGAAGATCTGGTGTCTGTAACGGAGTTAGAATTGAGTCAAACCGGACATGAACTGGTGAGTCCGCAGCATTATGGTTTCCGCTACACGTCGGCACAGGGTGATTTTCAGCTGGCGATCCCGATGGAAAGTTGTGAAATCATTGATACTGATACCACGGTGGAATTATTAGCGACCTACATTGCGCATCAGCTAAAACCACAGGTCGGTGAAAAAACACTGAAAGTGGTGGCTTATGAAGGAGTAGGGAAAGGCGCTATCGAAGTACTTTGAACTCGTTAAGCTATTTATTGAATAAAAGGCTGTGCCAGAATAGGCGCAGCTTTTCTCTTTTATCTCAGTCAGACTAAGGGTACATCATGGCCGAAGAAACAATTTTCAGTAAAATCATCCGTCAGGAAATTCCAGCTCCATTGCTTTATCAGGATGATTTAGTCAGCGCATTCCGAGATATCAGCCCCCAAGCACCGACACACATTCTGATCGTTCCGAACAAACTTATTCCCACCGTTAATGATGTAACAACCGAAGATGAAGTCGCATTAGGGCGTTTATTTACAGTGGCCCGCAAACTGGCGGTCGAAGAAGGTATTGATGAATCCGGCTATCGTTTAGTGGTGAACTGTAATCGAGATGGTGGTCAGGAAGTTTTCCATTTGCACATGCATTTGTTGGGTGGCAAACGTATTGGTCGTCTGGTGCAGGCTGACGCATGATGATGGCATTAACACAATATCGTGTCCGGCAACCCCACTGGCTGTTATGGCTGGTGGCTTTTCTGCTGACGGGTTGTAATACCACATTATATAAACCCACGGGTAAGAGCCCTGCCGGTCAAACGGTGACTACCGGATCTGCAGGCGTAACACAGCCTCCGCGTCCACTGGATCTGCAAGCATTAGCGAAACGCACTGCGGCATCGGTCATCAAACGCAGTGATAAAGCGGAGCTGGGGAAATCGCCGACGTTATATGTCGATATGATCCGCAATAGTACGGGGTCAACGTTAGATACCGCCAAAATAACCAATGTTTTGCACACCGAGCTGGCTCGTTCGGGGCGATTTAAACTGATCCCACTGGAAAAAAATGCGGCTTTTCAGCAATCACTGGAATACCAGCAAAGTGAAGGTGCGCTCAATCCCTCTACCGCGGTGCAGTTGGGAAAACAAACTGGTGCAGATTTGATGTTATACGGGAATGTCAGTCGGGTTAAAAAGAGCCGAACCTATCAATTGACCACCAATATGATGGATCTGAAATCGGGTGAATTGCTGTTTACCGACAAACAATCTGTCCGCAAATAACCATCTATTGGCAAAATGACCATGCTCCCGTTACCTGCACCTTATAATCAGGCAGACGCGGTGTTATTAGCACAAGGGCTGACTAATTACACCTACCGTCTGCGACTGAAGCATGAAAGCTATTTCTATCGACAGGGGATTGCCCAACCAGAAAGCTTGTTCATCGATAGAGCACAAGAACGTCAGGCGCTGTTACTCGCAGAAGAGGCGGGGCTGTTACCAAAAATCCATTATCACTCAGCGGATGGGCAGCAATTGATTCTGGCGTGGTGTGATGAACCATCCTGGCAAGTGGGCTATTTTTCATCGGCAGCAGGCATAACCCAACTGGGCCAATTGACTGCACGAATACACGCTATTCCTGCCCGATTAAAAATTTTAGATCTGGCTAATTACTTGCAACAATTGATGGCTGGTTTGCCATCGTTATCTCAAACCGTACGTCAGCGAATTGAGCAACAACAAGCTATGTTGCGTGCGCTGCCAGTTATATCCCCAGTGTTTTGCCACAACGATATTAATCCAACAAATTTGCTGGGTATGAAACCGTGGTTAGTTGATTGGGAATATGCCGCGTTGGGGGATCCGGCGTTTGAACTCGCCGGGATCTGCCGTGCCGGTCAGTTCGATCAGCGACAACAACAAACATTAGTTAACCACTATCAGGCTGCTGGCGGATATTGTGACGTAAATCGGGTCACCCAAATGCTGGTGGTTGTCGATCTGGTCAGCCTGTTGTGGTGCGAGAAAATGCTACTGTTGCGTTCAGAAGCGCAATATCACGTGTTACGTCAGCATTTGTATCAGGCTCTTGGCATTGCAGAAGTTTGAAATAGTATATTTACAGCAATAAAAAACGCGCCGTAGAGGCGCGTTGGGTACTTCAGAGAGAAAAATTAGAACATTGCAGCCATTGAACTTTGGCGTTGTACTTGTCTATTGCGGCGCGCATCTGGACGATGAATGTGTCGAATGATCTGACGTTCCAGTTTTTGCTCTAAGGCATTAATTGCCGCATAAAGATCGGAGTGCTCCGCTTCGGCAAACAGTTTGCCAAAAGGGATTTGAATTCTAGCTTCTACAACGTAATGTTCACCTTCCTTGCCAACATACACATGTGGAGAAATCATTGGTATCTGCATGCGTTCCAGCTTCTCAAATTTAGAAGCGATACACTCGCGGATGGATGGGGTTACATCAATAATTTTGCTGGTAATTTCGATCAGCATATTCGCATCCTCCTGCTTTGTTTCTACAACCCACGTGTTAAGAATAGTGTTTTGAGGAAGTAAATCTGTGACAGAGATCGTCTAAATGAAGCTCGTAATGTGAGGATTTGCTAATGTGTGATCCCTGCGCATAGCAGGCGGTGTGCGGGCTTGCCAGATAAAGAGTATCTATGTCATAGTTCATTGAATGAAATGACTAGTGCCGTGCATTAGTTCCAGTGCTAAATCGTAGAAGAGCAGGCTATAAAGCGAACATGATGTTATCCGCCCCGTTTTCAAGTCTGTTATCTCATAAAAATGCGGATAGTTTGTCGGTAGCTGCTTTTGAGACGCATATCCACCAGCTATGTCAAATGATGCAGACCCTATTACATGCTGGAAAGGTGACTTTCTGGTTGCTGCATCCTACCCGTAGTGAAGTGATCTGTTTACAAGATATTCCTCATCCTGAGCGAATCGGTCTTTCCATTCCCATTGATGCTATATCTGCGTTGTCTGACGCGTTTAACCATACCTCTGTTTTAGAATTTCCCAACGCTCATTTAGATGCCCGACTGCGAAATACGCCGATTGGCCATGAACCTGTCGATATCATTATGGTGCGAGTGGTTTGTGATGATGACACGCAAGGGATGTTGGTTTGTAGAAAAGAACAAGATCACGATTGGCCGGTAAATAGTCGCGCCTTGGTAAATCATTTTGTCGCATTAGCTGAACAAGCTTTACTCATGCTGCAACCTGATGCGATCGCCTGGCGACATCTCTTATGGCAACAACGCCTGCATAAACTTACCTATCAATTAGCCACCAAAACGGGCCGGCTCTTTTTTACCGAGTTGGTTGAGCAACTGGCGACGGAAATAGGAGCGGATGCCGTTTGGATCGGTGAGTTATTGCAGGTCGGGCACGGTGCAGCGTCTGTGCGTGTTATTGCCGGTTGTGGTGCCACGATTGCATTAGAACACCATCGCTATCCGTTACAAGACAGTAGTTGTCGTCTGCTTTATCTGGCCGATGACTGGATCATCCAATCGATGCCTGATGTACCGGCCACGATGTTGATCCAACCAAAATGGCTGATTGCGGTACCACTACGGCATAACCAGCAACGAATCATTGGGCATCTCTCATTTACTTTTGCCGATCAGCATCCTGATCCGAATGAACTTGTCCGAGCGCTACAACCCTTATTAACACGCATCGAAGCTGAGTTGATCCGTTATCAGGCGGAATCTGAACTGCGTCTTTCCTCGGTTGCTTTTGATACCAATAAAGGCTGCATCATTACTGATCCGACTTTAACTATCATGCGGGTCAACCAAGCGTTTACCGATATTACCGGGATCAGTGCCGAACAGGCGATAGGCTGTGAATTAGGTAAAGAAATCTGGTCGCTTTCGGAACAACAAGGTAATGCCTTATTAAACGGGCAGCACTGGCGTGGTGAGATGGAGCGCAAACGGCTCAACGGTGATCTCTATCCGCAATGGGAAACCTGGACACCAGTACAGGATGAAACCAATCGCTTCAGCCATTATGTCATTAGTATTGATGATCTGACCGAACGAGTGCGGAGTAGTCAACGGATCCAGGCGCTGGCTTATTACGATGAATTAACCGGGCTGGCTAATCGTCGTCGTTTACTGGAACAAGTTAATGTTCTGTTTGAACAGGCTAAAGCGCAAGATGAAGTTGGCGCTTTACTGTTTATCGATTTGGATCATTTTAAGAATATCAACGATTCGCTGGGTCATGCCGCCGGTGATTGGGTGTTACAGCAAGTTGCTGAACGGCTGAAACCGTTTTTTACTAAAAATGACGAGTTGGCTCGTTTGGGGGGCGATGAGTTTGTCGCCTTATTACCTGGTTTATCCAGCAACCCTCCGCAGGCAGAAATGCATGCCACCTTATTGGCTGAACAAGTTATCGAAGCTGTTTCTGCGCCTTATTATTATGCCGGGCAAGTGCTGCATTTAGGTGCCAGCATCGGTATGACCTTATATCCGACTCGTCATCAGACACCGGCCGATTTATTAAAACAAGCTGATACCGCGATGTATCAGGCGAAAGCCGATGGGCGCAGTACGGTGCGCGCGTTTGATGCCACTATGCAGCGTAAAGTGGATAAACGATTACGCATTCATAACCAATTACGTGATGCATTACGGAATAATGAATTGTCGTTGCATTACCAACCACAGCATATGGTTGCAACGGGTGAGCTGATTGGCGCGGAAGCTTTGATCCGTTGGCAAATGCCGGAAGGCGGCATGATTAGCCCCATTGAATTTATTCCTATTGCCGAAGAAACAGATCTGATCATCGATATTGGGCAATGGGTTATGGAAGAGGCATGTCATCAGTACATGCATTGGTATACGCTGGATATTAAGCTGCCGCAATTATCTGTTAACGTAAGTGCTAAACAATTCCACCACTCTAAGTTTACCGAACGTGTTTATGAAGTGCTGGATAAAACCGGTATGTTACCGGAAGCGCTGAATCTGGAAATTACCGAATCGGTAGTATTGGAAGGGCTGGAAGATACCATTCAAAAGATGACTGAACTGAAATCGATCGGGATCAGTTTTTCTATTGATGATTTTGGGACCGGATATTCATCATTGGGTTATCTGACCCGGTTACCGGTCAATGAACTTAAAATTGATCGAACCTTTATTAAAGGCATTCCGAATGATGTCAGTAATATGGCGATCGCGGAAGCGGTGTTAGCCATGGCGCGTCATCTCGGTTTTAATGTCACGGCTGAAGGCGTGGAAACCCGTCAACAGCTGCAATTCCTGAAGCAACAATCTTGTCATTTCTATCAAGGCTATCTGGCAAGTAAGCCATTACCTGCCGATGTGATGGCTATCTATGCGTCAGATCATCTTCGTAAAAAATAAGTCTGCCAGTAAGCAGTAAATTCGCTATCAGCACCCTGAGGCTGAGTTTATAATCCTTCGGTTACAGCCGGAGTTGTGCTGTTGTTAATACCCGGAATGGATTGTATTTTCATGAAAACGCGAATAGTTGTGCTATTACTCGGTAGTTTGATGGCATTCAATGTCATGGCATCATCTTCTTTGACTGCTGAGCGCACCCGCTTTACGACCATATTGCAACAACTCAAAAATGGCAATTTCAGCTCCCTGGCTTCTGCTAAAGAAGAGTTAGCTGATTACCCGCTATTACCTTATCTTGATTATTATGCGCTCTCCACTTCACCGGATATCACTCGTTTGAATGAGGTGCAGCATTTTGTCGCGCAATATCCGCAAAGCTATCTGGCCAGCCGACTGACAGAAAGTTATGCCTATCTGTTGATGCAAAACAATCTGTGGAAAGAGTATTTGCAATTGCAGCCTAGCGAGCCGCAATCGATGACGTTACGTTGTGCCTGGTATATGGCGCAATATCAAACCGGACAAACGGATAAAGCCGCGGAATTTGCGCGTAGTATCTGGTTTTACGGTCATTCTCGCCCAGCTACCTGTGACAGCTTATTTTCATTATGGAAACAAGCGGGTGGAATGACAGAAGAAGATATATGGAAGCGTATGGTCCTCGCTTTTAAATCGGATGACCCACGCTTGATGAATCATCTGCTGCAACAAATGACGAGCAGCAATAATATTTTTTATGCCAGTAAACTGATTTCCGTGTATGCGCAGCCAGAAAAGGTTGAAACGTTATTACCCGTTGCCAGTGACAGTAAAACCCGCCAAATTGCCGGTTTAGCGTTACAACGCTGGGCGGATAACAGCACCGAAGCGGTGTTATCGCGTTATTTGGGCGTGAAAGCACGTTATCAGCTCAGTGAAGCTGATTTGGTGGCAGTTAAAACCCAAATCGCTCGTGACATGATGTTAGAACGCATCAAAACCTCCCGTTCCTGGCTAGATAACAGTCTGCTGCAATTACGCGATAATTCTTTGCTGGAACTGCGCGTTCGTTTAGCGCTGGCCGAAATGGACTGGCATGCCATTAAGAAATGGATCAATCTGATGCCTCGGGCCGGACGGGATGATATTCACTGGTCATATTGGTTAGCGCGCGCTGAACAACAGCTGGGTAATAAAGCGCATGCCAAAGCACTGTTCCAGCAAGCCAGTTATGATCGCAGTTATTACGGTTTTATGGCGGCTATTCAATCAGGAATGCCGATCCATATTACGGAAGATAATTTGGAACCTGAGTATGGCTGGCGTGAAGCAACCCGCTTATGGCCGGCGTTACTGCGCATTGAAGAGCTGATTGCGTTAGATGAAACTGGAATGGCTCGCAATGAATGGTTGTTCTTGCTCGACCAATCACCTTATGAAAACAAACTGCAGTTAGGGCTGGTAGCACAACAGCGTGGCTGGGCGCACTTGGGCATTCAGGCCAGTATTCGCGCTAAAGCAAAAAATGCACTGTCTTTGCGTTTTCCAACACCGAAACAGTCGATGTTCTCTCGTTATGCTAAGGCCCGAGATGTTGATGCCAGTTTGTTATATGCATTGGCACGTCAGGAAAGTGCGATGTATGAACGTGCACAGTCACAAGTGGGCGCATCTGGTCTGATGCAACTAATGCCGGCAACTGCGGCCCTGACGGCGAAAAAATTAGGTGAAACACCACCATCGCCTTCTTCGTTGACGAATGCTGATACCAACGTACGGTTGGGCAGTGCCTATATCAAAGGCTTGCTTGATCAATATGATGGCAACCGTGTATTGGCGGCGGCGGCCTATAATGCTGGGCCGGGTCGGGTGCGTAAATGGCGTAATCAAAGTAATGGTCAACCGGTAGACTTATGGGTAGAAAATATTCCGTATAAAGAAACCCGTAATTATGTGCAAAACGTGATGGTCTTTAATGCTATTTATCAGGAACGTCTGAACCAGCCGGTTGATTTTTTGAGCGACAGTGAGCGTCGTCTGCGTTATTAACCCGTCAGGAGCTAGCATGACTCGCGATATTTCCATTATTGGTCTTGGCTGGCTCGGGTGGCCACTGGCAAAACAATTGATGGCCAGTGGTTACAACGTACGTGGTTCGGTCACCTCAATTGCAAAGCAACAGCAATTATTAGCTGAATTACCAGAGATTAATGTGCACTGTTGGCAAGCTGATGAACAGGCTGCATTGCCTGAAGCTTTGCTTGCTCCGGTAATGATCATCACCATCCCACCCGGAAAACTCAGTCATTACTTCTTAGCGTTACAGTCGTTGGTTTTACAAGCCAGACAACGCGGGGTAGAGCGACTGATTTATATCAGCTCAACCTCGGTTTATGGTGGTACCGGATGTTGTAACGAAACCACGCCATTGCAGCCAGAAACGGCACAGGCAGCCACACTTGTGCAGGTTGAACAATGCGTGCAACAAGCCGGATTTATGTGCTGGAACATATTGCGACCATCCGGTCTCATTGGACCCGGTCGTTATCCTGGTCGTTTTCTGAGTGGTAAAACACTAGATGCCGGTGGCCGAGTTGTTAATTTAGTACATCAGCGTGATGTTATCGGGGTCATCATGGCCTTATTGGCGCAATCATGTAGCGGTATATTTAATCTGGCTGCACCTGATCATCCAACCCGGGCAACCTTTTATCAGCAGGCCTGCCAACTAGCCGGATTACCACTACCGCTGTTTAGTGATATGAACGATGACGGCAAAATGATTTGTGCGGATAAAGTGGAAACAGAACTGGGTTACCATTATCAAATTCACGATCTCCTCCAATGGTTGCAACAAGCTGCTGCAGGTGCGCAATGAGATTGCCTTTTGTTGTTATTGCCATCTTTACCGTATGTTTAAGTGGATGTTTAGAGATCCCATCGCAGGAAACCTTATCGACCAATATTGGGCCACGGCTGGTTGACCGTTGTCCGCTCGTGGTTCCGGCCACGCGCCAGCAGGTCAATGGTTTTGCTTCAAGCTTTCGGTTAACTACTTGGAATTTGCATAAATTTCAGCGTGCAAATTGGCAAAAACAAGCCACGGTTTTAGCACAGCATAGTGACATCTTGTTGTTTCAGGAGGCGATGGAGCGACCTGTGTTAAGCCAGTTGCTACAACAAGCGCATTTTAACTGGCAGCAAGTGCAGGCATTTCGGTTGGAAGGCGAAGTAACTGGGGTGCTAAATGCTTCATCAGTACCGGCATTATATAACTGCTCATTACGTGAATTAGAGCCGGTGAGCCGTATTCCCAAATCTGCATTGGTGACACTCTATCCACTGGCGGAGAGCAGCTATCCGTTACTGACGATTAATGTGCATGCTATCAACTTTGAATTATCAATGGCGGCCTATCACCGACAGATGGAACGAATATTCTCACTTGCGAAAGGTTACCTGGGCCCGGTAGTCTTAGCGGGGGATTTTGCAACTTGGGGCGATAAGCGTACCGAGTATTTGTTAACGCTTGCCAGACAAAGTGGTTTTGATGAGGCGCTACCAAGTCCTGATTTACGTGTGTTGGTGATGTCGAAGCCGGTAGATCATATTTTTTACCGCAAATTACAGCTAAAAAAAGTGGGTAATCAAGCGACGAATACTTCTGATCATAACCCGTTATGGGCCGAATTTTCAGTGAGTAAAAATCCAGTCAAATAAGCGGCTATCAATATCCTCTTACTCTATATGGTTAAAAAATAACCATCGCCAAGGCGGGTTACACGGGCTATAATCCGCCGCCATTTTTCTCTGTGATGTAAATAGAATATGACCCAACCAGAAACCTTACTGTTTGATTATCCGAAATATTGGGCGGAATGCTTCGGGCCTGCGCCCTTTCTGCCAATGTCCCGCAGTGAGATGGATCAACTTGGTTGGGACAGCTGCGACATTATTGTGGTTTGCGGTGATGCCTATGTCGATCATCCGAGTTTCGGTATGGCGATTGTTGGCCGTTTTCTGGAAGCACAGGGGTTCCGCGTTGGTTTGATCTGTCAGCCGGACTGGAACAATAAAAACGATTTCATGAAGCTGGGCAAACCGAATCTGTTTTTCGGGGTTAGCGCCGGCAATATGGATTCGATGATCAACCGTTATACCGCCGATAAAAAATTACGTCATGACGATGCGTATACACCAAATAACGAAGGTGGTAAGCGCCCAGATCGTGCCACACTGGTCTATTCTCAGCGCTGTAAAGAAGCCTATAAAGATGTGCCGGTGGTGTTAGGGGGCATTGAAGCCTCGCTGCGCCGTATTGGTCATTACGATTACTGGTCGGAAACGATCCGCCGTTCGGTGCTGGTGGATGCTAAAGCCGATCTGCTGGTATTCGGTAACGCAGAACGTCCGTTAACTGAAATTGCGCATCGTTTTGCCCGCGGTGAAACTGTGACCGATATGCAGGATATTCGTGGCACTGCAGTGATCAGAAAAGGGCCATTGCCGGAATGGAAGGGCGTCGACTCTTCGCGGTTAGATCAAATTGGCCATATCGATCCGATCCCGAATCCGTATATGGAAAATGCGCCTTGCGCGACCGAGGCGACGGTCGAGCCGGAAAAGCCGAAGGCAGTTATTGTGCAGCCACCGAAACCAAAGCCATGGGAGAAAACCTATGTGCTGCTGCCTTCGTATGAAAAAGTAAAAGCCGATCGTGTGTTGTACGCCCACACCTCACGTATTTTGCATCATGAAACTAATCCGGGTTGTGCACGAGCGCTGTTGCAGCAGCATGGCGATAAAACGCTGTGGGTGAACCCGCCTGCATTACCGCTGAATACCGAAGAGATGGACTGGGTGTTTGCCTTGCCATTCCAGCGTGTGCCGCATCCATCGTATAAAGGCGCGAAAATTCCCGCCTACGACATGATCAAAACTTCCGTGAATATCATGCGTGGTTGTTTTGGCGGTTGTTCATTCTGTTCAATTACCGAACATGAAGGGCGTCAGATCCAAAGCCGTTCGCATGAATCGATTTTGACTGAGATTGAAGAGATCCGCGATAAAGTGCCCGGTTTTACCGGTGTTATTTCCGATCTGGGTGGCCCGACTGCCAACATGTATAAGCTGCGTTGTAAGAGCCCACGCGCGGAAGAAACGTGCCGTCGTGCCTCGTGTGTATTCCCAAGTATCTGTCCGCATATGGACACCGACCACACGCCAACGATTGAACTGTACCGCAAAGCACGTGATCTGAAAGGCATCAAGAAGATCCTGATCGCGTCTGGTGTCCGTTACGATTTAGCGGTGCAAGATCCGCGTTATGTGCGTGAGTTGGTAAAACACCACGTCGGTGGTTATCTGAAAATTGCCCCAGAACATACCGAAGAAGGTCCATTATCGAAGATGATGAAGCCGGGTATGGGCAGCTATTACAAATTCAAAGAGTTGTTTGATAAATATTCTAAGGAAGCAGGAAAAGAACAGTTCCTGATCCCTTATTTTATTGCTGCCCACCCAGGCACTACCGATGAAGACATGGTGAATCTGGCGTTGTGGTTAAAGCAAAATAACTTCCGTCTGGATCAGGTGCAAAACTTCTATCCATCGCCGCTGGCGAACGCCACGACCATGTATTACACCGAACTGGATCCGCTGCATAAGATCGACTACAAGTCGGACAAAATGTTTGTGGCGAAAGGCGAGATCCGTCGTCGTTTCCATAAAGCGGTGCTGCGTTATCACGACCCGGCGAACTGGCCGAAACTACGTGAAGAGTTCATGGCGCGCGGTTGGGGTCATCTGATTGGTAAAGGGCCGGCGTGTTTGATCCCGGAGGAGAGCAAAACACCAAGCCGTCAGCGCAAAGTAGCCACCATGCAGAAAACCGGACAGATCGCACTGACTCGTCATTTACCGATGGAGCAGCAACGTCGTTCACCGGAAGAAAGTAACAAACCGAAACCGGCTACGAGCGGTAAACGCCCGGCGAGTAATAAAAAACCGGTATTGGCGAAACCTGTTGCTGGTGTATCTCAAGGTAAGCCAGCACAGGGGAAAGCTGCTCACGGTAAACCAGCACAAGGTAAACCATCTGTGGGTGGAAAACCGACAGCTCGTGCTCCAGTGGCTAGCCAACGCCAACAAGGCGGTGGGGCTTCACGCGCCCGTTAATGGGCGCTATGCTGGCAGGCGGGTATTCAGATAGGTCATTAATATGCGTATAGGGATCAACTGCCTGCTGCTGTTAGCCAGTTTTGTTAGTGTAAGTGTTTGGGCTGCCACGGAAGATAGTGCGCTGACACTGGCTGATCTGATTGGTGGCAAACAGCAATTCAATCTGTTCAGTCATCAGGTATTGAATAAGATGATCCGTCAGCAACCCGAACTGGCGCGTTATCAACCTGTGGTACAGAAATGGGGCAAGGAAAATCTGACCTGGGCGCGTATGCGTACTGAGTTAGCTACTACCTACCATGCCCATTTTACGGAGCAGGAGATCCAACAGATGATCCTGTTTTTCCGTACGGCAGCTGGGCAGAAATATCTGCGTTATTCTCCGTTATTGCAGGAAGAAACGGTGACTATCGGTCAACGTATTGCGCATGAACAACAGCCGAAATTACTGGAAATGTTGCAGCAGGCCAGACAAAATTCTTCATCCGGCCACTGAGCAGAACTCCGGTGCCGAGCATTCGGATTCTGATACGGCAGAAAAATCAAACCGCTGATTATCAAGACAATAGAGGTGTCCCGGTGTGCCTTTGGCGCGATGTTTGGCGGTGCTGAGCGTGGTACTCACCTGGCTTGCTGTCAGAGACAGATCCGGCGTGTAAGGGAAAACACCAACTGATAAGTCAACCAGTGGGAATTTCCGCGGATTACCATCCCGATCTTTACTGTAAATACCGTTATTGATGACGTCTTCATTGCGATAATAGTGCAGACGTTGCCGGCGGAACTCTGCTTGCAGTTCTTTTATGGGCGTGATCCATTCATCTTGTTGTAATAACAAAATAAAATCGTCACCACCCAGATGGCCGATGAAATTATGCTGCTGGCCAAAGTACTGTCGCAATAATCTGGCGACTAACTTGATCATCATATCGCCGCGTTCATAGCCACAAACATCATTGTAGGGTTTGAAATCATTCAGATCACAATAGGCCAGCAGGAAAGGTTTATTTTCCTGTAAGCCTTTTTCGATGGCGCGCTGGATCGGCACATTGCCCGGTAACAAAGTCAGCGGGTTGGCATAACGTGCCATAGTAAGCTTGTATTGGGTCAGTTTACGCATCAGATCGCGTAAGCGTCCCAGACCCAAATATTTACCGTCTTCACAAATGACGAACCAGGCGTCTAATTCCTCTTCTTCTTCATGCTCGACCAGTAATTGGCTGACTTTCAGTAACGATTGATTCACATCGACCATGATGGGTTTATCCATCAATTTGGAAACTGGTGCTTTGGCATACAGTGAATGGCCAAACTGCTCGGCAAAATGACGCAGTAAGGTATGGCGTTTCAAGATGCCTAATGGTGTACCTTGCGCATCTAACACGGGGTAGCAGTTAGCGTCGGGTTGTTTACGAAACAACTCCATGGCATTCATGCCATTTACATCCGGTGAGATAGGCGGGATATGCACCACTAACTCACGTAAAGGGGCTGTCGCCTGACGTGATTCCTCACTGTCGACCAGTAACTCTGCCGGGAATGGTGCGGGAATAACGGCGGGTTTGCCAAACAGATAACCCTGACAATACTGGATGCCAATTTGACGGGCGACCTGATATTCCTCTTTGCGCTCAACGCCTTCCAAAATCATCTTGCAGCCGAGTTTACCGGCCAGATCACACAGACTAGCGACGAACTGACGTTTAGTACCATCGCTATCAATGTTCGCGGCAAAATAAATATCCAGTTTGACAAAATCCGGGCGTAATTCTGACCATAAACGTAAGCCCGAATTACCTGCACCCAAATCATCAATCGCGACCATAAAGCCATTTTCTTTTAATGACTTAACCATCTCGATAATATCGTCACCAGAGGCAGCAGGGTGATTTTCAGTCAACTCAATGACGACTAAGCTTGGCGATAAGCGAGCTTGTTGGGTTGCCTGCAACAGTGGATCAATACCGAGTGTGAGCAATACCGAAGGGGAAATATTAACAAATAATTTGCCGTTCAGTTGTTGCGTTACAAAGCGTTTCATTGCCAATGAGACACACAGCAGCTCAAGTTCGGCTTGCCGCCCTTCTAATTCTGATTGGCGAAATAGTTCCAAAGGCGAATGTAATAAACTATCTGATGGCCCGCGGCTTAATGCCTCATAACCGAGCACCTGACGTTGTACATTATCAAAAATAGGCTGAAACAAAGTTTGGATCTGACACCGCGCCATAATGACGTCGAGTTCGGTAATCACTATGATCATTCCTGATTAAATAGTGTGATGCCGGTCATGCTAACGCGGGTGTATGACAATTTTATTGCTGCTTTCTGGTTCACCATATTTTGCAAGCAATGCCTCATGCTCTCTGTTAAAATGCGCGCCAGTTTAGTGAGTACAGGGAGTTCATGTGGTCTGGATTGATTACGCAATTCTGGCGGTGATTGGTTTATCATCCCTGATCAGTCTGATCCGTGGTTTCGTTAAAGAAGCCCTTTCTCTCGTCACCTGGTTTGCTGCTTTCTTTGTCGCCAGTCGTTTCTTTGGCGATCTTGCCGTCTTTTTCACCTCTGTTTCCGATAGCATGGTTCGTAATGGTATGGCGATTGCCGTGCTGTTCGTGGCAACACTGATTGTGGGTGCCATCGTTAACTATGTTGTTAGTGTGCTGGTGAATAAGACGGGATTATCAGGCACTGATCGCGTGCTTGGTATTTGTTTCGGCGCAATTCGTGGCGTATTAATTGTTAGTGCGTTGCTGTTCTTTATGGATACTTTTACCAGTGCTCATGATGCAATTTGGTGGAAGCAATCCATACTTATTCCAGAATTTGGTGTAGTGGTGAACTGGTTCTTTGAGTTCATGAAACACTCATCCAGTTTTATTAAGTGATTATTGGCATTTCGAGGAAGAGAAGAGATGTGTGGTATTGTCGGCATTGTTGGCACCAGCCCTGTCAACCAGGCCTTATATGATTCACTGACGGTGTTACAACACCGCGGGCAGGACGCCGCAGGGATCGTGACTATCAGTGATAACACGTTCAAGCAGCGTAAAGCCAATGGCCTCGTGAAAGACGTATTCGAAACACGTCATATGCAACGTCTGAAAGGCAACATCGGTATTGGTCATGTGCGTTATCCGACTGCCGGTAGCTCCAGTGCTGCAGAAGCACAGCCATTTTACGTCAACTCTCCATTTGGTATTGCGCTGGCCCATAACGGTAACCTGACCAATGCTAAAGAACTGCGCGATTTGCAAACCCAACAAACTCGCCGTCACATCAACACCACGTCTGATTCTGAAGTTCTGCTGAATACCTTTGCGTATGAGCTGGATAAAACAGTAGGTACCGATTTATCTGCGGAAGAGGTTTTTGCGGCGGTCAGCCGTGTGCATGCGCAGATCCGTGGTGCATATGCGGTAGTTGCTGTGATTATCGGTCATGGTCTGCTGGCATTCCGCGATCCAAACGGCATTCGTCCGTTGGTGCTGGGCCGTCGTGCCTCGGAAGAAACTGGCCGTTACGAATACATGGTCGCTTCTGAAAGCGTGGCGCTGGATGTGCAAGGTTTTGAAATCATGCGTGATGTGGCACCGGGTGAAGCGGTGTACATTTCCGCGAAAGGCGAACTGTCGACCAAACAGTGTGCGCATAATCCTGATCATTGCCCATGTATTTTCGAATACGTCTATTTTGCCCGTCCTGATTCGTTCATCGACAAAGTTTCTGTGTATGCCGCTCGTGTGCATATGGGTCAGAAACTGGGTGCGAAAATTGCTCGCGACTGGAAAGATTTGGATATCGATGTTGTTATCCCGATCCCAGAAACTTCTTGCGATATCGCGCTGGAAATTGCGCAGATCCTGAACAAACCATACCGTCAGGGTTTTGTGAAAAACCGTTATATCGGTCGTACTTTCATCATGCCAGGCCAGACGCAGCGTAAAAAATCAGTGCGTAATAAGCTGAACGCGATCTCGTCTGAATTCAAAGGCAAGAATGTGTTACTGGTGGATGACTCGATTGTGCGCGGTACAACCTCGGCGCAGATCGTGGATATGGCACGTGAAGCCGGTGCAGAGAAAGTTTACTTTGCTTCAGCCGCGCCGGAGATTCGTTTCCCGAACGTGTACGGTATCGACATGCCAGTCGCCAGTGAACTGATTGCTTATGGTCGTGAAGTGAATGAGATCTGTCAGCTGATCCGTGCTGATGGGCTGATTTTCCAAGACTTAAGTGATTTGGAAGCGGCAGTGCGTGAATGTAATCCGGAAATCAAACAATTTGAAACATCGGTGTTTAATGGCAAATACATTACCGGTGATATCAATGATGATTATCTGGCATTCCTGAACAATCTGCGTAATGACGATGCCAAAGCCGATCGCGAGTGGAGTGAAGCCACTGCAGATTTAGAGCTGTATAACGGCGAAAATTAAGCTTAAAACAAAGCCCCAGTGATGGGGCTTTGTTGTTTTAGCAGCACTCAATTTCAACGATATCTAATAATGCCAGTGCTTCATCATCTTCGTATAACTCAAATAACTCTCTGATCTGATTAAGATTACTGTGAATTAAAAACAGATCGTCGGGTTTCGGCCCATTTCCGCCCAATGCTTTTTGCTTAAAATATTCCCAGAATTTATTGGTTTTTTCCGGCAGATCAATGTGTCTGTGGATACAAGACATCAACAGGCGGGCATTACCGTCACAATCAATGCCATCAAAAGTGACATACCGATCTGTTGTGGCTACGGCGGGGGCATTTTTTTTCTGTTTACAGCTGCAGGGCATCGGCAAATTCCTCAAGATTCAAGTGAAGGATCGACCAGCCGGAGTAAAAGGAATTGTTGTATTACGGCAGAATTGCAGCAAAACATACAATTAAAAGTAAACAAAACGGGCTGGCACAAGCTAACGCATTATCTTTGCGCAAACTGTGCCAGTTTCGGACGATGTACTTGTGCCTAAATTATTCCAGCAGACTGCGCAGCATCCACGCGGTTTTTTCGTGTAACTGAATGCGTTGTGTCAACAGATCTGCAGATGCTTCGTCACTGGCTTTATCAAGCAGCGGGAACAGAGAACGCGCGGTACGCACCACGGCTTCCTGACCAGCCACCAGATTTTTAATCATATCCTGCGCTTTCGGTACGCTGGTGTCTTCCGGGATCACCGTCAGTTTAGCGAATTCTTTATAAGTGCCTGGCGCATACACGCCCAGTGCACGGATACGTTCTGCAATCAAATCAACTGCCAGAGACAGTTCGGTATATTGGGTTTCAAACATCAGGTGCAATGTATTAAACATCGGGCCGGTGACGTTCCAGTGGTAATAATGGGTTTTCAGATACAGCGTGTAACTGTCAGCAAGAAAGCGTGAAAGACCTGCTGCAATTTCCAGACGATCATTTTCAGCAATCCCGATATCAATAGGTTGATGTGACATAATTCGCTCCTTGGTAGGTGATGATTTTCCGTATTACAAACAGGCATGTTCGCCTTGCTATGTATGTATATTAGGCACAACCGAGGAGCATCGCCAATTGGAAATATGTAATATTGTAATAGGTTATAACTATTGATGTGCGGAGTTTAATCGTTGGCAGTGACAGGGTTGTACTAAACACAGTCACTGCCGAGGGCGCTTACAGATCGGTATGTTTATCCTGATGATCGTTGTCATAAGGTAATTTGAGATGACCATAGCGGATCACCAAGACGGTGATAGCCAGTAAAAACGCACTGGCGGAGACACCAACCAGCTGCCAGGCATCCATCGATTTCATATCCAAAATCAGATAACGTGCCAGCGCGACGATCGCAATATAAAGTGGAATGCGGATCGGCATTTTGCCGGACTCCAGATACATCGAAATCATGGCTAACACTTCCAGATAGATAAACATTAGCAACAGATCAGCCAGGGCTACTTTTTGTAAACTGATCATCGAAACGACTTCGGTGCCAATGGCAAAAATACTGGCAATCGCAATGATCACTAAGCCAATGTTTTGCGCCCATTCCAGAAATGTTCTGATAAGGAGATTTATTCGGTTCATAGTTAGACCTGTTTTTTGTTACTCAGATCACAATATAACCTTGATTTACGCTTTTTGTTAATAATTTGTAACATTAACAGCTGGTTTGTTTACTGTAATCTTTATGGCGGTAGTCGCTTGGGTTTGTTATGTTACTGTAACATTGTCTTACTGGATAAAGTTGATGAGTCAAAAACCCCGCCGCCCGACGTTACAGGATGTGGCCGATCTTGTGGGTATCACCAAAATGACGGTGAGCCGTTATTTAAAAGATCCTGCGTTAGTTTCTGCTGCTGTGCAGGAGAAAATAGCCGTCGCGTTAGATACGCTTGGCTACATTCCCAATCGGGCGCCGGATCTGCTGTCGAATGCCAAAAGCAAAGCGATCGGCGTCTTACTGCCATCATTGACTAACCAAGTATTTGCCGAAGTGATCCGTGGCATCGAGTCGGTTACAGAGCCGGCGGGCTATCAGACTATGCTGGCGCACTACGGTTACAGCTCAGAGGTAGAGCAAGAACGTATTGCTTCGCTGCTGTCTTATCATGTCGATGGTTTGATCTTATCAGAAAGTTATCACACCGAACGCACGTTACGGATGATCCAAACTGCGGGTATTCCGGTCATTGAGGTGATGGATTCCCGTTCGCCCGTTGTGGAACAAGCGGTTGGTTTTGATAATGCGGCGGCCAGTTATGCCATGACCGAATTGATGCTGCAAAAGGGCTATCGACGAATTGTTTATCTTGGCGCGCGGATGGACGTGCGAACCCGGCTTAAAATGGAAGGTTATGCTGCCACGATGCAAGCGCATGGGCTTGAGCCATTAACGATGACCACCGATGCTGCATCGTCATTTTCACTGGGTGCTAAATTGTTATCGGAAGCCCGTATGCGGTACCCCGACATGGATGGGGTGATCTGTACCAACGATGACTTGGCCGTCGGGGCCATTTTTGAGTGCCAACGACAGAATATTGCAGTGCCTGATGAGATTGGGGTCGCGGGTTTCCATGGTCATGACATTGGTCAGGCAATGGTGCCAAAATTGGCCAGCGTGATCACGCCACGCGAAGCGATTGGCCGCGTAGCCGCTGAACAATTGTTAGCGAGGATCAATGGGGTGGCATTAACGGAACCGGTGATTGATTTGGGTTTTGAGTTGTCGGCGGGACAGAGTATTTAGTCTGTTGTTGGCTAGAGAGGACTGACAATAAAACGCAGACTCGCTGTAAATCCGTCCATGGACGCTCGGGCGGCGGCATCCTTGCCGCCGACGGTCTGCTTATTTATTACCAGTCCTCTCATTAACGTGTACTATTTTTTCAGGCCGTTGATCAGCGCAACCGCTTCTGCTGACAGCGTAGTAATTCCCGCCCAATCGCCGGCTTTGACTTTATCCGCCGGGATCATCCAAGAACCACCCACGGTTGCAACGCATTTCAGTGCCAGATAAGCGGCGACGTTTTTCGGGCCAATACCGCCAGTTGGGCAGAATTTTACCTGTGTTAATGGTGCAGAAATGGCCTGTAACGCTGGTGCTCCACCATTGGCTTCCGCTGGGAAGAATTTCAGATGCGTGTAACCCAGATCCAGTGCGGTCATTACTTCTGACGGCGTGCTGACACCGGGGATCAACGGCACGGCATTGGCAGCAGCATGTGCCAGCAGTTTGTCGGTAAAGCCCGGAGAGATAATAAACTGCGCACCGGCTGCTACGGCATCATCATATTGTTGTGGGTTCAGAATCGTACCAGCACCCACTAAGGCATCAGGCATCGCTTCACGAATGGCGCGAATAGCATCTAAAGCAACGGGTGTACGTAATGTAATTTCAAAAACGGTAATCCCGCCTGCAGCCAAGGCTTTGGCCATCGGTACGGCATGCGCCAGATCGTCAATGACCATCACAGGTACAACTGGTGAGGCGGCAAATACAGTAGCAGGAGAAAGTGTCCAATTCATGTTGCTGTTATCCTTCATTAAAAATCGTTGTCGGAAAATAAGATCGAAGCACCTTGTTCCGCGCTGGAAACAATGCGACGGAATGAGCCGAACAATTCGCGGCCTAAACCATGGTGTTGCGCGGACAGATTCGATTTAGCTAATGGGCGCTGACGAATATCGTCGAGGACATGTAACGTGCCATGAGTAGCATCTAGACGAATGCGATCGCCGTTTTGCAGTTGTGCCAGTGGGCCACCTTTGGCGGCTTCTGGTGTTACATGGATGGCGGCCGGGATCTTGCCGGAAGCACCGGATAGACGACCATCGGTCACTAATGCAACTTTATGCCCGGCTTTTTGCAGATTACCGAGGATCGGCATCAGCTTGTGCAACTCCGGCATGCCATTGGCGGCGGGGCCATTGAAACGCACCACGATGATGGCATCACGATTTAATTCACCGGCTTTATAAGCAGCCTCCACATCATGCTGAGAATCGAACACTGCCGCTTCTGCATCGATATAGTGGTATTGCTCGGCCACTGCACTGACTTTCATGACACAACGGCCTAAATTGCCCGACAGCACTTTCAAGCCACCGGTTTGATTAAAGACCGCATCGTCATCGGAGAGTACGGCTTTATCCTGACTCACGGTCGTTGGCTGCCATGTCAGTTGCTTGTCGTTAAGCAGCGGATGTTGCAGATAATCTTCCATGTTGCCCGTCAGTGGTGTGGTATCCATATGCAACAAACCACGCTTCGCTAAACCACGTAACAACAATGGAACACCGCCCGCCTGATGGAAAGCATTGATATCAGCTGGGCCATTCGGATAAACCTTGGCCAGCAGTGGCACCGCATCTGACAGATCGCGGAAATCATCCCACGTCAAAATCAGACCCGCCGCACGGGCTATTGCCACCATGTGCATGGTGTGATTGGTACTACCACCCGATGCCAAAAGCGCAACCAGACCGTTCACCAGTGATTTTTCATCGACCAGTTTATACAGCGGACGATATTGGCTGGAACCGGACACCAGTGTTGGCATTAAAGCCGTTACTTCATTCGTTAATGCCTGACGCAATTCGCTATTAGGCGCAATAAATGCGGAACCCGGCAACATCAAACCCATAGCTTCGAACACCAGCTGATTGGTGTTAGCCGTGCCATAGAAAGTGCAGGTGCCGGCGCTGTGATAAGCCTGATTTTCCATCTGTTGCAGTGCATCACGGCCGAGTTCGCCGGCCGCATATTGCTGACGAATGCGCGTTTTTTCATCATTACTGATGCCGGTGCTCATCGGTCCGGCGGGCACAAACGCGGTGGGCAGATGACCAAACGAGAGGGCGCCGATCAACTGACCGGGGGCGATCTTGTCGCAGATCCCCAGCAATAAAGTAGCATCAAAGGCATTGTGGCTGAGCGAAACGGCCGTCGCCTGCGCGATCACGTCACGCGAGAACAGTGACAGATCCATGCCGGCCTGACCTTGCGTGACACCATCACACATCGCTGGAACGCCACCGGCGACCTGCGCACTGTGACCGGCGGCCGACAGCACGGCTTTGATCTGCTCCGGATAATGTTCATACGGCTGATGCGCACTGAGCAGATCGTTATACGCGGTGACGATGGCGACGTTAACGCGCGTCATATCCAGCAATGTATTTTTTTGCGCATGCGAACATGCGGCAATGACATGCGCTAAATTTCCGCAAGCCAGTGTGCCGCGAGGGCGACCGGCTGCAGCCTGTGCTTGCATGCGTGTTACGTAGTCAGCTCGGAGGTCAGCGCTACGTTCGCGAATACGCTCTGTTACCTGTTGGATCACTGGATGCATGTTATTCTCCCTGTAACGCGGCCACACAACGGTTGACCACAGTGTTTAAATCACCATCAATATTGACATGATAGACATCGGGTTCTTCGGCGTTCGGTTCTTCTAATGCGTCAAACTGGCTTTTTAGCAAGCCAGAGGGCATAAAATGACCGGCACGAGCCATCATTCTGGCTTCAATTAATTCGTAGCTGCCATGCAGATAAATAAAACGCATGGTTGGGTTGCCTTCGCGCAAGCGATCGCGATAACGACGCTTCAGCGCTGAGCAGACAATGATGCCGGTCTCGTTCTTATGGCACAGGCTATAAGCGGCATCGCTGAGACGCTCCAGCCATGGCGCGCGATCATCATCGTTTAAAGGATTTCCACCGGCCATCTTCTGAATATTGGCGCGCGGATGCAGATCGTCGCCATCGATAAATTTTGCATTTATTGCGCGACTCAATGCTGCGCCAACGGATGATTTACCACATCCGGATACTCCCATCAGAATAATGCTCTGTCCTGCCATAATTTGACCTCAGTCTCAAATTTGATAATTGCCAGTGGTTGATGGTTTTTACTTTATCATGTTACCGGTATCATGTTACCGGTAACAAGTTGATTTGTGAAGCGCGCCACAAATTGAAACCGAACCATCACCATAAGAGAGACAACTATGTTTGCAGCCACCTTCATTATGCCAATATCACCACCGCTGTGCATCCTGAGCTCTAATTCAGTGTGTTCAATCAGCGCGTTTACAGGAGTTTCATCATGCCGTTAATCATTGTTGCTGTTGGGGTAGCGCTGCTGCTCTTATTGATGTTGCGCTTTAAATTAAATGGATTTTTGTCGCTGATCTTAGTGGCGTTAGCCGTTGGTCTGATGGAAGGAATGCCGATCGCAAAGGTAATGGCATCGGTTAAAACTGGTGTCGGTGGCACCTTAGGTAGTCTGGCGCTGGTACTGGCATTTGGTGCCATGCTGGGTAAGTTAATGGCCGATAGCGGTGGTGCACAACGCATAGCAACCACGCTGATTGCCTGGTTTGGTGTGAAACGGATCCAATGGGCGGTGGTGATCACCGGGTTTGTGGTTGGTTTTGCGCTGTTTTATGAAGTTGGCTTCGTGTTGATGATCCCGCTAGTGTTTACCATTGCTGCATCAGCGCGTATTCCGTTGTTGTATATCGGCGTGCCAATGGCAGCAGCCTTGTCTGTGACCCACGGCTTCTTACCACCACACCCAGGCCCAACCGCAATTGCGGCTGTCTATGGCGCGGATATGGGCAAAACGCTGCTGTACGGCATTATTCTGGCTGTGCCGACCGTTATTATCGCCGGCCCACTGTTTGCGATGACACTGAAAAAAATGGATAAACCGATCCCAACCGGTTTGTACAACCCGAAAGTATTTTCTGAAGAGGAAATGCCAGGCTTTGGTGTCAGCGTATTTACGGCGTTGATCCCAGTGATTTTGATGGCTGTGCAGGCGATTGCCAAAATGACGCTGCCAGCAGGCTCTGCGGTTTTGGGTTATACCGGTTTCTTTGGTGACCCGGTGATTGCTACTATGCTGTCGGTGTTAGTGGCCATTTACACGTTTGGCCTGCAACGTGGCAAAGAGATGAAAGAGGTCATGACTACGATTACCGAATCAATCAGTGCTATTGCGATGATTATTCTGGTGATCGGTGGTGGTGGTGCGTTTAAACAAGTGCTGGTTGATAGCGGCGTTGATAAATACATTGCTGCCATGATGCACGGCAGTGGAATTTCTCCGCTGGTATTGGCGTGGGGGGTGGCTTCTGCACTGCGTTTGGCATTAGGTTCTGCTACGGTTGCTGCCATGACTACCGCAGGTATTGTGGCGCCAATTATCGCCACTACCGGTGTCAGCCCTGAGCTAATGGTGATTGCCACCGGTGCTGGCAGCGTGATTTTCTCTCATGTAAACGATCCAGGATTTTGGATCTTCAAAGAGTACTTCAACCTGTCTATTCCGGAAACTTTCAAGTCCTGGTCAATTCTGGAAACCCTGATTGCCCTTTGTGGTCTGGCCGGAACACTGATTTTGAGCAATATGATCTAATTTACCGCATATTTTGGAGCATCCCAGCTGGATGCTCCTTCTCTTGCTTGACCCGCACCGGTTCTGCCAATACGCTAGAGCCGTCTGGTTAACCAATGAGGCCCTATATGGACGATAGCAGTCGCCACTCTGACTACTATTCAGCTAAGTTTTGTTTTTCTTGTTCTTTTCCCCGCTATTTAGGTGTTTCAGCCGTAGAGTCTGAATTACCGTCAGATGTCGATCATCTGTCTGTAAAACTGAGCGCTTATTCTGCCAATCCGGAGGCGCAAAATGTTTGAATGGATGATGGATCCCACCGCATGGTTGGGCTTATTAACGCTGGTTGTGCTTGAGATCATTCTCGGCATCGACAACTTGTTATTTATTGCCATATTGGCGGAAAAACTTCCCCCTGAGCAACGTGACCGGGCCCGTTATTATGGTCTGGCGTTAGCATTGTTTATGCGCTTTGGCCTGCTGGCCAGCTTGTCGCATATGGTGAGTTTTACCCAGCCTTTATTCACGATCTGGTCTCTGCCGTTATCCGGGCGCGATCTGATCTTGCTGATTGGTGGTTTTTTCCTGCTGTTTAAAGCAACCCGTGAATTACACGGCCGCATTGAAGGCGTATTACACAGCGACGATAAGAAAATCGTCTATCTGGGCTTTTGGGTCGTAGTGACACAGATTGTCGTGTTAGATGCCGTCTTTTCGCTGGATGCGGTTATTACGGCGGTTGGGATGTCCGATCATCTGACTGTCATGATGCTGGCTGTTACCATTGCGATCGCCATCATGATGTGGGCCAGTAAACCACTGACGCTGTTTATCAACCGTCATCCGACGTTGGTGATCCTCTGTCTGGGTTTCCTGCTGATGATTGGTTTTAGTCTGATGGCCGATGGTCTGGGTTTCCATGTGCCGAAAGGTTACCTGTATGCCGCTATCGGTTTCTCTATTTTGATCGAGTTTTTCAACCAATTGGCGCGAGCTAACCACGAAAAACTGTTTAAAGGTAAGATCCGTCGTCGTGAGCGCACCGCAGAAATGGTGATGAGTTTGCTGGGTGCCAAACAAGAAATATCGACCCACCAGGATGATGAACCAACCCATGTATCGAAACGTCCGGATGCCGTGTTCAGCGAAGAAGAAAAAGACATGGTTTCGCGGGTGTTGCAATTGTCATCGCTACCAATCCGTGCCGTGATGACAGTGCGTCGTGATATTGAAATGCTGGATTTAACATCACCTCAGCAGGATATTTTGCAGTTACTGGCGCAGACGCCCCATTCTCGTTTGGTTGTCACGCGCGACAATAACCGTGATGCGCCACTGGGTATTATTCGTAAACGGGATGTGCTGGCGCAATTGCTGGAAGATAAAAGCCTACGGATAGAGTCATTGATCCAGCCCGCGTTGTGTTTACCGGAAACCATCTCAGTATTGAATGCGTTGGAACAATTCCGTCTGGCGAAAAATTATCTGGCGTTTGTGGTCGATGAATTCGGTAATTTTGAAGGGCTGGTGTCGATCCGCGATATTATGGAAGAGATCGCCGGTAACTTACCGGAAACTGGCGAAGAGTCGGAATATGTCATGTTGGCACCCGGTAGTTACCGTGTCAGTGGTGATATGTTACTGACCGAATTACAACGTGAACTGGCTTTCCCTGCCGCGGCGACAGAACATTATCATACGGTGGCCGGTTGGTTACTGGAGTGGTTACAACGCCTGCCAACGATTGATGAGGTGATTGAATATGAAGGCTGGCAAATTACCGTGACGGACATTCGGGCACACCGTATTGAGTCGGTCTGGCTCACGCGTCAACCAACAGAATAAAAACAGCAAACTTGGAATAATGATGATGCAACTAATGCAACGCTGGCAACAAGCCAGTCAATATCTGGCCGATTGGCGTGATAGTTTGCTGGCAGCTGAAACATCTCTGCAGCAGCACGACAAAGCTTATAGCTGGCGAGCATGGTCACTGCCTACGCTATTGGCGTTATTGTTCGCCCTGCAAAACCCACTGCTATTCGGTATGGCGCCGGCTTACGACGCCTCATTGTTCGCGACAATGGGCAAAATGTGGGCCGATGGCGGCGTGATATATCGGGATATGATCGATATAAAAGGGCCGGTTATTTTCCTGTTGGATGCGGTGGGGTATGCCATCGGTGGTTTCCAGGGTATCTGGTTGTTAGAAACGGTACTGCTGATCTGGGGGCTGAATGCGCTCTATCGTACGCTGGCCTTATGGGGCATTGCGCCGTTAAGTCGATTGACTGGTATGTTGGCGTGGATGTTTCTGTACGCCTATCGCTATTACTACGGCAACATGACCGAAGACTACACGTTCTGCTTTAGTCTGATCGCGCAGTATTATTTTGTCCATATGTTATTGGCGACGCATTTTCGTTGGCAAGATGCGGTGATCCCGGCTGTAACCTTTGGTTTGATTGCGATGCTGCGCATGAACAATGCGGCCATGTGGTGCGGTTATTATCTGGCGTTGTTTGTTTACTGGGCATGGCAGCGCCGTTGGTTGGATGCACTCAAACTGACCATCAGTGGTGTGGCAGGTTTACTGTGCGTCACCTTACCGCTGCTGGCTTATTTTGTCTGGCACGGTGTGTTAGCTGATTTTTGGTTTTACTCGTTTGGCATTTTCTTTGGTAACAGCTACGGCAACGGCCACTCGTTGATGGTGGGTTTCCTGGGGTTAGCGAGAACGGGTTTGCTGATTTTGTTACCTGTCTTCATTGGCTTAGTATGGCAGCAACTGCGTCAGCCTGAACATAAGCGTCCGTGGGGTGCTTTATTCGGCATGCAATTGAGCGGTATTGTGCTGGGTATTGTGGCTAACTCGGTGTCGGGCCACACCTATGAACACTATGAAATCTTGTTCTTCAGCTTTGCCATATTACTGTTACCGATGGTTATTCAGGCTGCTCGTAGTGGCGGTTTAGCGGGTCAAATTGGTTGCCGTCACATGCAATGGGCCGGTTGCGTGACTTTACTGGTTTTGCTGGGTTATTTGCTGGCGCAACACATTATCTTCACTTGGTCGCGTTTTGAATCACCGATTCCAAGACTGACTTACGAATTATTGGTAAGTTTTACCGCTGGGGTAATTGCAACACTGCTGTTGATCGGGGTTTGGTTTATCACGCGTAGCCGTCAGTTATATTTGCCTGCGATGTCGTTGCTGGTGGGGCTAGCCGTGCTGATGGTGGTATTGCCAATCGGACGTGGGTTAACGAAAGGCCGTCCGTTTGATGAAGCTTCTGCACAAATGGTGGATTACGTTCGTCAAAATTCCAGTTATAACGATCTGTTGTGGGTCGATGGTGTCATTCCGCAATATTACGTTTGGACTGAGCGCCGTCCGGCTTCTGCATATCTGTTCTTTGATAACGTGACACCACCATATGATGTGCGGGAACGGATGATGAACGATCTGAAGCAAAACAAGCCTAAGTTCATTATCGTGAAACTGACGCGAATGGAAAAAGTGTTGGGTGGAAAAGATAAAGACAGTACGCCGTCATTTATCGCGTATTACAACTACATTAATGAAGCCTATCAGCCGGTATCACCTGAGTTACCAAGGTTATATCAGCGAAAATAGTTATTCCGCAGCAAGTAAAACGGCCCTAAAAAGGGCCGTTTTGTTTCGTTATCTTTAACAAGCAACAGGCTTATGGTTTGAATACACCAAAGTTATCCATGGCATATTTCGCGCGTTCCGCCACACTCATCTTTTTGATATCACTGTCAGCCATCTTTTCTACTTTACGCAGACGCGGCAATAAACCGGCGCCGTTCGCAATTTGAATCGACAAGCCCGGACGGGCATTCAGTTCCAGCAGCAATGGCCCGCGTTTTTTATCCAACACGATATCGGTACCGATGTAACCAAGGCCTGACATTTCAAAGCAAGCAGCAGACAAATTCAGCAACTTTTCCCAGTGTGGTACCTGCAAATCATACAGGTCGCGACCAGTATCGGGGTGGTAACGCATCGGGCTGTTGTATTGCACAGCACGCAGTGCTTTACCGGTACGCAGGCAAAGCCCCACGCCAACGGCGCCTTGGTGCAAATTCGCTTTACCATCCGATGAGGCAGTGGAAAGACGCATCATCGCCATTACCGGAAAACCTTTGAAAATGATAACGCGGGTATCAGGAACCCCTTCATAAGAGTAACCGTCAAACACATCATCAAATTGGATCAGATCTTCCACCAGTACAAAGTCTGGCTTGCCGCCTAAAGAAAACAGACCGGCCAGAATGTTGGTGATATGGCGTTCCAGATCAGTTGCGGTACAAGAGCTGCCATTCGGTTTGTAATACAGGCCATTTTCATGGCGCATGATCACCAGAATGCCTTTACCACCGGAACCACGCGCCGGTTTAATACAAAAACCCGGCCATTCTTTAACCATTTCCGAAATCTTGGTTACTTCATGCTGATGTTGCACGGTGCCAATTAGTTTTGGCACAGTAACACCAGCATCAACCGCGATACGTTTGGTTTTCAGCTTGTTATCTACTAACGGGTATAACGAGCGCGGATTATAGCGCCCGATATAACTGACGTTACGCTGGTTCATGCCCATAATACCGAGCTGAGCCAGTTTAAAAGGTGAGGTGTACTTCTCTAAAAGCCACATGGCATTTACTTCTTATGCAGTTCATCAGCTAACGGCTTGAACCGTTTAAGCTCAGACAGACGGTAGCCAGTGTAGTTACCCATCACCAATACGGTTGCCATGATGATCAGCTGTAACCCAAGGAAGTTAAAGGTCAGATGCTGGATCATGCCGCTACTCATTGCCAGATAAGCCAACACTGCAACTAACAGCGAGCCGCCACCTTGCTTGAATACTTCTTTCGGACCTTCTTCTTCCCATAAGATCGACATACGTTCGATAGTCCAGGAAAGAATGATCATGGGGAAGAATGTGATCCGCATACCCTGAGTGATACCCAGTTTATACGTCAGCACTGACAAACCACCGATGATGCAAATAACGGTAATGATGATGGCCGAAATACGGGCAACCAACAGCAAGTTCAGTTTCGATAGCCACGATCGAATAACTAAACCGACCCCGACAATACTGAGGAACCCGACCAATCCGGTGAGTAACTGTGTTTGCAGAAATGCCACGGCAATCAACACTGGCATGAAGGTACCAGAGGTTTTCAGGCCACAGATAACTCGGAGGAACACCACTACCATGACGCCGATTGGGATCAGCAGGATGCCTTTGAACAGCGATTGTTCTTCAACTGGCAGCATATCAACCGAGAAGTTAAACATATCAGTGTGTTCAAATTTTGCCTTCAGGGCTTTATTAACTGGTACCAGTTTTTTAAGCACAGAGAAGGTAACCTGAGAATTGTTGGCACCGGTAACATCGAGCAGTGGTGTGGAGTTGTATTCCCACAATAACAGGTTGTCAGGGCGACCTTGAACACCGGTTACCGGGTCAAACAAGTCATATTTATCGCTGTTGAACACCTGAACATAATCAACGGTACGTTGACGGCGGCGACCATCTTCCAGATTTACCGCGCGTACAACACGGGCTGGAATATCGGCTTGGTTCAGAATTTCAACCAACAGATAAGCTGGTTTTTTATGTTTAGTCAGTAAAGCTGCATTTTGTTCCTGATTTTTGAACTCTTTAATGATTTCGCGAGTCAGGGTAAATGCATCTGCGGAATGAGTTTTTGCGGCATTCAGGATCTGATTGATCGCTGAAGCGATAGGCTCTTTTTCCAGTGACTTATCAATTGTCGGCACAACAACAGGCAATGCTTTGGCGTAAGGGTCACTTAACATATCGGTACGATAGTAAAGTTCCTGATGACCAGTTGCGCTGCTTATTGACCATTCAGCATGGGATACGCCATCTTTATTGACAAATGAAAGCCCATAACCCGGGCTGGCAGCATTTTCGTCAACGTGGGTAAAACCTTCCTGCGTATCGGGTAATGCCAATGAGGCCATAACCGGGCCGCCATTTGCATCAAATTCTACTTTGGCCTCTGCAGACCAGACGTTGCGATATTCCCCTGGCAACAGAGGAACATCAAATGCGATATGACGATACAGAACGAGTGCAATACCCAGAATATAGAGCAGTGCAACTACGATATAAAACGGACGGCGTGAGACCATGATGATTACTTCTTATCCTTGTTATCAGTCGAAGTAGCTTCAGACGCAGCTGGCGCTACTTTTACTGGTTGAGCATCGGCCGGAATTGCTGTTTTAACAGGCTTTTTAACCGGCTTTTCGATGTCAGCAGTTGGTTGTACTGCTGGTTTGGTTTCATCTTTGATTGGCACTTTTTTCACAACAATAACTTTATCGCCTTCTTTCACTGTTTCAGTGGCAGCTTTCGGTTTTGACGAATCAGTTGTGCTATCGGTTTTATTGGCTTTTTTCTGCACAGATGCTTGTACTGCACCGGCTATCTGCGGTTTACCTTGTACGTTTTCACGTGCCACATCAACGACGGCAACATCTTTTATAAATTCACGCCCCATCAACACAGGGAAGTCCATGTTGGAACGGTCAGTTAAGCTGAAATCCGCTTTCTCGGTAACAGTACCGATACGAATAGTCATACGAACAATCGGGCGATCTTCTAAACCGTTAGCCTGACGAATTCGGATGTACTTAACAAACGGAGCTTCGACGTTAACTTCTTTGCCGCCATCAATTGGCATAATAAATTTAACCCAGCGGCGGCCTTCGCGTTCAAACACGGTGACATCGTGCGCACTGATAGAAGAAGTTGTGGCGCCGGTATCAATACGGCTCATGAAGTTACCGTTGGCTTCTTCAACATAAATCCATTCGGTTTCACCTAAGATCATTTTACCGTCAGGCGTGGTTTTACCTGGTTCGGCTGGAATGCAAAGATCGGAGGTGTCTTTTTTGGAGGATTTTTTATAAACCGGAGGCTGCGATTGTGGAGTCAGCTGTTTTCCGAGTTGTTGTTGCAAACTTTTCAGCTCATTCAGCTGTTTTGTTGTATGGCCTTGCTGATCAAGCAACATGCTCAGACGAGTATTTAATTCAGTTTGTTGCTTCAGTAATTGTTGTACGGCGGCATCATTGTTGCCTTCTGCAGCGGAATATCCTGAAAACAGACTCAAGGTGAGCAAGGCAAAACCCGGTAATACTTTAGTCATGATGATATCGATTCGATGTGGTTAACAAAAAATTGCTGTAAGTTTATATCAGATAACGATTGAGGCACTAGTCCTCTGAGCCTCTGGTCGCAACAAAAACGGCGCGCTTTGGTGCCGGATAGCCTTCAATCGTGCGTGACGGATCGTCTGGCATCAGATATTGCGCCAAAGAATCATTCCGCATCCAGTCGGTGCTGCGTTGTTCATCGGTAGTCGTGATGGCCTCATCGACCACGCGCACATCCTGAAAACCGCATTTTTTCAGCCATTTGATCATCGCAGCTGCCGAAGGCAAGAACCAGACATTGTTCATTTGTGCATAACGATCATCGGGCACCAGTACGGTATTTTCATCACCATCAATGATCAGTGTTTCCAATACCAGTTCACCACCATCCCGCAGCTGATCTTTTAACTGATAAATATGATCGATTGGTGAACGGCGGTGATAAAGCACCCCCATGGAAAACACGGTGTCGAATGCGCGCAGTGCTGGTAGCTCTTGAATACCCAGCGGTAAAAAATGCACATGCTGATCATTACCGGCTAAATGTTTGATGGCGCTAAATTGGCATAAAAACAGCGCAGTTGGGTCGATACCGACCGCCATCTCAGCGCCTTCGCCACGCATACGCCACAGGTGATAACCACTGCCACAGCCGACATCTAGCACATATCGACCTTTTAACGGGCTGATATGCGGTAAGACGCGATCCCATTTCCAGTCGGAACGCCATTCAGTATCAATATGAATACCAAACAGATGGAACGGCCCTTTGCGCCACGGGTGTAAATGCTGCAGTAAGTTTTCTAGTTTTTTGGTTTCGCCGGCATTGAGTTCACCCGCCTGGCCGATTTCGACGCGATCTTGGATGTTAATGTGCGGGCTGGCGTAGTGTTCCAGCTTGGCTAACACTTTTTGCCATTTCGGCAAATTACCGTGGCGTTCACTGTTTTCCCACGCATAGAGTTGCGCGGGCAGGGTGTGTAGCCAGTGGCTTAAGCGGCTTTTCGCAATGACCTGATAAAAGGAAGCAAAATCGATCATGCGACTGCTCCTTTATCTTTGATGGCGACAATCGAGCCGAAATTGAAACACTGGAACCAGAGATCAATGTGCTCAAAACCGGCGTCTTGCAGCCGTTGTTTGTGGTTATCAACACTGTCGGCACGCAATACGTTTTCCAGCATAGTGCGTTTCTGGCTGATTTCCAGCTCGCTATAACCATTGGCACGTTTGAAATCGAGGTGTAATTCCACCAGCAGATCACTGACTTCTGCATCATCAAAGCGAAATTTTTCACTTAAAATTAAAATGCCACCCGGGCGCAAACCAGCATAAATGCGGCGTAACAAGGTGATGCGTTCAGCGGGTTCAATGAATTGCAGTGTGAAATTCAGCACCACCACGGAGGCATTTTCAATGTCTACCGCTTGAATATCGGCTTGGCGGATCTCCACGGCAACGGCACTTTTGTAGGTAGCCAGATGCTGGCGACAGCGTTCGACCATCGGTGCTGAGTTATCGACGCCGATGATCTGGCAATCAGCATGCGCGACGTTGCGGCGCATCATTTGCGTGGCGGCACCCAACGAGCAGCCGAGATCATAAAGATTTGAGCCGGGTTGGGCGAAACGCGCGGTCATCATGCCGATGGCAGACAGAATATTGGAATAACCCGGCACAGAACGTTGGATCATGTCGGGAAAGACTTCAACGACCTTTTCGTCAAAGCAAAAGTCGCCCAACTGAGCAATCGGGGCGGCAAACAGTTGATCTTTCATGGTGGTAAACCAGAACAAAACAGAAAGCGAAATTGCCGCGCATGTTAGCAGATATCCCGACAGAAGGTCAGTGTTTCCATGACGTTCACATCGGTTGTCGTTAAGATAGGCTATCGCGTCAATATCGACGGAGTTTCATGTGCACAAAACAAACGAAAACCAAGAAAGAACACAATTTGACATCATTGTCGTCGGTGGCGGCATGGTCGGCGCTGCAGCCGCCTGTTTGTTAGCGCAACAAGGTTGGCAGATCGCGGTGGTGGAGCAAACAGAACCGGAAGTCTATGCGCCAGCGCAAGCCATGGATCTGCGAGTCTCTGCCATCAGCCCGGCATCGGTGGCTTTATTGCAGCAAGCCGGTGTTTGGGATGCCATTTTGGCAATGCGGGTACGCGCCTATACTGAATTGGCTACTTGGGAAGTGAGCGGGTTGGAAACGCACTTCCATGCACATGAAGCGGGTGTTAATGAGCTTGGGTATATCATTGAAAACCGGCTGCTCCAGCTGGCGTTATGGCAAAAACTGCAAACATTACCGAATGTGCGATTGTATTGTCCGGCACAGATAAACACGCTGATACAAACGGATGAACAAGCAACAATAACGTTAAATAATGGTCAGGTGCTGTCAGCCAGCTGGTTGCTGGCAGCAGACGGTGCGAATTCTAAAATTCGGGCCTTGGCTAAGATTGGCGTTAATAGTTGGGATTACCGGCAAGATTGTTTGTTGATCAATGTTGATCTGGAGGACGAGGCGCCTGCCATCACTTGGCAGCAGTTTTATCCGTCTGGTCCACGTTCATTTTTACCGCTGGCGGGGAACAAAGCCTCGTTGGTTTGGTATGACACACCGGCTCGGATCGCACAGTTAACGGCTATGACGCCAGCGATGTTGGAGCGGGAAGTGAAACGCCATTTTCCTGAACAGTTACCAGCTTGCAAGGTAACTCATTTTGGCAGTTTCCCTTTGACGCGCCGACATGCGCAACACTATTACCAAGGGCGGGTGATTTTACTGGGGGATGCGGCGCACACCATTCACCCGTTGGCTGGGCAGGGCGTAAATCTGGGCTTTAAGGACGTTGCCTGTTTAGTCGATCTTTGGCATTCCGTGCAGCAAAAACAACAAGATTTTGGCCAAAAGCAACTGCAGCAATATGAACGTCAACGCCTGTGCGATAACACTTTGATGCAATCAACGATGGATCTGTTTTATGCAGGGTTTAGTTCATCACACATGCCGTTGAAAGTGCTGCGCAATATCGCGTTGCTGGCAGCGGAAAACGCCGGCTGGTTGAAGCAAAAAGCCCTGCGTTATGCACTCGGGTTGTAATTGTATTGTTTGACCTGCTGTTCCACATCCAGAAACACTTTCAGACTGCGCGATAAGTGTTTCTGCTTGTGACGGATCAAATACAGTGGGCGTACGATATTGTTCATGCCTTGCAGTTGTAAAGTACTCAGGCGGCCACTTTCCAGTTGTTCTGCAATGACGGCCTGGGATAAACAACTAACGGTCTGGCTGTGGCTGACCGCGTGTTTGATGGCTTCCGAGTTACCTAATTCCATTACCAGATTAAAGTGGTGGAGTTGCGGTAACAGTAGTTGTTCGACCACTTCGCGCGTGCCAGAACCAGCTTCACGTAAGATCCACTGACACTCGGCCAGTTGTTCTGCACTGACGGTTTTTCCTGCTAACGGATGGGTGGCCGCACAAAACAGCAGCAGCTCATCTTGCCGCCAGAGCTGGCTTTCCAGTTCCATGCGATGACAAGGGCCTTCAATAAAGCCAATATCCACGTCGAAATTCGCTACCGCTTCCGCAATGTCAGCACTGTTCGCGACTCTTAATTCCAGCTGGATACCGGGAAATTTTTCCCGATAACGGGCGATCACCGCCGGTAATAGATAATTCCCAATTGTAGTGCTGGCACCAATTTTTAACACACTGCGACCATCAGCAAATAGGTTTTCCAGCTCTTGCGCTTGTTCCAGTAACGCCTGCGCACGCGGGAAAAGTAACCGGGCATTTTCATTGACAATCAAACGTTTGCCTGCGCGTTCAAACAGTTGCACACCCAGCTGATTTTCGAGATCAGCCAGCGCACTGCTGACAGCAGATTGAGATAACGAGAGTTTCTCTGCCCCGCGCGTGGTGGACTGAGTGTCGATAACGGCCAGAAAAACTTCTAATTGACGCAGCGTGATGTTCACAGTGATATCATTTTTTTGGATTGATTATTCAAATATAATCATTTTTAGTAATTAATTCATCTTTATTCTTTGTTTAGCTATTTTTCGGGTTTAGCACGTAATGATATTCGAGGAATGATTGACGGGAATAGTCAACCATTCCATTATCAACAGCGACGGGTAATCTCGCCTTCATTAAGGAGAAACGATGAAACTGTACTACGCTCCCGGTGCCTGTTCTCAGGCTTCCCACATTGCATTACGCGAATCAGGTTTAGATTTTCAGCTGGAAAAAGTCGATTTACGCCAGAAAGTCACTGCGTCAGGCGAAGATTATCGCACTATTAATCCACTAGGTTATGTGCCAGCGCTACAACTGGACACCGGTGATGTGATCACCGAAGGCCCAGCGATCATGCAATTTATTGCTGATCAGGCGCCGGCCTCAGGCTTGTTGCCGGCAGCCGGTGTTGCACGTTATCGTGCGATTGGCTGGTTAAATTTTATCGCGACTGAATTGCATAAAACCTGTTCACCGCTGTTTTCCCCAACTATCACCGAAGAACAACGTAAACCTATTATTGAGCGTTTATCGTTGCGTCTGGATGCTATCGAGCACAAGTTTGCAGCCGGCGGTTATTTAATGGGTGCGAATTACTGTGTTGCTGATATTTATCTGTTTGTTGTGACTGGCTGGTTTGGTCGGTTACAGATCCCATTAAAAAAATGGCCACACATCGAGCGTTTCCGCGAAGTGGTGGCAACACGCCCAGCAGTACAAGCCGCATTAGAAGCCGAAGGGTTGATTTAACTCATCGCTTATTTGTATGAAAGCCCGCTTTGCGGGCTTTTTTGTTTTGGCTTGCGCGTTTTAATGTCATGAAAGCTTTGGCACAATGCCGACGAGCATAACCTCGATGCCATTTGCCGAGGCATTATTACGGAGAGTTCTTTTGTCGCAATTACCCATCCACGATCTGTTGCCACAACTTGCGCAGGCGTGCCATTCGCACAATCAGGTGATCCTGCAGGCATCGCCGGGGGCGGGTAAGTCGACGGTGGTGCCCTTATTCCTGTTACAACAATTAGCAGGTAGTGGTCGTATTATCATGCTGGAACCGCGCCGCTTGGCTGCGCGAAATATTGCACTGTATCTGGCGCAGCAACTTGGTGAACCGGTCGGGCAGCAAGTGGGTTATCGCGTGCGTGGTGAGCAGAAAACCAGTAAAGCCACGCGGCTGGAAATTGTCACCGAAGGCATTTTGACGCGCATGCTGCAGCAAGATCCGGAGCTAAATGGTGTCGATCTGCTGATTTTTGATGAGTTTCATGAACGTAGTTTACAAGCCGATACGGCACTGGCGTTTGCGTTAGAAAGTCAGGCGGCATTACGACCTGAGCTGAAATTACTGGTGATGTCAGCCACACTCGATGGTTTACCGCTACCACAACTGCTGCCTGATGCTGTGGTGCTGAATTGCCCCGGTCGCAGTTATCCGATCACTTACCACTATCAGCCGGTAAACCGACAACAACCGTTAGTGCCGCAATGGGGTTCGGTGATTATTGATGCTATTTCAAATGAGCAAGGCAGCTTATTAGTTTTTCTGCCCGGAGCCGGTGAAATTGATCGTTTGGCTGAATGGCTGCAAGCACGCTTATCCGACACTATTGCTGTGTTACGTTTACATGGCCGATTACCATTTGCCGAACAACAGAAGGCAATTTTGCCTTGTGCAGCAGGGCAACGCAAAGTCGTGCTGGCGACCAATGTAGCGGAAACCTCGCTGACCATAGAAGGTATTCAGGTTGTCATTGATAGTGGTCTGGAGCGTCGCAGCAGCTTTGATTTAAAAAGTGGAGTGACACGACTAGAGACCAAACAGATCGCCAAAGCGTCAGCCACCCAACGTGCGGGGCGTGCTGGTCGTTTAGGCCCCGGTGTTTGTTATCGGTTGTGGAGCCAGGAAGCGCAAGAACGTCTGGAAGAACAGGCGCCGGCAGAGATCCTGTGCAGTGACCTGTCATCATTGTTACTGGAAGCCGCGCTTTGGGGCAGTACGCCGGAACAATTACCTTTGCTAGACCCACCACCGGCTGCGGCATTGGCGGCAGGCCGGCAGTTGTTGCAATGGTTGGAAGTCTTTGATGCGCAGCATAAATTGACGGATAAAGGCCATCAGCTTGCCGCCTTACCTTGTGAACCACGCTTGGGGCATTTGTTATTAGGTGCGCAGGCGCTGGAACAGCAAGGTTATGCTGATTTACTGGTCGCAGCTTGTTATCTGGTCGCGTTACAAGAAGAGCGCGTGTTGGGTAATGATCCTGTCTCTGTGCAGTTGCAGCGTTTAAGTCATAGTCTACGCCCGACAGCACAACGCTGGTGGCAACGGTTAAACGGCGAAGCTGCTTTACCGGCTTGTTCGGTGGCGCAAATCGATCTGTTGTGTGCGCTGGCGTGGCCTGATCGCATTGCGAAAAACAGTGGTGAATTGCGGTATCAATTGGCAAATGGTCAGCGTGCCGATCTGCTGTTTGATCATCCTTGTCAGGGCAAAGAGTGGCTGGTGGCCGTCTCACTGCAACAAACGGAACAAGGCTTACGCATCTATACCGCCGAGCCACTGGACATCGTGACGCTGCAGACTATGCAACCACAGCTGTTTCGTGAAACAACACATCTGGGCTGGGATAGCAAAGCCGAGCGAGTACGTGCAGAAAAACAAGCCTGCCTGGGTGCTATTGTGCTGAAACGTCAGCCACTCACTGATCTGAGTGCCGAGCAAAAAACACAATGTTTGCTGGAAGGGATCCGCTTACATGGTCTGGCGTGTTTACCCTGGAATGAAGAGAGCGAGCAGTGGTTGCAACGCTGGCGTTGTGCCGCTGATTGGCTGCCAGAGTTAGCATTGCCTGCGGCTGACGATACGACGTTATTAGCGAGTCTGGAGCAATGGCTATTACCACATCTGGATGGAATGTCGCGCTTGGACGATCTGCGACGATTATCATTCCCAACCATTTTGAAAGGGAACTTAAGCTGGGCACAGCAGCAAAAATTAGATGAGTTATTACCCACCCATTTTACCGCGCCAACCGGAAGCCGTATTCCATTACGCTATGCCGCAGGGCGCGCTCCGGTGCTGGCGGTACGTATTCAGGAGATGTTTGGTCAACGCGACACACCGAAAGTGGCGCATGGCAAAATAGCATTACAGATCGAGTTGTTATCGCCGGCGAAGCGCCCGCTACAGATCACGCAAGATCTGGTGGCCTTCTGGCAAGGGGCGTATAACGATGTAAAAAAAGAGGGCAGAGGGCGTTACCCGAAACATTTTTGGCCCGATGATCCACTAGAAGCAATGCCGACAAAAACAGTGAAACGACTGATGCAAAAGGATTAATTCATTTTGGCAAAGAAACCGGTAACAAAAAAAGTAACAAGCTATCCATTCTGGCATTGGCGCCGCTGGATAAGTTTTGCCATCAAGCTGAGCTTGGTTGGTATTGCCTTCATGGTAATGTTTGGTATCTATCTCGACAGCCTGATCCACAGCAAGTTTGATGGCCAGAAATGGCAGCTTCCGGCTGTGGTATATAGCCGTCCATTGGAGTTGTTTCCAGGGCAGCGTTTATCGGTGCAGCAGATGTTGCATGAGCTGAAGTTACTGAATTACCGCGAAAGTGCTCGCCCACAGGGGCCGGGGCAATATGCGGTGAATGGTCAGCGAATGCTGGTGATCCGTCGTTCGTTTGATTTTGCCGATGGCACTGAAAAGATGCGTCCGTTGTTGCTGAGTTTTAGCGGTCAGCGTCTGGCGAGTATTCAAAGTGCCGATAATCAGCATGAACTGGCCTATGTCCGCATGGATCCGGTCTTACTCGACCGCCTGAGCGGCGATGAGATCGAAGATCGAATTTTGCTACGCATTAATCAGGTGCCGCAAACGTTCGTTAACATGCTGTTGCTGGTGGAAGACCGCGATTTTTACAGCCATGGCGGCGTGTCGATTCTTTCGATTGGCCGTGCGTTTCTGGCTAATTTACGCGCTGGTCATGCGGTACAGGGCGGCAGTACGCTGACCCAGCAGCTGGCGAAAAACTATTTCCTCACGCGTGAACGCAGTCTGATGCGTAAAGTGCAGGAAGCCTACATGGCGGTGATCATCGATTACCGTTATGAGAAAAACCAGATCCTCGAAACCTACATGAACGAGATCTACCTCGGTCAGAACTATGCACAAGGCGTATATGGTTTTGGTCTGGCGTCATATTTCTATTTTGGTATGCCACTCAATGAGCTGGAGCCAGATCAAATGGCGTTGCTGGTCACCATGGTGCGTGGCCCCTCTTATTACGACCCGTGGCGTTATCCAGAACGGGCACAGCAGCGTCGCGACATGATTTTGCGGTTGATGCTGGAAAATCAGCAGTTGTCACCGGAGCAGTTCCAGTTGTATGCCTCGCGGCCTTTAGGGTTACTGGAACGTGGGCAGATGACTTTTGGTCGCACCCCAGCCTTTATGAATTTGTTGCGTCGTGAATTACGCCAACGATTTGGTGAGGGTTTCCTGAAACAGTCTGGCCTGAAGATTTTTACCAGTCTGGACCCGGTGGCACAACAAGCTGCGGAAGAGTCGGTGTCCTCGCAACTGGATAGCATTGAAAAACGCCTGAATCGCAAGGAACTACAAGGTGCGATGGTGGTGACTAACCGCCATTCCGGTGAAGTGTCTGCGTTAGTTGGCGGACGGGATACCAATTATGCCGGCTTAAATCGTGCACTGGATGCGCGCCGTCCGATTGGTTCTCAGGTTAAACCGGCTGTTTATCTGACTGCACTGGATCAGGGTTATCAGTTGGCAACGCCGTTGAAAGATGAACCGTTGCAACTGCGTAATCAGGGCGGTAAAACCTGGGCGCCGCAAAACTACGATAAAACCTATCGTGGGAATGTGCCGCTATATGCGGCGATGGCCAATTCACTGAACGTACCGACCGTTCGTTTAGGTATGGCGGTTGGTATTCCGGCGGTGGCGGAAACGCTGAAAAAACTGGGAGTGACGCAGGATATTCCTCTTTTCCCGTCCCTGTTTTTGGGCATTCTGGAGTTATCGCCATTTGAGGTTAATCAGTTCTATCTGACATTAGCGACACAAGGCTTATATCAGCCATTAACCGCGATCCGCACCATTCAGGATAGTGACGGCAAAGTGTTGTATCAACGTGCCGAGAAAGCCGAGCGCCGTATTGACAGCCAGTCTGCCTATCTGACGTTATTTACCATGACCAAAGTTGCCAGTCAGGGTACGGCGCGAGTGCTGGCATCGCAGTTCCCCGGTGCTGTGTTGGCGGGTAAAACGGGTACGACGGATAACCTGCGTGACGCCTGGTTTACAGGGATGGATAACGACGAGTTGATCACCACCTGGGTCGGTCGGGATGATAACCAGCCCGCTGGTCTAACTGGCGCCAATGGTGCATTGCCATTATTTAGTAATTATATGCAACGACGGGGCGTGAATTCGCTGAAATTGCAGGTACCACAAGGTATTTCCATGGTGAACTTCAATGTCGATGGTAAACCGGTGGCCAGTGGTTGTGGCGGAGCGCTGATGTTACCGGCCCGAACCGATAAACTACCACCAGAAGAAAGTTGCAGCAGTACGCCGGTGGATTGGATTAAAAATATGTTCTCTAGTGGAGAGTAAGTCGCTGAAATATTGCGCAGGTCATCAACTCAACGCTGACATGCCGTAAATCCATCCATGGAGGCTTGGGCGCCGCATCCTTGCGGCGCACAGTCGACTTATGAGTTGGTGACCCGCGGCCTCTCAGCTGAGGGGCAAAGGCTACCTATTAAGCCAACATATCCTTACGCACCTGCGCTGCTATTTCTTTGCCTTGTAACTCCGCAACAATTGCCAACGCAAAATCAATACTGGTGGCCGGGCCTTGGCTGGTGATCAGCTTATTGGGCTTATCCACCACGACGCGATCTTGGCGGAGTTGCTTGGCGGGTAACTGACTTTGCGTACCGGGGTAACCCGTGACCAAAGCATCGCCAATCAGATCATGATGAGCTAAAACGAATGCTGGCGTGGCGCAAATTGCTGCGCGCCATAATTCGTTGGCGCGTTGTTTTTTCAGCAGCTCAATGACCATCGGGTTATCGCGCAGATATTCAGCACCCGGCAAACCGCCGGGTAATACGATCACATCGAACATCTCATGTGCTACTTCTTCCAGCAAATGATCGGCTACCAGATGTACACCACGAGAGGCGACGACTTCGCGCTGTTTGTTGGGGTTGATCGATGCGACCGTGACTTTGATTCCGCCGCGTACCAGCGTATCAATGCTGGTTACCGCTTCAATCTCTTCACAACCAGGGGCAATAATAACCAGTGCTCTTTTGCTCATCATGTTCATCCTTATGCGGTGACAAATTGTGATTCTAATGCTTTGATTTTTAGGTATAGCGCACGGTGTCGTGGTAATTCAAGCCCGTTTCGTTCGGCTTGCTGCAACAGATAACCGGTAATGTAGTCAATTTCCGTTCGGCGTCGATTAGCGAGATCTTGTTGCATCGATGAGTAATTTTGCGCAGTACGATCGATCACCTGCAAAACCAGCGCTTGCCATTCACTAGCCGTCTTTGTTAGACCGTTTTGTAATAATAATGGTTGTAACTCCAGACACAATTCGGCGATCTCATCTTGATGCTGTAACAGGATGCCATTGGACTGATCATAAACTGCTGATAGTGGATTAATGACCGCATTCACCACCAGTTTTTGCCACTGTCGTTCCTGTATATGCTCGCTCCAGGCGGTATGTCCTAAGGCATCAACCAATGGCGACACTAATGTTTGCCACTGTTCCCCAGCTGAATTCAGTGCTCCCAGCCAGGTTTCACCAAAGCCGGTGTGTTTAATATGACGGGCGTCGGTTTTCAGGGCGCCACAACTGGTGACGCCGGCTAACAACGGATTATGCGGGAAATGTTCGGTCAGCCATTCAGCCGTGCCCATACCGTTATGCAACAGCACAATCGGGCAAGATTCCGGCAATAAACCGATCAGCGGTTGTAAGGCATGGGTGACTTGCCAGACTTTGGTGGTGACCAGCAAACAACCAATCTGCGTCAGATCCTGATAGCCGATACAATCAAGTTCACACATGCAAATTGAACCATCCAACTGTTCCAACAACATAGGTTTAGTTTGTTGCCGGTGTGGCTGACGTGTGTCGAGCAGGTTAACTTTCTGGCCGCTGCGTTGCAGGTGGGTGGCAAACAAAGAACCCACGGCGCCGGCTCCTAAAATGGTCCATTGCATAAACAGGTTAACTCGCTGTCAGATATAATAATTAATTGTACGATGTCGGACATGAATTGGCAGTTTTATCTCCAGCGTACTTGAAGTTACAACGCTAATTACTTCGGATATCGCTGTAGATTACCTTCATTCAGATGCTGATTTCTGCTAGATTTAGCGCCAATTTGGAATGAGGAGAATTTACTATGCCGTCTTTTGACATTGTATCTGAAGTCGCGATGAACGAAGTTCAGAACGCAGTAGAAAACGCGAATCGCGAATTGCAGACCCGTTTTGATTTTCGTGGTGTTGAGGCCTCCTTTGAGCTGAACAAAGAAGAGATCAAAATGGCTGCCGACGCTGATTTCCAGCTCAAACAGATGATCGAAATCCTGCGTGATAAAATTGTGAAACGTGGTATGGATGTCAGCTGTCTGGATATCGGCGAGATCGAACATTCTGGCCGCCGTTATTTTCAGGTCATCAAACTGAAACAGGGTATCGAAACGGATGTGGCGAAAAAGCTCATCAAGATCATCAAAGATGCCAAGATCAAAGTGCAGACCGCGATCCAGGGTGATGAAATTCGCGTGACTGGCAAAAAACGTGACGATCTGCAGGAAGCGATGGCGCTGGTGCGTCAGGCGGAGTTGGGGCAATCGTTCCAGTTTACCAATTTCCGTGACTAACCTGCGTTAGCGCTGTGTCTGGCCTCCCGAGCGCATCTGCCTCCGGAGGCTTTATTTTTTGGAGTTGTCATGCCGCAAAAGCACTGGTATCAACAGCTGTTTACCCGCCGGATGCTGATCTGTGTTTTCACCGGGTTCAGCTCAGGTTTGCCGCTTTATCTGTTACTCAATTTGGTACCGGCCTGGCTGAAAACGGAACAGATTGATTTGAAATCGATCGGGTTGTTATCGCTGGTGCAATTTCCTTATACCTGGAAATTTATCTGGTCACCGCTGATCGATCGTTATCCCATTTTTAATTTAGGGCGTCGCCGTGGCTGGATGCTGTTATCACAACTGGCGTTGATTATCGCCATTGCTTCACTGGGCTTTTTCTCGCCACAAACCTCACTGTGGACGATTGCGTATCTGGCCTTTGGCGTCGCCTTTTTTAGTGCCAGTCAGGATATTGTGCTGGATGCCTACCGCCGAGAGATCTTATCAGATCACGAGCTGGGGTTAGGCAATTCGGTGCATGTGAATGCCTACCGGATTGCGGGTTTAGTGCCGGGTTCGTTATCGTTGATTCTGGCTGATCATCTGCCATGGCATTGGGTGTTCCCGATCACCGCCTTGTTTATGTTACCGGGCCTGATGCTGACATTAATGTGCAAAGAGCCGGCCTCGTCGCTGGTGCCGCGAACCTTGCGGGAAGCAGTGATTGAACCATTCCATGAGTTTATTCAGCGCCAAGGTGTGCAGAATGCACTGCTCATTCTGGCATTTATTTTCCTGTATAAACTGGGTGATAGCATGGCGACATCGCTGGCAACGCCGTTTTATCAAGACATCGGTTTCAGCAAAACCGAGATTGGTCTGATCGCCAAACATGCGGGGCTTTGGCCGAGTGTGATCGGCGGCATGCTGGGCGGGATCTGGATGTTGCAGCTTGGCATCAACCGCGCACTTTGGTTGTTTGGTATTGTGCAGATCTTGGCGATTTTCGGCTTTTATTGGCTGGCTGGTGTCGGTCACGATCGTGTGGCACTGGGTTTTGCGATTGGTTTTGAAGCGTTTGGGGTTGGAATCGGTACTGCCGCTTTTATTGCTTTCATTGCCCGCACTACAGACCCACGTTATACCGCCACCCAGTTTGCGTTATTTACCAGTCTGGCCGCCGTACCGCGCACTTTCTTTAATGCCAGCACGGGTTGGTTGGTCGAATCCATGGGCTGGCAAAACTTCTTTCTGCTTTGTGCCTTATTGGCGGTTCCTGGCATGTTGTTGTTATTTAAAGTTGCACCGTGGCAAAGCGAAAAAGCAGAGTAATAAAAAACCGGCAGGGTTCGCCTAGCCGGTTTTTTTTAATGCGATTACATGCAGAATTTAGTCTAACCGCGTGACCTTGGTGATCACAATCGGGTTAGTCGGTACATCACTGGCCCGTAATTTTGGATCAACACTGGTTGGTTCATCCGCAATTTTTTCCAGCACATCTAAACCGGATACGACGGAACCAAACACGGTGTAACCGGGTTGTACGTTCGCGTCCAACGAGGTGTTGTCGTTCAGATTAAAATAGAACTGGCGCGTGGCACTATTCGGATCACTCATGCGTGCCATCGCTAACGTACCGCGACGGTTAGACAATCCATTGCTGGATTCATTTTCTACCGGAGAGTGCGTTGGCAGCGGGTCAAAACCAGCCGTATAACCGCCGGCTTGTGCGACAAACCCGGGGATCACGCGATGGAACAGCGAATTGTTATAGCTACCGTCGTCGACATAACTTAAAAAGTTAGCCACCGTTTTCGGTGCTTTTTCTGCTTCCAATTCGACAACAATTTTGCCGAGGTTGGTTTGCATTTCTACACGCGGGCCGCTGGCCCAGACTAAACCGGGTAATAAGGCTAGCAGCGCTAATTTACGCAACTTCATCATTAAAATTGACCTTTGATGGCACCACGGATCTGATTATCAGACAGCGCCTGAGCCATGATTTCAGACAGCTGTTCATTCAGCAGCACTTCCAGATCATGAATATCCGGACGAGTTATGCTGTCCTGTGAAGAAGCACGGTTATATTCTTTGGTCAGAACATTACCGTTGTTGGATACAGTCAGTTTAATGCGGCTTTTCGCATTGGCATTAAACATCACACCCGGTTTGGTCAATGTCGCCTGTAACTCCTCAACGACGACACCGATATTGATATTGGATTGGCTGCCACGAGCCAAACCTTGTTGCTGGAAACCATCTTGCAGACGCTCTGCCAGCATAACATGTGGTGATACCTGGTTCGGGATCAAGGTCACAGGAGTATCAGGCAGAGCGATTTTAATGATCTGGCTGCCCGCACGCTCATCCTGACCATTCACTGAAACATCAACACCTGGCTGATAGAGCCCATCCAGCTGATCATCGACGACTGGGTTCAGATTAGCTTTTTGTGGCCAAGAAGCGGCACAACCAACAAACAGCAGCACGCTGAGGAGTAACATTAACTTTTTCATGGAGGCTCCTATCGATTTATTGAGCGTAAAATAACAAATTTACTGTTGCTGGCAATACATTCTGCGCCACCAAAGAGACGTTTTAATTTGATGTGATAATCCAAATGTCGGTTACCGACGATCCACAGTTCACCACCGCGTTTCAGACAACGTTTGGCATCGCGAAACATTTGCCAAGCAATGTCATCAGTGATGGTTTGCAGTTGATGAAATGGCGGATTACAAATAATGACATCAAGGCTGTTGCTGTCGATGCCATTTAGCGAATGACCAACCTGAAAGCGGCTACGCACCAGATCTTGCGGGCGATTTTTTTCGACGTTGAGTTGGCTCGATGCTACCGCCATATACGACTCATCGAGGAATAACAGTTCGGCTTCTGGGTTATATTCCAGCGCCATTAAACCCAGCACGCCGTTACCGCAACCTAAATCAGCAATCAGGCCACGCTTTTGGCGAGGCAGATTTTCCAGCAGGAAACGTGCACCAATATCCAGACTAGCACGGGCGAAGACATTGGCATGGTTGGCGATCTGATAGTCAGTATTATCCAGCGGCCAGACGGTTGGATAAGGGTTAGCCATAACAGGGCGATCTTCCACTTGTGTGTAGATCAAGCGGGCTTTTTTCCATGCCAACGAGGTTTTTGTGCTGCCCAGGATCTGTTCAAACAACGTCAGCGTCGAGTTATGGATCTCTTTCACTTTACCTGCGGCAATGATGCGGGTTTCAGCTGTCACTACCTCACGCAGACGTAGTAGCTGATATTCCAGCATTGCCAGTGTCTTTGGTACTTTGATCAGCACCAGTGATGGTGCTGTCGGTAACGGCGCTAGCGCATCTTGCAGGTGTAGTGGCAGTTCTTCCAACTCATTGGTTTGCCAGTTACGGCGCGTGGCTTCCTGACTTAACAGTGAATCGCTGATCGCAATCGGCTCATAATGCGCCAGCCCGCAGGTGAGTGCGCCAAAGCTATCATTTAAAATCAGGATCGGACCTTGGCTGGCGGCGCTTTGCAGTTGTTCTGCGGTGAGTTCCCGCAGCAGATATTCATCGGCAGCGTCCCATGCTTGCAGATTGGGATCATTGGTAGAAGGGTAGCGGTGCAGCGTTAGCTCACTCGTTTCCAGGGTCAACAGGTTCATGCCGTTTCCATCTCATAATAATGTGGCTATTCTACCTGTCATCCTCGTTCAGACCAATGCACCGGAGCAGAAAATGCCACTAGAACGTCAGTTACTTACCGATGCGGAGTTGTGGTGGCAGGCCGATTTTTTACCGACACCGGTTGCGCAGCATTGGTATGCGTTATTACAGCAACAAGTTAACTGGCAACAATTACCGATCCGGATGTTTGGTCGGGTGCTGTTACAGCCACGATTGCTGTGTTGGTATGGCGATGCCAGTTACACCTACTCCAAATTGACGCTCCCGGCCACGCCCTGGCCGGCCTGGTTCATTCCCTTAAAGCAGCAAGTGGAACAGGCTGTTGGTGCCAGTTTCAACGGTGTATTACTCAATTATTATCGTGACGGACAAGATTCGATGGGCTGGCACAGCGATGATGAACCAGAGCTGGGGCATGACCCGCTGATTGCATCGCTCAGTTTGGGGGCCGCACGGCGATTTACGCTGAAACATAAACAGCAACCATTGAAACACGAATTATTGTTAACCGAGGGTAGTTTATTGGTGATGGCGGGACACATGCAGCATCATTGGCTGCATGCGTTACCAAAAATGGCGCGCGTTCAGGATGGGCGGATCAACCTGACGTTCCGTCAGATTATTTCTGGTGCATAGCGTTGCACCAAGGCCTGACTGACTTCATTAATGACACTTTGCCAGTCGCCCAGCACTGGCTGGCGAAATAAACGTGCTGAGTGATACCAGGGCGAGTCAGCCCGCTCGGTCAACCAGCGCCAATCATTGTTATAGGCCAGCAATATCCACACGGTTTTGCCCATCGCTCCAGCCAGATGCGCCACTGCCGTATCCACCGTGATCACGAGATCCAACCCCGCAATAATGGCTGCCGTGGCTGTAAAATCACTCGGTGTTGCATCAGGAAAGTGAACATTAGCGGCGGCGATGGTTTGTCTGACATGCTCCGGCAGCGGTTGCTGCAGGCAAATATAATCAGCTGGCAGCACCGATAATAATGGCTGAAACGTCGCTAAGGGTATAGAGCGAGCACGATCGTTGTGATGTTTGGCATTGCCAGCCCAGACAAAACCTATTTGCGGGTTCTTGCTGTTGGCTACTCGTTTAGTGGGAATAGTTAAATAACCTGCTGCAGCGGGAATTGATGTCAGCGTTGTGGCAAACGCCAGTGGCAGACTCATTAATGAACATTGCCAGTCATGCGCGGGCAGGTTATCTCCACGTACAATAATTTGTTCAATGCCAGGTAATTCACTTAGCAGACGATGTAATACTTCTGGCGCTTCAAAAATAACGCGAACTCCACGCTTGGCGACGAGAGTGACGTAACGACAAAATTGGATGGTATCGCCGTAACCTTGTTCTGCATGCAATAAAATCGTTTGTCCGGGTAAAAACGCTTCTCCGCGCCATTGTGGTTTTTGCCACTGCCGTTGTTTTGCGTTTTCACTGAGCCAGTTTTTTCGCCATTCATATAATTGCCAGCCCAGTAACATGTGCCCTTGTATTAAATGACAATGCGCCTGATTCCAGTAGGTTTCTGACAGGTTAGGATCTAACTCCCGGGCGCGTTTAAAATCTGCTTGCGCATCATCAAATTGACGTAACTCATATAACATCATGCCGTGTGTATTCAGTGCACTGGCAAAGTGAGGGCGCAATTGAATTGCCCGCCATAAGCAGCTGAGTGCCAACCAGTGACGTTGCATATCACGTAAGACAATCGCACAGTCGTGCCATAATTCAGCGCTATTGGGTGATAGCATCAGCGCACGGCGATAACAGCCTAAGGCATTATTTAATCGGCGTTGTTTCAGCAATACACCCGCTAGCCCATGCCAAGCGTTAATGTGATGGGGTTGTTCATGCGTGAGTTGCTGATAACGTTGCCGTGCTTGTTCCCATAAGCCGCATTTTTCCAAACTGACAGCGAAATTAAACAGCGCATCAGTGTGCCGCAGATGTTTTTTGAGGGCTTGCTGATAATAGTGCTGTGCCTCTTTATGTTGTTTTAAATCATCGAGGATCACGCCGCAGTTATTATCAGCATCGGCATTGTTGGGCTCCATGTCGGCGACTTGGTGATAGCACTGGAATGCATCTTTATAGCGATGCAGTTGTCGTAAAATTGCACCTTGTTCGGTCAGACAATCGGTACAATTCGGGGATAATTGCAGTGCTTGTTGAATATAATGTAAGGCCTGCTCGTATAACCCAGTTTGTGATAAAGCTTTAGCGGTGACGCGCCAACTGATGGCCTCTTGCGGATAATGCTGTAAGAGCTGACCAAACAGATCTAAGGCTTCCGCATTTTTCCCCTGCTCATAAAATAAATTACCGAGATTAATCAATGCATCCCGGTGCTCAGGTTTTAATGCTAAAACTTGCTGCCAACATTGTTCGGCTTGTTCCAAACGCTGCAGATGTTGGTATGTCACTCCCAGATTATTCCAAGCTGCAGACATTGCCGGCTCAATCGCGAGAGCTCGTTCAAAACAAGCTAATGCCGCCAGGTAATCTTCTTTTGCCAACAAAACCAAACCGCGGTCAGATAATAGATCGCAATCGTCAGGGGCTAATTCCTGTGCTTGTTGCAACACATACTCTGATTCGGCGTAACGGGTTTGCTGATATAACGAAATACCAAACAGGTGCAGGGCGATGCGGTGGCGAGGATGCTGCTGCAAAATATGGATATAACATTGTTGCGCATCGTCGAGCTGCCCCTGTTCATGCAGCCATTGTCCGTGTAACAGGTGTTGTTCTGATGTCGATGGCTGCTGAAGATCGGTTGTAAGCATAGTAACTACTGGCTGTGCTGATGGCCGTCATTCGATGGGGATAGAATGCGAGACTGGCCTTGATTTGATAGCGCCACTATAACGAGCAACGAATAGCTACAACCAGCCAGTACGGTGAAAAGATTAAAAAATGATCGTTAAAGATTGTAAGTTTTGAGAGCGATTCTCAATAATGGAAATGACCTTATTTGTGATCGGGTTGTTTGTCTGGGCTGACACGTTATGCTGTGAGTTTGAAAATCACGGCGGAGGATAAATTATGTCGATGCAACAGCATATTGAACAAACCTTACAACAAGGGTTGGAACCAACCTGGTTGTCAGTAATCAACGAAAGTCATATGCATCGATCTTCCGGGCCGGATGCGGAAAGTCACTTTAAAGTGGTCGTTGTGAGTGCGTTATTTGACGGTGAACGACTGGTTGCCCGTCACCGCCGAGTGAATACACTGTTGGCGCAGGCTTTGCAAAGTGGGGTGCATGCGTTGGCGTTACATACCTACACGCCGGCAGAGTGGCAAGCACGTGCAGCACTGGCACCCGATTCGCCAAATTGTGCCGGGCACAAATAATTAATAAACGGCAGGAGAGAGCAGTATGTCGTGGAGTAAACAGAGTGTCGGTTTGTTGATGCTGGCAATGGTAGCTGGTTGTGATAAGCCGCCAGCTGCGGAGCATCCGATGCTGGAAATTCATGGCCGCACGATGGGCACTTTCTATGGTGTCAAAGTGGTGGGTGATTTCCCGGGTGGGCAACAGGCGTTGCAAATGCAGGTCGATAGCTTACTGAAACACTATAACGATGAAATCTCCACGTATGATCCGAACTCTTCTTTGTCGAAGTTTAATCAACAACAAACTACTGCGCCGTTTTCTGTTTCTCAGGATATGGCGGATATCGTGATCAGTGCGGTACGTGTTGGTCAGCGTACGCAGGGTGTATTGGATGTCACGGTCGGACCTTTGGTGAATTTATGGGGCTTTGGGCCGGATAAGCGCCCGGTGAAAATACCAACCGATGCGCAAATTGCCACCGCGCGTCAGCGCGTGGGCATTCAGCGTCTGCATGTCGATGTTAGTGCTGATCATGCGGAACTTCGTAAAGACATTCCCAACATGTATGTGGATCTGTCGACGGTTGGCGAAGGTTTTGGTGCCGATAAAGTTGCCGACTTTCTGGAGTCACGCGGTGTGCACAATTATCTGGTGGAAATCGCTGGTGCTTCCCGTAGTCGGGGTGTGAATGCTAAAGGCGAACCGTGGAAGCTGGCGATCCAGAAACCAACCGATGAGTTGGATGAAGTGCAAGCAATCGTCAAACCTGATGGCCGGGCGATCAGCACCTCGGGCAGCTATCGTAATTATTATGAACTCAATGGTCAGCGTTATTCACATATCATCGATCCGGCAACAGGGAAACCGATCACGCATCGTCTGGTTTCAGCCACCGTGATCACGCCAACCGCGCTGGAAGCCGATGGTTTAGATACCGCGCTGATGGTGATGGGACCAGAGAAAGCAATGGCATTTGCCAAGCAACAACATCTGGCAATTTATCTGGTAATCAAAACCGATAAAGGCTTTAAAGCGCAATATTCAGAATCCTTTGAACCCTATCTGGTGAAACCGGGTTCCTGATTTTTTATCCGCCTTGTGGCAGCGTTCATATATTTACCGTCTGACAGAAAAAATTAGCTGTTGTCAGGCGGTTATCTCCTTAGGATGTTGATCCTAATTTTTAATGTTATGGGTAACAATTATGATTTCACGTGTCGAAGCAGCCCCCGGTGGTTTTCAATTATCCGAGTTTATTCAAGGTTACTGGCGACTGGCGGAATGGAATATGTCTGCCCAACAGCGACTGGATTTTCTCAAACAACATCTGGAGCTGGGCATTACTTCGGTTGACCATGCGGATATCTATGGCGGTTACAGTTGCGAACAATTGTTTGGTGAAGCGTTAGTACTGGAACCTGCGCTGCGTCAGCAATTGGAAATTGTGAGTAAATGCGATATTAAATTGCTGTCGGCGAAATATCCTGAGCGGACTGTGAAACATTACGACACCTCTGCCGCGCACATTGCCTATTCCGTAGATAATTCACTGCAGAATTTAGGCACCGATTATCTCGATCTACTACTGATCCACCGTCCTGATCCACTGATGAATGCGGATGAAGTAGCCGATGCGTTTTTGCAGCTGAAACAAAGTGGCAAGGTACGTCATTTTGGCGTGTCAAACTTCACGCCGTATCAGTTCGATCTGTTGCAATCGCGCCTGGATTTCGCGCTGGTGACCAATCAGGTGGAAGTAAACCCGGTTAATATTTTTGCTTTGCATGATGGCACGCTGGATCAAATGCAGATGAAGCGTATCCGTCCGATGATTTGGTCGGCATTGGGTGGTGGCTCGATCTTTACTGCACAAACCGAACAAGCACATCGTCTGCGTACCGTGTTAGGTAATGTCAGCGAAGAGCTGGGCGGCGCAAGTCTGGATCAAGTGATTTATGCCTGGCTGCTAAAACTGCCTTGCCAGCCGCTGCCTATTATCGGTTCCGGCAATATTGAGCGGGTACGTTCTTCGGTGGCAGCCAAAGCGCTCAACCTGACGCGTGAACAGTGGTTCAGCATTTGGGAAGCAGCGGCGGGTCACGAGATCCCTTAAGCCAATTTATTTTCCGGCTTGTCGTCAGCGAAAAGAGCAGTTAAACTCACAAATACTGTATGTATAAACAGTATTTGTGATGAGAAAAATTATCCATGTGGATATGGACTGCTTTTTTGCTGCAGTTGAAATGCGTGATAATCCGGCGCTGGTGTCGTTGCCGTTGGCGATTGGCAGTCCGGCGGAGCGTCGTGGCGTCATTTCGACCTGTAATTATGTCGCGCGTCGTTATGGCATTCGTTCGGCCATGGCGACGGCACATGCGTTACGTCTCTGCCCGCGTTTAGTCTTACTGCCGGGCCGTATGGCGTTATACCGCGAGGTATCACGGCAAGTGATGCAGATCTTTGCCCGCTACAGCGAAATCATTGAACCCGTCTCGATTGATGAAGCTTATATCGATGTCACTGACAGCCCGTTATTTCAAGGCAGTGCGACACGCATTGCGGAAGCGATCCGGGCGGATATTCAGCGCGAATTAAATCTCACCGCATCAGCGGGAGTGGCACCGAATAAGTTCTTAGCCAAAATTGCCTCTGAGCGCAATAAACCCGACGGTCTGTTTGTCTTATCACCACCGCAAGTGCCGGAGTTTGTCCGCCAACTGGCGTTATCGCGCATCCCGGGTATTGGGGGCAAGACCGCCGAGCGGTTAAATGCGGTGGGGTTGCACACTTGTGCCGATGTGCAGCAGTTTCCCCGTCAGCAATTATTGCTGCAATTTGGCAAAACCGGTTTGATGTTATTAGAGCGAGCCTATGGCATCGATGAGCGCCTTTTGAATACCTCGCGGGAGCGCAAATCAGTGGGGGTGGAAACTACCTTTGCAGTTGATATTGCATTAGAAGAACAGGGCCACGCGATGTTGCCGCAATTGCTGGCTGAGTTATCGAAGCGGTTACAGCGTCGAGAATGGCGCGGGCAGATCGCCCGGCAAGGCGTCAAAATCAAATTTGCCGATTTTCAGCAAACCACCGTGGAACGTTCGGTGAGTCGTTTATCACCGCCACTATTTGATGAGCTATTACATGAAGCCTGGCTGCGTGGTGGTGGTAAACCGGTGCGTTTGGTGGGCATCAATATTGGCTTTCCAGCCGCCGAAAATACACAACAGCTACCGCTTGATCTGCAATAAAAAAGCCCCTCGTTTTACCGACGGGCTTTTTTATTTGTTGATGACAGTGAGCTGTCATCACCGCGAAGGCAGCTAATTATTTCGCGGTGCAGGAAGCAAACATATCCAGCGACGTGTCATAAGCACTGGTTTTGACATCCAGCAGGCCAAGCACGGAATGGAACAGATTGTCCTGCGATAGTGGCTCATCTGCTTTACGCAACAGGCAGTTCTTGTCCAGCTTCATGCGTTGCAAGAAACTCGGTGAAAACCATTGTAATGCGCCGATATGGGTTTGCTCTTCCGGTGCAATCATATATGGCGCAGCATGCAGATAAATGCCTTTTTCACCGGTAGATTCACCATGATCGGCCATATACAACATGGCGGTATCAAAACGCGGGTTGTTTTGCTGCAGCAATTTGATCACCTGACTTAACACATAATCGCTATACACAATGGTGTTGTCATAAGCGTTGATCAGCTCTTGCCGTGGACAATCTTGTAGCTGATTGGTGCGGCATTCTGGTAGGAACTTTTTAAATTTCTCCGGTGAGCGCAGGTAATAGGCCGGGCCATGACTGCCTTTCATGTGCAAAACAATGACACCATCGTTGGTCAGCTTGTCGATGTAATCCTGTAACTGATACAGCAGAATTTCATCAAAACATTCCCCGTTATTGCACAAACCCGGTACTTTCAGATCCTGTACATTCTGTTCGCCGATGCGCACTGCGACACCTCGACTGCTGGAGTTGTTATCTTTCCACAACAACTCAAAACCCGCGTGTTTCAGTACATCCACCAGATTTTCACTGCGTTTGGCTTTGCTGTCGCTGTAATCCTGACGCGTAAATTTAGAGAACATGCAGGGCACGGATACGGCAGTTTCTGTACCACATGAACTGACGTTACGATAGTTCACGATATCCAGTTTACTCAGCTCAGGGTTCGTGTCACGGGCATACCCATTCAGGCTGAACTCACTGGCACGCGCTGCTTCACCGACCACAATCACGGTCAGCACTTTTTTCTGCCCACCGGCAGTGATCTTGGTGCCTTTTTTCGCATCTTCCCCTAACGGAGAAACGACGATTTTGCCGCCTTCCAGATTACTGCGAATGTAAGATTCAATCGCGCTGACATAGTTTACCGGCACAATCATGTGGCGGATGTAGGTGTTGTTACGGGCAAAAGAAGCGATATCGACATAATAAGCTGCGGCAACCCCACCACTGATCACCAGTGTCATCACCAGCGTCAGAAACTTATAACCAACCTCTTTCATAAACGACGCGTATTGGATCTTACTTCGCAGCAGTAACACCACAGGCAAGACACCCAATAACACAAGATAAAGCCCCAGTTTCAGACTGAGTAATTCCCCGGCTTCACGAGGGTCGGTCATTAAGGTGTTGCGTACCATTTCGCGGTCAATGACGACACCATAACTGTCCATGAAATAGGCTGTTGTCGCGCCACCTAATAACAGCACCGACAAGAGCGGTTTGAATAACCATGGCAGCAACAACAAAGAGAGGATCTGATTCAGCCAGGTGATCAACAGCAAGTAAAGCGCGGCTAAAAACAGCACGCTATGCCAGTTGTCCGTGCCGATGGCATTAAACGCAGCCTGCCAGAACGAAAAGTTGGTAAAGGTAATAAAAAACCATGCCGCCAGTAAGATCTGGCGGGCAGGTGTGAGTTGCAGTGAAAATCGACGTAAAAAATTCATCAATAAACTCATTTATTTATTAGGGATTGCCGCCAGCATAGCGACCAGCAATTGCCAGAAACGGGCTACTGCAGGAATGTGTACCCGCTCATCCGGTGAATGCGCACCCTGAATAGTTGGGCCGAAAGAGACCATATCCCAGTGCGGATATTGTGCTTTGAACAGACCACACTCCAAACCGGCATGGATCACCATCAACTTTGGCAATTCACCAAACAATGCTTCATGTTGTTGACGCAGTAACGCCAAGGTGGGTGATGATGGGTCTGGCGCCCAACCAGGATAGGCACCATCAAACTGGCAATCAGCACCCGCCAGCGCACACAAAGAAGCGGTCATCTGCTCAACGTAACGACGTCCTTCGTCGTTCAATGAACGGATCAGGCATTGGATATAAACGCCGGCTTCGTTGGTCTGGATCACGCCAAGGTTCGTCGAGGTTTCTACCACCCCTTCAATCGCATGGCTCATGCGGATCACGCCATTCGGGCAAGCGAGCAGCATTTGCAGCAGACGTTGCTGATCAGCCAGAGTAAAGCAATTTGCTGGCTGTGCTGCTGGCAGGCACGAGATCTGTAAATAGCTATCTACTTCCTGCAGTTCAAGTTGTAATGCTTTAGTGCGTTCCGCGACTAATTGCTGCACCGCATCAATACGATCTGCGGCCACCAGAATGACGGCTTCTGCTTCACGCGGAATAGCATTACGCAATGTGCCACCAGAAATAGTGGCCAGCCGAATTTCTTCTGCCTGCAGAGCCTGTAACACACGGCTTAACAGCTTGTTGGCATTACCACGATCTTGATGGATGTTGACACCAGAATGGCCGCCGCGCAGGCCTTTAATCTGCAGCGAGAATGCCTGCATACCGGCTGGAATGACTTCGCGTTGGCATTGGAAATGGATATTGGCATCGACACCACCGGCACAACCCATATAGGCTTCGGCATCTTGTTCTGAGTCAGTATTCAGCAGAATATCGCCTTCCAGCCAACCGGCTTGCAGACCAAATGCACCACCCATACCGGCTTCTTCATCAACGGTCAGTAACACTTCTAGTGGGCCATGCTGCACGGTGTTATCGGCCAATACCGCCAGGCAGGCAGCCGCGCCGATACCGTTATCAGCACCTAACGTCGTGCCGCGCGCACGCACCCATTCACCATCGATATAGGCTTGGATTGGGTCACGGGTAAAATCATGTTTTGTATCGGCATTGGCTTGCGGCACCATATCGATATGTGCTTGCAAGATCACACCTTTGCGGTTTTCCAGACCCGGGGTCGCCGGCTTTTTCAGGATCAGGTTGCCAACGGGGTCAACCTTAACACTGATAGCCTGTGACTTTGCCCAGTCTTGTATCCATTGACTTAATGCAGCTTCATGCTTGGAGGGGCGAGGGATCTGGCAGAATTTGTCGAAAAAGAACCACAAATGAGACGGTGATAATTGTTGTAATTCACTCATGAAACATTCTCCTGCTCAGAAACAAAATGCGCCGCAGATAGCGCAGCGCATGCTTAATGGTTGTTGTAAAAATCAGATCGGGCGGCGAAACAGACGGAATCCAATGTATAGGATAATGGATGTCGCCACTGAGCTGGCACTAAACAGATACATCACATAATAGGCGTGTTGCATGGGGTCATTACCATCCGGTAATAAATGGATCACGCCACGATTGATCAGCTGATTAGCCAGCAATGCCAGCAGTGCCCAACCGCTGATCCATTTCATTTTTTGGTTATGTGAACGATGCGGTTGGTTATACATCAGTCCAACCCAGAAACAGAACCAGACGGTAACAAAAATATATGAAAACAGAGCCATGGTGAGTTATCCGGTGGTGTAAATAAATATCAGTGTTAATAACGCAAGCCTGATCATGCCACGAAAGTTAGCGTGACAGAAGTCACAACAGCGATCCGAAAAAGAGAGGATGACGTATAAAGATAGAATTACTGATATCAGGGTGTCATCTGGCGGTCATGATGTTGTCATCTTTGCCGGGCAGCGTGAAAGAGAGTAACATCCAGTGTCGTTACGGAGCCTGTATGTCTGCATTATTAGGGCGCTTTTACCTGGCGCATATCAACGATACACACTCTCACTTTGATGAAACCGCATTACCCCTGCGTCTGGCATTACCGGAAGGGGCTTGTGATATTCGTCTGCATTGTGGTGGTTTTCCGCGGCTGGCCAGTTTTATCAAACGGGCCCGGCAACGCGCTATTTCAGAACAAATGCCATTATTTCTGCTTGATGCCGGCGATAGTTTTCAAGGTACGCTCTATTTTTCCTGCTTCAAAGGGCAGGCAAATGCCGCATTACTCAATCAATTAGGCATTGATGCCATGGTGGTCGGCAACCATGAGCTGGATACCGGCAATGCACCATTGGCGAATTTCTTACGTCAGATCCGCTTTCCGTTATTGGCCGCCAACTGGGATCTGTCTGGTGAGGCGCAAGATAAACCGACCCGCATGCAGGATCATCCACTGATGGTCAGCTGGCAAAATCCCGCGCATCCGAAACCCTATATTGTGAAATGGGTCGATGACGTACCGGTGGCTATTTTCGGACTGGTACTGGAAAACATGCCGGATATCGCGGCACCTGATGGCGATTCCCAGTTCTTGCCGGTGGTGGAAACGGCCAAAACAATAATTGAACAAATCCACGCTGACGGCATTGAACACATTATTTTACTCAGTCACCTTGGCTTTCCGCGTGATTGCCAGCTCGCGCAGGAAGTGGAGGGTATTTCGCTGATCGTGGGCGGTCACACACATACCCTGCAAGGTGATTTTGGCGCATTAGGTTTAGCCGATGAACACCCGTATGGCGAACGGTTTAACCGCACCTTAGTGCTGCATGCCGGTTATAACTCGCTGATGGTGGGGTTGGCGGAGGTGTACTTGTTGCCGGACGGGCAAATGCGTATTGAACAAGGGGGTAACGTCTTGCTCACCAGTGAAACGGCATTGCTGCAATCACAACAAGGCGAATCGCTGCCTGCGCCGCAGCAGCGCACCATTCGACGTTTCTTGCGTAACCAACGGCATGTAGCGATGTTGCAGCCTGATTCTGCCATGGAGCGTCTGTTAGCTAATAATTACCGCTCCAAATTACGCCACTATGCCAGCGATCAGGTGGTGTCACTGCCGCGTGGGTTACGGCATGTGCGTATTCCCGATGAACGCGGCGGCAGTCAGGTCGCCCCGTTGGTGGCGGAAGCTATGTTATTTCAGGCGCGAGAAATGGGCGTATCGGTCGATGTGGCGATTTTTAATGCCGGTGGGGCGCGTATCTCGTTACCGCCGGGGCCGGTCAGTGCCGCTGAATTAGCTGGGCGCTTGTTGCCGTTTGCCAGCACCATCAGCCATTTTGATGTGCGTGGCGGGCAGCTACGCTTAGCGCTGGAAGGGGCGATTGTAAATGCGCTAGAACTCGGCGGCAGTGGCAGTTTTCCTTATCCGGCTGATCTGCGTTACAGCTACCATGCCAGTGCGCCGCGTGGCCAACGGGTGCGGCAATTGCACGTTAAAGATCGGTCTGGGCGCTGGCAGTTATTTGATGAGCAACGCGATTATCGTTTGATCACCACCAGTTATACCGCGATGGGAAAAGAGGGTTACCACGCGCTGCTGAATCAACGCTCAGAACCAGAGTTGCTCGGGTTGATTATTTCTGACGCCTTTATCAACTACGCCCGTTCGCGCGGAATCCTGACACCACCACCAGAACCGTTATATCAATTGAATTTCGACCAGCGAGTGAGTTAATTGAAGTAACTCGTCAAAGCATAAAAATCGCTAAAAATACTATTTATTGGCTGCTGCTCTGGTATCCTTGGCAGTTAGCCATTTTTAAATCCCCAATAGGTTATGTTATGAGCAAAAAGTTTTATGTTTCGTGGGAAAATCTGCATCGTGAAGCGCGTCGTCTGTCTCGTCGTCAGCTTCCTGCAAGCCAATGGAAAGGCATCTTAGCGGTTAGTCGTGGTGGGTTGGTTCCTGCGGCTATTATGGCGCGTGAACTGGGTATCCGTTTTGTTGATACCATCTGCATTTCCAGCTACGAACATGATTCACAGGGTGATTTAAATGTTCTCAAACGTATTGATGGCGATGGTGAAGGCTTCCTGATCGTTGACGATCTGGTGGATAGCGGCAACACCGCACGCCTGTTGCGTGAAATGTACCCGAAAGCACGACTGGTGACTGTGTTTGCTAAACCGAAAGGCGAGCATCTGGTCGATGATTTCGAAGTGTCTATTCCGCAAGACACCTGGATCGAGCAGCCATGGGATATGGTGCACTGCTTTGTTCCGCCAATTTGTGAAGAAAATCAGTAAACAAGCAAGGCTTCCGATGGGAGCCTTTCTTTTTTGTGCGACAAAGAGCATAAATAGAGAAAACCGCTCGCGGAGTCACTATGTCAGCCCCATCCGACAAGAACTTAAGTGAAACTTTGTTCAATAAAGTTCAATCTTACAAAATTCGTGAAACCTCCACTATTTCCAGTTCCGGCAATCCATTACCCAGCGAACCACAAGAACAGTTCCTGATCGATGGATTGTGTACGCCTTCATGGTTCCGGGTTTTACGCCGCGCATTTTGGATCTGGCAAGGCGCTGAACCGATAGAAGTGGAAGAGGTGCTAGCACGTATTGCCACCAGTGATGGCGAACGGACTAACCCACAGCAAATTGATACCGTACAGGGTTTTATTCCCGGCAACTGGTGTTATGAGTGGAGCCAGGTGGCCGGTGAACATAACCGCAAGGCGAAAGAAGCCGATGAAGCCGGCGAATCTTGGGTCGCGAAAAAAGAGTATTTCCTCGCGGCCCGTTATTATTCCATTGCCAGCTACCCGCACCTGAAAGGGGATGAATTGGCTGAGCAAGCACAAGTGCAGGCCAATATTGCTTACCGTGAAGGCGGTCGTTATCTGTCGATGCCACTGAAAGAGTTGAAAGTGCCGTTCCGTGGTAAAGAGATCAAAGGCTATCTACATTTGCCGCATGACGATCATCCGGTGCCATTGGTGATGGTGACTGGTGCTATTGATAGTCTGCAACTCGATTTTATTCGCTTGTTTGAAAAGGTATTGGAACCGCTCGGTATCGGTATGTTATCGCTCGATCTACCCGGTTGTGGTTATTCCAGCCATTGGCCGCTGGTGGAAGATTCCAGTCGTTTACATCAAGCGGTGCTGCAATATCTGAAAGATGTGCCTTGGGTAGATGATCAACGTGTAGGCATGGTTGGTTTCCGTCTCGGTGGCAATGTGGCGGTACGTCTTTCTTATCTGGAACAGTTGCGCATGAAAGCGGTGGTTTGTGTTGGACCGGGCATGCACAACTATTTTACTGATCCGGCGATATTTGAGTTATCACCACCGATGATGCGTGCCAGTCTCGCGAACCGGTTAAATATGAATGCCTCAGATTGGGGGGCGGTGCAAAAAAGCTGTCAGGTGTTTTCACTGAAACGCCAAGGGCTGGCTGGCGTGAGTAAAACACGGGTGCCGATTTTGAGTATCGGGCATCGGCGCGACTTTATTTGCCCGGAAGCGGATATCCGCATGTTGGCATCATCCAGCTTAAGCGGTAAAGCCGTAGTGCTGGATAAAGAGCCGGTCAAAGAACAAATGAACCGGATGTTAAGTGAAATTGGTGAATGGTTACGCCTGCATTTTAATCTCTGATCAAGAGATCGCATAAAATAGCTGCGAAATTCCATTGCAGGGGGCGGTTAGCCTCCGGTATAAAGAAGCCCTTCATGGAGGGTTATCGCAGCAATGAAAAGCAAAACCATCGTCGTCAAGCTGGGCACCAGCATTCTTACCGGCGGCACACGTAAACTGGATCAAGCTCATATGGTTGAGTTGGTTCGTCAGTGTGCTGCTTTGCATCGTCATGGGCATCAAGTCGTGGTTGTTACCTCTGGCGCTATCGCCGCAGGTCGTGAGAAGTTGGGTTACCCCGATCTTCCCCCCACTATGCCCAACAAACAGATGCTGGCGGCGGTGGGGCAATGTCACCTGATGCAAGTGTGGCAAAACCTGTTCAGTATCTATGGTTTGCAGATCGGCCAGTTGTTGCTGACCCGTGCCGATCTGGAAGATCGCGAACGTTATCTGAACGCACGCGACACGCTGCAGACACTGCTGCATAACCGCATTATTCCTGTTATTAACGAAAATGATGCAGTCGCGATTGCCGAAATTAAGGTCGGTGATAATGACAACCTGTCTGCGCGCGCTGCTATTTTGGCCGATGCAGATCTGTTAATTCTGCTGACTGACCAGAAAGGATTGTTTACCGCCGATCCGCGCACCAACCCGGATGCGACATTGATTGAAGAAGTCACTGAAATCACCGATCAACTGCGTAGTCTCGCTGGTGACAGCGTGAGTGGTCTGGGTACTGGTGGCATGTCGACGAAACTGCAAGCCGCCGATATCGCTTGCCGTGCTGGTATTGAAGTGGTGATCGCCAGTGGTAAAACACCGGAAGTAGTCGGTCGTCTGGCAAATAATGAAAAAGTCGGCACCCGCTTTAAAGCACAAGCTAATCCGTTGGAAGGTCGCAAGAGCTGGATTTTAGCTGGTCCGCAGTCGCACGGTGAAATTCACATTGATGCCGGTGCAGTGAAAGCGGTGCATGACAAAGGCTCGAGCCTGTTGCCAAAAGGCATCACGCAAATTGTCGGTGAATTCGGTCGCGGTGAAGCCGTGCGCATCATTACACCGGACGGCAAAGAGTTGGCTCGCGGCATTACGCGCTATACTGCTGATGAATTAGCCCGTGTGCGTGGTCATCATTCGGATGAAATTGAAGCTTGCTTAGGTTATGGCTATGGTCCGGTGGCAATCCACCGTGACGATATGGTCTTGCTGTAAAGGAGAATGAACATGAGTTTATTAGCAATGGGCAAGGCCGCCCGCGATGCCTCGTTTGAATTAGCTATTGCCGCCACCGCCCGTAAAAATCAGGCATTGCTGGCAATGGCCGATGAGCTGGAATTGCAGCAGGATGTGATCCTAGCTGCGAACGCCAAAGACATTGAAGCGGGCCGTGCGTCAGGGTTAACCGATGCTCTGCTCGACCGTCTGCTACTGAATGAATCACGTCTGGCCGGTATTGTTGCCGATGTGCGCAAAGTGGTGACACTGGATGATCCGGTTGGCGCTGAAATTGACAGCCGCGTGCTGGAAAATGGCATGCGTCTGTCGCGTCGTCGCGTACCAATTGGCGTGATTGGCGTTATTTATGAAGCGCGCCCGAATGTCACGATTGATATCGCCGCACTGTGTCTGAAAACGGGTAACGCCAGCATTTTGCGTGGTGGTCGTGAGACGTTTCATTCCAACATGGCGTTGGTGCAAGTCATTCAGGCGGCATTGGCCAAGAGTGGTTTGCCAGCAGCATCCGTGCAATACATTGAAAGCCCTGATCGAGCTTTGGTGAGCGAACTGCTGACCATGGATCAATACGTCGATATGATCATCCCCCGTGGTGGCGCGAACTTGCATCGTCTGTGTAAAGATCAAAGCACGATTCCGGTGATCATCGGCGGTTTTGGTGTCAGCCACTTATACGTGGATGAAAGCGCTGATCTGGTACGTGCGATTGATGTGATTGATAACGCAAAAGTACAGCGTCCATCCGCCTGTAATTCGCTGGATACCTTGCTGCTGAATGAAAAGATTGCCGCCAAAATTGCACCAGCGTTAGTAGCACGGATGAATCAGCAGAAAGTGACGTTGGTGGCTGAACCGCAAGCGTTTGCTTTGTTGCAAGCGGCGGGAGCCAACCAATTACGTCAGGCGGGTGATGAAGATTTTGACACCGAATGGTTGAGTCTGACACTAGGCGTGAAAGTGGTGCCTGATGTTAAAGCGGCGATAGCTCACTTGCAGGAACATAACGCCTGCCACTCTGATGCGATCCTGACCAACGATTTACGCCATGCCGAGTTGTTTATCAACGGTGTCGGTTCAGCGGCGGTATATGTCAATGCATCAACCCGTTTTACTGACGGTGCGCAGTTTGGTTTAGGCGCTGAAGTGGCCGTTTCTACCCAGAAACTGCATGCCCGTGGCCCGATGGGGCTAACCGAACTGACCAGTTACAAGTGGATCGGTCAGGCAGATTATTTGAGCCGCAGTTAAGCATTATTGCCCAATAAATCGTTTTTCAATAAAAAGCCACGCAGGAATCGCGTGGCTTTTTTCTTATGCTCTCAAATCAATTCAGCATATTGGTCAGTTGATCCAAGGTATCCATTCTTTCATTAACACTTTCGGTGAGCGCACTGGCTTCACGCAAGGCAGAAACCGCATAGACAATGGCCCCACTGGCTTTTTGGATGTCAGCAGAAACTTCCGCGAGCCGACTGTTGAAATTGTGTGTACTGCGGGCAAACTCATCGCCCGTTGAGCTGTTTTCGCCAATCAATTCTGAAATATCACCGACATTAACCACCAGCCCATGAATCGAATCATTGGTTTTTTTCAATGATTCCTGCGTAATTTGCGCCAGTTTCCGCACTTCCTCGGCGACTACCGCAAAACCACGACCATGTTCTCCAGCCCGCGCTGCTTCAATGGCGGCATTTAATGCCAATAAGTTGGTTTGGTCGGCAATCTTATTGATGACATTTAAGATCTCTTTGATATTTTCAGTGCTGCTGTTTAGCGTCACGGTTTTTGGTTGAATGCTGTTACTCAGTTCTAGCAATGTATTTAATTGTTGTAAGTGTTTCGACAATGAACCGCCCAGTTGTAATACCTGTTGGCTGATATCCTGAACGTTGTGTTCAATATCCCCCAGTCGTGTTGTTAACGCAGGCATCAAAGAACGATAGTGTTCCAGTTGCTGAATAATTTCTTTGCGGATCTTACTGACAATATCAATTTGTTTGATGTGTCGTTGCAGGCTGTAGTTTTGAAATTGAGCATATAAAATAGGGAACAGATCGACAGAATCATCCGAGAAATGCACGTCACGGTTTTCCAGTTGAAAGAAAAACAATGCCGTCAGTGTCTGGTTGATATTGACACCATACAGCTCACCGAACGTTGAAAAACCCGCCGTCGGGATCGCATCAAAACTATGCACTTGCGCTAAACTTTGCTGGTTGTGCAGCCGCCGTAAAATACAATCATTTAAGATACCGCCGACAGGTTTGGCGTGTTGTTTGGTTGCCATAAATGCACGGAAATCCTGTTCGGTACGTTGGACTAAATCCTGTCGTTTAACCAGAAACAGCTGTTCCCCCATCGATAAGTCACAGAAAAAAGAGACCCGATCTTTTTCAAAATCAAAGCCGGCGATACTGCGAATAAACAGCTGGTCTTCGATCTCAATGGCGAAACTGTAATCTTCCAGCTGTCGTTCTAAATCATGGTTATTGCTGACACGAAAATGTTTTTTCAGCGCATCAATAAACGAGATCACATGATGATCATCTGTTAGCACAGATTTGACCCAGCGTTGTTCCTGCGAAGCTTCGGTGATTAAAAACGAAACGTTCTGCTTTTCAAAATTATGCGAGGTAAAAATAGCGTACCGATAGGCTGGATTAATTTTCATAAACGCAATCACGGCATGGCCTTGCTGGATCTGCTTGCCGTCATAAATATAAGTATTTTTAAAATCGAGTTTGCCACCGGCTGAACCGCCAATGAAGTGACAAGGAAAACGGCGGCTGCTGTAAACCGCTTCACTAAAAAAGGATTCTGAAGCGCTTAATCCGTCAAGAAAGGCCAACGCGACAGTATCATGATGTTCGATAGGGAACGGAATGGAGAGGCGAGCCAGTGATTGTGCTATACGTTGTACTCGATCATGATGTGACACGCTGATTTCGCCACGTTTTAGATCTTCATTATTCAGCGCCACACTGGTGATCATCACTTGTTGCAGTAACCGCTGGTCAAATGCCTGTACCACTACGGTGTTCCAGCTACTACCCGTATCACAATAGAGCGAAGATGCCGTATCCGGCCGATGGCATAACTCGCCAGCGGTAGTCGTAGCCAGTAATTGGCATTTGGGCGCGTGGCTGTTCAGGTATTGTTTCAGCATCTGGCAGCACTGATTAAAATCGGTATGTGGGCTGATATATGCGACCAAAAGTGCAGGTTCAGATCCTTTGGGTAGCCATTGCTGCAGATCTTGTGACAACTTCTGTGCATCAGAGCGTAAGACATGAACAACGGGTTGACTATTGGCGGTTTCTGCAACTTTTTTTCCAAAAAATGAAAACATAGGCGCGTCCTAATTAATCGATTCAGCTTTGGTGCTCATTGCGGCTAACTGAATATGTATATAAGTAATTATTGTTATACCCATTATTTATAGAACAGTTCTGGCGACACAGATGTGCTTTCGCTCGGAATAATCAAAACTAATAAATGATCCTGCTACGGTGACGATTTCCCGACTATAAACAGGCTATAATGCGCTATTACCACATTTTCTTTTTAAGATGCGGGATCACCCGCAGCCAAACTCAGACAGGTAGATAGTCGTTATGATGAAACACAAAATTGATGTGATGATCTCGGAAGAGGATGTTCAGGCCAAAGTGGCTGAACTGGGGCGTCAGATCACCGCACATTATCAGGGAACCTCTGAGCTGGTTCTGGTGGGGTTATTGCGCGGTTCTTGTTTGTTTTTGGCTGATCTGAGCCGTCATATTGATCTGCCGGTGAGTCTCGATTTTATGACCGCATCTAGTTACGGCAACAGCACAACGACTTCTCGTGAAGTGCGTGTGCTGAAAGATTTGGATGATGAGATCAAAGGCAAAGATGTGTTGATCGTGGAAGACATCATCGACAGCGGTTTTACTTTAAGCAAAATCCGCGACATCATCGGTTTGCGCGAACCTAAATCACTGGCGATCTGTACGCTGCTGAATAAACCGGCGCGCCGTGAAGTGCAAGTACCGGTCGAGTGGACCGGCTTTACCATTCCGGATGAATTTGTGGTGGGTTACGGCATCGATTACGCCCAGCTGTACCGCAATCTGCGTTTTATCGGCAAAGTGATCCCGCAGGAATAAACCATTGCTTGGTTAATTGTTTCGCAGAATTACAGACATCAAAGCCACCCAATTTGTTAGTAATAACGGCGGGTGGCTTTTTTATTTTTAGCTGGCATATTAAAAAATTATAAATTAACAATTTTCCGTTCATTCATTCCGAATAATTAACGTATTACGAAAGATACTCACAATTTTGAGAAAAATAATTAGTAAGAGAAGTTTATTGATTAAGATCATGCTTAATTAGTCTTTAGTTGATTAGTGTAATAAGATTGCTTGTTTGTGTAAAAATAGGTGAGTCTTAATGGCTAATCGAAGCACAGATACAGAGTAAAAACAGCGACTATAAAAATTAAAATTGAGAGGCTGGCTCGGGAAAAATAATGAACAAACAAATATTAAATGAGAAACCAAAGCCGCTCTTTACTCACCGCATGTTATTGATTGTGATTATTGCTGCATGGTTCGGACTTGTTGCACTAGCTGTTCATTTTCTGATAAATGAGCAAATTGGACAATTGCACCATGAGTTTGATGATGAAGCAAAGTCCATGCTTACGGATGTTCAGATAAAACTGAATAACAATATAGCGGTTTTAACCGGGTTGTCTGCTTTCCTGCAAACGGTAGAGCAAAGTGATACTACGCTAACGACAAAATTTACAGAGTCTATTGCTACTTCTTATCCATATATTTACATGATTGAGGTAGCCCGAAAAGTATCATTAACTGAACGTCACCATCTTGAGCAAGTGCTCCAAAAAGCTTGGCGGCCTAATTTTTCGATAAAAAGATTTTCCGATGTAACCCGGCGTAAATCGGTTGAAGTTGAATCTTCAACTGAAACCTGGCCAGTGCTCTTTATGTATCCTGATCTACCCCAGGCACAGTCAATATATGGGGTAGCACTAGAATCAGTCGATTTTCTCACTTACACCTTAGCTTCTGCTCATAAATCTGGAAAGCCAACAGCTTCACCAATGTTTACCTTATATGAAGGCGGTAGTGCCTATATTTTGTTGCAGGAAGTTAATCGGCCATCAAATCGTTTAAATTTTTCAGCCGATGGTCCTAATTTTTTTGGTAATAGTATGGCTGCCATGCTGGTTATTAAGACTGACTCGTTATTTATTAATCAGCAAAAACCTACTCAAGAGATTAATTTTAAATATCGTGCCAATATGCCTGTTCCAGGTAAATCTCAGAATTTTATTTTTGAACATAAGGATCGTGTAAGTGGATTATTTGATCGCTTATTTCTTCCGGTCTTTCAGCTTGATTCGGAGATACATAATCCATCGCAACCGATGTTGTTAACTTTTTCGAAGCAGATGCTTTGGTCTGATTTATTGACACCGACAAATATACTACTTATGGGACTGCTTGGTTTCTCATTGGTAGCAATAACTTGGATAACATTGCGGCATTTTCAAGAACTGGAAAGGTCTAAACAGCAACATGAATATGCAGCTTATCTTGCTACTCATGATGTATTGACCGGATTGCCGAATCGTTTTCTTTTTACTGATCGGTATGAGCAAGCATTCAATAACTGGCAACGAAGTAATTCTTCTTTTGCTTTGGCTATGTTGGATTTGGATAAATTCAAGAATATCAACGATCAATATGGTCACGATGTTGGAGATGAGGTACTCAAAATCACAGCAACGCGTATTAACCATGAATTACGCCCCAATGATACAGTTGCACGTTATGGCGGAGATGAATTCGTTGCTTTGCTAACAAATATCTCAGATACCAAGGATAGTCGATTAATTGGAGAAAGAATTTTAAGTGCTGTTTCAGAACCAATCCCAACGGCTGTAGGGCTTTTAAATATATCGTGCAGTATAGGTATCTCTATCTGCCCTGAGCATGGTGAATCTATAGATGCCTTGAGAAAATCAGCTGATCAAGCATTGTATTCCTCCAAACAATTAGGGCGAAATAGAGTCTATATTTATCAAAACGACTCACCTGACACGAACTTGGCAAGATAACTTCATTGAATTAATTTGCTAATAATAAGCCACTAAAAAGTGGCTTATTATTTACGCAGAAAATCAGCAGCCATTAGTTTGCTTAATCGACGCGATTCAGGATGGCGCCAGCGGATACGGGCCGGGATGGTTTGTGTCACCGGCGATGTCAGCGGTTTGTCTTCCATCAAGGCCATTAGCATGGTGAAGGCATTGAAGGCGAGGGCGGTGTAATCCTGAGCGATACTGTCGACATGCAGCGGCATAAAATCCAACAACTCATGATCATCAAAACTGGCCAGTTGCAAACCTTGTTGCATCTCCGGGTTTTGATTCAGGTATTGCAGTACACCTTCCAACAGCGAGAATGAGGCGGTGAATAACGCTTTAGGTGGACGCCCTAATTCATTGCAGACCTCTTCCATCATGTCATAACCCGAATACGAGAGATAATTGCGCTGGCGGATCCATTCCGGGCGCACAATGACCTGCGCATGTTGCAAGCCCTGCTTATAGCCGGTCAGCCGTTGTTTGCTCGGTGTCAGGCTTGGTTCACCGCCAAAGTAGTACACTTCTTCCGGCGATTGGGTCGCTAATACCTGGATCAGATTGGCGGTAGCCGTAGTGGCATCGGTCATGATCAGCGGCAAGCTGGAGTCACCAATCTGACGACCGAGCTGCACCACTGGGACATAACTGTGGATCTTGCTATACGCTTCGTCGCTGGTATTGCTTGAGATAACAATTAAACCATCAACCTGACGTTGTAGCAGATTATTAACCACCACACGCTCTTGTTCCGGATCTTCATCGGAACAAGCGATGATGATTTGAATCCCTGCATTTCGAAACAGCGATTCCAGCTCTTTAGCCAGACTGGCGTTGGTGAACTGTGTTAAGAAGGGGAGTACCAAACCAATTGTGTGGCTGCGTGATGAGCGTAACGCACGGGCATGAAAACTGGGTTGATAGCGGTGCTCTTCAGCTATTGCCAGTATGCGTTGCTGGGTATCTTCCGATACCCGGTATTCATCGCCTTTGCCATTCAATACCAAACTAGCGGTCGCCTTAGAGACGCCCGCTAGTTCTGCGATGTTACTGATAGTAATACGGTTTGGTTGTTTCACGTCAGATCCGATAGCGGGAAGCTTTTTTATTCTATCACGCATGCCGACAACAACCAGTGATGAATTGAGAGAGCTCCTGCCCCTGCAAAGCGTAAACTTTTTTGGGTTGGATCCGGGAAGTAACGCGCGGTCATACACGCTTCGCCATTATTGATAAATAACTCTAATGACGAGCTATCAAGCAACAACTGCACTGATTTTAATTCACCAAACCAATACCGCGATTCTGTTTCTTGGGTATGCCAATTCAAGCGGCTCAGCTTCAGACATTCACCATCCCAATCTAGGGTGGCATTCTCTCGCAACGATAATGAGAATTGCCCGGCAACACTTATCAACAGTTCGGCCGAGATAGCGTCAAACAACGGTGCTTCACTGGCAGTTCCTTGCCATGTGGTCCCCGAACCTTGTCGCAGCTGTTGCAATTCTTCGGCAGGTTGCTGGTATAGCTGACCATCACGCAAGAACAGCTCACGCGGGCAGGTCATACAATCAACCCAACCATATTTTATGGTGGGTTGTGTATCCCCATCCGGCATGCCCAACCAGCCATACATTAAACGGCGGCCATCAGCGGTTTCGGTGGTTTGTGGTGCGTAAAACTCAAAGCCCAGATCCAACTCGAAAAACTCACCATGTGGGAATGTACCGTGCTGGTAATCCAGTTCACCGACAAAATAACCACATTGGTGCTGATTGAGATAACGGTATTGTTCGGCGGCTAAGCCTTGTGGGCAACAGAGCAACACGTCGTGATCGTCCAGATGAAACAGATCCGGACATTCCCACATATAACCGAATTCTTTCAGGCCATTAAGATGAGTGCCGGCAATTTCACTGACTAATTGCCACTGTTGCAGGTTGCTACTGCGATAAAACAGCACTTTACCTTTGATCTCGGGTGTTTGTGCCGCTAACACCATGTACCACAACCCATCGTGTTGCCACACTTTCGGATCACGCACATGACCGGTGTAACCTTCAGGAAGCGGAATAACCGGCCCCAGTTTCTGGTAAGTGCCGTCAGGCATTTCCTCTGCCAGACACTGATAGGCGGTTCGGGAGCCGTCGGCATATTTGACATTACCGGTGTAGAGCAGCGTAATTTTGTCGTTGTTAAATACGGCGGAACCGGAATAACAACCGTTAATTTCATACTCTTCGGTTGGTAACAGTGCGACCGGTTCATGACGCCAGTGCACTAAATCTGCCGAACTCCAGTGGCCCCACCAGCTGGCACTTGGGCGGCAAGCCAGCGGGTTCCATTGATAGAACAGATGGTATCGGTCATGCGCCTGGATAAAACCATTCGGGTCATTGAGTCGGCCTACGACGGGCGCCAGATGCCAGTGCGGGCGATGCGGGTCACTGGCAGCAATAAGTTGCCCGGTCATTAACGACCGGGCGAGTTGTTTCAGTAAAGAAACTTCAGACATTATTCAGCGTCCGTGTTGTAACGCAATACAGTGGCGATAGCGAAAGCGGCACCGAAAGCGATAACCATACCAATCATGTAATTCAGCACGGAGCTGGATTGTACAATCGCGATACCAGGAATACCGGTCAGGCCTACAGCCGTCATACCGACTTTGCTGGCAACAACCCAAGCACCACCCAGTGCACCACCCGCCAGTGCGGCCAGGAATGGCTTCACAAAGCGCAGGTTAATACCGAAGATAGCCGCTTCAGTGATCCCCAACAGACAAGAGATACCAGCTGGGATAGCAATTGATTTGATCCGCGCATCTTTGGTTTTGAAATACACCGCCAGACACGCACCACCTTGTGCTACGTTCGCCATAGCCCAGATTGGCAGCAGGAAGTTTACACCCACGCTCTTATCGGCCAGCAGACCCAGTTCAATGGCATGGAAGCTGTGGTGAATACCGGTGATAACGATGGCTGAGTAAGTACCGCCGAATAACAGACCTGCGATCCAACCTGCATGTTCATACAGGGTGGTCAATACATAAGTAATACCATGACCTAAACCACGACCCGCTGGGCCGATGAACAGCAGCGAAACAAAACCGGTGATCACGACAGTCAGGAACGGAGTCAGGATGATATCCAATGCATCAGGAATAACGCGACGCAGTTGTTTTTCCAGATGGCTCATGAACCAGACTGCGATCAAGACAGGGAATACCGTGCCCTGATAACCGATCATCGCAACGTCCATGCCCATGAAACTCATGGTTTTGAAACCAGAGCCGACAGTCCAGGCATTCGTCAGTGCCGGATGGGTTAAGATCCCGCCCAGTGTTGCGCCCAGATAAGGGTTGCCACCAAATTCACGTGCTGCAGTGAAACCGATCAGCACTGGTAGAATGATAAATGCCGCAGAGCTGAACATATCCAGCATGATGAAAATCGCGCTGTCCGGGTTTGCCCAACCGTAAGTGCGGACCAGACCCAAGGTACCCATCAACAAACCTGATGCCACGATGGCAGGAATGATAGGGACAAAGATGTTAGACAGAGTACGGGCAGCACGCTGCACGATATTCAGTTTTTGTGTGGCCAGCTTTTTAACTTCACCTTCGCTGGATTCATTAATGCCTGCTACTGCTGTAAATGCGGCATAGACCTTGTTCACAATACCAGTGCCAAAAATGATCTGGATCTGCCCCGCGTTACTGAAACAACCTTTGACGCCATCCACTTGTTCAATGGCATTTTTATTAATTTTGTTATCATCCTGCAAAACCAAACGCAAACGGGTTGCGCAGTGGGCTGCACTGACGATATTCTCTTTACCGCCCAGTAGTGGGATCAGTTCATTTGCTACAGAAGTTACATTCATGATTTTCCTCTTTGGATGTAACCGGTTAAATGAGATAGCGGGGGCTCAAGCCGTGATCTCATCAACCGATGCTGTTTCACAACAGCGTGGGTTGTACGTGCTGCCCGGTCTGCTTTACTTGGGGTGAACCAGACTGGGACGCACACTCTCTCATCATTAATTACTACCGTTACGCCATGCTGTTTTGCAGCATAGAGTGTTTATTCTTTATCAGTTATTTATCCGCTGAGTATGTATTGGCTCTTATCTCAACGAAATTTCATTTTCTTTTACAGTATACAAATAGTGTTTTACTGTTCTGGAATTAGTTTACTAAAACGGTTTAGCAAAACAACTAAACAAGCTAAAACGGTTTAGCAAATGCGATCAATCTAACAAAAATTGTGGATTCCTTAAGCAATAAGGCGTCTTTTGATGCCATCTTTGTTATTAGCTGGAATGATCCAGATCAGGTTATAATTCGTTATCTGCCTTGTGCATTACCGCTCTCTAATATGAAGAATTCTGACACTATGCTTGCTCTCGATATTCAGCAATTACGCAAAACCTACCAAGGTGGCGTCGAAGCCCTGAAAGGCATCGATCTCGCGGTCGAAGAAGGGGATTTTTACGCCCTACTTGGCCCGAATGGCGCCGGTAAATCAACTACCATTGGTATTATCAGCTCACTGGTCAATAAATCAGCCGGATCGGTCAAAGTCTTTGGTTATGACATTGATACGCAACTGGAACAGGCTAAAGCGCAAATTGGTTTAGTTCCGCAGGAATTTAATTTCAGTCAGTTTGAGAAAGTCGAGCAGATCGTGGTGCAACAGGCTGGGTTTTATGGTGTACCACGTAAATTAGCCGAAGAACGGGCCGAGAAATATCTGACCCAGCTCGATCTGTGGGAAAAACGCGATAAACAGGCGCGTACGCTCTCTGGCGGTATGAAACGTCGCCTGATGATTGCCCGCGCCCTGATGCATGAGCCGAAGTTGCTGATCCTGGATGAACCGACCGCAGGGGTCGATATTGAGATCCGTCGTTCGATGTGGCAGTTCCTGCAAAATCTCAATGCTGAAGGTGTCACCATCATTCTGACTACCCACTATCTGGAAGAAGCCGAAATGCTGTGCCGTAACATCGGCATCATCGACAAAGGGCTTATCGTCGAAAATACCAGCATGCGGAATTTACTGAGTAAATTACAGGTGGAGACTTTCTTGCTGGATTTAGATCGTTCGGCTGCCAATGTTCAGCTGGCGGGTTTTAAATCTCATCCGGCAGGGGAATTAAGTCTGGAAGTGGAAATTCAGAAAAGTGATGGCCTGAATGGCGTGTTTGAGCAGTTGAACAATCAGAACGTTAAGGTGCTGAGTATGCGCAATAAAGCTAACCGGCTGGAAGAGTTGTTTGTTTCATTAGTAGAAAAAGGACGTCAGGCATGAATAGCGCCGTTTACTGGATTGCCTTCCAGAGCTTGGTTCGTAAAGAAATTAACCGTTTTACCCGCATTTGGATCCAAACTTTAGTGCCGCCGGCGATCACCATGACACTCTATTTTGTCATTTTCGGTAATCTGATCGGCAGCCGGATTGGTGATATGCATGGTGTGACATACATGCAGTTTATTGTACCGGGTCTGATCATGATGTCGGTGATCACCAATTCTTACTCGAATGTCTCTTCGTCATTTTACAGTGCGAAGTTCCAGCGCAATATCGAAGAGCTGCTGGTGGCACCGGTGCCGAATTATCTGATCATCTGGGGTTTTGTCGCCGGTGGTGTAGCGCGTGGTCTGTGCGTCGGTGCGATTGTCACGGCGGTGTCGTTATTTTTTGTACCGTTTCATGTGCATGATCCGGTCAGCGTATTCATCATGTTAGTGCTGACGGCGATTTTATTTTCGCTGGGCGGGTTGTTGAACGCGATTTTTGCGAAGAGTTTTGATGATATCAGCATCATTCCGACGTTTGTGCTGACACCACTGACATACCTGGGCGGCGTATTTTATTCCATTCAATTATTACCCCCATTCTGGCAAGCCGCTTCACATGTCAACCCGATCATTTATATGATCAATGGCTTTCGTTACGGCTTTATCGGTATCTCTGATGTACCGATGTGGACATCCTATCTGGTGGTTTCGTTGTTTATTCTGGCGCTGTATACCACTTGCTGGTGGCTGGTGAAGAAAGGCACGGGCTTACGTCATTAATCAATTTGCCAGCAACAAAAAAGCCTCCTTGCGGAGGCTTTTTTTATACTCTGTAAAGTCTGAATCAATGTTCAAACATGGCAGAGATAGATTCTTCGTTGCTGATACGGCGAATAGCTTCTGCCAGCATTGGTGCCAGAGTCAGCTGTTTCACTTTACCCAGTGCGCGAATTTCATCGCTCAACGGAATAGAATCGGTAATGATCACTTCATCAATCACTGATTCAGCAATGTTTTTCGCTGCCAGACCAGAGAAGATTGGGTGAGTGGCATACGCAAATACACGTTTAGCGCCACGCTCTTTCAGAGCTTCAGCCGCTTTACACAGCGTACCACCGGTATCGATCATGTCATCAACGATGATGCAGTCACGGTTTGCTACGTCACCGATCAGGTGCATAACCTGAGAGACGTTAGCGCGTGGACGGCGTTTATCGATGATAGCGATGTCAGTTTCATCCAGCAGTTTAGCGATAGCACGCGCACGTACTACACCACCGATATCCGGAGAAACAACAACAGGATCTTCCAGTTGACGTGATTTCATGTCTTCCAGCAGAACTGGGCTACCAAATACGTTATCAACAGGAACATCGAAGAAGCCCTGAATCTGCTCAGCATGCAGATCGACTGTCAGAACGCGGTCAACACCCACGCTGGACAGGAAATCAGCAACAACTTTTGCAGTGATCGGTACACGTGAAGAACGTACGCGACGATCCTGACGAGCATAGCCAAAGTAAGGAATTACCGCGGTAATACGACCAGCGGAAGCACGACGCATGGCATCAACCATAACAATCAGTTCCATCAGATTGTCGTTGGTAGGTGCACAGGTAGATTGAATGATGAATACATCACTACCACGTACATTTTCGTTGATTTGTACGCTGATCTCACCATCGCTGAAGCGACCTACGGCTGCACTGCCAAGTTTGGTGAAGAGGCGGTCGGCAATCTTTTGCGCTAATTCCGGTGTGGCGTTACCGGCAAACAGCTTCATGTCAGGCACGGGATTAAACCTCTGGGTTTGTCCAGTTGGGGGTGAAGGCTAGCAGGAAATGTTGACTGGGCAGACATCTCAAGCATAAACCTGTTGCAAAACGACACGAAGGGGTGATAAGTTTTTCCCTCTTGCTACAAAACCATGTAGCCATGTCGGCATCAACGCCAAAATTTCTCTGGCATGGGCCTCATGTTCAAACTCCGCGAACACACAAGCACCAGTACCGGTCATTCTTGACGGGGCGTATTCTATCAACCAGCGTAAGGCCTTTTCAACCTCGGGGTAATTCTTTTTCACCAAAGGTTCGCAGTCGTTATGCCAATCACCCTGTTGTAATTCGCGCCATGGCTGCTTCGGTGTGTCCCGTTTGAGGTCAGGGTGCTGAAAAACAGCAGCAGTTGAGACATGGCACGGTGGCACTAAAACCAAATACCATTTCTCGCTGATTTCGACCGGTTGTAACTGCTCACCCACCCCTTCGGCAAAGGCGGCATGACCGCGGACAAAGACCGGTACATCGGCTCCCAACTGACGGCCCAGCTCGGCCAGTTCATCGATAGAGAGATTGATCTGCCAGAGATGATTGAGGGCGACCAGCGTGGTTGCTGCATCGGACGAACCACCACCAATACCACCACCCATCGGTAAACGTTTATCCAGCTCAATCGTCACGCCAAGTGGCGCAGCAGAGTGCTGCTTTAATAACATGGCGGCTCGATAGATCAGGTTTTGTTCCAGCGGTACATCGGCCAGTGCCGGTTCAATGGTTATCTGATTGCTGTTATTGATGTGAAAACGCAGCCAGTCGCAGTGATCGAGAAAGATAAACAGCGTCTGTAATTCATGGTAACCATCAGCACGGCGACCATTGATGTGTAAAAAAAGATTCAGTTTTGCGGGGGCGGGCCATGCGATGGCGTTGGTTTGCGTCATTGTGTCACCAGCTCCCAATCGTTGATCACCAGACGGAGTTCAGTTTGCTGACCTTTAAAGGTGATTTTTTCTGGCATCATCCAACCATCGACTTCCTGATAGCTTTGATATTGCATCTGCCAGTTGGGCGTTTTGATGTTGGTCACCTGACCGGTCGCATTGATGTCATAATCGGTGTCGCCGGGCAGCCCTTTGATCCATAACGGCAGTTTATAAACCGGCATTTGCCAGCCGGTTAAGCGATAGACCAGATATTCGGCATCTGTGCCGCGATATTCACGGCCTTTATCATCGATAATGACCACTTTGTCGCCTTCTTTGCTCATCTCCATAATACGGGTGCCAAGCAGGCTGGTCAGATTGAGGTGATAGTCATCGCCATTTTGCTGCCAGTGAATACGTGCAGAGCCTTTTTTCTCTGGCGTAATAATGGCCAGCTTGCCGGAGATGGTCCAATGGGTAATATTTTCCAGCTTCTGACGCTGCATGCGCCAGCTGGCATTGTCTAATTGATGTTGTTGTGAGGTACACGCGCTCAGAATTAGCAGGCAAAAAAGCAATGATAGTTGTTGTAATGGTTTCACAAAGCCTCCTTTAACGATGTGACAGTATATACCCTTCATACTTGAAGTTGCAGCGTCGTTGCCAGCGTTCACTTATCGCCTTGCTGCCACACCAATGACTTTGGATATCGGCGCTGGCGCTTTGCTTTCAAAGATCGCCACTTTTTCGTAGAATGGCTGCCTTAAATTTGCTGACGAGTCCGCAGCCTGATGCATCATCTGTTTGTGCTGGGGGTAAACCATAAGACGGCGTCGTTGTCATTGCGTGAGCGAGTGGCCTTTGGGCCGGAGCGCATTGACGATGCTTTGGCGGCGTTAACATCGGTCCCCGGTGTCAGGGAAGGGGTGATTCTTTCCACCTGTAATCGTACTGAACTTTACTGTGCTGTTGATAGCGGCGCCAGTGAAGAGGTTGCTCTATGGCTGTCACATTTCCAACATCTGAAGGAAGATGAACTGCAACCGGCGTTATATCAGTTGCAGGATGGTGAAGCGGTTCGTCATCTAATGCGTGTCGCCGCTGGGCTGGATTCACTGGTTTTGGGTGAGCCGCAGATCTTAGGTCAGGTCAAACAAGCGCTGGATACCGCCAGTAAACAAGGTGCGGTGAAAGGGCTGTTGAATCGGTTATTCCAACGCACCTTTGGTGTGGCAAAGCGCGTGCGCACCGAAACGGAAATCGGCGCTTATGGTGTTTCGGTGGCGTATGTTGCCGTGACGCTGGCGCGGCAGATTTTCGGTGATTTGTCACAAGTAAAAGTTTTGCTGATTGGCGCTGGTGAAACGATAGAACTGGTTGGACAACATTTGTATGGGCATTCGGTCTCACAAATGACTGTGGCCAACCGTACGTTGATCCGTGCACAAGCGATAGCGGGTGCCTGGCAGGCGGATGTCATTACCTTAAATGAGATCCCACAGGTATTGCCGGATGTCGATCTGGTGATCAGCTCTACCGCCAGCCCGTTACCCATATTAGGTAAAGGTTTGGTTGAGCGGGCATTGAAGCAACGACGGAATAAACCGATGCTGCTGATCGATATTGCGGTGCCACGCGATATTGAGGAAGAGGTCGGCGAATTGTCCGATGCTTATTTGTATACGGTGGATGATCTGCAAAATATCGTCGCAGAAAATCAGCGTCACCGGGAACAAGCGGCGCGGCAAGCGGAACAAATCGTGCAGGATGAGCGCGAACAGTTCATGAACTGGTTCCGCGGTTTATCGGCACAAAACTATGTGCGCCTTTATCGCCAACAGGCTGATGACATACGCCAAGAACAGTTAACGCTGGCGTTACGCAAGCTGGAACAGGGCGAAGATGCGGCAGCTGTGCTATCTGAACTAAGTGAGCGATTAACGAATAAACTTATTCATGCACCCACGGAAGCGTTGCGCCAAGCGGGCGAAGTCGAAGATAAAAGCTCATTACTACTATTGAGTCAGGCATTGCGACTCGACGAAAAAAATTAAATTTCACGCAAATTGCGCTGAGTAAAAAACAAATCAAACAGGAATGCTATGAAAGAATCAGTGATCAGAAAGCTGGAAGGACTGATGGAGCGCTATGAAGAAGTTCAGGCGCTGCTGGGTGAACCAAATGTGGTTTCCGATCAGGAAAAATTCCGTGCGCTGACCCGAGAATATTCGCAACTGGGTGAAGTGGTTGCGGGTTTTCAGCAATACCAGCAGGCTGAAGCCGATCTGCAAGCCATCGAAGAGATGTTAGCGGGTGACGATGCTGAAATGAAAGCCATGGCACAAGAAGAACTGGCTGATGCCAAACAGCTGATTGAGCGTGTGGAAGCGGAATTGCAGGTGTTACTGCTGCCGAAAGATCCGAAAGATGACAGTAACTGCTTCCTGGAAATTCGTGCCGGTGCCGGTGGCGATGAAGCGGCGATTTTCGCCGGTGATCTGTTCCGTATGTATTCCAAATATTCTGAACGTCGCGGCTGGCGTTTGGAAATCATGAGCACCAGTGATGGCGAGCATGGCGGCTATAAAGAGATCATCGTTCGCATGGAAGGTGATAGCGTCTACGGTGTGATGAAATTTGAATCGGGCGGTCATCGTGTGCAGCGCGTACCAGAAACCGAATCACAAGGTCGTGTGCATACCTCAGCTTGTACGGTGATGGTGTTGCCGGAGATCCCAGAAAAAGAGATCCCGGATATCAACCCTGCCGATCTGCGTATCGATACATTCCGTGCTTCGGGCGCGGGTGGTCAGCACATCAATAAAACCGACTCGGCGATCCGTATTACCCACATTCCAACCGGTACGGTGGTTGAGTGTCAGGACGAACGTTCACAGCATAAAAACAAAGCCCGTGCGATGTCGGTGTTGGCGGCGCGTCTGGCACAGCAGGAAGAAGATAAACGTCGTGCCGAAGCCGATTCAACACGACGCAGTATTTTGAGTACCGGTGATCGTTCTGACCGTATCCGTACTTATAACTACCCACAGGGCCGCGCCAGTGATCATCGTATCAACCTGACACTGTACCGCTTGTCGGAAGTGATGGAAGGCGATTTAGATTGCTTACTGCAACCATTGCTGCAAGAGTTCCAAGCCGACCAGCTGGCAGCATTGTCCGATCAGTAATCATTGATAGCGATTAACAGAGAGCCATTCATGCAAATAGCGTCCCTGCGTCAGCAGTTGATCCAGCGTTTTGCCGATAGCGACAGTGCAGCACTGGATGCGGATTGTCTGTTATGTGCGGTATTAAGTTGTACCCGTACTTTTTTGCGGACCTGGCCGGAACAAGAGCTAACGCCGGAACAAGTCGAGCACTTGGAGCAACTGGCTATTCGCCGCGAACAAGGTGAACCGGTCGCTTATATTCTTGGCGTGCGTGAGTTCTGGTCGCTGCCCATACAGGTTTCGCCGGCGACGTTAATTCCACGTCCGGATACCGAATGTCTGGTGGAATGGGCATTGAGTTTGTTACCAGAACGCGGGCAAGGCTTAAAAGCACTCGATCTGGGCACGGGCACTGGTGCCATCGCACTGGCGCTGAAATCAGAATGTCCGGGCTTAACCATGTGGGCGTTAGAGCGTGAACCCGCTGCCTTGGAGTTAGCGCGACGGAATGCGGCACGGTTAGGTTTTTCAGTCAAATTTCTGGCGAGCAACTGGTTTTCAGCGCTGAATGAGCAAAATTTCCAGCTGATAGTCTCTAATCCGCCCTATATTGATGCTGCTGATCCGCATTTGGCACAGGGTGATGTACGTTTTGAACCACTCACCGCACTGGTTGCGGAAGAGGATGGCTTGGCGGATATCCGCCAACTAATTGATCAAGCGCCGGAATATTTGGCTGAGGGTGGTTGGTTGTTGCTGGAGCATGGTTGGCAACAAGCGCAGGCCGTACGCGAATTGCTGTTGGCACGCGGTTTTCATGCAGTCATGACAAGACAGGATTTAGGTGGTCAGGATCGTGTTTCTGGCGGCCAATGGTTTGGTGATGTTGCAAGGTAGTACGCAAATGAACATTACGCATGATACTGATTTTGAAGGTTTAGATATCGCAATGCTGGCGCTGATGGCGGCAGAAGATGTGCAAGAACAGCCGGTTTTAATCGATGGTTTGCAGCAGCTACGTATGTTGCGCACAGCCATTCGTCCGTATGTGACGGCATGTGATATCAAAGAGCGCCGCCAGCAATTACTGCATGCGTTTTATCATGAGCTGCAGTTTGCGGGTGACTGGGAGCGTTATTATACGGCGGAAAATTGTCTGCTGGATAATGTGCTGACCCAGCGCAGTGGCTTACCAATCACCTTAGGTATTGTGTTAATGCATCTGGCAAACTCGGTCGAGATCCCGGTGCGTGGTGTTTGTTTCCCTGGTAATTTTTTACTGTTGTTTCCTGAAGATACGCCGGTGTTTATCGATCCGTTTACCGGTGAAGAGTGGGATGCAGCTCAGCGTTCATTAATGCTGCGGGCCACGTTGGGTGATTTGACCCAAATGGACAGCAAATACACCAAAGAAGCGGATCAACGTCAGATTTTATTGCGATTATTGAGTGTCACCAAAGCCTGTATGTTACAAAGCCGTCGTTTGCCGGAAGCATTACGGGCCAGTGAAGTCTTATTGAAAATGAACCCGGATGATCCGTATGAAATTCGAGATCGGGGTTTAGTCTATGAACAATTGGAATGCCCGCAATTAGCGGCTAATGATTATTCATATTTTATTGAACAATGCCCGCAAGATCCGGTCGCGGCTGTGCTGAAAATGCAGCTGGCTTTTCTGGATCATGGCGCCACAACTTTGCACTGATGGAGTGAGGAATGAAACAGAAAGTCGTTCAGTTTAACGGGATCAATGTTGCTAACGATCAGCCATTCGTGCTGTTTGGTGGCATGAACGTATTGGAATCGCGCGATCTGGCGATGTCGATCTGCGAAACCTATGTCACCGTGACTGAAAAGCTGGGCATTCCTCTGGTATTTAAAGCCAGTTGGGACAAAGCCAATCGCTCTTCCGTTCACTCCTACCGTGGCCCGGGCATGGAAGAAGGTTTGCGTATTTTTGAAGAGTTGAAAAAAACCTTCGGCGTCAGCCTCATCACTGATGTGCATGAAACATGGCAAGCGAAACCGATCAGCGAAGTAGTGGATGTGCTGCAATTACCGGCGTTTCTGGCGCGTCAGACTGATCTGGTCGAAGCGCTGGCAAAAACTGGCAACGTCGTGAATGTGAAAAAACCACAATTCCTCAGCCCAGGTCAGGTTAAAAATATCGTTGAGAAGTTCGCTGAGTGCGGTAACGAACGCGTGATTCTTTGTGAACGCGGTGTGAATTTCGGTTACGACAATCTGGTTGTCGATATGCTGGGTTTTGGTGTGATGAAGAATGCCAGCCAAGGCAGCCCGGTTATTTTCGACGTCACTCATGCGCTGCAATGTCGTGATCCACTGGGCGCGGCTTCTGGTGGTCGTCGTGAACAGGTAGTTGATCTGGCGCGTGCCGGTATGGCGGTTGGTCTGGCTGGTCTATTTATCGAAGCGCATCCTGATCCGGATCATGCGCGTTGTGATGGCCCAAGTGCGTTACCTCTGGATAAATTAGAGCCATTCCTACAGCAGATGAAAGCGATTGATGATCTGGTGAAAAATTTTGCCCCGCTGGACATCAGCTAGCGCTAGGTAAATTAATCATCTTTTTAAAGCCCCGCATAGGGGCTTTTTTGATCCGCTCGCATACATCACATCATAATTGTCTACATGAATTACATTGCTATTAATATAATAAGCTATGTATATTATATGTATTGCTATTATCTTTGTGTGACCCTCATGAATAGTACTGATATCGCTTTTCTCTTTGGTGAAGTTGCCCGACTGACCCGAAGACGATTTAACCAGCAAATGGAATCTTTTCGACTCACCCATGCACAAAGCCGCACCTTGTTACGTTTATCGCGTTGTCAGGGGTTACGTCAGGTTGATTTGGCAAAAATACTAGAAATTCAGCCAATTACTTTGGTTAAACAATTAGACCAGCTGGTTGAGATGGGGCTGATCGAACGCCGCAATGATGAGCAAGATCGCCGGGCATTTCGGTTATATCTGTTACCGGCGGCAGAACCGGTGCTAACCGAGATCCGTGCTGAAGTGCAGGAGCTGCAAAGCTTAATGACCAAAGATCTAACGGCTACGCAAATTGCCGCCTTTGTTGAAGCTCTGTTGGTGATGAAAGCCAATTTGCTGACAGATGATATCGACACTACTCATAGTGCCATGTTGGGTAAAGAGGACAAATCATGAGTGAGAAACAGCCTGAAAGCACAAATTCCCGTTCTTTAAGTAAATTACGTCGCTGGCTGATGCTCGGGCCTTGTTTTGTTCTATTGCTGGGTGGCAGTTATTTTTATCTAAACAGTGGCCGGTATGTTGAGACCGATAACGCTTACCTGAAAAGTGACAAGATCCCGCTGAGTACCGAAGTGGCCGGGCAGGTTGTTGCGTTATACGTGAAAGAAAATGTAGCGGTAAAAACAGGGCAGCCGCTGTTTGAAATTGACCCTGCCGCCTATCAAGTGGCATTACAAAAAGCCCAAGCGAATCTGGCGAACATCCGCACCACGATTTCTGCCTTAAAAGCGCAATATCAACAGGTTGAATCCCAGATCGCCCTGCAAAACACCAATTACGCGTATGCGCAAAAAGCCTATAAACGGCAGGCGGAATTAGCCGAACGCCATTTTGTGTCTGCCTCTGGGGTGGATGACTCCAAACAAGCGGTCGATGTGGCTTCCCAGCAATTAGTCGTATTACGCAATCAGTTAGAACAGTTGAAACAAAATCTGGCGGGCGATCCGGCTATTGTTGTTGATGAACATCCGCAGGTTAAAGCCGCGTTAGCCGAAGTGGCGCAGGCGACTTTAGATCTGGCGCATACCCATATTACGGCGCCGGATTCAGGCGTGGTTAGCCAATTACCAAAACTGGGGCAACATTTGTCGGTTGGCACGCAAGCATTAGCGCTGATCTCGGATAAATCGGTGTGGGTAGAAGCGAATTACAACGAAACGGATCTCACGCACGTGAAATTAGGCCAAAGTGTCAATATTCACGTGGATACTTATCCTGATTGGGAAGGCAAAGGGATTGTGGAAAGCATCAGCCCAGCAACTGGGGCGGAGTTTTCCGTGTTACCGGCGCAGAATTCAACCGGCAATTGGGTGAAGGTCATTCAGCGTATTCCGGTGCGGATCCGCATTAACGCTGCTCTTAATCAGCCGGAATTACGGACGGGGATGAGCGCTATCGTTGATATCGACACAGAGCATCGCCGCCATGTTCCTGGTATGGCGTGGGCGCAGCAGTAAGTAACAAGGTAGGCTCGCATGTCTGTCGTACCAACTTCCGCGGTTCAACCCGCTCGTGTTGCGCACCGAGGTTTGATCACGATTGCCGTGATGCTTGCCACGGTGATGCAAACGCTGGATACCACCATCGCCAACGTCGCCTTGCCTTATATGCAAGGCAGTATGGCGGCGACACAAGATCAGATCTCGTGGGTGCTCACCTCCTATATCGTGGCGGCCGCCATTTGTACGCCGTTAAACGGTTTTTTAGTGAACCGGTTTGGGCGTAAGCGAGTATTTTTCTGGGAAGTGTTTGGGTTTACCTGTGTATCAGTATTGTGTGGTGTCGCGCAGTCATTACCCGAGATCGTGACATTTCGTATTTTGCAGGGGATCTTTGGTGCCGGTTTAGTGCCGCTGTCACAAGCGGTCCAGTTGGATGTCTATGAGCCCAAAGAACGTGGTCAGGCCATGGCGATCTGGGGTATCGGTGTCATGGTTGGGCCAATTTTGGGGCCGACACTGGGCGGATATCTGACGGAATTTTACAACTGGCGCTGGGTGTTTTTCATTAATCTGCCGGTTGGCATTCTGGCATTGATCGGGATCTGGTTGTTTGTACCGGAAACCAAACCCAATAAAACCATCCGCTTTGATGGCCTCGGCTTTGGATTACTGGCGATTGCCATTGGTGCGTTACAGATGTTTTTGGATCGTGGTGAATCTAAAGACTGGTTTACCTCGACAGAAATCATCATAGAAGGCATCTGCGCCGTATTGTTTATCTATCTGTTCATTGTGCATATGTTTACGCACAAAACGCCGTTTATTCACCCCGCCATGTTCAAAGACCGAAACTTCTGCATTGGGTTATTACTGATCTTTATCTTAGGCGTCATGCTGCTGTCGACCGTGGCATTGTTGTCCCCTTTTCTAGAAAACCTGTTGGGTTATCCGGTCTTAGCAACGGGGTTTGCTATGGCACCACGTGGGCTAGGAACCATGTTGAGTATGAGTCTGGTTGGTCATCTGATGCGCCGGTTTGATCTTCGTACTTTATTAGTGGTCGGTTTATTAATGATGGTTGAATCATTATGGGAAATGTCATTGTTTGATTTGAATATTACTTTCCTCGACCTATTCAGAACCGGATTTATCCAAGGCTTTGGTATGGGGTTTGTATTTGTGCCACTAAGTACGATGACCTTTATGACTCTCGATCAGAAATATAGAAATGAAGGCACTGCGATGTATAGCTTGTTGCGAAATATCGGTAGCAGTATTGGTATTTCCATCGTGGTCACTTTGCTATCGCAAAATACGCAGGTCTTTCATTCTATTCTGGCCGAAAATACCAACGGATTTAATGCTATTTGGTTACATCAGCTGCCGACATTATGGGATCTGAGATCGGCAAGTGGCCTTGCTTTACTGAATAAAACCATCACCCAGCAGGCCAGTTTGATCGCGTATCTGCGTGATTTCCGGTTGATGATGTTTATTACCTTACTTGCTTTACCGTTGATCTTTTTATTACGTAAACGTACTCCGGCGATGACACATTAATATCAGTGGGTATCGTCTGATTCGAGCTCGGGCGAAATGGGCAGCCATACAGTAAAGACAGATCCCTGGCCAGGTTCACTTTGCACATCGATATGGCCCTGATGTTTTTTGATAATACCGTAAGCGACCGACAGACCTAGACCCGCTCCAGTCCCTAAGCGTTTCGTGGTGAAGAACGGGTCAAAAATCTTGGCTTTTACCTCTGGGCTCATGCCACTACCGGTATCAGCAATAGTGATATAAACCTGATCTTGGTTCACGCCAGTTTTTACGCGGATCTCGCCATGAATATCAATCGAATGAACCGCATTTAACAGCATGTTCATAAAAACCTGATTCAACTGCGCGGGCATACAATGAACTGGCGGGATATCGCCATATTCCCGGATCACATCAGCTTTATATTTAAGTTCATTACTCAGTATGTTGAGTGTGCTATTCAGACCATCTTGTAAATTGGCCCACTCCCAGTAGTTTTCACCAGCACGGGAAAAATGCAGTAAGTCTTGAATGATCCGCCTGACGCGGACGGCCCCTTCTATCGAATCTTGAAATAGCGGGCTAATATCCTCTTTCAGAAATTCAATATCAATTTCATCACGTAATGACTGGATCTGCTGCGGCCAAACTGGGTTTGCTGGGTCAGCGGATGATTTTTCATAAAGCGCAATTAGTTGAAATAGCTGGGTAAAATATCGCTGTAACGAACTCAAATTCGAGGTGATAAACCCCATCGGGTTATTAATTTCGTGGGCTACCCCGGCAGCTAACTGGCCAATCGATGCTAATTTTTCCGATTGCCGTAGCTGGCGATCACTTTCTTCCAATTTTTGAATTAACGCTTTTTGTTCGGCTTTTTCTTGCTCGAGAGCTAAAAGCACTAACTTTCGCTCTTCGATTTCGTTGGCCATTTTTTGTTGTGTATCAATCAATTCAGCGTTGATTTGGTTATTTTTTAATAATGCATTTTCTAGCTGCTCCGTCCGGCTCATGACTTCGTCTTGCAGCATGACCTGTGTTTGAAACAGACTAAAATCGGTCATCTTGTCGGCATTGACTGCATCTGCCCGTTTGATTAACGCCGAGACCATTTTATTCAGACGGATGATCTCATTTTGTAATTCGGTCATTGTTGGTTGTTGGCCGGTCATGATGGCGACTCTCCACAACCAAAGGCGATGCCCGTGCAGGTCTGATTGACATGCAAGCTACCAAATTGCTCACCGAAACTACTAAAGCCAGAAGCTCGATATTGTCGGAATATGTCGGCAACTGCTGGCAATTGCTGGTTATCAATAATATCCATACGTCGCAAAGAACAATCACAGGCTAAGGTCAGAGATATCTCGCCAAGTGCTGTTTTTAGTTTGCTAAATTGCTGATCTAAATCATTAATCAGATTCATGCTATCTGCAACGCGTAATACAACACCTTCATCAATGGCGCAATAAAGCCGTAAACTGCCATCTGGATTCATTTTTTGGATGGAACGAATATATTCATTGCCGTTCATTTTGCTGACCAGTGGAAAGGCGGCAAAGAGATGTGCATTGAGTTCAGAAATATCTTTGCCAATACGTTGTGCATAAACATCGGCAGCAGGAAGGCCATTTAATTCGATAATAGTCCGGTGTTGCGGGTCCGCTGCAGTCACGACCAACGGTTCGCCAATACCGGAGAAATTTTGTGTTTTGAATAGCCGAAATGGTCGGTTGGTGTTGAATAAAACTAATACACAGCTTTTTTCATGAAAGGCGCCATGATGAAAAACATGTGTTTGTTCGAATTGCATATTATCCGCAGCAGAACCGCCAAACAGGGGAATACTGCCCAAGTTTTTCTGAAAACTGTAACTGATAAATTCTTCTTTACCGGACAAGCCATCGACTAGTTGCATGGCAAACGCATGACGATGGTTGTTAAGGCGTGATACATGTTCCCGCTGCGGTAATAGCGATTGTACAAATTGTTTGCTGTCCGATTCGGTCAGTTCATCAATCTTGTTAAGACAACCGGTGACCACGCTAAATTCATCTTTGGGAAATAATACGGCACTGATGGAGTGTTCAATGTAACCATTGGGGCCGATTTCACCGGCAGTGGTACATCCAACAACTTCAATCTCAGGAAATAATTGATTAAAACTCTCTGCAATTGTTTTTAAATCATAATGGGCAGAGCAAAAAAACAGGAGCAGACTGGCCGACTGAGAATTGAACTGGTTTTTCAATTCGCTGACAGCCGTTTTTGCGTCAGGCGCTTGGGATTGTGCACGCAGTATTTTGTTCATGCTTGTTCCTGATACAGCTGTTTGTTACATCACCTATTTGGCTTTGTCTGACTGTAGTCAACAATTTCACAAAAATCTGATTAAAACGACGCGGCACGTTAAATCTGTGATAGCTCACACAGCAGTGATCCCGAAGCCCATCTGTTATCATGTATTCATCTTGATTGTGTTCTGAAATGAGTTCCTGTGAGCCACTATCGTTTAGAAACCGACGTATTCGCAATTTTGGATCAACAGCTAAAACCCGGCTCCTTACTGGTCGGGTTTAGTGGTGGTCTGGATTCCCGTGTGTTGTTGGAATTATTGGCTCGATATATTCGTCAACGAGCGGGGTTTTCGCTGCAAGCTGTGCATGTTCATCATGGGTTGAACCCGTTGGCCGATCAGTGGTTACTCCATTGTCAGCAAACTTGCCAGACACTGACAATCCCGTTTACTGCACAACGTGTTGAGATTGCAAAGCAGAATCGTCAAAGCTTGGAAGATCTGGCGCGTCAGGCACGTTATGCCGTGTTTCGACAATATTTGCCGAAGGGTGGTTCGTTACTCACCGCTCATCATCAGGATGATCAGCTGGAAACCGTGCTGTTGGCATTAAAGCGCGGCTCCGGCCCTCGTGGTTTAGCGGCCATGCCAATGGAAGCTGATTTTGCGGATGGCCGTTTAGTGCGCCCGCTATTGTCTTTTAGTCGTCAGCAATTATTGGATTGGGCGATCAGTCAGCGTTTAAGCTGGATTGAAGATGACAGCAATTATGATGAGCGTTTTGATCGTAATTTTCTGCGTCAGCGCGTGATCCCATTATTGCGCGAACGTTGGCCGGAAATTGCGGCCACTGCGGCGCGTAGTGCAACTTTATGTGCGGAACAAGAAACGCTACTCGATGAAATTGCCAAAACAGACCTGTTAGCCAGTCTGCATGTTGATGGCAGTTTACAGATCGCTCAGTTAGAAACTTTGTCACCCGCACGGCGTCATCAGTTGTTGCGTTTCTGGTTACGCCAACAAACCGGGACGGTACCCTCGCACGCGCAATTACATAACATCTGGTCAGAAGTAGCGTTGGCCCGTGCTGACGCGATGCCCGAGTTAGTCTGGCAACAAGGCGTTATCCGCCGATATCAGCATCGTTTATATCAAGTTTCCCCAATACCAGCTGCGATTTCGTCGCAAACATTACCGATCGATATTCCTGTTCATTTAGCGAATGGTGTTTTGACGTTACAGACTGATTGCCTAAATGAAATGCGGTTACGCATGCCAGAGGCGAATGAACAATTAACGATAGAATATGGCTTGCCAGGTTCGTATAAGGCGCATCCGGTGGGGCGAGAACATTCGCGAGAACTGAAGAAATTATGGCAGGAATATGGTGTTGCACCTTGGCTGCGGAGCACAATGCCAATCATCTGTTATCAGGGAAAAATAGCGGCCATTGTTGGGTTATTTATCTGTCAGGATTATCTCTGTCAAACCGACAAAATGGGATTAACAATCAGCTGGGAACCGAATGCCTGAGTTCAGGCATTCCGGCGCAAATTTTTATTGTGATAAAGTTGCTCATCAGCCAGATGATAAAGCTCTTTGGCGCTCATACCGCTGGTCCAATTGGTATAACCTAGACTACAACCTACATTCAGCTGTTTCAGTTCAGGATGTAGTGCCAGACGTTTTTGTAAACGAACCATAACGCGTAACGCGGTAAATTCATCTGCAGGTTGGAACATCAGTGCAAATTCATCGCCACCCAAACGGAAGACCATGTCGGTGCCGCGTACAACATCAGTCAACAGTTCAGCAAACAATTTTAAAACACGGTCGCCAGTTGGGTGACCATGGGTATCATTGATCTGTTTGAAGTTATCTAAATCAACCAGCATCAATGTTAAGCCATTTGGCTGACGGCTATTTTGCTCAATAGACAACTGCATAGCTTCGTCAAAATGAGCGCGGTTACCTACACCGGTTAAATGATCCATCCGGCATTGCTGATCCATCTCTTCCATTTTCAGAAACAGACGTAATGGGTTAATCAATAACTGGTGTAATTGCTGCAACAGACGATGCTGATGTGGGTTCAGTTTGCCGGTTAATTCGTAGTCAACTTGACCCAGCATCTGCATTTTAGGATCAAGCAACGAAAAATGCTGTTTGTAAGCGCCTCGGCCGAGATTCAATATCTCAAAACGTTGTTCCATCCAAATATAAGCCATGCGGCAAACCGGCAAATGTTGGCTGGTCCAAGTGGCAAAAGATTGCAGCAGATCGGCGAGTTTTTCCTGGGTCATTAGTGTTTCCAACAGAGCTAATTTATCGCTGCTGGAGATCGGACTAAAGCCACTCACGCGGGCAAAATGCAGATCCGGGGCATGATCATATGTTGATACAACAGATAAACCTTCCATATCTTTTACCCACTTAAAAACTAATCTTATTTTAAATAAAGCAAAAGCTATGCCTGTTTTAGATCTTTTTTTAATCTGTTGATGTATAAAGACTTTTATAGAGATGGTGGAAAATCAGGTATGACTGGTTGACGCTTAGCTGTCGTTTAAACAGAGAGAAGAGAAAACGAAGATAATAAGTTGATATCGAGAAGACATTTTTTTGACATAAAAAAACCGGCCATCAGAGGCCGGTTTTTTATGCGGCAATTATTTTGCTAATTGCGCTGTAATTTTTGCCACGATGTCATCAATGGCGATTTCGGTTTTTTCGCCGCTACGACGGTGTTTGTATTCCACCACGCCGCTGTCGATACCACGTTCACCGATCACGATCGCATGCGGAATGCCGATCAATTCCATATCGGCAAACATAACACCTGGGCGCTCTTTACGATCATCCAGTAACACTTCAACACCGGCTGCTTGCAGTTCAGTGTAGAAACGCTCAGCCAGTTCTTGCACACGGTGAGATTTGTGCATATTCATTGGAATGATCACCGCTTGGAATGGTGCCAGCGCATCGCTCCAGATAATACCGCGGTCGTCAAAGTTTTGTTCAATCGCAGCAGCCACCACACGGGTAACACCGATACCGTAACAGCCCATTTCCATCACGGTGGATTTGCCACCTTCGTTCAGCACGGTTGCACTCATGGCTTCAGAATATTTGGTGCCGAGTTGGAAAATATGGCCCACTTCAATACCACGTTTCAGCAGCAGGGTGCCTTGACCGCATGGGCTTGGGTCACCTTCCACCACATTACGAATATCAGCGACTTCGTAGCCTTGAATATCGCGATCCCAGTTCATGCCAGTCATGTGGAAATCATTTTCATTGGCGCCACAGACAAAATCAGCCAGATGAGCCGCGCTGCGATCGACGATCACTTTGCATTTCAGGTTTTGCGGGCCGATAGAGCCAGCGTCACAACTTGCTACTGCACGGATCTCTTCTTCGCTGGCGAAGGTCAATGGCGCAGCAACACCGGCCATTTTTTCTGCTTTGATGTCGTTCAGCTCATGATCACCACGCAAAACCAGCGCGATCACGCCCGCTTGACCTTGTTCATCCGCTTCACCTTTGACTAGCAAGGTTTTAACGGTCTGCTGCTCAGCCACTTTCAGGTATGCAGAGACTTCCGCGATGGTGTGCGCATTGGGTGTCGCAATTTTGGTCGCACTTGCTGACGGGGCAGGGCGTTCACCAGCAGGAGCCAAGGCTTCAGCCATTTCCACGTTGGCGGCGTAATCTGATTCGGTCGAGAAAGCAATTACGTCTTCACCGCTGTTCGCCAGTACGTGGAACTCATGTGAACCGGTGCCGCCGATAGAGCCGGTGTCAGCCAATACTGGGCGGAAATCCAGACCCATACGGCTGAAAATGTTGCAGTAAGCCTGATGCATTTTGCCGTAGGTTTCGACCAAACTGTCTTTGTTCAGATGGAAGGAATAAGCATCTTTCATGGTGAATTCACGACCACGCATCACACCAAAGCGCGGGCGAACTTCATCACGGAATTTGGTCTGGATCTGATACAGGTTCAGTGGCAGCTGTTTGTAGCTGTTTACTTCGTAACGTACCAGTGCGGTAACGACTTCTTCATGGGTCGGGCCTAATACAAACGGACGGCTATGACGGTCGCTCAAACGGCACAGTTCGGGGCCATATTGTTCCCAACGACCAGACTCTTCCCACAATTCAGCAGGTTGTACCACAGGCATCGAGATTTCAATTGCACCAGCTTTATTCATCTCATCACGCACGATGGCTTCAACTTTATGCAATACACGCAAACCGGTCGGCAACCAGGTATACAGGCCAGAGGCCAGTTTACGGATCATCCCGGCGCGCAGCATCAGCTGGTGGCTGATCACTTCCGCATCATTCGGTGTCTCTTTGAGCGTGGAAAGCAAATATTGGCTGGTACGCATGTTGGATCCTTCGTTTATTGAGCATTAGCCCGGCATCATCGCCGGTTATATTCGGAATTTGGGGCAAAATTCTAGCAGGCGGGTGGATGACACCCCAAGGGAAAAATCAACAATGTGCAGAAAAGCATAGCGATCCGCCGTAAAAATGACTTTTATGGTATGCTGAAAACAATGACAGAAGGGGAGAAGTTAAGCTATGCGCTATCAGGTCGATACCCACGCTCATACCCTGGCCAGCACACACGCCTATAGTACAATTCATGATTATATTGCCGAAGCCAAACGCAAAGGCATTCGTATTTTTGCGATCACCGATCACGGCCCGGAGATGGCGGATGCACCGCATGCGTGGCATTTTATTAATCAACGCGTGATTCCCCGCATCGTCGATGGTGTTGCCATCCTGCGTGGTATCGAGGCCAACATCAAAGACGAATTTGGCAATATTGATTGTAATGAAAAAATGCTGGGTGAATTAGACATTATCCTGGCTGGTTTCCATGAGCAGGTTTTTGCACCGAAAGATCGTGATACCAATACCCGCGCCATGATCAATGCGATGAAAAACGGGCTGGTACACATCATTACTCATCCGGGTAATCCGCGTTTTCCGGTTGATATCCATGCCATTGCTGAAGCTGCTGCGAAATACAATGTTGCGTTGGAAATCAACAACTCTTCATTTTTACATTCCCGAGTCGGCAGCGATGTCAACTGCACGGCAATAGCCAAAGCGGTTCGTGATGCCGGTGGATGGGTGAGTTTAGGTTCTGATTCTCACGTGGCGTTTAGTCTGGGTGAATTAGATAAAAGTCTGGAAATATTAGACAGTGTTGGTTTCCCGGCAGAACGCGTGCTGAACCAAAGTCCGCGTGTATTGCTGAATTTTCTGGAAGCACACGGTAAACCGCCTATTCCAGAATTCGCCGAATTATGATGAATTGAAAAAGGCGCCATCTTCTGTATATAAAGAATCCGGCGCCTTTTTCTTATTTGGTTTGTTGCTTCATTGCTTCCGCTTGTTTATCGGCCGCCTGCTGCAGGGTTTGCTCCACTTTTTTCGCATCTTCCAGTGGCTTCAGCTGATCTTTTAAGATCGTATCTTGCGTGCTCGGTTTGGCTGCCGGAGGTGCATCATGACCTGCATCGCATCCGGTTGATAAAAACAATAATATCGATAATACAAAGCTCATATACCATGCAGCATGCATCATGGTTTTTCTCCCTCTTCGATATCAGTGATGGCGCAGATAACGGCGACACCCTGTTGAACCTGCCAGTTGATATTAAAGGTCAGTAATCGGACGCCGTATATTTTATCGTCATTATCCTGCTTGCGGTAAGCTGGGCGAGGATCTTGGCCGATCACTTGTTGCAAAAACTCACGAAAGCCGGGGTGAGTGCGTGCAATTTTCTGACAACAAATTTCAACATCAGGCGTAAAACTGACCGGTATAGTGACGGGGGCATCTGGCGCAAACCCGCCACGTGCGTCAGGTAGACTGTCGACAAATGGCAGATAGGGTTTGATGTCCACGATCGGCGTGCCATTGACTAAATCGACACCACCTAGCTCCAGCCATACCCGATTCCCTTGTTGCCGGATCGCTTTCAGTTCCACCACCGACAACCCCACCGGATTGGGGCGAAACGGGCTGCGGGATGCAAATACCCCAACGCGCTGATTACCACCTAAGCGGGGAGGGCGTACCGTTGGGTGCCATTCATCAGTGCCATTTTGATGGAACAGGAACATCAGCCACAAATGACTGAACTCTTCGAGCCCTCGTACACAATGTGGATCATTATACGGCGGTAATAATTCCAACTGCGCATTCATGGCGGTGACCAGCCCCGGTTGCCGAGGAACGGCAAACTTTTCCTGATAAGGGGAACGGATCACACCAATAGCCGACAGGCTGAATGGTGTATTTGTCGGGCTCTCAGACATCATTATTCGCTGTCTTTAACCTTATAGGCTTGGCCATAACAAACCATGCTTGATACACATTCAGTGGTTGCTGGCATGCTGCTACATTTGCCAAACACCACGGCATTACCACCTTTATCAGCCACCTTGCGACGGGCATCGGTCTGTGCATCAATCATATTTGGTGGCGCTTGAGTGCTTTTACTTTGGCAGGACTCACCTTCTACTGTGCCAAGCGAAGTGGCATCGGCATCCAGGATCTGCGCTTTGTCCAGAACGTTTACCGAACCGGGTTTGAAGTATTCGGTGAAGTTTTCTTTATCCAGATTGGTATGTACCTGAAACAGACTACATCCACTTAACATAGTCAGTAGCAGTGCAGCAAACGGCAGACTTTTCATCAATTCAGCCTCTCATTAATAAGAAATAGCATTATAGAGAGGCTGATCGAGAGATTCGATAGATATCAGTTATTCATCATGCAGATGATGAAACAATTGCTGATAATAACGATCCTGACGCAACAACTCATCATGGGTCGCCGTAATTCGAAAACGGCCATTTTCCAACAACGCAATCCAGTCCATTTGTTCCAGACCAGTCAGTCGGTGGGTGATCATCAGTACCGATTTTCCGATACTGTGTTGTATGACGAGTTGCATAATACGCTGTTCTGTTGCCGGATCTAACCCTTCGGTCACTTCATCGAGTAATAACAACGGTGCATCGTGTAATAAAGCCCGCGCTAATGACAACCGGCGTTGTTCACCGCCCGATAACGCGCGACCGCCTTCGCCCAGCCATTGGCGTAAACTTTCTTTCAGATTGGCGCCATCTAATAAACCATCCAGTTCAACCTTGGTTAAGACGGCCAGCAGCTCGGCATCAGTGGCAGACGGTTTGGCTAAACGCAGATTATCCGCCAGTGTGGCACTAAAAATATGCACACGTTGGCTAACGACAGACATTGAGGCTCTTAATGCTTCATCACTGAAATCAGCCAGAGAACGGTTGTCCAGCAAAATGTTGCCTTGTGTTGCTTGCCATTCCCGCGTCAATAAACCTAATAAGGTTGATTTACCACAGCCCGTTGGCCCGAGAATTGCCACTTTTTCACCCGCATTCAGTTGTAATGACAGTTCATTCAACACGCTTGCTGGCTGATCTGGATAGGTAAATGTCAGCGCTTGAATATTTAACATTCCGCTACTAGCTGGCGTTTCATCGACACCAAAGTGCGTTGCTGGTGTTGTTTCCATGATCTGGTTCAGACGTTTGGCAGCGGTAAGCGTAGACGATAAATATTGGAAAGCGCCGGCCAAGGGTTGTAACGCTTCAAAAGATGCTAATGCAAAAAAGGCCATCAAAGCAGTTAATGGGTCAGCTTGAGTTTGATTACCCACACCAGCGGCAGAGAACCACAACATCGCACACAACACCACACTCAGTAGCCCCATCATCAATGCACTGGCAAAACCGTTAATACTGGTCATACGACGTTGTGCATTGAGCAGCGATTGTTCTTCGCGTTCAATCGTATGGCAGTAATTTTCGTCGGCGGCAAACAGCAGCAAATCAGCCTGATTAGCCAGATAGGTGGTACAGGCTTCGCGCAAATGGCTTTGGCTGACAATAAGTGCCTGTCCTGGTTGTTTGCCTAAACGGTAAAATAAGAAAGGTATAAAGAGTGCGATAAACAGTAATGCGGCACCCAGTAATAGCGCTAAGTGTGGATCAAACAGCAGAATGACACCCACCAAACAACCAATGATCAGAATGGCTGCTAATACCGGTGTGACAAGACGCAGATATAAATTATCCAATGCATCAATATCCGCCACCAGATGATTTAGTAATTCCCCCTGACGCCAGGCGCGCAACTGATGTAATGATAACGGCGCAATTTTTTTCCAGAATTGGATCCGCAACGAGGTCAGTACGCGGAAAGTGGCATCATGGCTGACGACGCGATCTCCCCAACGGCTGGCGGTGCGGACAATAGAGAAAAAGCGGACTGCGCCAGCTGGCGTCATGTAGTTGAAACCATCTTTCCCCGCGACGCTTAAACCCGCTACTGCACAAGCTGTCAGAAACCAGCCGGACAGAGACAACAAACCTAATCCAGCTAACAACGTGCAAAGAGTTAGCAGTAACCCTAACGACAACATACCTGCGTGTTGCCAAAATAATTTCAAATAAGGACGTAACTCACGCATAGTCATTCTCCGTCATGTTGGTAACGGCAATGTCTGGTTGTAGCAATAAAGCCCGGAACGCTTCATTCTGTTGGCTCAACTCCATGAAACTGCCTTCGGCAACCAACTGACCTTGTTGCAACAATAAAATATGATCGGCTTGCTGTAGTTGCTCAACGCGATGCGTTACCAATAAGGTGGTGTGTTTTCGCCATAACGGTGCCAATGCCTGCAGGATTTTATGCTCATTTACACGATCTAAACTGGCGGTTGGTTCATCCAGTAATAATAAACGGCATGGTTTCAGTAGGGTTCGAGTCAGCGCTAAGCGTTGCGCCTGACCAACTGACAAACCGGAGCTTTGCTCGGAAATAGTATAGTCCCAGCCTTTTTCCTGAATAATATCGAGTGCACCAGCTTGTTCAGCGGCAATTAGTAGCAATTCCTCACTTATGTTGTGGTTACCCAGCAATAAATTGGTACGTAGGCTGCCGGGTAATAACCGAGGATTTTGTGCTAACCAGCCAATATATTGTCGGTAATGGCGCATATCCAATGTTGATAATTCCTGGCCATTAATCTTCAAGCTACCGGTATACGGAGCAAAACCTAATAACGCGTTAAGCAGAGAGCTTTTACCTGCTCCGGTTTTACCTACAATCGCTACAAATTGATTAGGCTTAATATTAAAAGACAACGGACCAACTAATACTTTTCCGTCATGTGCCAATACACAACAATTAGTCGCTTCGATAGTAAAGTCGGAGTTATCGATAAGTGCTTGCTCACCACCAGTCGCCGTAAGCACTTCGGTATCCAGAAATGTTTGTAACGAATCGGCGGCACCAATAGCCTGTGCTTTAGCATGATAATGCGCACCGAGTTCGCGTAACGGCAGATAAAAATCAGGCGCCAGCAATAAAACAAACAAGCCACTGAACAGGGTTAGCTCACCATACGAACCAAAATTCAGATTACCGAGATAAGAAAAGCCGAAATAAACCGCAACAAGCGCAATGGATACTGACGAAAAGAACTCCAATACCGCTGAACTTAAAAACGCCATACGCAGGACTTCCATTGTTCTGCCACGGAAGTCTTCCGATGCCTGTTCGATTTTGTCTCCCTCTGCTTTTGTACGATAAAACAGACGTAATGTCGTTAAACCTTGCAAGCGATCGAGAAAGTGAGCAGACAAACGTGCTAATGCCTGGAAGTTGCGGCGGTTTGCATCTGCCGCGCCCATACCAGTAAAAATCATAAATACAGGAATGAGTGGTGCAGTTAATAGAAGAATAAGTCCACTGGCCCAATTGGTTGGAAATACAAACAACAAAATAATAAAAGGCTGTAAACCCGATAACATGGATTGCGGTAAATAACGGGCATAAAAATCATGCAAATGTTCAATTTGCTCTATTAATAAGCTACACCAACTGCCGACCGGTTGCTGCTGTATAT